>NZ_AHMP02000003.1:292500-560000 GCF_000243735.2 Leptospira kmetyi serovar Malaysia str. Bejo-Iso9 | reverse complement strand
AAGGATGCGGCTCAATTGAACGTGAACGCAAGAGGTAGCGTGGATGCGATTCTCGACGACGAGACAAGCAAACTTAAAATCTCCGGTTCCTACGAATACTTCGGAAGCAACGCGACCGAAATTTTAATTCTTACGGAAGGAACGGAAGCTCCTCTTTGCACATTCAAACCTCCTTACAACGCGACAAACAGTCCGTGGAAGGATTGGGGTTCTTGCGACCTAAACGTAAATCAGAAAAAGGATCTGAACGCCGGAAAACTCTACATTCTCATCAAAACAATCGATAGAACGGAAGGGCAGGTTCGCGGATCCATCGTGGCAGAATCCAAAAAATAAATCTCAACAAAATTCCAATGATACTTAATTCGTTTCTTAGATGTACGAGAATGCAGTGCATCTAAGAAATTTCTTTTTCACGATCGATCTTTTCGAATACGACAAAACATACGAACGTCAAACATTCTTACGTTAGGAGGCATCTCTCAAGACCCTCACTTACCACGACGGAATTCTTTTACGCTGAATCGAAGACTTTTGCTTTTTATAATTCTGAAGTTTTTGCTTTTCTTTTTAATCCTCGCTTTCAAAATGAACTTCTTCACAGGAGAATTCTCATGCAGAATCCGGCCCAATCCCAAAAATCCTCCATCCATCAGATTTGGAAGGACGGAGCCGTTGTTATCAATCGAATCCGGCTCGGGTTGGTGATCTTATTTTCTCTTACGTTACTCAGCGTTTCCAAAACCAATCATCCGACTCAGGTGATCGCGCACGTTGTGGGAACCGCCTTGATGGCCAGTTATTGTATCTTGGAATTCATTCTCCATCGATCCGGAAAAGTAGGGGTTCGATTTCAAAAGACGTTAGTTCTCTTGGATGTGAACATTCTTTCCTTAACCTTAATGGCCGATTGTTCCATCGAACCGACCGTTTCGTCCGGGATTCTCGCCAACATGCTCATTTTCTTTATCTATTTTTACGTGATGATCTATTCTTCCTTCTTGGGAGAACGCGGGTTCGTCCTTTGGATCGGAGTTCTCGCCGCGTTAGGAATCATCGCATCCATGTTCGTGGCTTGGAAGGGAGGAATGATTCTCACCGAAAATCCGGAGCTCGGAAAGGTTCCGGGTCATATGATTTTTTCGGTGCAGATCGTGAAGGTGACTTTCGTTTTTACGGCGAGCATCATTCTTTCGCAGTTGATGAAACTATTCGGCAAACTCACGGACGAAGGTTCGAGATTGTATCAGGATTCTCAGGTTCTCTTAAACAAACTCACACAGGATCGCAAAATTTTGGAAAGTTCGGCGGAGAATTTAGAAGCGTCCATCCGTAAGTTCGCGGACTTTATCAATCGAACCGGCGAGAAGATGGAATCCCAAGCCGCCGCGATCGAAGAAGTCAATGCCGTCATCGAAGAACTTTCCGCGTCTTCTTCCAGCACGGCGCATTCGATCGAAACCCAGAACCTGAGTTTGGGCGAACTCGCGGGCAGTTCCGAAAAGTTGGACGAGATCTTAAAAAACAGCGCTTCCCTAAGCGAGGCTCTTGCGATTTTTGCAAAAGAGAATAAAGCGGATATGGAGAACGTCACGATCGCCGCGGAAAAAACGAAATCCTATCTGGTCGATATTACGAATTCGTTTAACAGAGTCGACGAGATCAATCGGATCATGAGCGAGATCGCCGATAAAACGAATCTTCTCGCGCTCAACGCTTCGATCGAAGCCGCGAGGGCAGGGGTTGCGGGTCGAGGTTTTGCGGTGGTCGCAAACGAAGTAAGCAAACTCGCGGAGTTTACTTCCGGAAACGCAAAGTCGATTTCTGAGATCGTCAATCAATCCCGTAAGTTTATCGAAGAAGCGAGAATCGCTTCCACCGAAACGGGAGACATGACCGAAAATCAAAAATTGAAAATTTTGGAAACCGTGGATCGAATCGATAAGATGAATTTATTTTATCTCGAGCAAAAATCGATCATTCAAAAATTCGTTTCCGAAGTGAACCGAATCAAATCCACTTCGGAGGAAATTCTCAGATCGACCAAAGAACAAATGCTCGGTCAAAGAGAAATGGTACAAACGATAGGAAACCTTGGAACCGAAATCAACGAGATCAACGAAGATTCCGGTTTGCTTCAGGAAGAAATCGTAAAAATCAAAACACAAGCGTCCGAGCTACGAGTTCTCAGTGTTCAATCCGAAAATTAATCGGAATTCGAATTGGTAAGATAAATTCGCCGCACAAATTCACTTCGTCGTAGCGGACGACGGAGTTTGTGTTTTGATCTTCACCTTGGATTCCAGAGTCGGATTCAAAATCGTATATTGCGCTTTGATCAAGGAAGAATTTCCGACCTTATCGGTGACCCTAAATTCGAAACTGTGTTTGCCCGCGTCCAAAACAAGTCCTTCCGCGTAGTTTCGAAACTCGCCTCCGTTTTGACTAAACTGAATCGATCTCACACCCGAGATCAAATCCTCGCACTGGATTTGAATCTCCGTTCCGATCGGGAATAATTCTCCCGTGGAAAGCCTCGGGCTGATTCTGCAAATCGGAGGATTGGAATCCAAAATTCCGAAAAAACTTTCTTCGGTTTTATTTCCCGCTTGGTCCTTTGCTTTTACGTCGATTCCAAAACTCCCGTCTTCGATCGAATCCGGAAGGATAAACGTATAATCGTTTTTGTTTTGAGAAATCGGATTGACCTGAGTTTTTCTTCCGTTCTGTAAAAAATAAAATTCGGAATCGGCAACGCCGGAAACGGCATCGGCGATTTCCACCTTTAACGTTTGATCCTTTCTCGTCACATAAACGGATTCCAACTTAAACCCTTTGCCGATTTCCACTCGGATCTCGGGTCTTTTCGTATCTTGAACGACTTCCATAAGTCTTGTGGTTTCCTTAACCCCCGAAGCCGTCTCGGAATAAAACTCGACGTCGTTTTTTCCTTCCTGAAGTCCGCTGATCGTTCCTTGGTATTCTTTCCATTCCCCCTCGTTGACTCGGAAGAACACCTTCACCCCATTCTTACCCGAACTCGGATTGTCCAAAACGATCTTCTCGTTTTGAGTCGGAGATAGAATGATCGCCTTGTCCTGAGACGGGGCTTTGCGTTCGAGTTTTACGAAAGGTCTCAGTGAATCGATGAGAATCGCCTCGGAAGGTTCGCCTCGGGATTCTTTGCGTCCGATGCCGACGACTCTGATATATCGCTCGTTTGATTCGGGGAAGAATCGAATCGTTCGATCGTTGACAGAAACTGTTCTCAGTACGATTTGAAAATCGGAAGTGTTTGAAAATTCAACTCGATAGGATTGAGAGGCCGGGTCGGCTTTCCACTTGAGTTCCAATTCTTTTCTTTCTTGGGCGAATGCGATTCCGAACGAAATCAGGATGAAAACGATCCAGAGATATTTTAAGATTCTCATTTGTTTTGAAAATCCTTTTCGATCTGAATCTTGCTCGGAATCGGAAACGGTTCCACGGGAGGTTTTCCTTTTTCCACGTACGTTCCGAAGCCCGCTTTTACGTCCACGTCCTTACCGGAACCGGCAACGTTAACCGTTCCTTCAAAACATCCCACGTCGGTTCGTTCTTCACCTTCGTTGTTTACGTAGAATTTGGTTCCTCTTACGCCGACGACCGCGACGGGCGTGCTGATCACCAATTTCTGAACGACCTTTTTAGAGGTTTTTAAAAGTCCCGGTTTTACGTCCGCTTGCAGTTGTCCGTTTTCCAGAAAAATTTCGGGCGCGGCTTTTTTAGAAACGCTGAAGCTCGACTTTTCGAAAATCTTAACCTTGGTTTCGTTTTCGACGAATGCCAAGAAAGCTCCGGATTTCGCTCCGGTTTTTAAACTTTCTCCGTCTCTTAAAATTTGATTTCTGGAAACGGAATTCCAAACGGGAGATCCTTCTTTCGGTTTTTTAGAATATTCCACGACGCCGTGAAAGAGTTCCAACGCGGCCATCGGTTGTCCTTCGATTTCGACGACCTTTCTCAAGTGAACGGGAACTTTGAGAACCATTCCTTCCTTAATCAAGGATGGATTTTGAATCTGATTGTATTTTAAAAATTCTTTCCACTTTCCCGGATCGTTCAAAACTTCCTTCGCGATCTTGGTCAGAGAATCGTTCTTTTTTACCTTATATTCTTCTAAGGATTTTTCTTCGGAAACGGCCGCTTGTTGCGCTCCTAAGGAGAACGTAAACGATAACACCAGAATATACACAACAGTTCTCAAAGGCAGAAGGTTCATAGTCCTAAATTCCTATTTTTTTATATGAAAATTTATTTCTGAAAATTGTTGATAAATCGACAATTCAGAAAATAAAATCTTGAAATTTTAGACGAGAGAATTATCTATTTTCAGTTCATAAGCGAGGGAATTTCCGTGGTTCAAAGATGGGTGGAACGAGCGTTATTTGTGACTTTGATTTTAGCAGGAATTTTGGTTCCGGGAAAGGTTTTTTCTCAGGCGAGCGACGCCGCGGCGGCGATCCAAGAAGCTTGCAACCGTTTGGTGAACGAGGGACTCTATAAGAGCTGTAAGGCGGCTCCCGGATTTTCCGCAAGCCAAGGTTACTACAGCCAATCGGCTCAGGTAAAATGCGAATGTATCAACAAAAAGGACAACGGAAAAACGATCGTTACGATCACTCTCGGTCAGTATTACTAATCCTATTTCCTTTTTAACGCTCGATTTTACGCGATCCGCAATTTCGAGCGAATTTCGAATTCTTTAATATCTCCTAATATTCTTTGAGTAACTCATAAAAAAAGCGCAGCCGGATTTTTCCGACGACGCTTTTGCATAGAGATACGAATTCCATCGAAAGCAACGGACTCGGCTTACTTGTTATAGTCCTTTTCGAACTTGTCCGAAGCGGAGTTCAACTCGTAGCCGGCTTTTTCAAAATCGACATTGATCTTATTCAAAAGAAAATCAATTTTACTTTCGTCAACTTTGGTTCCGCTTTTTAAACCGGAACGCAATTCGATCACTTGTTTGTAGTCGCTACCCACACTATTTTTGTAAGTTTCAACGGCTTTGATAGAAACATTCTTAAGATTAGAATCTCCTTTAAAATCGCCGATACTTTTTAGGCTTTCAGCTGACTTTGTCAGTTTCTCTTCCCAGGTCTTTCTTATGGATTCCGCAGTGACGTAGTCATCTTTTCCCATTGCGTCGTTTAGAGCGTCCATGTCATCCGTAGAACCGTTCATGATTTCCATGATTTTGTTGTTATACGATATCGGATCCTGGGAGTTACAGCCAGTGTTTAAAAGGAGAATGCAGACGATCGCTGCAAGAAACGTAAAAGTGGTTTGTTTTTTCATGCGCGAAAGATTCTTTTTGAATCCGGAATTTCAATCCTATTTCGAAACTGAAGCAAGCGCAAAGAATTGGGAGTTATAAAAAAAGAAAATTAGTATTTTATACTTTTATAAAGTAGCTTCCGTTCCTTTTGTCGAAAGATCTCGAAGGAAAAGGCAGGATGAAATTTCAAACAGCAAGTTATAAAGCAAGGAAGAATTGATTTTTGCGTTCTGATAGGAGGAAAAAGCGGCTTTTGAGAACACGGATCCTTGGTTTTGGAGTGATTTTAAACGGATTTTGACCATTTTATTTGGGAAACTCCAGTAATGAGACATAATATGTATTATCGGAAGTAATGGGTCTGTCTTCCAAAACTTGGCTCCACTGATTCGATATACCATAACTCGTTTTTTATTCCATGAGAAACGTTTGAGAAAGTCTCACTCACTGGATACGTTCTTCAAACGGAAAAACATGCTTAAACCGAAATCCAGTTTATAATATGGATTTCGGTTTAGCAAACTTGAAAATCAAATCGCAAATTCTTCACCAATGACTGTGAATTATGAGCCTCGTAAATTCATGTTATAATATAAGGGGAAATTCATGAACGTGAATGCTAATCTTCCTTCGAGCTTTGGCAAAAATATAAAAAGCCGATCGCTTTTGTTTGGAGGTTTATATGTTTACGATCAGAAAAGTTGTAGTATCCATTTTATTTTTTACATGGACCTTAAATTGTGTAACCGGAGATAAAAACAAACTTCCATTCTTAGCCTATCTCGATCTCGTCGGAAATTCAAATTCGTTCTTCGTTTCCCAGATCACGCCGGGTTCGGGAACGTCCAACATTCCTCTCAACACTTCGATTCAAGTTACGTTCAACGCGGCTTTCGATTCAGCCACGATCACTTCTTCCACATTTATTCTTCATAAAAACGGTGTTCCGATTCAGGCAAACCTAACGTTGAGCGAAACAAGCGCGGTTCTTACCCCGAACGCAAATCTTTCTTCTTCCACAACGTATACCGTGGAAATCAAAAAAGACATTCAGTCCACGACCGGAAAATCCTTAAAAGAAGATCTAACTTGGAATTTTACCACCTCGGCCTTGGTCGACGCAGTGGCGCCGATGTTATCTCTGAGAACTCCTTCGATCGGAGCCAGTCTCGTTCCCGACAATACTTCGATTCAAATCGCGTTTTCCGAAACTGTGGATTGTACCACCGTCGATAACAGCACGTTCATTCTTAAGAATGATACGACCTTGGTCATAGAACCTTCCACCGTGAATTGTTTTGGATCCAATGCGACCCTGGTTCCCAACAACCCTCTTTTGCCCAATACGACGTACCGTGTAAACGTTCTTTCGTTTATCTCGGATCTTGCAAACAACCCCATTCTTCCCCAAACATGGACGTTTACTACGGGAGCCGGTCCCGATAGTACGCCGCCTTCCCTTTCTTTTAGTTCGCCGGGTCCGGGCGCAACAGCGGTTTCGGTGAACACGGGAATCAGCGTTGCCTTTAGTGAAACGATTCAGTGTGGAACGATCGCGGGAAATCTTACCTTGGACGATAATCCGATGCTTCCCGGCCTGGTTGCAGTAAACGTAAGTTGTTCGGGAACCACCGCTTCGATTGTACCGACCGCAGCCTTGTCCTATAACACAACCTATACCGTAAACGTCAGCAACGGGATCACGGATCTTGCAAACAATCCCACCGCAAACACGAGTTGGACGTTTACGACGGGAACGGCCCCGGATTCCACGGCCCCGACGGTTACGTTTACCGTACCGACAAACAATGCGGTTGGAATCGGGACCAACACGATTCCAACCGCGGTCTTCAGCGAACCGATGCTTTGTGCTTCCGTAAATACGGCTTCCTTTCGATTGAAAGTACAAGCGACCGGAGTTTATCTTTTGGGAAGCGTGAATTGTTTCGGAACCTCCGCGACCTGGACTCCGAACGCAGTCAATCCTCTATTGTATAACACGACTTATACGGTGGAAGTCAACGCTGGAGCATTGGACAAAGCAAACAATCCGATCGTTCCTATCTCTTGGGATTTTACAACGGGAGCCGGTCCGGACCTGACGCCTCCGAACGTTTCTTTCGTAACTCCGACAAACGGCGCGGCGGGAATTTCCGTCAATACAGGAATCAGCATCGCCTTCGACGAGACCATGAGTTGCGGAAGTATTTTAGGATTGGGAAGTATTACGTTAGATGACGATCCGTTGACACCGGCGACTACGATCCCGCTCAATATCACCTGCAACGGAAATACGGTCGCCCTAGCTCCGACGGCCGCATTAGCGTATAACACAACGTATACGGCCAAAATTTCCGCTGCCGTAACCGATGCCGCAAACAATTCCATCGCTCCTTATACCTGGAGCTTTACAACGGGTGCCGCACCCGATTTGATTCCCCCGCAGGTTTCACTCGTGAGCCCGTCTTCCGGTGCGACTAACGTGGCCGTCAACTCGAACATCACCGTTGCTTTCAACGAAACCGTCGATTGTTCCACCTTAAACTTTACGATCAACAATGGAATCGGAGGAACCGTGAATTGTTCCGGCGCATCCGCGACCTTTGTCCCGAACGTGGCAACTCCTTTGAACGCGGGAACCACCTATACCGCAACGATCGGAGCGGTAAAAGACCTCGCGAACAATTCCATGGTTGCGGTTCCCTATACCTGGAACTTTACAACCGGTTTGGGGCCGGATGTGACCGCACCGACCGTTACGATTCAAAATCTAAGAAACAACAGCGTCGTCGAATCCGGTTTTGTGATCGGAACTTCCAACGACGACCGTTCCGTTGCGTTAGTCGAAATCTCCATCGATTCGGGAGCTTATGCTCCCGCAACCGGAACCACAAATTGGAAATTTCAACTTCCGATCGGAAACACGACTTGGAAATCCAATTCTCAACATACGATCCAAGTGAGAATCAAGGACACCTCGAACAACGTCGCAACCTCTCCTTTGATTACGGTCCGAAAAGGAACCAACAGGGACATCAACGGCGACGGTTATACGGACTTAGTCGCCCCCGAATACGGACAGGGTTTGGTTTATATCTTCCATTCTTCCGGAAGCGCAGGAATTACGATTCCAAGCGCGCAGTTCGCGAGTAAGATCATCGTCGGAACGGCCGCGAGTCAATTCGGTAAAACAGTCACGATGGGCGATCTCAACGGAGACGGATATGCGGACGTGATCGTCGGAGCGCCTAAGTTTCAAAGCGCGGGAACCAATAACGGAAGGGTTTATATTTTCTATTCTTCCGGAACGATCGGAATCACGCCGACGCTCGCGGCATTTGCGAACAACACTCTTACCGGAACAAACGGAACCAACGATCGATTCGGAGACACTTTGACAACGGGAGATATCAACGGAGACGGTTATACGGACGTGATCGTCGGAGCTCCGAGTTACAACGGTTCGATGGGAAGAATATACGTTTTCCATTCTGCGGGAGCTACCGGAATCGCAAACGTCACCGTAACCGGTGCCGGTGCCGGAGCTTCTTCGTTCAAAACGGGCGCCGCGGCCAACGAACGATTCGGTTTTTCCCTTGCTTCCGGAAATATCAACGGAGGAAACGAAGACGATATCGCAGTCGGAGCACCCGGATTCAACAGCGGGACCGGAGTCGATTGGGGAAGAATTTATATGTATTACGGTTCCGGTGCAGGTTTAACCGCGGCCGTAAACACTCTTACAAACAACACCGGAAACCCGGCCGTTGCAGGACCGGGTGGTGCGGCTCAATACGGTTATACGGTCGCCGTTGCGGATGTAAGCGGAGACGGATATGCCGACGTA
Organism: Leptospira kmetyi serovar Malaysia str. Bejo-Iso9; assembly: GCF_000243735.2. Classification (NCBI taxonomy): domain Bacteria; kingdom Pseudomonadati; phylum Spirochaetota; class Leptospiria; order Leptospirales; family Leptospiraceae; genus Leptospira; species Leptospira kmetyi. The sequence goes on along the minus strand of NZ_AHMP02000003.1, from coordinate 550,830 downwards.
ATTGCAGGCGCTCCGTTCTTTATCCAAGTCGGAAATCCGAATCTCAACCAACAAGGAAGAGTTACGGTTTTTAATTCCGCGGGGGCCGGAGGTGTTGCAAACGCAAACATCGGAGCGGCAATTCGAGTTTATACCGGAATCAACGCAATCAACGGACAATTCTTAGGAATCACCTTGGCCGTAAAAGATTTAGATTTGGACGGAAGAGCGGACGTGATTATCGTTTCAGCCGCGCCGGGACCGAACACGGTTTATGTTTATATGAACTCGGCGGCCTCCGCAGCCATTCGAGATACAACTGCCGCCGACGTTACGATGGTAACCGGGGCTCTGTACGGGGTCAATTCTCTGATCAACGGGCCGGGAATTCCTCTCGCGATCAGCGACGTCAATGGAGACGGACTTCCCGATATGTTGATCAACGGATCCGAGACGGTTCGAATCTATCATTCCGTGGGAGGAGCGACCCCGATCACGAACAATCCGGCCGGAGCCAACTACGTAATCCTCGGTTCCGCGTTGGGCGGCGGAATCGGAGGCGCCGCATCCAACTCAAACGAATTCGGATCGGGTCTGTATTGAACGACTCAAGGCTCTTACAGATTTTGGAATATAAGGGTTTTATAAGGACGATTTGACTTCGATATAAGCGCGGATTGTATTCTTCCTTAAAAAGAAAAATGGAGAGAGTACAATGATGCGGAAAGACAAATCGGCCGAAGGGCCCAAACGAATTTTTTGGAGAACGATTTTCATTCTTTGGATCTCGACTTGGATCCAAGGATGTGATTCTAATTCTTCTACGAACGATTCAAGGGCGATTCTTCCTTTGGCGTTGAATCAATTCGGATGGAACGCGGACGCGGCCAACAATTTAAGAAGAAACGCTTCTTCTTTTTTTATGACCACACAAAGTTCGAGTCTTCCTTTGAGCACGGATGGAAGATACATCGTCGACTCCGGTCAAAATCGTTTTCGGTTAAAGTCCGTGAACTGGTATGGGGCCAGCGATACTCAATACGTGGTCGCCGGTTTGGACAAACAGCCGATCGAACATATCGTTTCTCTCATACAAGAATGGGGATTCAATTCGGTGCGACTCCCCTTCTCGAATTTAATGCTCCATCGAACCGAACCCGTTTCCAACGAATCGGTCGCGGCCAATCCTCAGTTTTTCGGCAAAACTCCTTTGGAAGTTTACGACGCGACGGTGCAAGCGTTGACTTCCGCGGGAATCATCGTGATTCTCAACAACCACACAACGTTTTCGGAATGGTGTTGCGGTTACGACTACAACGGACTTTGGTATCATACCGGTTCTTCCTTTGCATACAATCAAACGGTCGAAATGTGGCAAGCCGATTGGCTTACGATGATCCGCCGCTATAAAAACAATCCTTTCGTCGCGGGAGCCGATCTTCGCAACGAGGTTCGAACGATGCGAAAAGGAGATACGCATATACCCGATAGTCCAAACTGGGGAATGAATGACCAAAACGATTGGCACAAAGCTTCTCAAGATATGGGCGTTTTGATTACACAAGAAAATCCTAATATTCTTGTGGTCGTGGAAGGAATCAACTGGTGGGGTCTGATTCCCGTTTTGGGATCGGGAGAACGTCCGCATTTGAAACCGATCAAGGATCTGCCGGTGCATCTTCCGCTTTCCAACAAACTGGTCTATGCGGCGCATAACTACGCGTATATCGGACCGAACCACAACGGAGACGATTCCACTTCGGGGAACAATATCAAATACAGGGATATGGACGAGAATACGTTTAAGTCCACGGTGTTCAACGAATGGGGTTACGTCGTAACGCCGGAAACGTATTATTCGGCGCCGGTTTGGTTGAGCGAGTTCGGCGCCTCTCCTTCCAACAGCGGCGCGACCGATCAGGAATGGCTCCGGAGATTGACGGACGTTTTGATCGAAAGAGATATGGACTTCGCCTATTGGCCGTTAAACGGAAACGACGAATGGGGGCTGTTATCGAGCGATTGGTCCAGAACCTTAAAAAGCGACTGGAGGTTCCAACATTTAAACAGACTTCTTTCCACAACGGGTAGAAGCGGAGCGATTCACGAGAATCATTTCTCCAATCTTTCCATCGGAGGAGGAAACGATAATTCTTCCACGCTCACAAACGATTGGGACAACGGAGCCAACAAAGGAACCTGCCCCGACGGTTATCGTTTGAACGGGCTGAGCACGAATCAGAAAGCGCTTTGTACGGATATCGGGACCGGAAATCTCTGGAATCCAAATCGCAACTACAACGTGCAGGCCGTTTACGAAACTTCCACTCGATATCACGGAACCGGAGATTGGGCCGGCGGATTTACGAAGTACGAATGTCCGACGAACTTTTACGTTTCCGGATTTTCAAAACGGTATTGGGGAACGAGCGGAATTCTCTGCGCGTCGAGCAATCGAAACTTGAGCAATTCCTGCAGAACGATTTGGTTTGATCGGGGAGACAATCGAACTTCGGTAAAAAGGGGGGATTGGGCGTTCGGTTCTTACAAGGGACAATGTTCGGACAACGAATACGTCGGCGGGATCGCGCAGAGAAACGGAGGAGCAAGCGCCCTACTCTGTTGTAGAATCAATCCGTAATCGAATCGATGGAGTCGATACGAACGCCGCGGGCGGTTCGACTTCCGTTTCCATTCGATCGACGTAGACTTACTTTCCTTCCGATTTGATTTCCGAAATTCTGTAAAAAGGATTCGAATAGATCACACCGGAAGGAAAGACCGCGCGAACGATCGCGTATTCGTCCTCTTTGCGAAACGTATATTCAGCTTTTTGCATCTGAATTTTCTCTTGGAGCACCTTGCCGTTTTTTCCGATGAACTCCAGTTTGACGAACGTTTCCGGAAACTCGGCGACGATTCGATTCTTTTCCAATTTCAATTCGGTGATCTTCGGATCGTCCATATAATCCGTCGCTTTTACAACCGAAACGTAATTTCCCAGTTTCAAATTGCGGACGATTTCCTTTCGATCCACCGAATTCGTGTTGAGAAGGACGTAACGAACAAACGCTTCTCCCTCGTTCTGATCCGAAAACGTAAGTTCGTGAAAAATTCTTTGATACAAAGGAAGTTTCAGCGCGCGAATGGATTCTCCCGGAAAATAATGGAGATCATCCCCGCTCACGGCTAAGATCGGAATTCCCAGATCCAAAAGACGAACCCAATCGGAAAACGTATTTCCATACGGAGAAAAAACTTCGACCGCGTCCACGCCGCGCAGATTTTCGAGAATCGAATAAGAAATCGATCCTTCCAAACCCGGATGACTGACCGCAACAAAAGAACCGGACTTCTGCATCTGATCGATCGTCCATTGAATGTTTCCGATCGAAGCAAAGAGAGGAAAAAAATCGCGGATCGGAGTTTCGGAACCGAGCGCGAGAATGTGTTTTCGATTGAAGTCCCTGCCCCATTCATAACCGGGAAAAAATTTAGAATTCCCGGATTCGATTCCGCTGATTTTCAGATAATCCGTGATTCCGATCAGGTCGTAATTCTTTTCGGAATATCGTTCCTGAATTTCTTCGGGCGGACTTCGAAACGGGGAGAATCCGTCCCGATCCGAATGAAGATGAAACGCGAGTTTCAACCATCTGTGTTCCGTCTGAGAATAAGGCGAATGAATTTGATCTCCTTGAAAGGGAGAATTTTTTCGAACCTCAAGATCGCTTTTGAGGATGAAGGAAGTCAAAAGATGAGTAACGCCTAAAAACGCGATTCCGCCTAACAGACGGGACCAAACTCTAGGATGGATTCGTTTTTTGAATACCATACGAATTCCATTTCATAACAACTGTGATTTATGAGAAAAGTTTTTCTCTCTCGTTCGCATTTTTACGTTCTTCTTTTTTGAAAGCGATTTCAAAATGTCAGGAATTTGTAATTTTTGAAAATGGGATCTCGCAAGAATTTTTGGAACGATTTTTTTGTTTTGATTCGGCTTTCGCTCCGAGACAAAATAAGTAAGTGCGCACTTAATTAATGAATTTACAAATTTACCGACTTCTTAAATTCTGAAATCCAATGGCAAACCCGGAAATCTCCGTCATTCTTCCCACATACAACGAAAGAGAAAACGTTCCCATTCTCATTCCCAAAATCGAAAACGCACTCAAAAACCATTCTTACGAAATCATACTCGTGGACGACAACAGTCCCGATAAAACCTGGGAAGTTGCGGAAGGTCTCAAAACCTCGCATAAAAATTTGAGCGTGATCCGAAGAATGGAAGGAAGAGGACTTTCTTCCGCGGTGATCTCGGGAATGTCCGTCGCAAAAGGAAACGTGTTCGTGGTAATGGACGCGGATCTGCAACACGACGAAAGAATTCTTCCAGAACTCGTGGCTCCGATTTTAAAAAATCAATCCGACGTAAGCGTCGGAACGCGTTATACAAACGGAGGTTCCACTTCCGATTGGTCTTGGATTCGAAAACTGTTCAGCGTCTCCGCGACCAAACTTGCGATGTTTCTTTTGCCGATTCCGGTTTCCGATCCGATGAGCGGTTTTTTCGCGATCTCCCGCGCCTACTTTCAAAAAACCGCGGACCAGATCAATCCGAGAGGATTTAAAATCCTATTAGAATTTTTGCATGGATCGGAACAAACCCCGAAAATTTCCGAAATCCCTTTCCAGTTTCAAAGCAGACAATTCGGAAAAACGAAATTGGACGGTTCCGTGATTCGAAATTATCTGATCGCGCTTCTCGATCTTCGTTTCGGAAAAAAAATCTCTCCCACGTTCTTATTGTATTCCTTAGTGGGTTCTTTCGGAGTTCTCGTAAATTTATTCGGACTTCTCATCGGAGAAACGTTTCGATTTCCGGAAATCTCCACTCCGTTTCGTTTTTTAAATCCGCTTTACAGTTCCGTTTTGTTCGGGATCGAAATCTCGATTCTTTCCAATTTCGTTTTAAACAACTACCTCACCTTTTACGAAAAACGTTATATAGGAATTCGGATTCTGCAGGGACTTGTGCTCTTTCATCTCGTGAGCGTTCTCGGGCTTTTGATTCAAATCAGCGTGTTCCAACTTTTGTATCAAAGAATTTTTCTTTTGGAATTGAATTCTTCCGGACTTCTGGTTAAATTCTTATCAGATTCGCTTGCCATTCTAGCGGCGATGATTACGAATTACTTTCTGAACCTAAACGTTACTTGGAAAGGTTCTAGGGATTAAATTCGTTTCAGGAGAATTTTCCATGCCAAAAGTTTTGGTTCCTTTCGCGGAAGGAATGGAAGAAATGGAAGCCGTCATCATCGTGGACGTCCTTCGCAGAGCCGCGGTCGAAGTGGTCAGCGCGGCGCTCAAGGAAGGTCCTATCCGGGCTTCCCGAGGCGTTCAAATTCTCGCGGATACGACCCTCGACAAGATACGACTCAAAGACTTTGATATGATCGTTCTTCCCGGAGGCGGTCCCGGAACAAAAGCTCTCGGAGCGGATCCAAGAATCGCCGAATTTCTCACAGAAGCCAAAAAGGAAAACAAATGGATCGGCGCCATCTGTGCGGCTCCGAGTGTATTAGTACATCAGAATATTCTAACGTCATCGGATCGGTTCACGGCGTTTCCGGGAATCGTCTCGGACGCTCCGGGTTATACGGGTTCCCGTTTGGAAATTTCCGGCAAAATCATAACCAGCGTGGGTCCGGGTTCCGCTTTTGAATTTTCGCTCGAACTCGTAAAAATTCTTTGCGGGGAAGAATCCATGCTCAAAGTGAAATCGGCTCTGCAACTGGTTTCATGAAAGAATTCTTATTCGAACACAAACAGAAACTCAAAAAAATAACCGCGATCGTAGGGGCCGGAGTTTCTGCGGAAAGCGGGATTCCCACGTTTCGCGGCGCGGACGGCCTTTGGAAAAATTTCCGCGCGGAAGATCTCGCGACCCCCGAAGCGTTTTCCAAAAATCCGAAACTTGTCTGGGAATGGTATCTCTGGAGAAGAAACATCATAGAAAGCAAACGTCCCAACGCGGGACATGAGGCTCTGGTTCTATTAGAAAAATCGCATCCGGATTTTTATCTCATCACACAGAACGTGGACGGTCTTCACGATAGCGCCGGTTCCAAAAAGCTCGTCGAAATTCACGGAAATATATTCGTAAATCGTTGTGTTTCCTGCGGTCGCGAGGACAAAAAACGAATCGACGCGGACGAAAATTCTCTCCCACCCAAATGCGACTACTGCGCGTCTTTTTTAAGACCGGGCGTGGTTTGGTTCGGTGAAAGTTACGACGATCAAAAACTCGACGCGTCCATTCAAAGGATGGAGAATACGGATCTTTTGTTGATTTTAGGAACTTCGGGTTCCGTAAGTATGCCTGTGTATTTGGCTCAGATCGCAAAACGTTCGGGCGCGCTTCTTTTGGAAATCAATCCGGAACGTTCTTCTTTTTCTTCCTCGGTGGATTTGTTTCTACAAGGGAAAACGGGAGAAATTCTCCCCGAACTTGTACAAGAAATTTTGAATGTGTTTTAAAGTTTTCTTTGCACCGATTTTTTAAATTCCTTGCTCCTCGAAAAGAGCAAACCGATTTTATCGAAGGAAACGTTTTTTGAAAACGGGAGCGGTCTTAAAAAATTTCGAATTTCATCAATCGTTTTGCAACGTGATTCCGACCATCGTAACAAAACCGGGCAACGCTTCGATTCGTTTTAACCAGGCTCGGATGTTCGTATAGGGTTTCAGATCGATGTTTCCTTCGGGAGCAAGCGCGATATAAGGATAAAGCGCGACATCGGCGATCGTAATTGTATCGCCGCTCAACCAAGAACTTTCCTTCAGTTGATTTTCGAGAATTTTCAAAAGATCGTTAGCTACGGAAGTCGCCTCTTCCACGTTGATCTTTCGTCCGAATTTATAATGAGCGCGTAACGCGGCGGGACCGCGCCCCACTTCGTTGGCCGAAGTCGCGAGCCACTGCATCACTTTGGCCGCGTTTACGGGGAAACTCGGAAACCATTCTCCTTTTTTTCCGTATTCCAACGCGAGATACAATAAGATCGCGTGACTGTCCCGAATCACCTCGTCCTTGTCTTTTAAAACCGGAACTTGTCCGAACGGATTCTTTTTGAGAAAGTCCTCCGTCTTTTGTTCCCTTTCCTTTAAGTCGATGGAAATACTTTCGTATTTCAAATTGAGAAAAGACAACAACATTCTCACTTTGTGAGAATTCCCCGAGATGGAAGATTCAAAAAGTTCGATCATCTACTTCTCCTTAAAAGATGAATTTAATTCGGCAATCTTTTGAATATAAAATCGGCGTAATCGTTAAAACAGCTCGGAGACATGTGCCCGGGATCGCTGAAATCGTCGCAGCTATAATTCGGATCCTCGTTCATGTTCCAAAAAGTAGCGCCCGTCGATTCATGCAATTTTGTTAATATAGGAATCATGATTTCATACGGAGTTTTTTCGTCCTTTTCGTTTGTTAAAACCTTTCTAGTTTTATAGAGTTCGAAATACGGACGGGCCACCCGAACCCAAATCATCGCGAAAGGAACCTTACTTTCCTTTACGATCCGAATCGCGTCTTCCTGATTGGCGAGCATCTTGGGATTGAACGTAAACGGAGTTAAATAGGATTTAAAATCCGTATTGGATCTTTTTTTCAAAAGTTCCGGAGGCAATACGATGCGAGGACTCGCGTCCGATGTGGCGCTTCCTCTTTGTGTTTTCAAATTCTCCCAAATTTCGGAACGAAGTTTACTGTAACCGTTCGCGAGGGCTCCGCCTTCTTTTGCGCGCGCGCGAATCACGTTCAACCTCGGACGATTCTTATGCGTATGAAATAATTTTTTCGCGATATAACCCGTGAGATCGGAAGTGGAATATCGATCCGCGTGTCTGAAAACGAAGGAAGGACTGAGCCCGTAGAAAAGAACCTCGTCCAAGGTCAAAACCGAAGAGGAGTTAAAAATTTCGATCGATTCATCCATCAGAATGAAGTCGGGTTTCACTCCGTCCGCTTGAAAACGTTCCAACCAATACAGATAATAATCCGGCGAACCGCCCGGTACGGAAAAATTATACAAAAGCCAGTTCGGATATTTTTTTTCTATATAATCGTTTCTGAATAAAAGAGCGCGAGAATTTCCGAAATATACGAGAACCTTTTTGCGATCCTCTTTTTTCAGATACTCCTTCAACTCGTCGAAAAGAAATTCCTTATGTCTAAAGTTCAAATCGGAAAGAGTAAGAGAATAATACGGTTCGAACGCGGTGGAACTGATGAGTTTATCGACACCGAAAGCGATGATAAAGATGATAAACGGAACGAGAAGAAATCGATTTCGAAACATTCTATTCTCCTAAAACTTATAATAGATAAACGCGCCCGAGTCTTCCGAGAACAAGGCGAGAAAAAACACGGTAAGAACGCCCACGAACGTCAAAAGCCAAGGATCGTATTTTCGAAATCGTTTCCAAAAATCGGGAACATATTGAACCCAGTTGAAAAGAACCAGGGCCAAAAATAGATAAAAGAATTTCTCAACATTCTCCATTTGTTTGAGCAAAAAGAAAGAATCTCCGTCGATCAGACTTCCCGCGTCGCCGAGCCAGGACAAGGAAGAAGAGGAAAGTTCGTTCTGAATTTTCGTGGGAACGTTACTAAAAATCCCAACCACGTGTTGTACCATGGTCTTTGCGTTGTCCGCACGGAATAAAATCGCACTGAAGGAAAACATCAAAAAGACGATCCACGCCTTTAAAATTTTCAGGAAAATATTTTTTTCCGGTGTGAGTTTCCAACCCAGAGAGGTTTCGAGATATCGTTCTCCCGCGAGAAGACAACCCCAATAGAATCCCCAGGTGATAAACGTATAATCCGCTCCGTGCCAAAAACCTCCGATCGTCATCGTAAGGATGAGATTCAAGTGCGTTCTCCACTGAGCGACCTTACTTCCGCCGAGGGAAAAATAGATGTAATCCCGAAGCCAAAAGGATAACGTTATGTGCCATCTCTGCCAGAGTTCTCTTCCGCTTAAGGAGAAAAAAGGAGCCTTGAAGTTTTCGGGAAGATAAAATCCGAGCAAAGCCCCCACTCCCCGCGCCATATCGGTAAGACCGGAAAAATCGCAGAAGACTTGGATCGAATAACCGATTCCCGCGAGAATCAAAGACGTGGAATCGTACACTTCCGGATTGGAAAAGATCGGAGAAATAAGACCAGCCGCAGGATCGGCGATCAAAACCTTTTTGATCAAACCGCTGATCATCAGATAACAGCCGTTATAGATTTTATCCCGGTCCGGAACGAGGTTTTCCAGGTTCGGAAAAAAATCTCCGGTTCTCATGATTGGACCCGCGATCAAAACCGGAAAGAACAACACGAACAAAAAGTATCCTTTGAGAGAAATTAATTCTCCGTTCGGATTTCTTCTCGCGTCCACGGCGGCGGCGATCATTTGAAAACTGTAAAAGCTGATCGCCAAAGGAAGAATGATATGAACGATTCCTTGAATTTCCTGAAAGAACGGATAACCCGTGAGATCCGCAAGAACTCTCGAGAAGAAATAAAAGTATTTGAAGAATCCTAAATTGACGCAGTTGAAAACGACCGACACGATCATCCACCGTTTGGAATGTTCGCCGGAGGTTTTGATCCGAAGATAGAAAAAATAATTGAGAAGAATTACGAGAACGAAGTGTAAAAAGAAAATCCAGGAAAACCAGACGTAAAAGAAAGCGCTGGAAAGGATCAAAAAATCGGGACGGTTCTTTTTGGGAATCGACCAATAGATTATATAAACGACAGCAAAAAAGATCGCAAAGGTAACTGAGTTGAACAGCACGGTTATTTGCCTTTCCTAAATAAATTTTTCCAATATTCCAATTCTTCGGAGTTCAGTTCCTTATCTTTGAACGCTTCGGCATCGACTGTCGTCTTAGGTGGGGAAATTTCCGCGGTTACGATCGCCGAAAATTCTTCCGAAGTGATCGGATGCGCTCCCCATTTTTTTGCGTGAAAAAAAATCTCTTTGTCCGAACTGACCACTTGAATTTCGGAGGGACGAACGTTTGTGCGAACGAATTCCTTAATGACGTCGTCCGCTTTTCGTTCCCGACTGAAATACACATTCAGTTTTCCGAAGTTCTCCTGAAAGACCTCGCTTCCGACTTCTTTCTTACCGTCGAAGAAAACGTGAAAGGTTTGTTTTTTCTTTTTCTTGGAATACGATTCGATCCTTTCCAAAAGCCCCTGTCTGGCCTTTGAAAGCTGATTCTGATACATACATTCTTCCAAATCGGGGAATTTATAAATCAGATTGAAACCGTCAATTGCCACTTGAGAAGACATGGAATTGTAGTGACCAGAATCCCATTCTCGTAAATGCTGTAAACCAACCTTTCCGGGGAGATTATGAGTAAAATGGCTGATTCCGAACGTTATCCGGTCCGGGTCAACAAATTTAACATCTGGCATTTTTATCTTTGGCTTCGGGCCTTGCCCGGGTCGGGAAGGGATTTGTTTTTACTTTCTCTCGCCGCCTTCGACGTTCTTCTGCTTTTGATCTACAATTCTTATAAGGAAATTCTTCCGAAAGAATTGTACGCGTATACGATCGGTTTCGATTTTTTCGTTTTAGTCGTTTGGGCGATGGAGCTCGTCACTAAGTTCCGAAAATCCAAGGATCCGGGAACCTATTTCTCGATGAACTGGTATGAAATCGTGGGAGTGATTCCGTTTTATTTCCTTCGTCCTTTTTTACTTTTGAGAGGAATGAAAATTCTGATCGCCTTTTACAAGCTAGGTCAATCCGGACAAAATCTAAGCGATATCGTAACGAGAGAAATCACATTCCGATTTCGAGATGTGATCGTGGATACGATCGCGGATGCGGTGTTTCTTCATTCTTTGGAAAGAGTGGAAGAAGTGATGATTCGTTTGGATTACAGCCAACTCGCGAAAAAAGCCTTCGAACTGCATCAGCATCAATTCAACGCAAAGGTAAACGAATCTCTTCAATCCAAATTTCTTTTGGGAGAATTGTCCAGAATTCCGTTTATGGGAGAAATTTCCAAACGTCTCGGAGAGGACATCAGTTCCATGATCACCGAGGTTTTGGAAAACGAAGTCACCGGTGAGATCATGAAACAAATCACCGAAGCGATTCTCAAAGAAATGGCCAATCACGTAAAAAAACTTCCCATCGAAAGAATCACGAGGCCTCTCGAAGTGGAAACTCCTTCGGCTCCGATCGAAACCAAAACTCTAAAACCGGAAACCCAATCCGGCGAAGAAGATTCGGAGCCTCTTCCCGAGGAAGGATCCAAATCTTGATCCTTTCGATTTTATAAACGGTGTTCGTTTTAATGCGACATCGGGATTTCCAACAAAAGAATTCACTTTAGCAATGTCTTAAAGACCACATTTTGGATTTTATTCACTAAGTTCGATAAAAAACACTTGCGATTCTATTTCGAACGTTTAAAATTTTTAACGGAAAGGAGTTTTGTTATGAAATCCGTTGATACTTGGTTTGACGAATACGCGGACAGTCATCGTAATCCCATCAATAAAAACATCCATTGGATCTGCGTTCCTTTGATTTATTTTACGGTCATCGGTCTTCTTTGGTCGATTCCCGTGCCCGCGTTTTTTCTATCCGTTCCGTATTTAAACTTTGCGACGATCTCTCTCGTTTTGGCCCTCGCGTTTTACATCCGACTTTCTCCGTCCTTGGCCTTGGGAATGTTTCTTCTCAGTTCTTTGATGATCTACGTGATCGTTCTTCTCCAAGCGACCGTTCTTCCGATCATGCTCGGAACGTATTCGTATGGAATTTTAGAACTTTCGATTACGATTTTCGTTCTGGCTTGGATCGGACAATTCGTTGGTCATAAGATCGAAGGTAAAAAACCTTCCTTCTTTAAGGATCTTCAGTTTTTGATGATCGGTCCGATTTGGTTGTTGGGATTCGTTTATAAAAAGATGAAAATCGCTTATTGATCGTTTTGCGATCCCGGTAAGAACCGCTAAAAGTCAATCTTCTTGACCGGCCGAGGCGGTTCTTACATCACGTATTACGAGTTACCGAGAAAAAAATTCCGAGGAAATCCGATGCCCAAGATAGTGAATCATGAAAAATACAAAATCGAAATCCTATCCAAGTGTGTGGATATTCTCGCGAGAAGAGGTTATTCCGCGGTTTCGATGCGGGAGATCGCGACGGAACTCGACGTTTCCACCGGAACCTTGTATCACTACTTCGCAACCAAAGAAGATATCTTTAAGGAATTGGTGAAATTCGTCCTGAGCAAGGACATCGAAGAATTACAACTCTATTCGAAAGGAAATCCGGGACAAACCCTCGAATCCAGAGTCGAGTCCCTTTTCCAAATGATCCAAGCGAGAGAATCTTATTTTCAAAATCTTCTCTACATCATCTGCGACGTTTCCCGTCTGAAAAATCACGAAGAGGAAAAATCCCTGATCGCCGACGCGATGAAGGAATACGTGAACATCATCACGAAACATCTGGGAGTAACGAATCCTACTTTGAACCGAATTCTGATCAGCGTGATCTTAGGAACCGTGGTTCAAAGAATCGTGGACGGAGAAGCGATCAGTCTTTCGGACACTTCCGAGATCATCAAGGACTTCATGTCCATTCTTCTTTCCAACTCGTTTACGTTTTAAAAAAAGAAATTTAGAAACGTAAGAATCTTAGTAAATCTTATATCGATCTTCCACGGACCGGATCTCTTTCGCGATTCTGGCACCGTTCCAACCCAAGTGTTTTGCCAAGGAACGAACGATTTTGTTCGTTTCTTTTTCCTCCGGTAAACCCGGAACTCCCACACCCGATCTTCTGAAAAAGAAATCCGTAGCAAAACGAATGTCTTCCCGGTTCGCGATAAAACGGATTTCACTTTCGAAAAACTTTTCCCCGTTTTGAAGAACGGCAAATTCTTCTTTGGAAGAACTTTTTTCCAAAACGGAAAACGCTTGAGAGCCGTAACGATAGGCGGCGGTTTCGATCAATTCTCCGTTGAGTTTGGAGAATTTTTTTCCAAGATCCCGAGTGAGGGTCGATAAGTCCGAATAATTTCCGGTCGCCGCGGGAATCGTCGCGGTTTCACACGCTCGGAAATTTCCCGGAAGATAAGCGGCCACTTTATCCACGACCTCTTCTCCGACGGCGCGGCTCGTGGTATATTTACCGCCCATCGCCGTAAAAAATCCGGGAAACCCGGAATCCTTATGATCGAAGATTTCCGTTTTTCTCGACGCGTTGTATGTGGACTTTGTTTCGCCCGGATCTTCCACAAGAGGTCTGAGTCCGCCGTAATAAAAATCGACGTCGTCGAGAGTAAGATCCGTATAACCGAAGGAATAATTGACTTCGCTTAACAATTCTTCCATATCCTTTTTGGTGACTCGAAAACGATCCGGGTCGTCCGGATATTCCGTATCCGTCGTGCCGATGATGGTTTTGTTTCTCCAAGGAATGATAAAAAGATGCGTGCCGTCTTTCTTCTTCGTTACGAGGGTTTTGTCTCCGTGGATCTTTCTTGTAACCACGTGGATTCCCTTGGAGCGCACCAAGTGTTTGTCCATCGGAACTCCGGCCAAGGATTCCACGAAGTCCGCCCAAGGTCCCGCCGCGTTTACGATCGCTTTTGTTTGAAACGAAAGATCCTTTCCCGAAATTTTTTCCTTCGCGATCACCGTATAAATTCCGTCGTTCGAACGGGAGATCGAAATCACTTCGGTATAATTTCTCGCCTCGGCCCCTTTTTCACGCGCCGAAAAAATGAATTCGCTGGTATGTCTTTCCGGATTGAGATTTAGATAATCATAATATAGATAAGAACCTTTGAGTCGATCCCGCTCGATCGTGGGAGATTCCACAACGGTTTGTTCCTTGGAAAGAAAGCTGTATTTCGGAATCAAACGATCCGTGCAGATGTTCGTGTTGCGGTCGTAGGAAAGAGCGTTGTACATCTCCATTCCCACCTTGAGCATGAGCCTTTCCGCGTTGGAATAAATCGGGACCAAAAATCCCATCGTTTGAACAGCGTGCGGAGTGATTCTGGCCAAAATCGCCCTTTCGCGCAGAGATTCTCTCACGAGTCCCAATTCGAAATTTTTCAAATAACGTAAACCGCCATGGATCATCTTCGATGTCGCCTGACTTGTTCCCGAAGCATAGTCGTTCTTTTCCAATAAAATGGATTTCATTCCCCTCAGAGTGGAATCCCAAAGAACGTGAGCCCCCGTAATTCCTCCGCCAATCACTAACAGGTCGTAGACGGAAGACGGAGAATTCTTGGAAGATTTCGAATTTGTAGAAGGCAATTTTTTATTTTGAGCCATAGCGGTATTGATTTTATTAAAAAGACCCGGGTCAATCGCTTTTAGATCCGTGGATTAAAATCAATAATTTTATAAATCGATACGTATTTTTTTAAAAACGAAAACTCGATTGAAAAAAAAGTAATTCTGGAAAGATTTAGCTACGATGAATCCTTTGCATCCGGTCCGAAGATACCTCCGCCTTATATTTGACATCAATGAAGATCGAATCCGCCACGAGAAAGAATACTTCGACGAACTTCACAGACAAGCGAGAACTCTTCATTATCCCGGTTCCATCATCGGGATTTTCGTCTGGCTCGGATTCGCGTTAGACACCGATCGAAAGCTTCATCCCGAATTTCCGGAACTTTTTTATTTCAGAATCGGTTTGAGTTTACTCAGCGCGTTCTTTGTGGTCGCGTTAGTCGTTGATCGTTTTATCGGAACGAAAATTCGCGGCAAAGGACTCGAGTGGGCCTATGTTCTTTTCATTTATATTCTGAGCGCGACCGCTTTTTTTACGGGAAGAATCGCGGACGATCCCAACTATGTTTCCGGTCTTCAGATCGTCGTCATGTCCGCGGTGTTCATGCCGTTTCCGAGAAAAATTCTTTTTTCGTTGTATGTGCTTTCGATATTCACGTTCCTCGTTTCGGTCGCGATCTATCATCCCAATCTCGGAACCAACCAAGCCTCGTATTCCATGCAGAATTTGGCGATCAGTTATCTGCTCGCGTTCTTCAGCGGTTTTATCGTGGAACGATATCGTTTTTCCAACTTCATCGGACACTTTAAGATTTTGGAAAAGAACCGAGAGATTTCGGAGAACATGGAACAAATCCAAAACCTAAAGGAAAAACAGGACGGGGACTACTTTCTCACCTCCCTTTTACTCGATCCTTTGATCGCGAAAAAAACGGAAGGGGATCAGGTTAAGATCGATTTCGCATTGAATCAATATAAGAAATTTATGTTTCGCGAAAAGGAATACGAGTTGGGAGGCGATTATCTCAGCGCGTACGATCTCATTCTTCAGGGAAAAAAATTCAAGGCGTTTATCAACGGAGACGCGATGGGAAAATCCATCCAAGGAGCGGGAGGAGCGCTCGTTCTCGGCGCGGTTTACAACTCTGTGATCATCCGTTCCAAGATGGATCCGGATTCGGCGAACCGTTCCCCCGAACGATGGTTGAAGGATTGTTTCACCGATCTTCAAAAAGTTTTCGAAACCTTCGACGGAAGTATGCTCGTCTCCGCTGTGTTGGGCCTCGTGGAAGAAGAAACGGGAACATTATACTATTTGAATATTGAACATCCGTGGTTGATTTTGTATCGGGACGGTAAGGCTTCGTTTATCGACCCCGAAACGCATTTTTACAAACTCGGCGTGGGAGGAATCAACGCGCAAGTTTACGTTCGATTGTTTCAGATGAAACCGGGAGATCGGATCTTCTGCGGTTCGGACGGTAAGGACGATCTGATCTTGGACGAAAGCTCGGACGGAAAAAGAAAGATCAACGAAGACGAAACCGAATTCTTACGCAGAGTCGAAGAAGCCAAGGGAGAATTGTCCGAGATCGAAAATCTTCTTTTATCCTTCGGAAATTTTTCGGACGATTACAGTCTTTTATCCATCGAGTACGCCGGATCGACCGCCAAACCGATCCACTCGGAGCGATATTCCAAAGCGAAAAAAGCGGTTCTTTCCAAGGACTTTGAAGGCGCCCTTCAAATTTTTGAAGAATCCTCCTCTTCGAACGTTCCCCATTCTCCCGAAGAACTAAGACTGCTCGCGAGGATTTACGAAAAGTTAGGGGATCTCACACAGGCGCTCGTAAGCGCGAACCGCGCTCTGCAATTGGATCCGGCGGATCACGAACTTCTTTTGTATTCTTCCCTTCTCACCAAAAGAGAATATTCCAAAAATAAGAATTCGGAACTTTTGAAAAAGGCGGAGGAATTCGGGGAAAGATTCAGACTTCGTTTTCCGAATCATGTCAAAAATTTAATTCATCTCGCGGACGTATATCGTCTTCAGGGGAACAAGGCTCGCGCAAAGTTTCTGATCGATCGGGCGTTTGAACTCGAACCGCAAAACGAAAGAGTTCGAGAACTCAGAAAGTTGATCGCATCCTGATCGGATCGATTCGGAATTCTGTTGCGAAATCCGATCGAGTTCCGATTCTTGTGCTTCGGACAGTTTTACATTCATCATTCAATTCGGAGATTTTAGAACCATGTTTTATACGGAACTCAATGCAAAGATAGACTATTCCAGAGATAACCTGAGATGGAACGCATGGGGAGCTTACGGCCAGGATTTTTTTAGAGTGGGACAGATGCAGGAGATTCTCGCCTTTCTCGCGGACGAATTCAAAATCTCCGATATCCGCAAAACTCCTCCCGTGGCCTTGGAAGAAATCACACTTCCTAAGTCGTCCTTTTCACCCGCACAGATCCGCGAACTCGGAAAGATCTGCGGTGGAAAAAACTTTTCAACCGAACGCAGAGAAAGGGTTCTTCACTCCGCGGGAAGAAGTTATTACGACGTTCTTAGACTTTCCTTCAACACTCTGAAAAGTTTCGTGGACGGCGTCATTTATCCGAGCAAAGAATCCGAGGTTTCCAAAATTCTGGAATATTGCTCCAAAAACAATATCACCGTGATTCCTTTCGGCGGCGGTTCCTCCGTGGTCGGCGGTTTGGAAGTCGTAAAAGGAAAAGGCCAGAAGAGCGTTCTTTCTTTGGATACGACCCGTATGGACGCTTTGATCGCATTGGATAAGGAAAGTCATCTCGCCACATTTCAAGCGGGAATCTATGGACCCAAACTCGAAAAATTGTTAAACGACAAAGGATTTACCCTCGGTCATTTTCCCCAATCCTTCGAATATTCCACGTTAGGCGGTTGGATCGCGGCGAGAAGCGCGGGACAACAGTCCAATCGTTACGGAAAAATCGAAGAGATTCTCACTTGTTTGAAAGTAATCACTCCTTCCGGCGCGGTGGAAACTTTAAGAGAACCGGCGTCGTCGACCGGACCGGACTTAAATCAAATCTTTGCGGGAAGCGAGGGTTTGCTCGGAATCATAACCGAAGCGACGATCAAGGTTCACAAACTCCCGCAAACGAGAAAGTATTTCGGGATCGTGTTTCCGAACTTCGCCGCAGGCGTGGATTTTATCCGCGACGTGAATCACAGAGAAATTCCCACTTCGATGATCCGTCTTTCCGATACGAACGAAACCCGTTTGTATCAGACGTTAGGTACTCTTGGTAAGAAGAACACTCCGATCCGTTGGATCAAAAATCTGATTCAGAATCAGGTTCTCAAATGGAAATCTCTCGGAGAGGATAAATGTGTGATTCTTCTCGGTCTCGACGGAAGTAAGGTGGATGTCGCGCAGAATTTCGCGAAGATCAAACCTCTCATCAGAAAACACAAAGGTCTTTATGCGGGAACCCATCTCGGGGAACAGTGGATTCATTCCAGATACAACATGCCGTTTTTAAGAAATCACGTGATGGAAAACGGAATCGGCGTGGATACGATGGAAACCTCGACGACATACGATCGTGTCCTCAATCTTCACAAAGAAGGAATCGCTTCTCTGGAAAACTCGATTCCCGGTTCGATCGCTATGTGTCATATCTCTCATAGTTATCATGAAGGCGCTTGTTTGTATTACACCATTCTTTTTCCGATGGACGAAAAGAAACCCGCGGATCAGTGGTTCAAGATGAAACGGACGGTTTCCGATACTTTTTTTCAAAACGGCGCCCCGATTTCCCATCACCACGGTGTGGGTTTCGATCACAAAGCTTGGTATGAAAAAGCGACTTCAAAACCCGCTCTTCTCGGTTTAAAGGCGTTTAAAAAAGAACTGGATAAAAAGGAAATTCTGAATCCCGGAAAAGTATTTCATTGAGAACTGACGATTCCGAACTTTACAACCTCTAAAAACGAAAAAGGCCGAATTCTCATTCGGCCTTTTTAATACATTCAGAAAAACTAATTTAGAATTTACTGAAATACTGGCCTTCTTCTTTCGAGGATGGACTTCATTCCTTCCTGACCGTTTGCGGAAAAAACCGCTTCGGATAGAAGTTTAACGTCCCTTTCCGCGTTGTGTTCCGCGAACATACGAACCGGATCTCTGAGAGAAACCTTGATTCCCGTAACGGAACCGATCGCCATGTCCTTGAATTGTTCGCAGTATTTGCGCGCGCGAACGAGAAGGTCTTCGGAAGAGGATGCGACCTCGTCGATCAAACCGATCTCGTAGGCTTCTTCCGCTTTGAGTCCTTTTCCGGAATACAAAAGATCGCGCGCCTTGGTGATTCCTACGGTTTCCTTCAACATAAAACCGGCAACGGAAGGAAAGTTGATTCCGATTTGGGATTCGGGAAAACCGAGTCTTCCCTTTTTTTCGACCATAATTCTATAATCGCAAAAGATCGCATACACCGCGCCGAGTCCCATCGAATGTCCGTTCATCGCACAGATCAAAGGTCTCTCTAAAAATAAAAGTTTGGAAGCGGTATCCAACGCGAGACGAAGAACGTCCTGAATTTCCGCAAGAGTTTTGCCGACAAAAATCTCGGGATTGAATCCGTTGGAAAAAAACTTTTCGTTTTTGGAAGTGAGGATCACCGCCTTGATCGTCGAGTCCTTGGAAATAGAATCCAGTTTCGCGGAAATCGTTTTAAAAAAATCGCCGTTCAACGAGTTCACCTCGTTGGTCTCGATATAAAGTTCCAAAATATGATTGTTTCTTACTTCAGAAAGCATCGTCTCTCCTAGTTTATAAAATTTGAATGCGTTTTTGTTTCGGATCATCCGCCGAAACGTTCGTTTGATTCTTCCAAAATGAATCGGGAAAGAATGTTGTAAACCTCGATCTTTCTTTTTTAGAACTGAAATTTGGAAGCGGGAATCGTCTCCGAAAGTGCGACCTTTTTCATTTTAATTTCTATCTTATTCCGATCCAGATTGGTCGTAGGTTCGACGATTCTTGTGATCGTCGTTCTTGGCGGAAACGAAACCGTTCCTTGCACCTTTGTGATCGCCTTCAGATTGCTTTTTTTGGAAAGAAGTTCCACGGAACTGATTCCGAAATCGGTCATCCAAAAGGTGATATCCTCTCCCGGTTTTTTGACGAGAATCGCCTTTTCCGAAAGATTGACGAACGTCGGATCGTCTCCGGCAAGTCCGGAACTGTTGTTCGCCAAAAGAGAATAAAGAACCGGAAACGGAATCGTGGAATGTTTTTTACCGCTCGGATCGGACAAAAGAATATCTCCCATCGGAAGAACCTGAGGTCCTGCGTTTGCGGTTTTGATATGAATCGAGTTTCCATCGGTGAACACCCTCGAGACGATCATCCCGAAAAACGGATCGGAAAGTTCGATATACATTTTGCCGCTCGGTTTATCGTAGTAGATCTTTCCGTCCGCGGAAAAACTTTCCTTTTTCGGAACGTAGTTTTCTATCCGCATCGAAAATTCTCCCGAATAGGAGGAATTCTTCGTTTCCAAATCGCGCACCGATTTTAATATTTTGGCGGCATCCGGGTTTTTGGAGGAAAGAAACTTCAAGTTTCCCTTATCCGGAAAACTAATCTCCTCGATCTGCGGAGACGTACATCCGTAAAGAACCACCAAACATATTAGAATATTAGAATAAAATATTAATTTCATAAACGATTATTTTCCCGTTTTTTCGTTCCGATTCGCCGAACTTTCGGAGGAACCGGTTTGTATTTTCTTTTGAATTCTGGAAATATCTTCCTTCTTCTTAAAAAGCTTCAGGCTTTTTTCCCAATACGCGGTCGCGTTGCGTGTTTGGCTTTTTTCCTTATAAACGTCTCCGATATGTTCCAAAATGACGGGATCCTCTTCTCCCTTGTCCTTTAGGATCTGATACGCGAGTTGAAGATGCAAAAGAGCTTCGTCGTGATTCCCGAGTTTGAAAAAAATCCAACCGAGACTGTCCTGATACGCTTCGTTGTCCGGCGCGAGTTCCACAGCCTTTTGAACCAAAGCCAAGGATTCTTCCAAACGAATTCCCTTTTCGGAAAGATAATAACCCAAATAGTTGTAAGCCATCGGATTTCCGGGATCGATTTCAATGGATTTTTTCAGATCGATTTCCATCGATTCCTGTTGTTCCAACTTCTCGTAAACCGATGCTCGGTAGAAATAATAGACTCCGTTAGCGGAATCCGTTTTGATCGCGGCGTTGAATTCTTCCAAAGCCTCTTTGTATTTTTCACGCGAAGCCAGAACGATTCCGAGTAAATATCTTGCGTAAGCCATGGTCGGCTGTGTTTCGAGAACGTTGCGGATGATACTTTCCGCTTCTTCCCGTTTTCCGGGAGGATCGTTTCTCAAAAGATACGCGAGATGCAATTGAAACTTGAGTTTATCCTCTTCCTTTTGAACCCTTTCCACGGCCTTGCGAGACATGAGAATCGCGCGATACACATAACCGGATTGTTCGTGACAGGAAGCGAGAAAATCATAGATCTCCGCTTCTTCCCAAACGGAGGACTTATCCGAAATCGCGAGCGCTCGATTGGCGGTTCTCTCCGCGAGTTCGAACTGTTGCATTCCGAACACGAGCTCGGCGACTTCCTTGAGTTCCTTTGCGTAGACGTTCGGATTTTTCTCCCGTTCATAGACGTCCAACATTCCCAAACGAACCGCAAGACGGCCTGGAAATTTTTCACGAACGGGCAGAAGAAGATTCTTCGCTTCGGAATATTTTCCCAAAAGAACGAGATACAATCCTTCCAAAACGCTTCCCTTCGGAATTTTGGATTGTTGATTGAGAATATTAAAATATTCGAATGCGGACGCCTTACTTTCGATAAAATACATTTCGGCGAGAAGATGTTCCACGGAGGAAAGATTCTTTTTCGCCTTTAGGATCTTGTTCAGTTCCTTCCTTGCGGAGGAGAATTTACCGAGTTGATTCCAGATCTTGGCGAGGGTCAATCGGGTCGTGATATCGCTCGGATTCTGTTGAAGATAAGAGGACAAAAAATACAAAGCCTTTTTGGTCTGACCGTTCGCAAAATACATTTCACCCAAGGACTTATCCACGAAGGATCTGTATTTCGGATTTCCTTCCCGGTTTCGAATCGAATCGCTGAGAGAAGTAAGATAAAGAATCGCCCTCGGATAATTTTTCAGTTCTTGATTCAAGGAACCCAAAAGATAAAGAATATCCGAATCGTCCGGAAAACGGCTGAGATTCGTTTCGAGATAATCGCTGGATTTCTGAAATTCTCCGATTCGAATGAAAATTCTCGCCTTTAAAATATAAGCGTCTCTGAAATTCGGATCGGAAACGATCGCCGCATCCGCGTCCTTCTCGGCGTTTTCAAATTGACCGAGAAAAAAATGCACGTTCGCTTTCGCCACTCTGGAAACGGGAGAAACCTGTCGTTTGAGCGCTTCCGAACAACGGAAATAACGTTCGTAGTAGTCGATCGATTCTTCGTACGCTTTTTTGGATTTTTCCTGGGAAGGAATTCTCGCGGCGTCGGTTTGTTTTTCGAACGCGAGTGAAAGAAAGAACTCGGGTTCGACCGATGACTGAGAATATTCGCATTCGGTTTGAGAATAAACGCCGATCGGAAAGAAACAGAAACAAAAAGCCAAGAAACGAAAAGAAACAGAATGGAAACCGGAAAGCCCGCGACGGGGGATTTTATTATTTGCTTGATTCATTCAGGTAACGGGACAGATTTGAAAAGAATGTTCCATACATCAGGAACCATCCCGTCAATAGGTCCGGAATTTCATTTTGCGACCGATCCATCCAGGAGTCGAATCAATTTTCCAATGCCGGAGCGTCTGAAACTTTGCTGACTTACATTCGAGAAAATCGAAGGTATGTATTCCTATTGCTCGCGGTTTGGGTGCTCGCCGCCGCGTGGATTCTTCCCAATCGATATAAATTATTGAGTAAACTCGCCCTGATGATTCAACCTCCGGGTTACGATCCAAAAACGGCCGGAGAATTTATCGAAAAGGGAGATTCCATTTTGCAGACGGAAGTCGCTTATCAGGATCAAGGCGAAAGAATCCCCGATTTAAACGTGATGCGGGAAGCCTGTCTTTATTATTATTCTCTCAGTGAAAGAGATTCGGTTCTTTACAGACCTTCTTGGACGGATTCCATGTCCGTTTGGAGATTCAAAGAATCCGGTATGAGCGAAGAATCGGGCGAGAAAAAACTTTCTTCCAAGACGAAATCCAGAAGTCCTCTTACGGGAAGTTTTAATCCGGGAGAATACTGGAGAATCACGTCTCCGAATGTTCTCGAAGCCTTGGATTTTTACAAACGGGCTTTGAACTTTTCCGGTCCCGATTTCAGCGTTCCCAAAAAAATCGAAAAGACCGCCCTCGCCGTTTGCCGTCCCGAAGAGGTTCTTCTCGCTTACGCGGATTATATCCGAAACACGGAAGAAGCCGTTCGAGTCGCGATGGAGAAGATCAAAAAACCGAAATCATTTTTTTCCTGCGGATCGGACGATCAACCGCAGAACGTTCTGACCGAAAAACAAAATCAAATGCGGGTTTGGTCGCAGATCAAATCCAATTCCTTTACGATCGATTCGGAAAGAAACATAAAAGTAAACGCGAACGATTTTAAAAAAGCCCTGAACCTTCTCGCGTTCGGAATTTATAGAACCGGACTCAATTCGATTTCGCCTTTGGAAGCGGACGGAATTTTGGAAAAACTTCTATTCTTCTCCGATCCCGGAACGGTAGAATATGATGAATTGCTCATGAAGCGCGGTTTACTCAACTACCAACTCGGAAAACGGGACCCTACGTTTTTTAACAAAGCGATCTTTTATTTTAGAGAAGCGGCCAAGTCCGATCTTTTGGATAAAGGTTCCGTCTTTGAATCCAGACTGATGACGGTTCGTTCCGAAATCCGAAAAGGACAACTCGACAACGCATTGCTCGAATTGCAACAGCTCGAAACCGAACTTTACACGATCGACAAGGCATATCGAGTGACCGGAAGCGGAAGAAGCGATCTCGTGGAAGACCGCAAAAAACTTCTTCGTTATGTTCTCCGAAAAAAAGGAAGATACGAGGAAGCGGACGAACTTTATGTCGAAGAAGATTCGTTATTTTGATTACAACGCGACACATCCTCCTTTTGAAGATGTGCTCGTGGAAATCCAAAAAGATTACTTATCCGATTTTTACAACCCGTCCGGCGCCACCCGTTTTTCTTTGGGAAGACAGGGCAAGATCGAAGAGGCTCGCAAAACTCTGGAAGTTTATACGGGAAAACCCGCCAAAGAATTCGTTTTTTCCTCCACGGGAACCGAGGCGAATCATCTTCTCGCACACGCAATCCGAGGAAAATTCGGAGGTTCCGCGATCGTATCCTCTTTGGAACATTCTTCCCTGTATTCCGCGCTTGAATTTGCCGGATTCGAGTTTAGAAAGATTCGTTCTCTTGCAAACGGAGAAGTCGACTTAAATCATCTGGAAGAATTGTTGCGGGAGAATTCCGCGCCCGTTTTCGTTCTGCACGTCGCCAACGAATCCGGCGTGATCCAACCTCTGGAAAAAATACATGCAATTTCTCTAAAGTATTCGGCTCCGCTCTTTTCGGATCTGATGCAATCCTTCGGAAAACTCGAAATCCCTTTCGAACTTTTGGACGGATTCACGTTTTCCGGTCATAAGATCGGAGCGGGTATGGGCGCGTCCGGAACCTGGGTTCGCTCCGATTTGGTTTCCGAAAAGGAGTTCGCGATCTTTCACGGTGGGAATCAGGAAAACAATCACAGGGCCGGAACCGAAAACTCTCCTTCTATATTAGCGCTTTCTGAAGTTCTAAAACGAAGAATTCCCGAACAAAATCGAATCTCCGAAATGTTAAAAAACTACCAAACAAGGATCGAATCCGTTTTGGAAGAATGCGGTTGCAAACTGATCGGAAAGGAATCGAACAGAATCTCGAGCACTTCGTTTTGTATTCTCCCCACGGACGACGTGGACTTCTTTATGATGGGAATGGAAGAATCGGGCTTTGTTGTTTCCACGGGTTCTTCTTGCAAATCCAGATCCAGAGAACCCGCGCCTTCTCTTTTGTCGATGGGTTATAGCGAAGAAGAAGCCTTACGAGCGATTCGAATTTCCACGGGCCGGTTCACGACCGAGGAAGACGTGGAAGAACTCTGTGTTCATATCCAAAAAGTGTTGCGCGCCTTAACGGACGATCTATAAACCGATCACGAGCGGCTCAACAAGATTGAAAATTATTCTCGCGACTTTCGCGTAACGTCAAACTTCGATGCAAATTCTCCCCCTAAAAGTCTTCGAAACTTTTCGAGGAAATGAATGAAGTTAACTCAAAAATTCATACTTTACGGTTTTATAATTTTCGTACATTCAGCGATCCTTTGTTGCGGAGTGGCCCTAACCACCAAAACAACTGCGAAACTTCCGTCCGATACAAATACCGAAGTTCTTCGATTGAATCTGATCTACGGAGAATCGAAGAATATTTACGGCTTAAATCTTGGAATTGCGAATTCCGTTCAAAACGATCTAATCGGGTTGCAGATCGGAATCGTAAACGGAGCGGAAAACGCGACCGGGATTCAAATTGGTGCGATCAATAATTCAAGGCCCTCCTTTGCCCTTTTGAAAATCGGAATTTTCAACCTGAACTTCTTTTTGGAATCGGGAAGGCGACAACCGAGAGATACTCCGGAGAGTATCGAAAGAAGAATCAAAGGTGACGCAGGTTTTTCAGTCGGGCTCGTCAATCTTGCGAGTGGTAGATTGAATTTAGGACTTTTCAACTATGGATACGGATGGAACGCAGGTTTGATCAATTGGAACGGAGAGGATTCCGGTGTTTCGATCGGCATTGTAAATATCGGCGAGAAGGAAAATTTTCAAATCGGAATTCTAAACTTCTGCAAAGAAGGCCTATTTCCCGTGATGATCCTCGTAAACTACTGCTCTTCGAGTCCGAACAAAAAATTTGACAAGAGCCAAAATATCCGATCCGAACTCTAAATAAATTCTTTCCAATCCAATCCGCGACAAAGCGTATTTTTCCGAAATCGGAATCCGCTTTTCGTTCGAAATAATATTGACAACGGATTTTCCGACGGTCCAATACCTCTCACGTTTCGGCTCAAATCATGAAAATCAAAATCAAATCCATTCCCTACGTATTGTTTCTTTCCGCGTGGATCTTTGCGTCTAACTGCGGTTTTGCGGTCACACCTCGAATCACGACCAGGATTCCTCCCAAAACGGAAACCGAGGTTTTACGATTCAATCTTCTTTATGGAGAACTCAAAAACCTGGCCGGAGCCAATATTGGAATCGTGAACATCGTGGAAGAAAGTATGATCGGCGGCCAAGTCGGAATCGTAAACTTCTCCGATCAAAAAACATACGGGGCTCAGATCGCAATCGTAAACGCGGCGAAAAACAAAGGCGCCGGAATCCAAGCGGGAATCGTAAATTATGTGAAGGGGGATTCGAAGGGTTTGCAGGCCGGGATCGTCAACATCGGCGAACAAAGAGAAGGTTTCGACGTAACGATCGGAGCCGGAAACTTTTTTACCAAAGGTTTGATGATCGGCGCCATAAATTTCGATTCCAAGGGAGTTAACGTAGGAATTTTAAACGAGGACGCGGGCGGTTTTAACTTCGGCGCTCTGAACATTCGAGGTTCCGGAATCAATATCGGAATTCTAAACGGAGGAACCGGGGTTCATATCGGAGTCGTAAACGCTTCGGGTGAAAACGAAACCGACGAGCCGACGATGCAATTCGGACTTCTCAACTTTTGCGGAAAAGGAACCTTTCCGGTGATGATCGGATTCAACTATTGTAAATAACCATGAAACACAATTATTTTAGAATATTCCAAACTTATTGTAAACGTTCCGCGATTCTCGGATTCTCCCTTTCTCTTTTTTCCTGCGGTGTGACCGGATTTGCGAGCGAACATTCCTTTGTTCGAGTTCCCGTTAAAACGGAAACCGAAGTCATTCACGTAAATCTTCTTCACGGAGATGTGAAAAAGTTATACGGGGTCAACGTAGGCACGGTCAATACGATCAGCGAAAGATTGATCGGTCTTCAAGTCGGAGGAGCCAATATCTCCGAAGGAAAAGCCTATGGCGCGCAGGTCGGTCTCCTTTATAACTCCGCTAAAAAGGGAGGACTTTCGATCCAAGTCGGAATCGCGAACAATGTGGAAGAAGGCGGAGCCGGAGCTCAGATCGGATTTTACAACCGGGGAGTCAACGGAGGTTATTACGTGACCGGCGGAGTCTACAACCGAGGAAGTAGCGGCGCCACCATCGGATTGATCAACAACGAAAGTTTAGGAATCAATATCGGCGGTTTTAATTACGGTTACGGGATCAACATCGGCGCGATCAATTCCGGAAAGGGTTTGAGCATCGGGGCCATCAATATCGGCGACGACGGAAATCTTCAGGTAGGAATCCTAAACTTCTGCACGGACGGACCGTTTCCGATCATGATCGTGTTGAACTACTGTTCGAAACCGGAGCCGGAAAAAACGGAA
Source organism: Leptospira kmetyi serovar Malaysia str. Bejo-Iso9 (assembly GCF_000243735.2). Classification (NCBI taxonomy): domain Bacteria; kingdom Pseudomonadati; phylum Spirochaetota; class Leptospiria; order Leptospirales; family Leptospiraceae; genus Leptospira; species Leptospira kmetyi. The sequence goes on along the minus strand of NZ_AHMP02000003.1, from coordinate 523,879 downwards.
ACAAAACCGGCGGCGACGAAAGTCGACACGAAGATCGCCCCGGAACCCGCGCCGACTAAAAAATAGGAACGAGTCGACCTATCTTCAAAAAATGGAATATTCTATTTTTTGAAGATTAAGGAAGGGATTGGTAGATCTTTTCCGCGTATCGATCCGTCATCCCTGCGACGTAGTCGCTGATCACTCGATGCAGGGATTCTTCTTCGATTCTTTCCTTATACGTTTCCGGAATTTTTTCGGGATGTTTTAAAAAATAATCGAATAAGGATTCGATGACCTTCTTACCGTAATCGCTCATTCGAACCAAATCCTCGTGACGATAGAGTTTTTCGTATAAAAAGGATTTCAGTTCTCGAAACTTGGAATTGACCTCGTCCGAAAAGGAGGCGATTCGAACGTCCCTTTTCCAAAGATCGATCAAGTCCTGCGTCGAAGAAACTCGATTCGTTTCCAGTCCTTTGGAAATGTTTCGGACCAAATCGGAAACCATCGAGTTGGTCAAGGTTCGAATCGCGGTTCGAATCAATATTTTTTCACCCGCGTCCTTGTATTGGGACTTACATTCTTCGTAGACCTCTTTCCAAAAACGATTTTCGGAAAGATCTCCGAGATGAAGATAACCCATTTCCCATCCGTCTTCGATATCGTGACTCGTGTAAGCGATTTCGTCCGAAAGATCCGCGATCATTCCTTCCAAGGAAGGTCCGCTTTCTTTTCTTTCCAAAAGCATCATAGAAGGATCGTAATCCGTTCCGTGTTTCATCAGACCTTTGAGGGTTTCTCTACAAAGATTGAGTCCGGGGAAGTTCGGATATTTTTTTTCGATCGAGGTAACGATTCGTAAGGATTGTTTGTTGTGTTCGAAACCGCCGTGTTCCTTCATCAAACCGGAAAGAATTTCTTGACCGGCGTGACCGAAGGGAGTATGACCGAGGTCGTGCGCCAAAGCGATTGTTTCGGATAAGTGAGAATTGAGTCCGAGCGCGCTCGCGATCGTTCTCGAAAGACCGGCGACTTCAAGAGTATGAGTCATTCGGTTTCTATAATTCTCCCCTACCGAAAAAATAAAAACCTGCGTTTTATATTGAAGACGTTTGAACGCGCTGGAATGAAGAACACGATCCCGATCCCTTTGAAACGGAAGTCGATACGAATGTTCCTCTTCTTCGTAGATTCTTCCTCCGTTATTCGTGCTGGAAATCGCGTAAGGAGCTAACGCTTCTTTTTCTTTTTGGATCAAATCGTTTCTGGAATAGTACACGTTTTACAAAATTCCTAAACTTTTCCCAAAAGTCCCCCTACTTTTTTCGTTTGTTTACTGCTATTTTATCAAAGCCATATTTTACTGTCCTTGGAATCCAAAACTAAGGCGTCTACTGAAGGAATGGAATTTTTAAATATTCTCGTTAATATCTTTTCCGAATACGGTTACATTGCGGTTTTTTTAGTGCTGATTCTTTGCGGTTTCGGCCTTCCCGTTCCCGAAGACATTTCCTTGGTTTCCGGCGGCGTGATCGCGGGTTTCGGAAAAGCCGATCCGCATTATATGTTTTTGGTCGGAATGGCCGGGGTTCTGATCGGTGACAGCGCGGTTTTTTTAATCGGGAGAATCTACGGAGTGCGGGTTCTTCAGATTCCTTTTATCTCGAGAATCGTAACTCCCGAACGTTTTGCTAAGGTTCAGGACAAGATCGGACGTTACGGAAATTGGGTTACGTTTATGGCGCGTTTTATGCCGGGACTCAGAATGCCGATTTATCTTACCGCGGGAACCTCGGATCGAATTTCCTTTTATCGTTTTGTTGCCTTGGATTTTATGGCCGCAGTCATTTCGGTTCCGGTCTGGGTCTATCTCGGTTACTTCGGCGCGTATAACTTCGATACGCTAATGCGTTGGGTTCACAATGGTCAACTAACGGTTCTCGGACTTTTGGGAACGGTTCTTTTGCTTTTCGGAATCGCGTATTGGATCCGAAAGAAGCGATCTTAATCTAAGAATTTCTTTACATCTTCCGAGCATCGGATATTTTTTGACCAGTTATGGACATTCTTGCGCAGCCGGTGCTTGTGCTGAATGCCGGTTACGTCCCCATCGGGATCCGGTCGGTCAAAGACGCCCTTATCCTGATCATTCTTGAAAAGGCACAACTTATCAAGGATGATAAAAACTTTTTAATCCGCTCCGAAAAACTCAAATTCACCGCGCCCAGAATCATTCTTCTTCGGGATTACTACAGGGTTCCTCCGAGAAGGGATCGGGTTTCCAGAGAGAATATTTTTCAACGAGACAACTATCACTGCGTTTATTGCGGAAAAAAATTTCCGGGATCGAAGCTGACTCTGGATCACGTGATTCCGAGAAGCCGCTGGGAACACGTCCCAAAAAAAGAAAGACCGAAGGAATTCAATTCCTGGGAGAATCTTGTCGCGGCCTGCAAACACTGCAATACGAGAAAGGGAAACAAACTTCTCGCCGAATTGAAGTGGAACTTGCCGGAAGAAAATCGGGTGACACCCAAGCTACGCTTTCCACTCTTCTCAATATCGGATCAGCAGGCGGAGAAGTTCGGCTGGCGGGAGTATATTTCTTTTTGAAACGTTTTTATTTTTTATTTCTACTTCCAGTGTTTTCGCTTTTACTCGGATGTCCTCATTATTCCACAACCAGACTGATTTCGACGCCGCCTACGCTCATCAGCATCGTTCCGATCGCGACCGGCTACGAACTCAGACTCAGAGCGGGAAACCCCGAACTTCTTTTTAGAGGATATCGGCTGTTTGTTGCAAATACGGAAAACGATTCGAGATTTCCCGCGGATCTAAACACGGGAATCGATTGTGTGAACGGACTTCTAAACCTAATTCCCAACCAGCCTTTGGAATATTCGATCGAACTAAGTCCGAACAGCGGACCGCTTGCGGCAATCGGAACGGGGGAAAACGCAAACCGAATCTGTAAGATGAACGTGACCTTGACCTCGGGTCAGTATTTGACTTTGCGGTCCGAGGTTTTGGTAATCAGCGTTCGAAACGGAAGCGCGTCCGGTTTCGTGTTCTCGATGCCTTCCAATTCTCTTAAGGTTCCTTAAACCAAACCTCGATCTTTGCGAGAGTATCCTTCGCGTCCGCAATCCAGATGCTTTCCGGATAGGAAGAGATCAGATTCTCAAATCCGGATTTTGAGATTTCCAAAGAATTTCTGAGTTTGCGAAGAGCGGGATTCTCCTCTCCTTTTAAAAAGATCGGATTTCCGTCGGTCAGTTTGTAATATTCGTGGATCGACGAATCGTAGATTTCCCGAGCCTGTTTGTAGATCGTATAATCGTTCTTATGCGATCCTTTCGTTTCGGAAGACGCATTCATTTTTTTGAATGTTTTTTGCTCGAGATAAGAATGGAGAACGTCCCTATATTCGATCAATTCCTTAAAAAGCGAATCGCTTGAGAATTCTCCCGTATCGGGATGATATTTTTTGGAAAGAAAGTAAAAACGGTTTTTCAGTTCCGCTTCGTCGAACCCCGGTTCTAAACCTAGAAACTCCAGGGCTCTTTCTAACAGGTCCCCGTGTTCCAATAGTCTTGTCTGAAATGACGCTTGAGTTGGATTTGAACCTGTACTTGGTTCAACTCTTTTTGATATTCCTTGAGGATGTCCTTCATTCTTTCTTCCACTTGAGAATGGAGATTTCTGGACTCTTCCATTTTTTGAAAAAGAATTTCCGCCAGTTCGATGAACTCGAGAGTTTGAGGAACTCCCTCTTCCATCTTTTCGATCTTACGATCCACCGAACAAAGTTGATCGATGATTTGTAAGTTGGAATCCTCGATTTTGGCCCCGCCTTCCCCGTCACCGAATCCGAAAACTTCGATCTGTCTTTTCTGATTTTCGATCAGTTGATTCAACAGAAGAATCTTATCTCCGTACAGGACGACAAGGTCGCGGTTTTTATCGCTGGAAGACTGGCTCGACAAAAAGTTACCCTTGAATGGATAGACCGCTTCCGCGGCTTCCTTGAAACGGCGCCGAAACGACGTTGGACTTTTCTTTTTTCTCGATTTCTTCCCAAGCGGATTTGAGATCTTCCATGTATTTGATGATTTCTTGAATGATTTCGGAATCCTTTTTCATGTTCGCTTCTAGAAGACGTTTTTTGACGTAAACGTAGATTCCTAAAAGGTTGTTGGCCACTTCTCCGCCTTGTTCCAGGTTGAGTGCAAGCATGAGTTCCGTTACGATCTCGCCGGCTTTGAGGATATGATTGTTAACCACATCGTATTTCCGGGGAGTATTATTCTCCAGAGCGATATTTAGAAAACGAATCGCCCCGTCATAGAGCATGACGATGAGTTTTCCCTGGCTGACAGTCGAGATTTCGTTGGATTTATATTGTTCAACGGTCGCTGTGGATTTTCTGGCAAGTGACATGTATCTCTCCTGAAATACTCTTCGACAAAAACGCTTGCCTCCTTAATGCTGGGCTTGAACATTCTTGCGGTTTCTCTCAAAACTTTCGGCAGATTCGAGAGACCGAAAACTCAAAAAAATTCTCGTAGAAATGTCTAAATACCGGTATTTCCACGGGTTTGGCACGGATTTTAATCGATAAGAAAGAATCCGCACACGCTTTCGAGCTAAAGCCTGGGTCTTTCGGAGGAATTCGCTTGAGGTTCCCGAATCGTCCTTCTGATCGAATTTCAAAACGGGGACGGTTCTGATTTTATCCGGATAGAATTTTCTTGGCAAGCCTGTTTACAAAACCTAAAAAAAAGATCGTGTTCCTGGCCTCCGGGAGAGGCTCCAATCTCAAGGCGGTTCTCCAGAACATCAAGGCCGGAAAAATCAAAGGAATCGCACAAGCCTTAATCTGCGACAGTCCCGAGGCGAAGGCTCTGGATATCGCGCTCGAGTTTCAGGTTCCTTCTCACGTTTTGAATTTCGCGTCCTTTACGGACAAATCCGAATATCACAAAAAACTTCTGAATCTTCTGACCGAACTCGAACCAGATCTGATCGTGACGGCGGGTTATATGAAGATTCTAAAATCTCCCGTGATCCAGGCCTTTCCCAATCGGATCATCAACATCCATCCGTCCCTTCTTCCGGCCTTTCCGGGTTTGAACGCGCAAAAACAAGCCTTTGAATACGGGGTAAAAATCGCCGGTTGTACGGCTCATTTTGTGGACGACGGTGTGGATTCGGGTCCGGTGATTCTCCAGGGAACCGTGAAAATCGAGGAAGGAATGTCGGAAAGAGATTTGACTCTGGAGATTCTCAAAGAGGAACATAAAATCCTGCCGCTCGCGGTTCAATACTTTTGCGAGAATCGGCTTAAGATCCAAAATAGAAAGGTCAGCATTCAATAAACAATGATACAAATCAAAAGAGCACTTATCTCCGTCAGCGATAAATCCGGCTTAGTCGAGTTCGCGCAATTTCTAAATCAAAGCGGCGTTGAAATCATCTCCACCGGCGGAACCTTAAAACTTTTAAAAGACAACGGAATCGCCGCCATTGCGATCGACGACTACACCGGGTTTCCGGAAATTCTGGATGGAAGAGTCAAAACCCTGCATCCGAAAGTGCACGGAGGTTTGCTCGGAGTCACTTCCAATCCCGCTCACAAACAGAAGATGGAAGAATTAAAGATTCCTAAAATAGATTTGGTCGTCGTGAATTTATATCCGTTCTTAAAGACGGTTTCCAAACCCGGCGTTCAATTGGAAGAAGCGATCGAGAATATCGACATCGGCGGACCTTCCATGATTCGAAGCGCGGCTAAGAATTACAAACACACGTTAGTTCTCACGGATCCGAACGATTACAAGGAAGTGCAGACTCTGATTTCTTCGGGCGGAGTTTCGGAAGAAGTCGCCGCGGGTTATATGAGAAAGGCCTTTTCTCATACTGCGATGTATGACACCGCGATTTCTTCCTGGTTCAACAAACAAGCCGGAGACGTTTTTCCGGACGTTCTCAATCTTTCGTTTTTGAAAAAACAAAAACTCAGATACGGAGAAAACCCGCATCAGGCCGCCGCTTTCTACGAACCTCTTTTCGTGAAGAGCGACTTTTCTCCTTTGCAGGGAAAAGAATTGTCGTTTAACAATATGTTGGATTTCGACGCGGCCTTTCATATCTCGAGTCTTCTTCCCGAAAACACGGTCTGCATCATCAAACATCTCAATCCGTGCGGAATCGCATACGCCGACGATCCTTTGGAAGCGTATCAACTCGCGAGAAGAACCGATCCTATCTCAGCGTTCGGCGGCGTGATCGGAATCAAAGGAATCGTAAACGGAGAATTGGCGAACCTCATCACGGAAAACTTCGTGGAAGGTGTGATCGCGCAGAAGTTCACTCCGGAAGCACTTGAAATTTTTTCCAAAAAACCGAACATTCGTCTGATCGAAATCGAGGATTTCAAAGAAGCGCTCGACGAATTGGATCTCAGACCGATCCATCACGGTTTGCTTATACAGGATCGAGATTACACAACGATCACCGAAAAAGATCTAAAAGTAGTCACCCAAAAACAGCCAACGCCCGATGATATTCGTGGTTTGATGTTTGCTTGGTCTTGTGTTCGTTTTATCAAGTCCAACGCGATCGTTTACACGGAAGAAAACGCGACGCTCGGAATCGGCGCAGGACAAATGTCCAGGGTCGACTCTGTGCAGTTAGGCGCTAATAAGGCACTGAACGTCGGACTTTCCGTCGTAGGTTCTTATGTGGCAAGCGACGCATTCTTTCCGTTTCGAGACGGAATCGACGCGCTTGCAAAAGCGGGAGCGAAAGCGATCATCCAACCGGGAGGTTCGGTTCGGGACGCGGAAGTCATCCAGGCGGCCGACGAACACGGACTCATTATGGTCTTTACGGGGATGAGGCACTTCAGGCACTGATATGGAATTTTTACTCTATCTAATCTTTTTCGGAATCGTTTCAAGCGCGCTCGTTCTTGCGAGTTATTACTTTAAACTTCTCTTTCTTTCCGGAAGAGAATCTTTCGAAAGATTGGAACTGATCGATTGGATCCGAATTCTTCCCGACGAACTGATCAAACTTCTGGAATCGGGAGGAAGTCTTCAGTACGGAGCGATCGCATTCTCGGTCGCGGCCTTTATATCGTATCTTTGGACCTTGCTCGGAGGAATCATCGGAGCGCCCCACTACGCGGACGCGTTCGGAAATTATTTCTTTCTTTCGTTTTTGTTGCCGGTCACACTTTTAACGACATACGGGGTTCTTGTGGAACTGATTCTCAAGGACCTTCCGACCACGAGTCCGAATCACTTTTTGGTTCGTTTTTTCGAACAGGAAGTGGCGGTGCTGAGCGGATCTTCGATTTCGGTCATCGCATCGAACCTCGCGGTTTACGGACTTTTTCACGAAATTCCTTTTTTATTCGTGCTTCCAAACGTGGGAATCATTGCGGTTCTGCTCATTCTCCGTTGGAATGGGAAAGTCAAGATCGGCGGGATTCAATTCTCGGGTTCGAAAAACCGTTCGCACGAAGAAGATTCTGAATAAATTTCTCCCGAATTTGCCGATAGGAAGAATATGAGAATTTTCGCATTGTTTCTTTCTTTGATCCTGGCTCCCGCGACCGTTTTCGCCCAACTTCCGGACGAAGGTCCCAACCGAAGACAACCGACAAACACGAACCAACAAGCGATCAATCTTCTAGAAGGATTCGCCGAATCTTCTTGGGGTGAAAGTTACGCGAACATGCGCGAAAAATTCTTATCTCTTTCCACCAATCCGCAAAACGACGAAAAGGTGGAAATCGTTTTCGAGGATAAGGAAAAGACTCTTCTCATCCGCAGAAACGGAATCTTATATTCGTATCGTTTTTATTCCACTCCCAAAATCGTAATCGATTCCAGACCGAAAGATCAAAGATCAACGACTCCGACCGCGGAAAACAGATCCGAGTTGGAGGATGAGAATCATTCGGCGCCAGGAGTTTTATTCTCCGTCGGGGTTTTATTTCGTTATCTTCCGGGCAAGGACGTTCAACAAAAGCTCGAACAAAAATACGGAAAACCCAAGAAAGAATCCTTGGCCGAAAACAAAATCGGCGGCGCGGTTCTCTGGGAAAAAACCGATGAAAAACAATCTCCTCCGAAAGGCGGTTATGTGGTTCAGTGGAAAGAGGCTTATAAAAAAATGCCTTTTACCAGAAGGGTGGATTATTTCAGTTCTTCGATTAAGTTTCAGATCGAAAAAGAATACAAAGAATTTTTCAGCGCGGAAGAAATCAAAACCCTGCGCGATTTGATTCCATAATTCGCGATCCATAGAGAGCGAATTAGCCAACGAACAGCGGAGCGTCGTGAGTGGCTTTCTGCGAAGCGGAAAAATCTTCGCGATCCATAGAGAGCGAAGCTTGCGTTTAGGAAGAATTTTTCGAAAAGCCTGTTGCACAATGTATCGAGAAATTCCGTTGCACTGGGAAACACTTTGAATTTAAACAGTGTTGCGTGGCGCAATTTTTCAATTGACCCTACCCTAGCTTTCCCCGCATGCTCTAAGCATCCTATTTTTATGGAGCATGTCGGTGGAATTATATTTAGATACCGCAAACATAGACGAAATTAAAGAAATCGCATCCTACGGACTCGTAGACGGCGTTACCACAAATCCTTCGATCATCGCAAAATCCGGAAGAAGTTTCAAAGAAGTCATCAAAGAAATTTGTTCCATCGTTCCCGGTCCCGTAAGCGCGGAAGTTCTTTCCACAAATTACGACGGAATGATGAAAGAGGCTCTCGAACTCGTCGAGATCGCGGAAAACGTGGTCATCAAGGTTCCTTTGATTCCGGAAGGACTCAAAACGGTAGTCGAACTTACAAAAAGAAACATTCCTACCAACGTAACTCTTTGTTTTTCGGCTCCTCAGGCGCTTCTTGCCGCAAAGGCCGGAGCGACTTTCATTTCTCCCTTTATCGGTAGAGTGGACGATACGAGCTGGGACGGTATGGAACTGATCTCCGAGATCCGTGAAATCTACGACAACTACGGATACGATACGAGAATTCTCGCGGCTTCCATCCGCGGACCTATGCACTTAAAAGAATCCGCGCTTCGCGGGGCGGATTGTGCGACCATGCCTCATTCCGCGTTCCTGCAACTTTTCAAACATCCGTTAACCGATATCGGATTGGAAAAGTTCTTGGAAGATTCCAAAAAACTAAAATGGTGATTTAGAAAAAACTAAATTATATTTTTAGATACTACTTGAAAATAAAAAAGCCCTCGCAGAAATGCGGAGGGCTTTTTTATTTCGAATTTCGACAAAAGCGACCCGAGTTTTTCAAGCCGCCGCGTGTTAAGCGTGAAACGCTTTTTCAAAATCGTTAAACGAAGACATTTTCCGATTCTATCGAGGATGCGGAATTTTTTTAAACCCGTAGTAGTCGTCCATCATCAGTTTCATCGATTCCAGAAAACACATGATGGATTGATGGGACGCGTCGTAAAAAAGATCGCAGGACGTTTGCGTGTTCAAATCCACCGGAACCGCGGAATATTTGGCGGAAAGATCCAGGATCTTCGGCCACCAAGTTTTTTCTATCTCCAACTCGTAGTATCGTTTTCGGTAAGTTTCGTAAACTTTGGGCCAGATCAGATAAACCTTCACGTCGTTTTCATTCGCAAGCTTCAAGAACTGTTCCACAAAAAAGAATTGAGTGGTTCCGAGCGTAAACGTGGAAAGATACAAATTACGGATACGAACCGCGTCCTTTTCCAATCGGTCCGGATCGTTTAAAAAAGTCGTGTATGCGAATTGTTCCCCGTGATTCAAATTGAGAACCATATAATCCGTGTTAAACGCGGGATTGTATTCCGTGAGTTTCTTTTCCTGAAGTCTTTTGGAAAAAAGTTTTAGATCGGGGTTGATTCTTCGAACCGCAAAGAGGCGATCCAAAAGAAGTTTTTTACGATCCTCAAAAGAGATCTGATCCATATATCGGATCAAAAAATCGTCGTCGGCTCCGTATTTTAGAAAAGGATCATACGCGATTCCTTTCGTATCGTCGAAACCTTCCGGGCTTACCACGTAAAAAACCATCTTCGGTTTAAGTCCCTTGGCGATGATCTTTTCCAGCCAATACAAACCGTACGCCGGAACCGCTTGCGGCCCCGAAAAGTTATACAGAACCCAATCCTTTTGGAGTTTTTTATCCATTCCGATTACGGAATACGGATAAGCCCTGGAATCTCCGAAAGCAAGAGCCAAGGATTTTGTTTCCAACTCCTTGTCTTTGCTCAACTTTTCGAAAAGCGATTTTCTTTGCGTGTAATATACCGTGTTTCCCGCTTGGATAAAACTTTTTTGAAAGTATTCGAGCGTGAAGATCTTATCCAAACAAAAAACGAAAACGAGAAAAAGAACCGGATAGTAGATATAAAATTTCTTCATAAAGGATAACCGTTAAAACCTTGAATAGAAAAAGTCCGCGTTGCCCGCGTTCATTCCTACCATGATAAAAAGAATCAGAAGTCCCAAGATCGGTAATAGTCTCGCCCTCCAAACCTGGGGAACGCCGTATTTTTCGGGCCATTCTTCACCGACGTGAAACAGAAACACAAAGACCAACATATAAAATCCGGTTTCGAGTCCGCTCAAGGATTGTCCGTTTTGGAACGTCAGAATTCTTCCGATGGAAGAAATCGCGGAATTAAAATCGGGAGTAAAAAAGAAAGTCCACGAGATCGAATATACGAGAAGAACGAACAAATAACGCAGAGTCGCCTTCACATACGGAATCTCGGGAAGAATTTTCCAATTCTGAACCTCGAAAATTCTTTCCAAGGAAAGATAAATCCCGGTGAGAAGTCCCCAGATCAGAAAGTTCAAATTGGCTCCGTGCCAAAGACCGCCTAACATAAACGTAACGATGAAGTTGATCGAGGTTCTGAATTCTCCCTTTCTCGAACCGCCCAACGGAATGTAGATGTAGTCGCGGATCCAATACGAGAACGTTAAGTGCCACCTTCTCCACAAATCTCCGAAACTCTGAAAGAAAAAAGGAGCCTTGAAGTTTTCGGGTAAATCGAATCCCATCAGTTTTCCGATTCCTCTCGCCATGTCGGTAAGACCCGAAAAGTCGAAGTAAAGATTGGCAGCGAAAAAGAAACAGGTTAAGAGCAACGCGATTCCCGAATAATCCTTCGGAGATAAAAACGCGGGCGCGATCAAGGGAAGAATGGCCGCGGATAACAATCCCTTCTTGACAAGTCCTCGTAGAAAAAGCCAAAGACCGTCGATCAATTTGGAAGGATCCATCGTGGGATTTTCGAATTGATTTCTGACTTGATCGAAACGGAGAATCGGTCCCGCGATCATCACGGGAAAAAAGAAGATAAAGGAGAAAAATCCCGTTAAACCGACATTCTTATCAAAGCCTTCCTTTTTGGAATCCACGGCGAAGGAAATCAACTGGAACGTATAATAACTGATCGTCGCGGGAAGAACCACCTCGAATCCCGTTAAACCGAAAAGCGAAGAAACCTTTGCGTCGAGCGTTACTTTCTCCTGAAGAAGAGGAACGGAAAAAACGAACCCGATAAACTCCATGAGTAAATAAAAATATTTGAATAAACCCAAGTTGAGAAGATTCAAGATCACCGCGGACTTCACATACCAGGATTTATCGTAAAAAAAGCGGAACAAAAACCAGTTTGCTAATACGACAAGAATCAGATGAAACAGAAAATTAAAACTGAATACCGAATAGAAGATCGCCGAACCCGCGATCAAAAGATACTTTCTGCTTTTATCCGGAACGTTCCAGTAGATCAGATAAAACGTCAAAAAGAATAATAAAAACTCAATGCTGATAAAGTTCATTCCCAAACCCCGACATCCTTTAGAAGAAACTTACCTTCTTCCAAATTCAGTTTTTCTAGTTGTATCGAACCGACGCGGATTCTTTGCAGATCGACCACGCTGGCTCCGGATGCGTGAAACATCCTTCTGATTTGTCTTTTTTTTCCTTCCCCGAGAATCACCCGATAGACGCAGTTTTTTCCGGGAACGAGTTTAACCATCTTTGCACGCAGAATTTCTCCTGCATCCACAATCCCTTTTTGAAACGCCGCTTGAATTCCCTTTTCGCCCGGATCGTATTTTAAGGTCACAAGATATTCTTTTTCGGAACCGTTGGAGGGGTGAGAAATTCTCTGAGCCAATTCTCCGTCGTTCGTCAAAATCAAAAGTCCTCTCGAATTGAGATCGAGTCGGCCCGCGATTTTGTAGTTTTTGTATTCCGAAGGAAGAAGGGAGAATACGGTTTTTTCGTGAAAACGATCTCCGTGGGAACAGAGATAACCGACCGGTTTGTTTAAAAGAAGAATTCTTTTGGGCGCGTCGGTCGGACGAAGAATATCACCTCGGTAAGAAACGACGTCTGTTTCCGGGTTCACCCGAGTTCCGAGATCCGTGACCTTTTTCCCGTTGATTACGATTTGACCGCCGAGAATCAATTCCTCGGCTTTTCTTCTGGAACCCAGACCACAATCTGCGAGAAACCGGTTCAGTCGAATTCCGTCCCGAGAGTTCAAATCATCCTTGGACTGCATGGATTCTTCCATTCCGAAAAGATTCAAAAAATCTTCTACCTAAAACTTTCGTTGACCGGGTTCTCGAAGTCCCGAGGATTGAAGTAGAAAGTCGGGTCTTGAACCCGCTTCGACAATCTTCGATCGTATGAATCCTCTTAAAAAAAAGCCTCGAACTCATTCTCTTAGAGAAGCTCCCGAAAAACCGGATTGGCTCAAAGTAAAACTGACCTTCCCCGATCGACAAAACGATACGGTCGCGTTGGTTCGGGATTCTTTACAGGAAAAAAAACTCAACACGGTTTGTGAAAGCGCGTCTTGTCCGAACCTAAACCACTGTTGGTCCAGAAAAACGGCGACGTATATGTTGGGAGGAGATATTTGTACGAGACGTTGTTCGTATTGCGACGTGGCTTCGGGAAAACCGTTTCCATTGGATCGGGAAGAACCGAAACGAATCGCGGAATCCGCGATTTCACTCGGACTCAAACACGTCGTGATCACGGCGGTAAACCGGGACGATCTCGAAGACGGAGGCGCTTCCCACTTTGCGGAAACCGTTTTTGAAATCCGCAAAGGACTTCCCGATTGTAAGATCGAACTTTTGATTCCCGATCTGAAAGTAAAACGGGAATCGTTGGAAATCGTTTTCGATTGTAAACCGGATATTTTCAATCATAACCTGGAAACCGTAAAAAGACTTTTCCCCGAAGTCGCTCCTCAAAAAAAATACGAACGTTCTTTGGACGTTTTGAGAATCGCTTCCGAGCGGGGATTTTTGACCAAGAGCGGTTTGATTTTGGGAATGGGCGAAACCGTGGACGAGGTAAAGGAATGTATGCAGGATCTTGCAAACGTAGGCGTTGGACTTTTGACCCTCGGACAATATCTGCAACCGACTCCGACTCATCTTCCGGTTAAGGAATACGTTCATCCAGAAGTATTTAAGGAATTGAGAATATTCGGAAAATCGATTGGATTCAAGGGAGTTTTTTCCGGGCCCTTGGTAAGAAGTTCCTATCACGCGGACGAACAAATCTCATGGAACGGATAGAAGATTCATCCGCCGGTCCTCCTCCCGAAGAGATTAAAAAACTTCTCTATCACTCCATCATCCAATTTCTTTCCAGCAAGGAAGGTCCGGTCAGTCGATCCGAAGTCAAAGACCTTCTTGAAAAAACGATCAATCTGATTCCGGATTTAAAAGCGAACTGGGCTCCGATCAACGGATTCGGCAAAAATAAGATGATTCTTCATTGGAAAGAGCGCGTTATGCTCATCGATATGGAAGAGATTTTGGATTCGATTCACTTGCTTTGGAATCAGAAGTTCGATTCTTAAACAAGAACGTATTTTTTCTTAGAACTTTTTTTCAAACGAAAGAATCTTTGGATGCTCCTTGGTTCCGAATCCGGTCCGATCCGGCGCTTGCAGAAATTTCATTCGATCCGCTTTTTATAAACGATTCTCATCCGTTCCCCGAAATCCTGAGTACAAAGAAAAACCCGAGGTTTTACGCCCGGGTTTTTTCCACCTGATTTCAGGTTCAGTCACTGTTATCAGAATTTAGCTTTCGTTTGGAAGTCGTAAATCACTTCTTGAACATCCGCTTGATTGATCTTCTTGATACCTTGTTCTGTATGAACGATCATCGTAGATCCTTGTTGATCCACGATCGCACCGATCAAAGAAGATCCGTCAGTCATGATGATCTTTTCGATTCTTTCGTAGTAGTTTACGATATCCTTGCTGGATTTCAGCTCTTTCGGAGCGGAGATCAGGATTTGTTTGAATTTCTTAGCTTCTTCTTCTTGACGAGCGGCTACTTCGCCCTCAAGTTTTTTTCTCTCAGCTTCGAGAGAAGCGGCTTTTTGTTCGTCAACTTTGCCGGAAGATTCTTCGTTGATACGAACCATCTTATCCGTAGTTTCTTTGTCCACGGTTACGATCGTTCTGATCTCTTCTTCTTCTTTCTTGGAAATTCCGGAATTGTCCAACTTCTTCACTACACCGGCGATGTTCTTTTCGCTGATTTTAGAAGCGTCTTTTCCGTCCAAAGATTTTTCGTCCGCTTTCAACACGGAAGCTTGGTTCTTTTCAAGAACGATCTCGGAAGATGCAACGGATTGTTGAATCTTTCTCAGATCTTCGCTTTTAGCGATTTCTTCGTCGCTCAAGCCTTCCAAAGCCGCAACGCGAGGAGCAACCGCAACCGCGCCGTCCAAAACTTTTACGACAGCTTTGTCGGATTTAGATCTGTCTACGATGAAGGACGTTCCACGCACACCAGCGATCGCGGTCGGAGTAACCACGGAGAACTGGTCTTCTTTGGAAGCCTTGTTGACCTTCGCGAAAACTTTTCCGGAAACAAGAGCCAGTCTTGTATCTGAGTTTCCTTTGGAGTTGATGGAAAGTCCGTCGAAGTCGATCACCGAATTTTCGGAGATACGAATCGCGGATCCGTCAGCAAACTGAATGTCAACTTTGGATTTGTCTTTTGTGCTGACTTTGTCGCCGGTTTTTAAGCTGGCGCCTAAAGTCGCTTTTTCTTCGGTTAAATCTGCGTGAAGAATCTTAGCTTCTCCAACGCTGAACACAACAACAGCCGAAGGACTGTTTTCTTTACCGGTAGCGGCTGCCTGGGAATTTTCCGTAGGTTTCTTACAAGCGCTGAACACCAGAATTCCGGCGGTCATGACGATTGAGGAAACGATTAAGAGCTTCTTCATACCCATTTTCCTTAAGATTGGATTGATAACAGGACTGCGGTGGTAGCAGCCTCTATCTATTGTTTCTCAACAGACAATAGAATCGCTTTTTCCAAATCTTTCAATTTTTTTTTATAATACGAAAGATATTTCCTGATCCAAAATCGGCAAAATAGACCTCTCCGGCGCTATCCTGGCCAAAAGTGCTGATTTGATACGGTATTTGAAACAGAAGCTCGT
This sequence comes from Leptospira kmetyi serovar Malaysia str. Bejo-Iso9, assembly GCF_000243735.2. NCBI lineage: Bacteria > Pseudomonadati > Spirochaetota > Leptospiria > Leptospirales > Leptospiraceae > Leptospira > Leptospira kmetyi. The sequence continues at coordinate 508,364 of NZ_AHMP02000003.1, read as the reverse complement.
TGGAGATTTTTTTACCGTTCTTTTGTTTTAAGATCCAGATTTTACCGAGCACAAAATCCCCGTAGATATAAGAACCTACCAGTTTGGGCAGATCCTTTCCCCGATAGACGTAACCGCCCGTAATCGATTGTCCCTCGTTTCGGGGATATTCGTGAATCGGATCGATCCAAGTCGTCTCTTCGCAGGAAGGATTGTTTTTAAAACAGTGAAATCCTTCCTTGATGTTCCAGCCGTAATTTCCCCCCTTTCGAATCAGGTCGATTTCTTCGAACTCGTTTTGACCGACATCGGCTAAGTAGAGTTCGCCGGTAAGTTTATCAAAGGAGAATCTCCAAGGGTTTCTCAGACCATACGCCCAGATCTCGGGTAAAAAACCGGGACGACCCACGAAAGGATTGTCTTCGGGAATCTTATAAGGAGCTCCGAAGGATTGTGGGTTGGGAAGAATTCGAAGGAGCTTACCGAGATACGTTGTGGGGTTTTGTCCGTTTTTATAAGGATCATTGGCCCCGCCCCCGTCTCCCAAACCGATATAGAGTTTTTTATCGGGACCGAACGCGAGCTGACCGCCGTTGTGATTGGAATACGGTTGTTCCTGTTTGAGAAGAGTTCTTTTTGCGTGTTCGATTTTTTGAACCGTGTCGTTCTTCCATTCGAATTCGAGAATCTTCGAATGATCCTTTCCACCTTCCTTTACGATCACGTTTACGAAAAATTTGGAATCCGACAAAAAGTCCGGTGAAAACGCAAGACCCAAAAGACCTTCCTCCGATCTTGTTTCCACTTGTCCGGTAAAATCGGCGCGCAACGTTTTGATCTTGGTCGTTAAATCGACTTCGAAAAGTTTCCCCCGTTTTTCCAAGACGATCATTCGTTGATCGTTTCCGGGAAAGAATTGAATGTCCGTGGGTTCGCGAAATCCTTCCGCGACCGGCGCATAAGCGGGAACCGCTTCCGCTCCTTTTCGAACCGGATTCTTTTGTGGGGAAGGTTTTTTCGGTTTAGCAAACAAGGGAGAATGGAGTAAAAAAACAAGCAAGAACCCTTGGATAAAAACCGAGCGTACAGAAGGAAAAATCATGCGTCCTTCGTACGGGGTTTTGGAAAAAAATCAACCGAGTTTCCTCGAAAAAACTGCGTGTCATTTCAGTTCGATTCGGGATATTGTCTAATCAAGATGGAAGCTACCGATTCAATCCGCCAAAGTTCTACCATTCCCCTCCTGGAAGAAATGGAGAGGAAATACAAATCCATTCCGATGGAAGCCATCGTTAAACAGGACATTCTCAGACAGGGAATTCATTTTCTCAAGGAAGCCTTCGAGGTTTCCGGAGAATACAAAACCAAGGATTACTTTATATTCTCCTTTGATCATATTCCTCTTTCCGAGTTGGGAGAAGGCGCGGACGTAAAAGCTCCCGAAGAGATCAAGGTTTCCGGAGGTCATTTCGGTTTGCTTCCGACCGTGATCTCGACGCGCAACAATCCGAATTCTCCGTATAAGGTGAAAAAATCTCCCGATGGAAAACCTTCGCTCTATCTCGGAGAAACTTTTTTGGGAAACGTGGAGTTTCCTCCTCTTCCCGCTTGGTATCGTCATAAAACGAAGAACGGAAAGATTCCCGGAGAAATCGCACCGGTTATCGAATGGGGTTATCTCATCTATCTTACTGTTTTTAGAAACTGTCAGTATTTCGGTAAAGAAGAAGAATGCGCGTACTGCGATATCAATCATAACTATCGTCAACAAAAGAACGCGGGTCGTCCTTACACGGGCGTAAAAGACATCGAAGATATTTTGGAAGTTCTTTCCTGGATCGATGAAGAAGACAAAACCGCAAAGGTTTATACGATCACCGGCGGAAGCGTTATCACTTCCTTAAAGAAAAAAAACGAAATCGATTTTTATCTGGATTACGCGCAAGCGATCGAATCCAAATTCCCCGGAAGATGGATGGGCAAGATCGTTTCTCAAGCCTGGGAGATCGAAGATTGTCAAAAATTCAAAGACGCGGGAATCCAAGTCTATCATCCGAACTACGAGGTCTGGGATAAGAATTTATTTCAAAAGATCTGCCCCGGTAAAGAAGCGTATATCGGAAGAGACAATTGGATTCGAAGAGTCGTCGACTCCGCGGAAGTGTTCGGACCTTCTTACGTGATTCCGAACTTCGTCGGCGGCGTGGAACTTTCCAAACCGTACGGATTTGCAACCGTCGCGGAAGCGATCGCTTCCACGGGAGAAGGTTTGGATTTCTTTATGTCGAAGGGAATCATGCCGAGGTTTACCGCTTGGTGCCCGGAACCGTATACGACTCTCGGAACTCAGGCCGGTCCTCCTTTGGAATATTTCTGCGAACTTTTGACCGTGTGGAAGGCTACATTCGAAAAGTATAATTTACCGGTTCCTCCGGGTTACGGCGAACCCGGTCCGGGCAAGGCGGTATTTTCCGTTTCCGCTTTTATGGATGTGATCGGTTATCAGGGAAGAAATTAATCCGACAAGGACTGCATTCAAAATTTCTAAAGTTGAATCGGTCCTTTCTCAGAGCTTCCACTTACCGGGATGACCCGCGTTGTGAAATCTTCCGGAAGGGATATGCAAAGGGTTGTGTCTCGAACCGCCTCCGCCCCCGTTTCCATAGTAGTAAGGATTGTTTCGATAATAAGGATAATACCCTTGGTTGCGATATCCGTAACCTCCGTATCCATAGTTTGAATATCTTCCGCAGTCTCTGGAATACGAAGAACCCATAGACTGACAATCATCGTAGTATCGATACGGTCCGGTATAACAGCCCGTTGATAAAAGAAGGAAAAGTCCTACCGATCCTAAAAAGAAGAATCTTTTTGCGTTCACTTTCATGGAACGCCTCCTTAACGATTAGACCCGAAGTCTATACTCGCATTCTAACCGTTTTTGGACGCTTGTCTATAGGGATTCTCCCTAATGCGGAAAACCCCTAACACTTTCAGAGATCGGCAATCTTTTGTAGAATCCTCGTCCGTTTAAAAATATCTAGGGAAAGCGCGCGGCGATCCACTCGAAAAAATCCGCGTGCCAGAGCGCTTGCGCACCCATTTGACAGTGTTCCGCTCCGCCGGAAGCCCGATCGTATCGAATCGTGGTAACGCTCTTTGCGTTCGTTAAGGAAGAATGAAATTCTTCCGCCTGGTTCAAGGGAATAAAATGATCCTCTTCTCCCGCCAAAATAAGCACGTCTTGTCGAATCCGGGAAGCTACATCGTGCAATGAAAACAAACGAAACGCGTCCATTGATTCTCTGGGATTTTTAGTCTTCATCGTCCACTTTGCGTTGGAAACCGCCCAGGAAAACGAAGCGGAAAATTTAGACTTTAGAAAAACGAGCGCGTCGATCCAGCCGTCGAGTTTCTTTTCACGAAGCCAATCCACAAAACCGGGAACCGTTCTACGGGAAATTTCTCCTCCGTCAAAAAACACGTCATACGCAACCACTCCGTCGATTCTTTCTTCGAAGGCCGCCGTTCTCGGTGCAAAGTAACCCCCTAAGCTCATTCCCACCAAAATCATTTTAGATGGACGTTTGCGTTTGGAAAGAAAGGTATCGAGGACCGCCTTTGTCGGCTTCTCCCATTCGTGTGTGAATCCCAAGTTTTGGTTTCGGATCACGGAACCTTGTCCGGGGCCTTCGTATGTGAGAACGTTATATCCTCTTTCAAATCCTTCTCGACCTAAAGTAAAATACAATTCTTCCAAGGTGGAATCGAAACCTCCCACCAAAATCAAAAGCGGTTTTCGATCGGCTCCCGCTGGTCCCGGATAATAAATCGCGTTTAGATACGCCCCTTGTCCGTACGGAATTGAAATTTTTTCATAAGGAATTTCTAATAGATCCAATCCCGCATAAAAAAGTTGAACTCCCTTTTGAAAGGAAGGAATTCTTTTTGAGTCGTCGGGTGGAAGAAAGAATTCGGCGGTTCGAACGTAGTTGTGGGCGCGAAGATACGCTCGTGCCTTGCTTTTTCGATCCGAATATTTTTCGGCCCGGACCAACGCTCGTTCGGCCGCATTTTCCCAACCCTCGAACCAACTCTGAGCGTCCCCTTCGCGAATCGTTCGAATCGCTTCCATCACCTCGCCGACTTCCGCTCCGTCGGATTTTACGTCGTTGAGCGCGCGTAAGGTTTGAAAGTGATACGCCTGATCCTTAAAAAATCGCGTATTTCCTTTCGAACCGCAGTCCGTTGACAAAATGACGACTCCTAAAAAGACGAGTAACGTTTTGATCTTTTGATTTGTTTTCATTCGATTCTCCCTTGCGGCCGATGGATACAAACTCCGAACTCCGTTTCTTTTAAAGGCCCTTTCTCCAAAAACCTGAAACTTTGCTTTCGGTAGTATCGTTTCGAGCGCATCAAAATATGAACATTGTTCATATTCATAATTCCCGAATTCAAAATCAAACCAAAAAATATGAACTTTGTTCATATTTTTATATCGAAAAACGAGAAATCGGCCGATGATAAGGGCGAATGAAACCCGTAAAATCGAAAACACGAAAACCGATCCAAGACCGATCGATTGAAACCAAGGAAAAGATCGTTCAAAGCGCCTATAAACTCGTAAAACGAAACGGGTATTCCGAAACGGGAATCAGAGACATTGTGGAAACGGCGGAGGTTTCGATCGGAACGTTTTATTCTTACTTCCGAGATAAGAACGATATCGCTCTGGAAATTCTGAGAAAATACAGCGAAGAATTTTACGGCAATCTCGCTTTGGAAACCGTCGCCGCAATCGGAAAGAACGTCGGTTTAGCCGAAGTCGTTTATCAAATTTTGAATCGAATGCTCGTAGCCGCGCAAAAGAATCCTAATTTACATCGGGAATGGATCGTTCTTTCTCTTACCGACGATAAAATCGCGAAGGCAGTAAAAACGATCGAACGGGAAAGAATTCAAACGGAGGCGGCCGGCATTTTCAATCACTTCGCGGGAAAAATAAAATTTCGATCGGAACCGATCGCGTTGACGATCGCACAAAGAGCGATGGACGATATCATCAGTTATATGGTCTTACAGGGTTTCGATCTCAAAAACGAAATCGTTCTTCGGGAAACGGCAAAGATGATCGCTTCTTATTTGAGTGAAAACTAAAACGGATCGACCTTTCCAAAAAGATCGATCCGATAAAAACTTAAATCAGAATCGGAACTTATAGTTTACTAGCTTCCTCTTCGTATTCCTTTGCTTCCGCGTCGCAATGATCCGCCAACTTCTTATACTTTGCGTGTTCCTCGTTGGAAGCGTTGGCTTTGCCTCCCTGGCTTCGAGCCGCAAGGCTTTTGTATTTTTCGGATAAACTTCTATGATCCTTTGCCTTTTTAATGAGATAATCTTTGGCGATCTTTTTTAACTCCGGATTGGTGGCTTCTTTGATCAAGATCTTCTCGATATCGGAAAGTGCGGAAATTCCTTGAACGGAAACGAACAAGGCCAAAATAAAACCTAAAAACTTTTTCATCGATTCAACTCCTATCGAATTTGGATTCATTTCAGAACCGATCCTTCTTTTTCCAACCAAGATTCGAATCGGATCAATTTTTCCTTACGATACTTAAGAGATCGAAATCTAAGAAGAGATATTGTCTAAAAATTAGGCAGGACTAAGATTTCGCAAAGGGCGGGTATTCGGAATATTCTTTTTTTAGAATATAATAAACGCTTAAAAATTAAGCGAGGCAGGAGTCGGCGAATCGCCGATCTCCCGCATTTTTGATACGATCAACTCGAAGAAGAGGAACGCTCCACCCTTCTCCATTGATTGGCCCAACCCGCAAATGCGTTTTGGTTTCTGGATTGAATATACAACTTGCCGCTGCCCGAAAAAACAGCGACCAAACCTTCCCCGCTTAAAAAGAGAGATTTTAGACCGCCCACTTTTTGGATCGTATAATTCAACGTTCCTTCGAAACCGACGATATGACCCGTGTCGACTACGTATTGACCGTTGACGTCGATCGTGTGAATCGCACCGAAGCTCGAAAAGAAAAGATCTCCGCTTCCGCTTACCTTCAAAAAGAACAACCCTTCTCCGGAAAAGAATCCTTTGAATCCTCCCCACTTGCTGTCGATGACGAGGGATTCCGAACCGGCTACGTAAGCGCCTCGGCTTAGGATCAATTCTTCTCCGTTCATCTTACGATATTCAATATCGCCTTGGGTCGCGCTCGTCAGAAATAAAGTTCCCGTTCCGCCTTCCGCTTTGAACGTGTTTTGAAAAAAGGATTCTCCGCTGAGTAACGCGCGTTTGGCGGAAGCCCAGATTCCTCCTTCGGCCTTTGTAGCCATCTTCACGGTTGGACTCATCGCGACCATCGCGCCGGATTCGGCCCGGATCGATTCTCCGTTTTCCAATTGAACTTGAACGATAGGAAAATCAGGTTTTAATAATATTTCATGTTTCACGATTCATTCTCCCTTATCTTTTGATCGGAGGAAGCTGATCGCGGAACCAACTCCCCAAAGAAGGAACGTTTCTGGATTGAATCCAAACCCTTCCTCTTCCTTTAAACCGCGCGACGAATCCTTCTCCGCCGAGAAAGAAAGACTTCCAACCTCCGAACTTGGTCATCTCGTAATTCAAACCCTCGTCGAAAGCCACGATATGACCCGTGTCCACGATCATTTCTCCGTCTACGTTCAGGACGTCGATCCCACCGTAACTCGAAATCAAAAGGGGACCGTTGCCGGAAAGTTTTAAAAAGAACAGCGATTCTCCGCTGATAAATCCTTTGAGTCCTTGGAACTTCGTATCCATTTCGATGTTAGGCGACGAAGCCAAAAAGGAACTGGATTGAACGTAAACCGTTCCCGACAAATCGATCCGATCCACGTCGCCCGGTAAGGTAGGAGCGAGTAAAACCTCTCCGTTTCCCGAGGACGCTGTGAACGTGTTCATCCAAAAGGATTCTCCTCCGAGAAACGCGGCCTTTAAACTTTTTAAAAATCCGCCCTGTTGCGCCTTGTGAGTTTGAATCGTGATCCCGGAACTCATGGACATCATGGAACCGGATTCGGCTTTGATCGATTCTCCTCCGTTTAGAAGAACCTTCGCAAAACTGTAGGATGGTTTGCTAAGAATTTCAATATTCATAATATTTAATATTCCTTTTTACTTATTGAGGAAGAAGTCCGGTCAACCAGGATAAAAATCCGGATGGGACTCTCGTTTGTATCAATACCTTTCCGTGACCCGTAAATTCCATCACAAGTCCTTCTCCGCCGAACAGAGTGGACTTCCAACTTCCTCCCGCCTTTGCGATTCTGTATTGAAGGGTTTTGTCGAACGCGACCACGTGTCCCGTATCGATCGTATACGATCCTTGTACGTCTATGGGAAGAATTCCACCGTACGCGTTTAGGAAAAGTTTTCCTTTCCCGAGAATCTCCAAAAGGAAAACTCCTTCTCCGCCGAAGAAGGAACGGATTCCGCCAAACTTCGGTTTCATGGTGATCGTCTCGTCGGATGCGAGATACGCTCCGGCTTCCACGATGAGTCCCGTATCGGTTAGATCGACGCCGACTACGTCTCCCGGAAGTTCCGGTGCAAGTCCGATCTCCGCGCCTGCGGAAGGCGCTTTGAAGATGTTAAAGAAGAAGGATTCTCCTCCGAAAAATCTTCTGGAGATTGCGGAAAGAAATCCGCTTCCCATTTTGGTTTCAACGTCCACTCCCGGAGTCATATAAACCATCGCGCCCGCTTCGGCCTTGATCGTTTGTCCCGGTGATAGTTTTACTTTTAGAAAAGAATACGAAGGTTTGTGAATGATCTCGTAATTCATAGAACCAGCAATGTAAATAAATTGACCGGAACGTCAATCGAAAAGTGTTTCCAGATCCGATCGGTATTGTTAGTTTGGAAGACGAATATGACTCCAAGAAACGTTTTTATTACGGGCTCCAATCGGGGAATCGGTTTGGAATTCACCAAACAATTCATCGCCAAAGGCGATCGTGTTTTCGCTTTGTGTAGAAAGGCTTCAAACGATTTGGTGAAATTGAAACCGACTCAAATTTTCGAGGAAGTCGACGTTTTGAATTCCAACTCGATCCGGGACTTATCCGCAAAACTTTTGGATACGAAGATCGACATTCTCATCAACAACGCTGGAATTTTGATTCCGGACAATCTCCAAAGTTTGGACGAAGAAAACGTATTCACTCAGTTTTTAGTGAACGCTCTCGGTCCCCTGAAAATCGTAAAGGCCTTGTTGCCTTCTTTGGGAGCGAATGCGAAGCTGATCTTCTTGACGAGTAGAATGGGTTCGATCGCAGACAATTCTTCCGGTTCTTATTACGGATATAGAGCGTCCAAGGCGGCCCTAAACGCGATCGCGGTCAGCTTGGCCCGTGATCTGAGTCCCAAAGGAATCTCGGTTGGGATCTTTCATCCGGGAATGGTCGCGACGGAGATGACGGGACGCCAAGGAATTCCTACGACCGAAAGCGTTCAAGGTCTGATCGAAAGAATCGAATCCTTGAATCTAAACAACTCCGGCAAATTCTTTCATCAAAACGGGGAAGAACTGCCCTGGTAACTCAATGGGACCATAACCTGTGTCCGCATGGATACACAGTTGCAAAAAGGAGACAGTGATTCAGAAATTTATTTCAAATTATGTCGGATTGGACCGCAAACCCCGATTTCGGAGCTGGAAAAAACCGATTTTCCTAACTCTTTTGGCATAGAGTTTGCTTATTAGGTGCAGTGCGACAAAGACCGGAAACCGAAAGGAAATCGGATTTTGTCCCTTGGCAAATACCAAAGCGAACTTCGAATCCGTACAGGCCGTCTTTTGAATATGGGCCATTGGAAAATCGAAAATTCAAAACTATGAAAGAAACGATATATAGAAGATCCATACAGGATACAATTAGAATCAAGGGCATAGGACTTCATTCCGGTAAGGAAGTGAATCTGATCGCTCATCCGGCCCCTTCCGGAACGGGAATCGTCTTTGAATACCGAAAGGGTTTAGAAAAAGCCTCCATCTCGGCCGAACTCAGCAACGTAGTCGATACAAGCAACGCGACTACTTTGGGAGACGGTCTACATAGAATCCAAACCGTAGAACACCTTTTGGCGGCAGTTTACGCACTCGGTTTGACGGATCTCATTTTGGAAATCGACGCGGTGGAAGTTCCGATTATGGACGGTTCCTCCCTTCCCTTTCTACAAGCCTTGGAATCAGCCGGAATCGTGGAATTCCCTGAAATCGTGGAACCGATTTACGTTCAAAACCCGCTTTGGGTCGTGGACGGAGACAAATATCTGGTTCTACTTCCCAGCGACGAACTCAAAGTTACCTACACAATCGACTTCAACCACCCGCTTCTCAAAGGACAAAACATCACGATTTCCCTCGATCGGGAAAAGATCAAACAGGAGATTCTCCCCGCGAGAACCTTCGGTTTTCTAAAGGACGTGGAAGCCCTGCAAGCGAGAGGACTCGCGATGGGCGGTTCTTTGGACAATGCGATCGTATTGACCCAGGACGGATATTTGAATCAACAGCTTCGTTTTGAGAACGAATGCGTTCGCCACAAGATTTTGGACTTATTTGGTGATATATCCATAGCCGGTCGTCCGATCATCGGTCATTATCTCGCTTCTAAGGCGGGACACGCTCTGGATATTTCCATGGCCAAACTCGTAATGAGTAGCGTGACCGGAGACGAGATCAGCAAATACAAAAGCCGGAGAATTCCACTTTTCAAAAGAAAAGCGGCCGTCGTCTAAAATTCCCCCTTTTAGGATGTTCAAATCCCGACCGGAAGCATTAGCGCTTTCGGATTCGGGATTTCCGCGTTTCTCCACATCCCTCTCCTAAATCAGAAAAGAATTGTCAGATTCTTCTTTTCGAGAATCCTGTAGTCGAGTTTGAACTCGGAATCACTTCAAGAATGATCCCCTCCAAACGTACAGTTTTTCCAGGAATCACGGCCTATCCGGGAAAACTATACGGTAAAGTCCTAAAAACCGGAAAAAAGAGGAACACGATCCTCACCGGAACCTACGTACACGAAACCGAAAAGGAACGGGAACTCGAAAAGTTCCACATCGCCCTTGAGGAAAGTCTTCATAGTTTGAGAATTTTGATCACGTCCGTGGAAGCCTCGGGCCCCGATCAAAAAGAAGTCCAAGAAATTTTAGAAACCCAGGCCATGATCTGTTCCGATCCTAGCCTCGCATCCTCGGTTCGAAAACGAATCACCGAATTTGGGGAAAACGCGATTCTCGCTGTTCAAAACGTAACCCACGAAATTTCGGAAAAGTTCAGAGCGCTCGAGAATGAATTCTTCCGTGAAAGAGTGGATCATTTCCAAGACGTTTCCAACCGATTGATCGAGTTTATCGCCGGTAAAAAGGAAGAGGATTCTTTTCTTTCCGGTCTGAAAGAGGATCTGATCCTCGTGGCAAGGGAACTCACTCCTTCCCAGATGATTCTTATGGATAAAACGAGAATCCGAGGAATTGCAACCGATCTCGGCGGAAAAACCGGTCACATGGCGATTCTTGCGAGAAACTACGGGATTCCTACGATCGTCGGCTTGAAGGATTTTTCCTCCTATGTCCGAGACAACGAGTTTATCTTTTTGGACGCGGAGTCCGGAAGCGCGGTTCGTTTTCCAACGCTCGAAGAAGTGAAATACTACGGCTTCTCCTCTTCGTATCCCGTGGAAGAAGGGGAAACGAAAAAAACAAGGGCCGTGAGCAAGGACGGGATTCGGGTAAGAATCAAGTGCAACTTGGAAACCGAACTCGACTGCGAACAAGCGATTAAGTTCGGAGCGGAAGGAGTCGGACTTTTTAGAAGCGAATCCTTATTCTTAAAATATCAAGATAGCAACGTTTCCGGAGAAGAACAATTCAGAGCCTACAAAGCGATCGCCGAAGGAATGGAGGATAAACCCGTAACGATCCGAACCTTCGATATCGGCGCGGATAAATTCTCCACCGGAGAACCGGAAGAAAATCCGTTTTTGGGAAACCGAGGAATCCGTTATTCCCTTTCCAACCCGGAATGGTTTTCAGAGCAGCTAACGGCGATTTTGCGAGCCTCCGCGTACGGAAACGTGAGTATTCTTTTACCGATGATCACCGGCCCCGCGGAAATCGTAAGGACGCGCGCGCTTTTGGAAGAATGCAAACGCAAACTGAGCGCCAATAAGGAAAAATACAACAAAAAGATCAAGATCGGCGTGATGATCGAAACTCCGGCCGCGGTTTCCTCCCTGGATCTGATCGCAAGAGAAGCCGACTTTTTTTCCGTGGGAACCAACGACCTTTTACAATACATCATGGCCGTGGACCGAAACAATATCCACGTTTCTTCGCTTTACAATCCGTATCATATCGCGTTCTTACGAGCGCTCATACGAATCGTGGAAGTTTCCAGGGATTACGATAAACCTCTGAGCATCTGCGGAGAACTCGCTTCGGATACGAATTTTACAATTTTCTTAATCGGAATCGGCATTCGGGAACTTTCGGTTTCAATTCCTTTTTTGAATCCGATTCGAAAGATCATCCGTTCGATTTCCTTACATCAGGCGGGAACCTTGGTCAAAAAGATTCTCGAACTTTCCGAAGAGGAAAGTTACGAAAACATCGAAGCGTTCTTATTCAGCAAACACTTAAGTTAAGAATTTTCGAGTTCCAAAATCAGAAACACGAAAGAATTCCAGACCTTCTCTTTTTCCTGAAAGAAAACCGGACCTAAACTTTCCTTTTCCTTTTTCAGACAAAGATACGAATGTTTGTCCGTTCTCAGATAGAATTTCCCGGACGTTCCCGAAAGAATTTGGATCAGCTCTTTCAGAAGTTTCGGAAGATTTTTTTCGTCTTCGGGAAGGGCCGCTCCCGCAATCAGAATTTGTTTGTTTTCAGAATGACCCTCGATGGAAATTCCTTTCGGATTCCATTCTTCAAAGAGTTCCTTTTCGTAACTGGCGAGCGCAGGATTTAAAATTTCGTGGATGGAAGAACTGAGTTTCATGGGAGATTCTTTCCCGATCACTTTCGGAATAAATCCCTTGGTGTGGAAAAGATCCCATTCTTCGAAACCTTCAATTTTGGAAAGTCCTCGTACAAACCCGTGTCCAAAACCTTGGACGGTGATTTTACTTTCGTTTTGATCCGCGAGAACGGATCGCATACAAAGAAATCCCAGGTTCAAAGGGGAAAACTGACTTACATTGGAAAAGTCCCAGATCTCGTTTTCTCGGAGCGGCGAAAGATAAAGATTGTCGAGAGCGTATAAATCTCCGTGTCCCGATGGGGAAAATACGGAGGATTTTTGGATCTGTTTCTGAGTACCGGCCATATCAATCCTATCGGTACGAGCTCCGATTCTCCGAAGAAATAAAAAAAGCCGACCTGAAAGGCCGGCTTTTTCAATTCGATGAAAGTGTTCGAAAATCTTAGTCTTGGTTTGTAGCGTAGATTTTCTTGATCTTGTCGATGTATTTTTCGGTGATCACGTGACGTTTCATCTTCATCATGTTGTTGAGCTCGTCGCCCACTTCGAACGGCTTCGCGATGAGAATGAAAGGCGTAACCTGCTCGAAGGATTTGAACCCGTTTTTCGTATTGTTCAAAGCCTTGATCTCTTTTCTGTAAAGATCGTAGACCTTCGGATTTTCGATCAGCTTTTCATTGCTCGTTTCGTTGACCCCGTTTTCTTTCGCCCATTCCTGGAGTTTTTCGAAATCGGGAACCACGATCGCGCCTAGGTTCTTCTGATCCTGTCCGATCACCATACACTGGCTGATGTAAGCGGATTCTTGCAGTTTGTTTTCGATCGGGACCGGCTCCACGTTTTCCCCGCCGAGAAGAACTACGGTGTCCTTTGCACGACCGGTCAAAGTCAGGGTCTTTTTGAAGTTGATCATTCCCATGTCGCCGGTGTTCATCCAACCGTCGCTGATCGCTTTGGAAGTCGCTTCTTCGTTTTTGAAATAACCCTTCATGACCTGTGGTCCTTTGATAAAAACCACACCCTTCAATCCGAGTTTACCTTGAGTGATATTTCCGGTTTCGTCGATCTCGGTCAACACGCCGTTATTATCGTTACGGATCTGAAGTCTGGTCTTCGGAACGATCACACCCACGGAACCGATGATGAGTTTTTCAAAAGTTCTTACGGAGATCACGGGGGAAGTTTCGGTCATACCGTAACCTTCAAGAACGTTGATTCCGATATTGCCGAAAAATTCGTCCACGTGTCTCGGAAGAGCGCCACCGCCGGAGATGGAAGCCTTCAATTGACCGCCCGTAGCCGCTCTGATCTTCGCGAGAACGATTCTATCCAAAGTGAAGCTGTTCAAAAGAACCGCAAGACCGGAGATCGTATAAAGCGGAGAAGTCAGGAAATGCAGTTCCGTTCCGGCGAAATAAGCGCCTAACGCACCCGCAAGAACGGTTAACGTAAACGGACCAGTCAACAGAAGTTGAACGAACATTAGAATTCCGTAAAATAAGGACCCGATCGGATTTCTTCCGATATAGTCCACTTCGATTCCTTTCAAAAAACGAACCGCTTGGTTCTTTTTGCTGGAAAAGAAATACGCGAGCTTGAAAAGACCTCTACGAAGAGCCGGAGTTTGAGCCGGATCGTTGATTCTCGTGTAAATCCCGTTGTAGATGTTTTCCCAAAGTCTAGGAGCGGAACCCATAAACGTAGGCTTTACGGTCGCTAAATCCTGACGAAGATCGCGAACGTTCGTATAATACGTAGCCGCGCCGAGTCCGATACAAACGTATTCAACAACTCGTTCGAATACGTGCCAAATCGGGAGAATGGAAAGAAGACGAGCGTCCGCTTTGATCTTAAGCATAGGACTTACGTTGTTCACCTGATGCATCATGTTGGAATGTTTCAACATAACGCCTTTCGGAAGTCCCGTGGTTCCGGAAGTGTAGATCAACGTGAAAAGGTCTTCCGGTTGGATTGCGGCGATTCTTTCTTCCGCTTTTTTAGATCCGCCGGCACGAAGACTTTTTCCTTTTTCGATCAGGTCTTGCATCTTCAACACGCCGGGCGCGGAACTTGCCGGATCCATCATGATCAGGGTTTTAACGTTGTTTAACTGGGACTTGTTTCTGTTAAACTTTTCGAGCATCTTATCGTTTTCGATAAAAACGACTTCGACTTCCGAGTGATTGAGAATATAAACGATTTCAGAATCCGTAATATCGGTTCCGCGAGGAACGTCGGCCGCTCCCGTAAGAATCACGCCGTAATCCGCAACGATCCATTCGATTCTGTTGTCAGCCAGTAAACCGACTCTTTGTCTTTGCTGAACGCCTAACTCGATCAACGCTTCCGCAAGTTGAATTCCTTGCTCATACAATTGACCGTAAGTGGTCGGGTAATAATCCTTTTTAGAATCCTTTGAAAAGAAAGCCGGAAGGTCCCGAAATTTTTCCGCAGATTCGCGAAATAGCTGCGCTAAATTCTCCGCCATGAAACTCATTTAACTCCTGATATCTTTTGTTATAACAACTTAGGAATTCCGACAAAGATGCTTGTCGGCAAGGATTCAAAGGTAAATAGGGAACCTGAGAAATAAACCCTTTTTTTCCCGACAGGTTGAAGAAGCTCCTATTTATTTCCTTTGTTATGCAATACTATGGTGCAGTGAACCAATTCGAAAAACTCGCCCTGAGTTTCGGATAATCTCTTTCTCGGATTCCGTATTGAATTTTAAGAAGAGTTCCCGAAGGACTGAACACGATCAATGCAGGTTGCCCTTCCACCTTGTACTGATTGACGAATGAAAAATCCTTATCCACAAAGGAAGGATACGTCATCCCGAATTCCCGAGCCGCTTTGAGATGCTCTTCCTTGGTGAGTTCCGGCTCGGTATTGATCCCGAGAAGAATTCCATTCTTCCCTTCGAGATCCTTGGAAAGTTTTTCAAGAACCGGAACCGCGTCCTTACAAGGTTCGCACCAAGAAGCCCAAACATCCAAAAGCAAAACCTTTCCCCGATACTCTTTGAGAGAAACCGCGCGCCCCTCCAAATCGTAGAGAGAAAGTTTATAGAGAACGGATTCTTCCTTGGAAAAATTACAGGCGAATAACGAGAATAAAAAGAACGGTAAAATCGAGTAAAAGCGGAACATCGATTTCATGTTAAAAGAAAGCGCGGGTTTGTAAAAGGAAAAAATCTTTTCAGTAGAAAGGCTTCGTTCAAATTGGGATCACTCCAGTGAATCCGGTCTTTTACAATTATTTTTCGGGTCGTGAAGAATTCTTAACGTATCTTGGGAACGATCGTTTTTCGGGTTCGGGTATGATTTCCACTCCGGCGCAAAAAGAACCTTATTTTTCCGAAACGATTCGCAAGGCGAAGTTGGAATCCAAGGAAGATCAGATTCTGATTCTTCTCAAAGGAAAGGAAGATTCAAAATCCTTTTCGATTCCGTTGAACGCGGTCGCGAATTCCAAATCGAAGAACAAAACCAAACTCGAATTTCTACCCGATTACTTAGGATTTCAAGAAGGTTCCGAAGGTTTTTCGGTTCGTCTTCAACCTCTCGATCGCGAAAGAATTCATCTTCAGATCGATTCCAAAATCGGTTTGGAATTTTCGGGAACTCTTACGCGCCAGAGCGGTTGGAAGAAGTGGTTTTAAACTTTAACACTTCTCGGATCTGATCCGCGATCGTCTTTGCGGCGACGCTTCGGTAGAATTTTCGTAGGTCCGCTTTTTTTCCGGGATACGGTTTTTTGGAGAATTGCAAAAGAGCGTTCGTCCAAAGACTTTCCTCCAACTTCAGATATTGAATCTTATCCGCCCCGATCTCTCTAAAAACGGAAAGATCCGTAACGATCGCGGGTTTTTGCAGACTCAACGCTTCCAAAAGAGGAATTCCGAATCCTTCATACAAGGACGCGAACAAAAACAGGGAACATTTTTGATACATGTGCGCGAGTTCGACGTCGCTCGGGCTTTCGATCCAAACGATTCCCGCGGCTTTGCTTTCTTCGCTTCTCAGAGTTTCGATAAAGGCCGGATCTTCCCAACCCGCCTTTCCTCCGATCACCCAGGAGTATCTTTGATTCGACTTTACGGATTTTGAATATTCCAAATAAGCCCTATACAAAAATTGATAGTTCTTTCTGGGTTCCACCGTGGACACAGAAAGAAAATATTTCTTCGGGAGAGAATCTACGCGCTTTCCCGGTTTTTGTTTAAGGAGGCCCTTAAATTCGGAAAGTTCGATTCCCGGATAAACGACCTGCATCTTTTCCGGAGAAATTCCGAAAAAAGACGAAACTTCGTCGGCGGTCGATTGTGAGATCGGAAGCAGTTTATCCGCGCGTCGTATCGATCTCGAAAGATAAAATTTCTGCTGAAGTCTTGCGAGAGTTCGCATCGTATCGGGAAAACGATACGCTACCAGATCGTTGTAGGTCAGCACAGTCGCGGTCTTTTGGGAAAGAAAAGGAGGAAAAACCTGTTGGGTTCCCCAAAAAAGATCCAGATCCAATTTTTTCAACTGCATAGGAAGCGCGATCGCAAAGTAAAGACCGCCCTTCTTGGAAAGAATTCCCTCTCCCTTGATAAAACGGATTCCGGGAAGTTTTAAAAGATCGGAATAACTCGGATGAAGATCCTTGTGTGAAAAAAGATAAAATTCGAAACTGGGATCCTTTCCCAGATCGAGAAGGGCGCTGTGGATCATTTTTCCCACGCCGGAAACCGGAGTCGAAAACGGCCTAGCGTCCATTCCGATTTTGATTTTTTGTATGTTATTTTTTGAATATTTTTTTTTCTTCATGGAGTTATCCGTAAAAAGGATCAGTCCCAGTCTCTGAGACCGGTTTGAAAATAGGATTTCGAATTTTCCCAAACTCCGATCAAGGAAGAAGTATGACCCGCGATCAACCCCTCTCCTCTTCCGCTTACCGTTTGAAACTCGTACTGTTTTCCGGATCGAATCTCCAAATCGGAACCGCCCGACGCCTTTACAAGCGCGATTCCCGCACAGATATCCCATTCGTTTTTGGGTTTTAAGGAAATCGACAACGCGGCCTTTCCCGCCGCCACCAAACCGAGCTTATACGCGATCGAACCGACGGCCTTCAATTCCCAAGCGGGCGGTAACATGGAAGAACGAAACAGTCCTTCTCTTTCTTCGGTTCTTGAAATCAAAGCCTTTTTGACCGGTTCGGAAGAATCCAAAAATCTCGTTAAATTCTCCGTCGAAACGGAAAAAGAATCGGGAACCCGATCGAATTTTTGATAAACGACTCCTACGTTTTCGACCCCGTAGATGAGTTCGCCCGTAACGGGGTTTAGAATGACGCCTAACGTGGCCTTCCCCGCGACGGACAAACCGAGGCTGATCGCAAACTCGGGATTTTTATGGACGAATTCCCGGGTTCCGTCGATCGGATCGAGAATCCAAGCCGCAGGCAGTTTAGAAATATCCTTTCTTTCCGAATCCTCTTCGGAAAGAACCGGAATATTCGAAAAACGTAAACGATCGGAGATGTGAAGACCGGCTTTCACGTCGGCCTCGGTTACGGGATCGTTTTTTCCCTTATCGGTAACCTTGAAATCCGAATTATAGATTTCTAATACGATTTTGCCCGCCTCGAGAACGGAATTCACGGCGGGCTGAAGATATTGAATCGAATCCAAAAAAGAAAATGCTCGGAACGAAACTTACTTTCCGGTTTTGTCCGGTGCGGGAGTGTTTTCTTTGTGCGGATCGTCCAAATTCTCGGGACGAAGATAAAAAACCTCGTTTTCCGGAGTTTGCAGATAGATTTCGGGATCCATTTTAAAGCTGTAGAAGAAAAGATATTTCTTAAACTTTACGTAAACCGTATACGTTCCTTTTTGAGGTTCGTAGAGCATGGTTTCCGCGTTCAAGTCCTTGGTGATTTCCTTATATTCCAGATATCTATGGTGAAGCGTATATTTAACCGCGGAAAGAAGGTTCTTTTCGAGAGTCGCTTTTTTAACCGAGTCCGAAAGTTTAACGTTCTTGTTGAATTCTTCCACCTTGTTGAATTCTTCCACGACACCTTGGGATTTTCCTGCCTGAAGACCGGCAAAGGCAATGAGAAGTAAGAGAGAGATTGCGAGTAATTTCTTCATCTAGGTTTCCTGTTTCTGCTATTAGTATCGGATTATCGAGAGCCAAACTTACCCCTTCCTTATAATTTCTCAAGCGGGGTATAGGCAACAAAAAAGTTCTTCTCAACGTTTCCGAAACGGATCGCGACCTTCGTATTTTTGTCCTTTCCCGAAACGGTTAGAATGGTCCCGATTCCGAATTGTTTGTGTTTTACGCGGTCCCCCGGTTTGAGAAACGCGTTGTCCGGAGAAGGAGCGGGCGAGAATCCGGTATCGAATTCTTCCTCGGTTTCGCGAACCTTCGAGGCCAAGGGCGGGCCCTGCGGTCTTCTTGCGGTTCGTTCGCGCGCTCCGTAACCCCGATCTCCGAAACATTCTTTCGGAACCTCGGATAAAAATCGGGAAGGAATTCGATCCTCCACCTTACCGAACTTTCTCGAGGTTCTACAATAACTCATAAACAATTCTTCCCGAGCGCGGGTGAGAGCTACGTAAAAAAGTCTTCTTTCTTCCTCGTCTCCGAGGTGAGAATCTTCCAAGCTCATGCTGTGCGGAAAGGTCCCCTCTTCGAGTCCGGAAAGAAAAACCATTTTGAATTCGAGTCCTTTCGCGTTATGCACCGTCATCAGGTTTACGTAATCGGTGAGTTCCTTCGTATCCTCTTCGCTCGTTAAAAGACTGATCTGATTTAGATATTCTTCCAAAGAGGGAGAATCCGAATTCTTTTCGTATTCTTCGATGGAGTTGATGAGTTCCTGTAAGTTTTCCAAACGTGCGACGGATTCTTCCGTGCCTTCTTCCTTGAGATAGGACATGAGCCCGGACCGATTCAAAAGTTCCAATGCGATTTCGGAAGGAGAAGAATCCTTTTCGGATTTTTCGATCAGATCGCTGAATAGATTATAGAGTTCCTTTCCCTTGGACTTCGCGGCTTTTTTTAGGGGAATGTCCTCTTGTCCGAGGGTTTCCAAAAGAGAAATTCCCTTCTCGAGGGAGAATTCTCGGATCTTTTCGATCCCGGAATCTCCGATTCCTCTCGGCGGATAATTTACGATTCGAAGAAGAGAAACACTGTCGAGTGGATTGGAAACCACGTTTAAATACGCGATAAAGTCCTTGATCTCGGCGCGGTCGAAAAATCGAAAACCTCCGAAAATCTTATACGGAATTCCTACGTTGCGAAGAGCCTCTTCGAAGTATCTCGATTGAGAATTCGTTCTGTAGAATATTGCAATATTCTTATATTCGGTTCCCGAAGAATACGCGGAGCGGATTCTCGTGATCGTTCCGTGCGCCTCTTCCGATTCGTTTTCGAATTCGTTCAACACGACGGGAGAACCCGAAGGGTTGTTCGTAAAAATTTCTTTTTGTTTTCGTTGTGTGTTGTTCGAGATGACCTTGGACGCCGCGAGAATGATATTCGACGAGGAACGATAATTCTCCTCGAGTTTGATTACGGTAGAATTCGGAAAATCCTTTTCAAAGTTGAGAATGTTTCCGATGTCCGCCCCTCTCCAAGAATAAATGGACTGATCGTCGTCGCCCACCACGCAGAGATTCTTTTTTTCTCCGGCGAGAAGAAGTACGAGTTCGTATTGGACCTTGTTCGTATCCTGATACTCGTCCACCATCACGTATTCCCATTTATGACGATACTTCGCGATCGCATCGGGGGATTTTTGAAAGAGTTGCACCGTTTTCCAAATGAGATCTCCGAAGTCGAAAGCGCGGCTCGCGTCCTTTCTTTTTTCGTATTCTTTGTAAATCGCGGAAACCGTTTTGGAAAAATCGGTGCGTCCTTCCTTTTCCAAATACGCTTCGGGGGACAACATCTTGTCCTTGAGTCCGCTGATATAATTTCCGAGCATCGACGGTTTGTAAAATTTCGGATCGAGGGAAAGATCCTTTACGACTTGTTTGAGAAGCGATTCCTGCAAGGTCGTATCGTATACGGTAAAGCCGCTTTCGAATCCGAAAAAAGACGCTTCTCTTCGAAGGATATAAAGACAAAGAGAGTGAAAGGTTTTGATCTGAAGATTGGCCGGTATAAACGGAACCAGACCTTTTACGCGTTCCAACATTTCTGCCGCGGCCTTGTTCGTAAAGGTCACCGCGCAGATACGATCGATCCCGTGATTGACGAGAAGGTTCGCGATTCTATGCGTGATAACTCTCGTTTTACCCGAGCCCGCTCCGGCTAAGATCAAAACGGGACCGGAAACCTGGAGAACCGCTTTTTTTTGTTCTTCGTTCAGACCGACAAGGAGAGGATCCACGGTTAAAACCTATAGTCTCCGATCCCGAATACAAACTGAAACGCGTTGTCCGAATCGAATTTTGTAAACGGGTGATCCGCAACTCCGGAGTATTTCAACTTCTGTGCGAAATAAATCCGAAGCGGAAGAACCGGGATCTGAATTCTAAGACCGACCCCCCAGGAGAATCGAAACTTATCCAATGCGATATTGTTTCCGGAAAGAACGAGGTTCGCGGGATTGTTCAATTCTTCGTATGTATAATCCGCTTTGCGAAGCGCGCTTAGATTATAATTGTTCGTGAGCGCGTATCCGACCGGATCTTTGAGTTGTGCTTCTCGAATCCGTTGGTCGTAGGTCGTAAAAAGATCCCTTCGCACCCCGGTCGCGCGGTTGACTTCCTCATAAAGAGCGCCTGCGTCGAAAAAGGCGACTAACCAGAGTAAGGTGGGTTCGATCGGAAAACGAAGTTCGGAACCGAAGATCATCCTGCTCGCGGCCCCGTCCCTCCATTCGGTGGGATACTTCGCATCGTTGTAGAACCAACCGCGCAAGGATTCGTAACCGCCTAAGAACTGTAAGTCCTGCAACTGAATATACGGATTCTGAATCGGATCCTGTTTCCCGTACGAAGGAACGCGTTGAAAGGTAAACAAGGAAGAACTTCTAAATTCCTGAACGACTCTCCAACGTCTAAGCGCGTTGTTTCTGAAAAGACCGAAGAAACTATAGTCGAACCAGGTATGATAGTATTCCGCGAGAATTCTATACTGATCGAAGTGGGACTGACCGCCTAACAACTGACCTACGTTGTCCATCTGGAAAAGTAAGTCGTATCCTTGTGTCGGGTTGAATACGTTATCCCGGATATCATACGCGATCCCGTTCGAAATCTGAGAACGGAACTGCCAACCTCTCCGCACCTCGGCAAGAACCTGATCCGATACGAGGGAAGAAGGATTGGTCGATGCGTAAATACTCGGAGAATATCTGTGGAAGTGAGTCCAGTTGATAAAGATCCTATGACCGATACCGACCGTAAAACCCACCCCGTCCCGAGAATAGATCGCCTGCTCCTTGATCGAAGATTGGTTGTTGTTCTCCGTGATCGAAACCGCACCGACGTTGTAGATTCTCGAGGAATAAAAAAGAGAAAGAGAAAGAGACCAAGGTTTATTGTAAAGCCAAGGTTCCGTCCAAGTAATCTGAAAGAGTCTGCGATACGGACCGAATTCAAGACGTCCCGAAATTTTTTGACCGGTTCCGTTTAAGTTGTTTTCCCCGACCTCGGTGAAGATCGAGAAACCGGTGATCGTTCCGTAACCGCCCCCCATGGAAACCGTTCCGGTCGGTTGTTCGAGAACCTCGATGATCAGGTTCATTTTCGTCTGATCCGAACCGGGTCTCATGTTGAAGTTCACTTCTTTGAAGTAACCTAGGTTATAAATTCTTTCCCGAGAACGGTTTACCAAAGTGGAGTTGAACAAATCCCCTTGTTTAAAAAGTAATTCTCTTCGAATCACCCGATCCTGGGTCTTTTTGTTTCCTTTGATGACTACGTTTTCGACATACGCCAAATTGTTTTCGCGGATGTTAAAATCCACGTGAACGAATTTTTTACCGTGTAACTCCGGTTTGGTGTTATAGAGTTGCCTGAGACGCTTAACGTGAAGTTGTGTGTATTCCGTTTCGCAGATTTTTCTTTCTTCTTCGGACTTACGGCTGTAGCAGTTTTCGTAATATTCTATGTTTTCCCGATCGAGAGAGATCACTTTTCTGCGGGGAATCACCTGCGCGAAAAGATAACCTTTCGAACTGTAGAGTTCGTTCATCGCTCCGCGATCCCGCATAAAACGGGTTTCGTCGAAGATCACGCCTACGTCCCCGTCGCTGTAATCCAAACCTCTTTCGATTTCTTTCGGAGTAAAAAGTGGTTTGAGTTCGTCCTTGGAAGTTTCGGGAGGATTTTTCTCCTTGTTTAAGAAGAGAGGACGACCTTCTCCGTCCAAGGACATATCGTGATTTAACGTATAACCGTTGAAGAAGTAAACCTGACCTTCGGAAATCTTAATGTTTACGATGATTACTCTTCGGTCTTTTTTTTCGGGATTCTCCCAATGGATTTCCCAGTTCGTTCCTTCCCGGATCAATTCCGCGTCGAGATAACCCTTACTTTTTAAGTAAGCGACGATCGTATCCTTGTCTTTTTCAAAGGAAGATTCCTTAAAGTTTCCGCCTTCGAAAACTCCTTCTTCCTTCATCTCCATCACCGAAAGAATTTCGGACGTTTCAATCGATTCGTTTCCGTAGACGTTGATTTTGGAAACGGGAATTTCCTCGCCTTCGTCTATGATAAAACGAACGCGCACTAAGTTCGTTTTCGGATCGGGTTTTCCCAATTCCACTTTTACGTATGCGAGAAAGAATCCTTCGTCCCTGTATTTCTGGAGAATCAAATCCCTGGACTTGGTGATCTTTTGTGGAGTGATGACTTCGTTGTCTTTGAGAGGAAGTTTATCCCGTAAGTCCGCGGGAAAAACCTCGTCGGCTCCGACGAATTCCACGTCTCGTACGCGCGGTCTTTCTTTGAGATCGACGATGATACGAACGCCGTCTTGTAAATCTTCCGCTTGGATATCGACGAAGTAGAAAAAACCCGAGTTAAAAAGCGTTTTGAGATCTCGGTCGAGAATTTTTTTCGTGAGGGTTTTGCCGACCTTCATCTCGATCATGGATTCGAGATCGCCGTCGGGCGTGTTTTTATTTCCCTTGAATTTGACTTCTTTGATAACCTTTCCCAAAAAGTCGGAACGTTTGGAAAGGAGTTGAGTCAGTTCTCCTGAGTTGAATAAAAGTCCTAAAAGAATCGCGATTACGGATCCTTTCAGAGTTAGGGAGAATATTCGTTTCAACGTAAAGTCTAAAGCCACCCGATATTTGCAACCAGAACCAAAACCTTCTCAACCGGATTTTTATTTTTCCCCGGAACCTGTTTGTCGCACCATGGCTAAGTTAAATTTACTAACTCCCGCCTCGTTTACCTTGTCGATGACCTTGATCACGGTTTGGTAACTCGCTGTGCCGTCGCCTCGAATGATAACTCTGTTTTTACCCGGTTCTCTTTTATCCGCCGGTCCGAGGAAAACGTTTATCTTCTCGGTAAGTTTTTCCACTGGAACCGGATCCGTGTCCTTATCCAAGAACACCTTACCGTCTTTGTTGACCGTAATCACAAGTTCGTCTTTTTTCTTTTCTTGTGCGGTCGACGAAGAACGCGGAAGTTCGATCTTCATCACCGTCGATTTTTCCAAAGTCGCGTTCATCAAAAAATAAATAACGATAAAAGAAATAACGTCGATGAGAGGCGCTAATTCGATTTGGCCCGTTCTACTTGCGGAAGATCGAAACTTTCTGAATTTCATAGGGGATTATTTCAGATATTTGAGAGCCTGACCGGAAAGGTTTTCCATTTCGGCTATCGTATCTTCCTTTTTCTTTTGAAAGTAATTGTAAGCAACGTAAGCTGGAATCGCGATCGCAAGACCCATCGCGGTAGTGATCAAGGCCTCGCTGATTCCCACTTCCGCTCCTCTCGTACCGGAACCTTCTTCGAAAGAACGAATGATTCCCAAAACCGTTCCGAGAACTCCGAGTAAGGGAGAAATCGTCGCGATGGTTCCGAGTCCGGAAAGAAATCTTTCCATTTTTAAAATCTGAGCAAAACCGGCGGAGAGCATTTCCTCTTCGGCGGCTTCCGAGTTTCTACGACTGGATTCGATTCCCGCGTGAAGAACCTGAGCGGAAGGACCATTGCTCAAACCTTTGAGATAATCGGTCGCGGTGTCCCAATTTTTTTGACGGAATAAGTCTTTGAGAGAACGCCAATCCTCGGGAGTGATCGGTTTCCACTTTGAAAAGTAGATCAATCTTTCGATGATGATTGTAAAACCGATGATGGAAACTAAAACGATAACGATCGGTACGGATTCCGGAGGAATCGCGGAAATCAGAGAATCGGATTTGGCTAAAAACATTTGAGTAAAATTCTCCCCTGAGTAGAGTTTAAAACTCTCTTGCAGCTGCCAAACAGTTTTCTAATCCGCGTACCTCCTTTTTACAGGGATTCCAAATCGGGAAATCTGCACCATTAGACCGCCTGTTTTTTCAGCAGTTCTTTAGCGTGTTCAAGAGCGCCTTTCGATACCCTTTGACCCGAAATCATTCTCGCAAGTTCCAAAGTTCGTTCTTCTAAACTCAAGAATTCCGCCTTCGAAAAAGTACGCCCGCCTTCCACCGATTTTGTGATTTTCAGATGGTCGTTTGCCGCCGACGCGATCTGCTGCAAATGTGTGATCAAAATCAGCTGATGATTCCCCGCCAGATTTCTGAGTTTACGAGCCACATCCATAGCGATCTCTCCGCCCAAACCGGAATCGATCTCGTCGAAAATCAAAACTCTCAGATTGGATTGTCCGCCCAAAATGGAACGAATGCCGAGCATCACTCTGGAAACTTCCCCACCGGAAGCGATCTTACGAAGAGGTCTCGGTTTTTCACCTGGGTTCGGACTGAAATAAAACTCGAGTTGATCCAAACCGGATTCGTTTACGATATAACTTTTACCGGAAGCCGAAATTTCACCTTCGGGACTCGGTTCCCAGCGAAGAACCACCTGAACCGCGGCGCCCGGCATTCCGAGTTGTTCCAATTCCGATTTCAAAGAAGATTCGAAACGAATCAAAGATTCCCGTCTCGCTTTGGAAAGTTGAATCGAAAGAGAACCGAGTCTGGAAGTGACCTTCTCGATTTCGGTTTCCATGGATTCCTTATTTTTGGAATTTTTTTCCATCGCTTCGAGTTCTTGTTCCGCCTTGTTTTTGCAATCTAGAACCTCGCTTACGGTGGAACCGTATTTCTTTTTGATTTTGGAAATCAGATCCAAACGGGATTGAACGAACTGAAGACGATCGGGAGAAAAGAAAATCTCCTCCTTTTCATCCAACACGGAAGAATTGATTTCTTTTAACTGAATGTAAATCTCCTGTAACGAATCCAAGGTCTTACCGAAATCGGGTTGAATCGATTTGATCTTTTCCGCCGCGCTTAAAAGTCTCGGAAACGAAGGAAGAATCGCGGATTCGCTATCGGCGAGATACGAGGAAAGAATTTCATAATTCTCCGCAAGAAGTTCTCCGTGCGCGAGAAGATGTTCCTCTTGTACCAAACCCTCCTCTTCTCCTTCTTTCAGATCCGCTTCCTTGATCTCTTTGATTTGAAACGTAAGAAATTCGATCCGTTTGGATTTTTCCTCTTCGTTCTTGCGAAGTTCCTCCAGACGTTTTTTCAAACTTCTGTATGTGAGAAAACATTCCTTCACCTCGTTTCGAAGCGGAATCAAACCCGCGTGCAGATCGATGATATCGAGTTGTTCGCTTCGATCCAAAAGAAGAATCTGATCGTTTTGATTGTGCACTTCCGCGAGCAATTCTCCCAAACCGCGTAACGTGGTCGAAGAAGCCAGGGATTGATTGATGAGAATTCTGGATTTTCCGTCCCGACTGCATTCTCTGTGCAACGTCAGTTCTTTGGAATCAAACGGAAATCCCTTCTCCTTCAACCATTCTACAGCGACGGGGTTTTTGGAAAGATCGAACACTCCCTCTAACACATAACGCGGCGCTCCGGTTCGGATTTCCATAGGACTGCTCTTACCGCCTAACAGCGACGAGATGGCGTCCAGGATCAGGGATTTTCCGGCCCCGGTTTCCCCCGTGATCACGGTCATTCCTTTTTGAAAATCGATACAAGCGTCTTCGATCAGAGCAAAATCTCTTATATTCAGGGTCTTCAGCATACATACCTCGAAATACTAAACAAATTATACCCTTCATATAATTGCTATACAAATGATTGCAATCCTTTTTTCTTGGGACCGAATTTTTTTCTAATTCAAAGACCAAACGATTTAGGTCGGATTCGCCGGAGGCGCAAGGGAGAATGGAAAAAACCAAAACCGAAATTCATTTCCTTTTAAATTATGAAAGTGAAATGCCTTGGACCGTGTTTGTTTGACACAAAAGCAAATGAAGACGACGCGGGAGTATGTTATCGATTCCTTAAGAACCAAACGATAGAACGACAAACTCCTACTTTACGAATTTAGAAATTCCCTTCTTATAATAATGAATCCGATAATTTTTCAAATTCAAATATGAAGAATTAAGAATACATTCTTTTGTGATTCTATGAGAAAAATTTGCCGACGATAGGTTATAAAACCGACGACAGATCGAACCTTAAAGAATGAATCTCGGAATCACCATTCTCGGGTGAGAAACGGCCTTTGGGATTCCGAATGGATTTAATCGATTTTTAGAATATCCTAATTCTGGAATTTGATTGATTCCCTCTCTTTGTGATCGAAACTGACAGGGAAATTTGTAGCGTCCGGTATAAACGGGGATTTAAAAAAATATGGCAAAAAGTTTTCAAGACCTAGATCAGAAACTGTCCGAACTCATCCAAACTCGTTCCCGAATTACGGTTCAATCCTCCCGGATGAACTCAAAACTTGAAAAATACGTCCTCAGAATCATTACGGAAATCTTAACAAAGGTCGGACAAACTCGTTATATCGAAATGTTATATACGATCACCAAAGAGATGTCCATCAACGGAGTCAAAGCGAATCAGAAACGGGTCTTTTTCGAAGACGAAGGTTTGGACATTCGAAATCCGGAAGATTACGAAAAAGGAATCACCGCGTTTAAAGCGAAGTTCTCCGAAAAGATGGCGGATGAATATGGCAAACGATGTCTTGCACGTGGAATTTCTGTAAAATTAAACATTACTTATACGAATCAAGGTGTCGTGGTCGAAGTCACGAACAACACTCCCGTCATCGAGGAAGAAGAAGAAAGGATGCGGGAGAAGATGAGAAAGGCGATGAGTTACAACGACATCGCGGAATTCTATATGGACAACATGGACAATACGGAAGGAGCGGGACTCGGGATCGCTCTCATTATGATTCTATTAAAAAGTGAGAATATAGATCCGCATCTCTTTAGGATCATGACTCGCGAACACGAAACGATCGCACGCGTGGAAATTCCGTTCTCCGAAGAATACATCAGCATCAGAAGTAAAGAATTAAAGGAAAACAATCTTGGACATTAAAGGTAAAACAGTACTCGTTACCGGTTCCGCAGGCGGACTCGGTAAAGCCATGGCGGAGCATTTCGCCAAAAAAGGGGCAAAAATTGTTCTTTCGGACATATCTGAAGAAAAACTGAAAGAAGCGGAAAACGACATCAAGGCTTTAGGCGCGGAAGTATTTTCTTTCAAAGCGGACGTATCGAAAGAAGAAGATGCAGAAAAGCTTATGCAGTCCGCGGTGAAACATTTCGGAAGTTTGGACGTCGCCGTTTTGAACGCAGGTATTTTAAGAGACGGTTTATTAGTAAAAACGGATAAAGAAACTGGCAAAGTAGTTTCTAAAATGTCACTCTCAAATTGGCAATCGGTTATAGACGTCAACTTAACCGGAGTATTCTTAACCGCAAGAGAAGCCGCAGTTCAAATGATAGAAAGCAAAAGCAAAGGTGTTATCATTCCGATTGCATCCGTTGCAATGCACGGAAACCCCGGACAAACGAATTATTCCGCAGCGAAAGCGGGCGTCGCATCGATGACAAAACTATGGGCAAAAGAATTAAGTAGATACGGCATTCGTGTGGCAGGTATTGCGCCCGGATTTATAAAAACAGAAATGGTAATGAAGGATATGAATCCGGAAGCATTAAAAAAATGGGAAGCGTTGATCCCGATCGGTAGATTAGGAGAACCTCATGAGATTGCTCTCACTGCTGAGTTCATTGCTAACAACGATTTAGTGTCCGGAGTTATATTAGAAATTTCAGGTGGAGTAAAAATTTAATCGGAAATCGTTTTTTTAAGAAAATAACTTTACACTAAGATAAAATTATAATATAATAGACCGTAATTTATCAAATTTAGATTTACTAGATTACTAAAATTGAATAAACTAAATTTGGTATTTTGGTCTAAAAAGAAAAAGCATCTTCTTTTAGAAATATAAATAAGAGTAAAACAATGTCTAAAGAAAAATCAGCATTAAAGAAAAACCAGTTAGAATCCGCAATTCGCGGGATCAAGGGGATCGCTCACCCTGACCGTTTGCAGATTCTTTTCTTCCTATCTCAGAAAGAACACAGCGTAGGCGAACTTGTGGATTTACTGGGAATCAGCCAATCCGCGGCTTCTCAGCACCTCAGCAAAATGAAGATCAACGGAATCCTTTCCAGCAGAAAAGAATCCAACCAAGTCTTCTATTATCTGAAAGACGGAAAATACAAGGATCTGATCCGTACGATCGTCAAAATCTACGGTTAATCAATCCTTTAAAATCACTTTAAAGATTAGTTATGTACCCTCTTCCTCATCGAGGAGGGTTACATACTCTCTCACCGCATCGCTCAATCGAGTAAATCCATCTCCATAGCCCGTTTTCAAAAGTTTCGCCGTATCGGCGCAGGTATAATACTGGTATTTTGCCTTTAAACTTTCCGGCATTTCAGTATATTCTATGTTTTTCGGAAGTTTCAACGTATCGAAGATGGCCGACACGAGATCGTTCCAGGTTTCCGCGATTCCTCTTCCGAGATTGTAAAGACCTCCGTGTCCGCCAAACGCGAGATAGGCGGTGATCTTAGCGGCGTCTTTTGCGTATAAAAAATCCCTTTTTTGTTCCCCGTCCTTGTATTCCGGTTTATAGGATTTAAAAAGACGAATCGTTCCCTCTTTTTTGATCTGCTCGTATCCTTTCAGAACGACGCTTCTCATGTCTCCCTTATGACCTTCCCCGTATCCGAACACGTTGAAGTATTTGATCCCCGTGATTCGATTTAAAAAACCGTGTTTTTGCGCATAGAGGTCGAACATATGTTTCGAATATCCGTACATATTGAGCGGCTTCAAAGAATCGATCGGCGCCTTATCGTCGTATCCGTGAGCCCCGTCCCCGTAGGTTGCGGCCGAGGAAGCGTACACGAAACGAATTCCGTTCTTTAAGGATTCGTTTGCGAGAAGTTTTGTATACTCGAAGTTGTTTTCGATGAGATAGGAAGCGTCCGTTTCGGTCGTGGAGGAACAGGCTCCCAAGTGAAACAGAATATCATAATCTTTTAATAGATTAGAACGGACTGCGGCCTCCAAAAAACGGTCCTTTTCGAGATAATCGGAATATTTTTTTCCGAGAAGATTCTTCCATTTGGACGACGTTCCCAAATGATCCACGACCAAAATATCGTCGATCCCTTGTCGATTGAGTTCCTGGATAAGATTGGATCCGATCAGCCCGGCTCCGCCGGTAACGATACATCTTTTTTTAGTCATAGAATTCAAATTTCCTAAAGAGAGTCTATCAGTCTACCAAATCTATCGTCCACTTTGCGGATCGTTTTTGCGTCCGCCTCCGTCAAGGAAGGATACCAGGTTTTCATTCTGCAATCGATCACGACGGGAGGATACAACGCCGGATGATTTCGGATTAATTTCGTGTCTGCGTATATGTCTCCGGCGGGTTCGAAACGGGTAAAGATCGACCAGATAAAATCGTGATCGCTTTTGGTCGCGTCCTCGGAGTCGTCCACGATAAAGACGAACAAAAAGTCTTTGATCGATTTTTCCTTGAGAAGTTTTGCGGGAACCCCGTCCTTGATTTTGTACTTCGGACCCGATACGACCAAAACTCCCGGATAGGCAACCTTCGGATCTTTAAAGAAAGAATTCGTAAACTTTCCCTGAAAACGGGTTTTGAGATCGTTTTTCTTTTTGCCCGAACCGAGAAATATCGCCTTACTTCCCTTGTTCACTTCCGGTCCGGTGTAGTCTAACGTGTCCTGGGAAATATTCGCGAAAATATGAAGATCCGTAACCGGATTCATTCTTTCCAAAACGCTAATAAACGTTTCTCTAAAGTTCTTGAGTTCCACGTTTTGATCCGTGACGAGAAGGACCTTCGTAAGGGAAAGTTGACCTTCTCCCAAAATCCGAAGCGCGCCCGTAAACGCTTCGCTCTGATATCTTTCCTTTACGACGGCGGCGGCCAAAGAATGAACTCCCGATTCTTCATACGCCCAAACCCCTTTGACCGCGGGCATCACGACCGGAAACATCGGAGACAAAAGATCCTGCAAATATTCCGCGATCCAATGATCCTCTTGCGGAGGACGGCCCACAACGGTCGCCGGCCAAATCGCGTCCTTTCGATGATAGATGTTACCGACTTGAACGATCGGATAATCGTGTTTTAAGGCGTAGTAACCGTAGTGATCTCCGAAAGGTCCTTCCGGTTTTCGTATCTTTGGAGGAATGTTCCCCCGAATCAGAAAGTCCGCGTCGGCTACGATAGGAAGAGAAGAAATATTTTTATCTCTTTTGATTCCAAGTTTTTCACCTAACAACAAAGAGGCGAGAATCAATTCGCTGATCTCTTCCGGCAGAGGTGCAACCGCCGCGATCGTAAGCCCGGGAGGACCTCCGGCGTAGATATGAACCGGAAGAGAGTTTCCTTCTTTTTCCGCTTCGTAATAGTGATTTCCGCCCCCTCTGTGGATTTGGATATGCATTCCGGTTTCCATCGGTCCGTGGATTTGAATCCGATACATTCCCAGGTTTCCCTTTCCGGTTTTCGGACTTTCCGTATAAACCAAAGGTAAGGTCACGAAATTTCCTCCGTCCTTGGGCCAGGACTTGATCGTGGGAAGTTCATGCAAAGAATCTAATGTATGTTCGAGCACCGGAGCGGTTTTGACTTTTTTCAATCCCACTCTCAAAGCCTGAAACGCGATCGTTCTCAAATCCCAGATTTTGGAGGGAGTCGGAGGAAGAAAGTGTTGGATCGTATATGCAATTTTTTGCACGAACCGAATCGGATCCTCGCCGAAAGCGATTTTCATTCTTCTTTCGGATCCGTAGAGATTGGTCGCGACGGAAAAACGGGAACCTTTTACGTTTTTAAAAAGTACCGCGGGTCCTCTTTTGTCGACCACACGTCTTTGAATTTCGGCGAGTTCCAAAACCGGATCGACTTCCTCTTCGATTACGAGTAACTCTTTGTGTCTTTGTAATTCCTTTACGAATTCGGAGGTGGATCTGATTTTCATGACTTTCCTACCGGAAGTTCCGGTTGTTTTTTATTCTTATTCTTAAGTTGGATCAGTTTGCCCGAAATCGACGACGGAAATTCTTCCTTGAGATCGGATTCTTTGACCCACTTGAATTCGACGTCCTTTCTTTTTTGCAGGATTTTTTCAATTTTGGCCGCGTTTGTTTCTTCGAGTTCGCTGTATTTCAAACGAATCTTATGATTGGTGATCGAATGTCTTGTGCTTAGAGAATTCTCCCTTAACGAAGGAGCCTCGAACAATTCTTCCGCGAACTCGTCCTTTTCATACGGATGTTTTCCTTCCAATCGAAACGGCAAAGAATAGATGGTTTTAAAAAATCTTCGACTCGGATACTTTACCGCCAATAGTCCGTTAGGCGATCTTACGAATAAAAAGTTGAGATCGAGTTCGATCCAATTCTCCACCGATTTCGGAGCGGGGATTTCCTTTTCTTTTCCGGCGATGCGGGCCTCGCAACGATTTGCCAAAGGACAAGAAGAACAATTCGGGACGGGAACACAAACCAAGGCTCCGAGTTCCATCATCGCTTCGTTGTGATCTCCCGGCGATCCGGGAGTTAAAAATTCCTGCGCCAAGTTTCCGAGGATTTGATTGGTTGAACTCGCAAGAGGATCGGACTCGATCAAAAACAATCGGGATAAAACTCGTTTCACGTTTCCGTCCAAGACGGCGTGTTGTTTTCCGTACGCGATCGACAAAACCGCGGAAGCGGTATAACTTCCCACGCCCGGAATCGCCAACGCCTCGTCGTATTCTTTCGGAAAAAATCCGTCGTGTTTGGCGACGATCATCGCCGCGCCCTTTCTTAAGTTTCTAGCTCTGGAATAATAACCGAGCCCCTTCCAGTATTTCATCACCTCTTCTTCCGAAGCGGCTTGTAAGGTTTGCGGATCGGGAAATCTTTTTAAGAACGTTTCATAAATCGGAAGCATGGCCGCGACTCGGGTTTGCTGGAGCATAATTTCGCTCACCCAAATTCGATATGCGTTTTTGTTGATTCGAAACGGAAGTTCTCTTTTGTTTTTTTGAAACCAGGAAAGAAGATTCTTTCTGAGTTCCGAAATTAGTTTTGTATCGATGGAGTTGGTTTTGGATTCCACAGTCGTAAAGAAATGCGATTTCTTTACATGGAATGAGATCCGTGAGGAAGGTAAATCCTGTTTTGTTCCCGGATTCTAATTTTCATCCGAAAACCGAAAAAGTTACGAGACGATCCGAGACGTTTTTGTCTTTCTCGGAGACAATTCATTCTCTCGTGAGAAGCGCTCTTTGTTTTTCCGACTTCTCCGGATTGGAAATATGATATTTCCCGTCCGAGAACATGATGTGTTTTCCCTGCTCCAAGGCCTTATACAGTTTTCTAAAATTCTCACCCGGAATTTGAGACGATTCCCCGTTTCCCAAATTCTTTTTGATGGAATCGATCGTATAAAGATCGTGACTTCCTACACCCTTGAGCTCCTTCATTCCGATATAAGCGCATTCGAAATAATCCCGAACGTCGTTGTAAACCGATTTGGACACGGTGATCTTTCCGGGTTCGCCTATGTTTTCGATCCGAGAAGCGAGGTTCACAGTATGTCCCCAAATGTCGAAGGCGATCTTCGTATGACCGACGACTCCGGCGATCAACGTCCCCGAATGAATCGCGATTCGAAGCCCCCAAGCGTCGTCTCCCTCCTTGATCTTCTCTTTCTTTTTTCTTTCGGTGTATTCCATCATTTCCAAAGAAGCGAGAATGGAATCGAGTTTCGCGGTTCTTTTGTATCCGCCCAGACCGCAGACCGCAAGGAAGGCGTCCCCGATCGTTTTTACTTTTTCGATTCTATGTTTGGTGCAGATTCTTTCGAATTCGTCGAAGTAAATCGAAAGTTCTTTGAGAAGTTCGTTCGGGCTCATATAACGGCTGATATCCGAAAAACCTACGAAGTCCGTAAGGATCACGACTGCGTTTTCGTGTTGGATCGGCCTTACCTTTCCTTTGAGTTTCAACTCGTCGATCATGTATTCGGGAAGAATATTCTGCAATAAGACGTCCGCTTTCTTTTTTTCTTCCAAGATCCGATTGCGGTCGCTGTTGACCAAGTGATTCATCATCTCTCTCGTCAACGCTTCCTTATTTCGATAACGGACGATCCGACTCAAAGCGCGATAGTAGTCCTCTTCTCTTCGAATGATGTCTTCGGGACTTCCGATCGCGATACTCTTCGCAAATTCAGCAAGTTCGTTCAACGCAGATCTCCTTTTCTCGCCTTTTGAATCATATCGTCCTTGATCAGATCCAATCCGCAGGGAAGATTCCAAAGTTCGTCGATGATCGCAGGAAGTTGTTCCTTACGGATGATTTGTCCGTGTTGGGGTGCGATCACGTCCGCGTCGAAACTCTGAATCCGAAGAAGCGCATAACGCAGAGCGAGATTCGATGGAATGTAGGCTTGCATAAACGCCTTCATATTGTCCAGGGCTCTTGCGTCGTGATACAAGGCCCATTCGTTTCCTAAACCGCCGAGAATGTCGCTCGTAAAAAGAACCTTCGACTTAACGTCGTATGTGATCATCGCACCCGGAGAATGCGCGAACGGAGTACTGATGAATTGAAGTTTTCTTCCGCTCGGAGTTTCAAAATCGGTGAGACTGTCTCCGATACGAACCACGCTTCCTTTCACTCCGTAGTGTTTGATGAGATAAACGGTTCTTGTTTCCGCGATCAACTGTACTTGAGTATCGCCTCGTAAGTCTTCGAAGATGGGAACGTTGGCGCATAGATCCGGATCTTGGTGCTGAAGAATGATCGTTTCTATGGAATCCGGAGCGACGAGCGAGAATATCTTTCTCGCAACGACCGGAAAGTCCGGAATCGATCCGGGATCGATCAGAATGGTGTTTTCCCCGTTCTTGATCATGTAGGGATTACAGTGAAGGGATTCTCTTTCGTCGTAAAAACCGATCCAATAAACGTCTTCCGCGATTTCAACCGCGTAGTTCGTATCGATTTCCAACGTGAGTTCTCGTGGGACGTTCTTGTGATTGTCTGTTTGAGCTATTTCTACTGACAAATACCGACTCCTTATTCTATTCGATCCATTGATCGTAACGTATATCGATCCGTCGGTTTACAAATATTCTATTTTTCGAATGTAAGAAGTAGCTTTCTTAACTTATCCACACTTACAGGTTTGATGATGATCTCGTTTACACCTGCGTTGCGCGCCGCTTCTATAATCTCAGGTTCTGAGAAAGCGGTTACTGCGGCAATCGGAATATTCAAATTTTGTTCTCTAATTTTTTTCGTGAGTTCGATTCCGTCTAACACGGGCATCTTGATATCGGTAATTACTACGTCGGGTTGATACTCAAGGAACATGTCCCAAGCGATTTTTCCGTTCTCCGCCGAACGTACAGAAGTTGTAAAACGTTCCAGAAAACGAACCATCATGATTCGAATCAACACCTCGTCTTCTACATACAAAAGTTTTATTGGGATTTGTCTCATGGAAGTTCGATGACCATCACCGCGCCTTGTTCGGAATTGTATGCGTAGATTCTTCCGCCCATATTGTTCTCTACGATAGACTTCGACATATAAAGTCCGATTCCGGTTCCTTTGCCTTGATCCTTGGTCGTAAAATACGGTTGAAACAGTTTTTCAAGAACGGAATCCTCGATTCCTCCTCCGTTATCCGATATGGAAACAAGTTTTTTACCATCTTTTTCGCTCAATTCTACCTTGATAAGAGGTTCTTCCGGTTTCGTTTCCATGATTGCGTCCCTTGAGTTCGCGATTACGTTTAGGATTACCTGCGAAAATTCATTAGGAAAACCGAATACTTCATAATCCGAATCTAAATTAAAGTAAATCCTAATATTTTGATTTTTTAAACTTTCTTCTAAGAGTGAAAACGTTTTGACGATCGCCGATCTTACGGAGAATTTTTCCTTCGTCTTATTCGGACGAAAATAATTCCTAAAATCGTCGATGGTTCCGGACATCTGCTCGAGCAAATTCATGATTTTATCCGTGGATTGACGTATGTAATTTTCGTCCATCTCCTCTGCTTGATAGGAATATAAGAAATCCTGCACGAACAAACCGATCGCGTTCAAAGGTTGTCTCCACTGATGTGCGATGTTTCCGATCATCTCTCCCATATCCGCGAGACGCGATCTTAGGATCAGGGCCTTTTCCTGTTCCCTTCTGTTTTCGATTTCCCGTTCCACCCTCGCTTCGAGGCTTCGATTCAATTCCTCCAGTGCGTTCGTCTTTTCCTTGAGTTCGGTTTCTGATTTTTTGCGGGCGGTAACGTCGCGGATCACTCCGACGAAATACTGATTTTGATTTTGAAAAAATTCCGATACGGCCAACTCTACCGGAAAAACGGTTCCGTCCTTTCGAAGAGCCATCACTTCCCTTCCGATTCCTATGATCTTTTTTTCCCTCGTTTCCAAATAACGAAGAAGATAATGATCGTGTTCGGAATGATACGGCTCCGGCATCAGAAACTTTATGTTCTTTCCGACGACTTCCGTGAAGTTATAACCGAACATTCTTTCCGCGGCCGTGTTGAACATCATAATCGTTCCTTTCGGCGTGATCATGATGATCGCGTCGACCACGGTCTCGAAGATCGCCTGAAAACGTTCGTCGCTTTCCCGCATCGCGTTTACCGCTAAAAATCTTTGTTCGCTTTCTCGAATATTCTTAAGTCCTAATCCCAGATTTTTTGCGATTCCTACGTAAGCGTTCGCTTCTTCTTCCAAAAAATAATCCGTCTCTTTTGAAAAAATGCAGAGGACGGACGTCAATTCTCCCATGAGAAAGATGGGAAAAACTCCCATGGATTTCAAACCTGCCTTGAGACAGGATTCTTTCCAGGTTCCGAAATCCTCTTGGGAACCGATGTCCTCTACGATCAAAGGACTTCCGGTTTTGACCACGCGGAGCGCTGGCCCTAAATCGATCGCTTCCGAATCCTCTTTGGATTGAAATAGGTTTTCACCCGCATAAGCAACTTTGAATATTAGATTTTTCCTAGATTCCACCGTTCCAAAACATACGAATCCGAAGTTCTCCTCCGCGACCAGAATCTTGCAGATTCCTCCGTAGAGTTCTTGAACCGATTTGGATTTTAGAATCCATTGATTGATTTCGTTCGAAATGAGATAGGAACGGTTGATTTTGATTCTTCGGTCCTGACGAGGTTCTATCCTTTCGAGTTCGGGAAGTAGAACGCCTTCCACTTCGGATACTTCTTCGTCCTTGAATAACTTTCTTAAAAATACGAACCGAGGTTTGATATAACCCACTTCGGTCGTAAACTCGATGGGAAGAATAATCTTATCCCTAAAAGCCTTCTGTGTGAATTCTTGGATGAGACTCGAAACCTGTTTGGAGAAACGAAACGATTCTTCCCGAATCTCGTTTAGCTCCAAAAATTTTTGAAATTCTTCGTTTGAGGAGATGTATACGCCGAGTTTGTCGGTTCGAAAGATCGGTGGCTTAAGTTGTTCCCCTGATTCCGGATTAGAATTCATGGTCAAAACCGTTTTCGGATCGAAAATCCGAGAACGATATTCGATCAAACTTTGGGATTTTTTAAATCATTTTTTAACATATTCGCGTTTCTTTGAAACATATCGAAGCTCATTCGTGAGATCGCGGAGTCAGAAAAGTGATTTTTGAATTCTTGTTCGTCGAAATCCAGGACGGAATCCGGATTCTCCTTAAAGTAAGAACGGGTTCTAAATTCTTCCCGTTTTGTTCGAATCCCTTTTTTACGCGCTTTTACGTGATTCCAAGGACAGACGTCCTGACAAACGTCGCAACCCGCGAGCCATCCGTGCGTGTTTTCGATCTTCAGGGAAGAATCTTCCAAGGTGTGATGCGATATACATTTTCCGGCGTCGATTCGATACGGTTCCAAGGCGCCGGTCGGACAGGAATCGATACAAGCCGTGCAGGTTCCGCAACGATCCTTAACTTCGATCTGCGCCGTATGAACGGGCAGATCCGTTAAGATCACGGTGATAAAAAAGAAGGACCCGAATTCGGGATGAATGAGATTCGTATTCTTCGCCTTCCATCCGAGTCCGGCCATTCGCGCGAGAACCTTTTCGGGAACCGGTAGAGAATCCACGCCTTGCCGAAACTTATGATTCGGATATTTTGTTTGCAAGGCCTGTATTAGAGGTTTTGCAAGTCTTCGGAGTACGCGATGATAATCTTCTCCGATCGCGTATCTTGAAAATCGATACGACATTTTTCGGGAGAACTCGTCGTATTCGGGATCGTTGTAAATCGTTCCGAGTGCGATTACGGAAACTGGATCGAAGCCGAGATTCTTAAAATCCAAACGAAGATCCATGTTCTTCGGATACCATTCCATCTTTCCGTGTTTTCCATCCTTTACCCAGGAAAGAATGTTATCTCTGTCTTCTTGTGGAATTTTTGCGTCACAAATTCCATAAAGATCAAAACCCGAGCTTTCAATCAGGTTTTTGAATTCGGAAATTATTTCTTTACTTTCGATCATAAATTTGATACAAATCGATTATGCAAAAACAATTATCCGAAAAGATTAAATTCCCTCGAACGGACATCGCTCTTCTTCCGAATCATTCCGGCATCATTTCCTATGCGGACGTAGTCTCCGCGATTCGTCTCGCGGTTTTGCCGAAGGATAAACTTTCCAAACAGATCGTGTTCGCTTCCGTAGTCGGAGCGTTGAAAGGTTTTCAGGAAAGGGATTTGAAACCGTTTCATACCAATCATAAATATATTTTCGCGGAGTTGGGTTCCGAGGTTTTACAAACCGTACAAGTTTCCGGTTCGATCGAGAATTTTTCCGAAGAGGATCGAATCAAACTTCTCAAAGATTCTTTCGAGTACGGAATCCGCAAAGTCTATCACTTCGAATGGAAACTTTACACTTCCAGAGAAATTTATTAAAACGAAATCAGAAACGGAGAAGTATTTCTTTGCGAAAGAAATCCCGCGAAAACCTTAAACCGCGTAAAATAGAATTCCCGCAAAGCTGATGAGTACGACCGCTTCCAAAATTCCCACGCCGACGTTTTGATCCCGACTGATTTCCTCTTTTAAAGTGCTTCCCGGCAAAATTACCGCGTCCGTCAAAAGACGTACGGCCGGAATTACGATCAATCCAAGCACGAAATCCAAAAAGATCTGGAACAAAGTGTGTTCCATGGAAATCGGATCCTTATGAAGCGCCCTCGCGATGATGATTCCAAGCGCGACTAACGCGCCGCTGTAGGAAATCCCGGAGGCGAGATTCTCCTTTTCCTTCAGTTCCACATCCAAAGAATACGGAACGATCTTACGATACGCGAGCGTAAAGAGGATCAAAGCGATTTGTCCGATCGAAAAAAACAAAACTCCGAGCGTGGTTCCGTCCAAAAGTTTTTGAACCGGTTCCAAAAGCCCAAGATCCTTCCAGATCGGGAACGCAAGTCCCGCGTTGTCCCCGCTTAAGGAAGCCGCAATGATGATCGAAGACGCGATGCTACTTCCGAAAACGACCGCGCCCACGGCTACATTCTTACCCGAATAAACGAGTTCGTTAAAATCCAAACTTCGAAAGATCACCTTATCGTTGATAAAGTAGGAAAGGTTCAAAAGAAGAATTCCGAGAATGCCGTAGTATAAAACTTGAAAACAATCCGAGATAAAATCCGTTCCGGGGGAAGATAGAATGACGAGAAGAATCAAAGTGAGTCCGAGATAATAACCGGACAAACCCGAAGAGACCGCCGTGTTGTTGTTGACTATGATTTCGTGATCGAGATCGCCGGGTTCGATCCAATCCTTGATTTTTTTACCGATGTAAAAGAGAACAAAACTGATTAAAAAAAATACGGCGTCTCTACCCAAAGCGCTCAGATAACCAAGTACTGTTTCCATGACACCAGCTTACCCCGATACGGTTAAAATTTCATAGCCTTTTTCGGTGACGAGAATCGTGTGCTCGAATTGAGCGGACCACTTGTTGTCCTTTGTGGTTACGGTCCAATGGTCTTCTTTGGAGAAGTTGACTTGCCAAGTTCCGAGGTTGACCATCGGCTCGATCGTAAAGATCATACCGGGTTCGAGCTTTGCAAGTTTTCGATTCTGACGAAAGTGAGGGATCTGAGGATCTTCGTGAAAACCTCTTCCGATTCCGTGTCCCATCAAATCGCGAACGATTCCGTATCCTTTCGGAGTGAGAAAATCGTCGATCGCATTCGCAATATCGTGTACTCGGTTGCCGGGTTTGACTTGTTCGATGCCGATATACATCGCTCTTTCCGTATCCTTCACGAGGGTTTCCACTTCGGGGAGCGTCTTGCCGCCTACGATGAACGTACGGGAAGAATCACCGTGATAGCCGTCCAAAAGAGGAGTCACATCGATATTGATGATATCCCCTTCCTTTAGAACATCCGTCGCTTTTGGAATCCCGTGACATACGACTTGATTCACGGAAGTACAGATCGATTTAGGAAATCCTTTGTAACCGAGCGGAGCGGATTTTGCTCCGTGCTTTTTGGTAAACTCCTCGCAAAGATCGTTCAACTGCAACGTCGAAACGCCGGGCAGAACGTATGCGGAAATGTAATCCAAAAGTTTAGCGGCCAGTTTCCCAGCCGCTCTCATTTTTTCGATTTCGCTCTTGTTTTTGATGAAGATCAAATCGAATTAGAAATCAGTCGGGCGAACCGTACTTCTTTTGTTGGATTCAGTACGTTTCACTGCGTCATCGATCAGTTGGTGAATCTTCTCATTCAAACCGTCAATCGCGTCTCCGGAAGTCATAAATCCTTTAGACTTGATGTAAGCCTTTACTTTGCTCGTTACGATCAGGGTTTCCTTTTCGACATTCTTTCCAGCCATTGAGTTCTTCCTCTCTGTCTTAGTTTTCTTCTTTTGTGCCATCTTCAATATTGCTCCGGTTCACGGTCGTCCAGTTTGTTTTTGTTCCGTTTTCGGTTCCAGTTTGCATTCTTTTCAGAAACCCGGAAAAAGAACAACCTTTTAGAACTTTCCCCTTTGCGACCTTACCTTTGTTTTAAAAAAAATGATACCATAACTTAGAAAATGAGACATAGAGCTCAAGTTACGCGCCGTCAAGAAATATTTCATTTCTTCTTAACGGACTCGCTTTGTAGAATCGTATTCACAAGACCCGTCTCTAAGTTTAGTTTTTCGGCGATGGTTTCGGCCGGCCATTGAAAGTTGTGATAGAGATTCAACACCGTGGCCTTCTTCCTTTGGATCAGATGATCCT
This sequence comes from Leptospira kmetyi serovar Malaysia str. Bejo-Iso9, assembly GCF_000243735.2. NCBI lineage: Bacteria > Pseudomonadati > Spirochaetota > Leptospiria > Leptospirales > Leptospiraceae > Leptospira > Leptospira kmetyi. The sequence continues at coordinate 467,471 of NZ_AHMP02000003.1, read as the reverse complement.
TGGAAGAATCCTTCGACTTGCTCGAAGAAGGATTTCCTTCCGTAACCGCGCCTACCGCGTCCAAGAAACCCGAAAGTTTTTCGAACTTGTCGTCCGCTTCGCTCAAAAGACCTTCGAGGTCTTCCTTCACAACGATCGCACCGGCTTTCAAATCTTCCATACGATGTTGCAACGTGGAGATCTGTTTGTGTCTTTCGGAAAGATCGACCATAAGGTCTTCGATCTTTTCGAACTTGGCTTCCACGGAACGAATCTCTTCTTTTTTGCGGAACAAGGATTCGATCCGGTCGTCGGTTTTGCGAACGGTTTCCGCGATTTCCTTTTCTCTCGCTTCGAGAATTTCGACGTCGTTTTGAAGAGAATAGAGTTTATTCGTAAGACCTTTAGCCGCTTCCTTATGAGCGTCGGTCTCGTCGAAAAGACCTTTGACTTCTTCGCGAACGGATTCCAAACTTTCGAGTCTTGCGGTAAGATCTCCGAAAGTTTCCTCCATCTCCAGGGCTTTTTCACCCGCTTCGAGAAGTCTCGTAAACGTATCTTCCCAATCGGAAGATCTTCTTTGGAGTTCTTCGAACTCGTTGCGAAGAGAATCGGAAGAATCCTTGATCGAATTCAGAGAATCCAATCTGAGTTTTAAGTCTTCCGTTTCGTTTACGAGAGAATGTTTTATATTTTGAAGTTCGTTTAATTTTTCTTCGATTTCGTTTAACAAAGGAGTTCTTTCGTCCGCTTTGGACAAAAGTTCTTCCATCGTTCGGATATACGAATCGGTTCTTTCGACGATCTCGCTCGCTTTGTGAAAGAGTTCCGCTTTTTCTCCGAGCTCTTCCATCTTATCGGTGATCTCTTCCACGGAAGAACGAAGACTTTCCGATTCTTCCTGAATTTCGGCGATGAGATTTTTCTTAGCGTTGCGAATTTCTTCCAAGTCCCGTTTGAGATCGAGTTGAAGTTCTCTGTATTCTTCCATAGAACCTTTGAACTCTTCCTTACCGGAACGAAGGAATTCTTCGGAAGCGGCTTCCATTTCTCGCAGCTGATTCTGAAGTTGTTTTTGAAAACCCTTCATCTGATCGTCGCTGTCCTTGCGGGAAGCCTTGAGAGAATCTTCTAAATTCTTTTTCACGTCGAGAATGTATTTGCTGATTCTTTCCTCGAGCTGACCCAACTGCAACTGTCCCTTGTCCATAAGAGAAGTAAGTTGTTTAGAAATTTTCGCGTCGATGGTTCCGTTTAAACGACTGATCTTCTCTTCCTGTTTTTCGAAGAAGTCTTCGGCCGAATCGCGCAGACGGTCTAACACGCGTTCGGCGTCTTTGCCCGCATTTTCCAGATTGGATTCCACGCTGGTTCGGATTTTTTCCGCGTGGATTTCGAGAACCTTTTCGTTCTTTTTAACGATCTGTTCCATCTTGTCGATGGTTCCGGAAAATTCTTCCCGAAGAGTCTGGAGAATTTCGTTTCCATCCTCTTTGATGTTACGCAGAGAATCGCCGAGTCTTTCGGAAACGGAATCCCCTTCTTTTTGAAAATTGGTTTTATAACGGGAAACGAATTCTTCGATCCTGTCTTTTTGGATCGCGTATTCGTTTTTAAACTCTTCCAGAAGACCCTTGCCTTCCACATGAACGTCTCCGAGTTTTTCCTGAAGACGACCCATTTGATCCTGAGCGTTCAAACGGATATTGCCCAATTCCTCTTCCCAATAACGGGAAAGATTTTCGAATCTCTGATCGATCTTACGAACTTCCTCGTCCACGGTTCCGGAAAGAAGATCGATCTTCTCTTCCACCTGAGACATCAGATCGCCAGCGCTGGATTCCATCGCGGATTGAAGATCGCCGAGATACGAATCCACATCCTTAATACGACTTGAAATCTGTTTATCCAAAGCGACGATGGATTGTCTCACGGCGTCGAGATCCTGTTGAATGAGAGCGGATCTTTCCGAATGAAGTTTAGAAAGTTCTAAATCGAATTCCTCTTTGAGATTGGAAATTCCGTGGATCGTCTTTTCTTTTGCGTCTTCTCTCGCGGAATCCAAAGCGGAATGAAATTCGCGGAGACCCATGGAAATATCTTTTTTCAAACCGTCCGCGTCGCTGCGAAGATTGCTGCTGATCCGGTTGAATTCTTCCTCGAACGTATCGATCTGACGGAGCAGTTCCGACTTACGTGCGTCCGCTTGGCGGAGAAGTTTGTTTTCCGCTTCCAGATATTTTTCCTGGAAGAATTGAATCGATTCGTTGATCGATTCCGCCTGACGTCTTGTTTCGTTTAAGATTTCGTCGCGACGGGTCATGGTTTCCAAACTCATCCCTTCGATTTCTCTTCGAATCGAATCGACTTCGAGTTTGACACCGTTGATAAACGCCTCTTTGGAATGAGTGACCTGTTCGAGAATTCGATCCAGTTTTTCCTGAGCGGATTTTTCCGCAAGTCTCGCCATCTCTTCGAGTTTGCGATCCGCCGCTTCCGCTTTTTCTTCCACACGGGAATCCAAACGTTCGAGTTTATCGCTTACGGTTAAGAATACGGTTTGCAACTTTTCGGATCTTAGATCCAAATCCTCTTCTTTATGACGGATGGTTTCGAATAAGGAAGAAATTTCGGAACGAAGTTGTTCGATTCTTCCCACGGAATCACGCATTAGAGAATTGGAATGTGCATCCAAACTGTCTCTGTAGTTTGCGGCGATCGAATTCAGACCTTGATCGATCTTATCGTTTTTGATTTCTAAAAGTTCTTCGAGCTCCACGATTTTGGAAGCGAGAGATTGTAAAAGTTCGTCCGAACGAAGATTGACCTTATCGGTAAACACTTCGAGGATCGCTTCCGCTTCGGATCTTAGATCCAAAATCTTTTGATCCAGAAGTTGAATTTCTTTTTTACCGGACTCCATACGCAGAAGTCCCTGTTGAATCGCGTTGGATTCTTCCCGAATATCCGAGGAAAGTTGCACTACTTCTTTCAAATCGCGCGCGACGGAATCCAAAAAGTCGCGGTTGGTTTTGATGGAATCCAGAAGTTGTCTGGATTCTTCATTGAGAGCGTGAACGTCGTTTGCGAGTTTGCGCGTTTGTTTGAGGCTGATTTCTAAATCGATTCCTGCGTCTTTTACGAATTGGATTTTTTCAAGAGCGATGTCGTTTAACTCGTCTTGAACTTTTCCCGTAAAACGTTTGATCTGACTGAGTTTATAGTTGGATTTATCCAGCCTTCGAAGAAGGATTGTAATTCCTACGCTGGCTATAAACGGCAGGAGTAATTCTATTCCCATTGAATTTTGTTTACCATAGACACAATTTTTCCGGAAACATTATGTCTCATCAAATTACGATTGACTATTGGAAAGATCGTAAAAAGAGCAAGAAAAAATTAAATTATGCTTAAAAAAAAGCCTTATTCCGGCTTTTCGTCGGTTTATGACGCAGTTATGAAGGACGTCCAGTACGGACGTTGGTCGGAATTCATTCTCTCTTCGTACGCGGGTCAGACCGGAAATATTCTTCCGAAAACCGTTTTGGATTTGGGTTGCGGAACCTGCAAACTCTGGGAAGAATTTCCCGAAATCATCCAATGCACCGGAATCGATTCCAGCTCGGAAATGCTCGAAATTGCGAGAAAAAAGCCGATTTCAGGAGAATTGATTCAGGCCGATCTTCAGGATTTTGATTTAAAAAATCGCAAATTCGATCTCATTCTTTCCACACACGATTCGTTGAATTACTTGAACGACGAGAAAGAACTGAAAAAAGTTTTTTCCAAAATTCGATCGCACTTGAACCCGGACGGACTTTTCTTTTTCGATCTAAGTAGCCTCTACAACTTTAAGAATCACTTCGACGGTCATACTTTTGTGGAAAGAATCGGAGACTACAAAATCCGATGGATCAATCGGTTTTTGGAAGAATCGAACGTATTGGAATCCACTCTCACCTTCTCTCACAGAAAATTAGAGGAAGAATTTTCGGAAGTTCACAGACACAGATACTTCCCAAGAAATACGATTCGAATTCTTTTAGAAGAATGCGGACTGATTCTTTTGGAAGAAGGTTCCGATTATGAAGAATGGAACCTGAGGGAAGACGCGTCACTTGTAAATTATCTTTGCCGAAGTACGGAAATTAATTTACGAAATCGATGATATTTATCATCTTCTTCAGATCGTAAAGTGCTTCGTCTACTCCGTTAGCGCGCGTATTTAAGGGAAAGATCATATGTCAAAATTCAAAATAGAAGGCAAGTTCGGTAAAGTTGCAATCGATACTCCGGTAATCGACGGTTATGATAAAATCTTCGACGAGGTGACAAGAACCGCGTCCACAGGTTCCATGACCGAAGTGGAATTTTCGGTCGACCCGGTTAAGAAGATCACTTCGAGCGGAATCGCCAAACTCTTAACCGTAAAGAACATGATGGACAACTACGGAGTGAAGATGAAGATTAAAAATCTAAGCGCGGATCTTTTGGAAGTCTTAAAGAAATTCAAAGTGGACGGTAAACTCGGTCTTTAGTCTTTCCGTTTCGAAAAACGATTGCCGCTCTCGACGAGATTCGGGAACTCTGTGATTAATCCCAATGGGAACGATTTCCGTCAGTCAACTCGCCAAGTTTTATCCGGGAAAGATCGCGGTTTCCGGTCTTAGTTTTGAAATTCCCCAAGGAAGAATCACGGGCCTGCTCGGCCCGAACGGCGCGGGTAAAACCACAACTCTCAAACTTCTCACCGGTTCCTTACATCCGAACGAAGGAAGAATCCTTTACGACGGTCTTGATTTTTTCGAAAACAAAATCGAGATTCAAAAAAAGATCGGTTATCTTCCGGAATCCTCTCCCATCTATTTCGATCTTACCGTTTACGAATATCTTTCCTTTTTGGGAAAAGCGAAAGGAGCGGATCAGAATCTTAAAGAAAGAATCGATTTCGTATTAACGTTGTTGAGGTTGGAATCCGTCGTCTACAATCCGATTCACTTTCTTTCGAAAGGTTTTAAACAAAGGGTTTCTTTGGCGGGAACCCTCATTCAAGATCCTGAATATATCATTTTGGACGAACCGAGCTCGGGTCTGGATCCGCTTCAAATCGCCGAACTCAAGGATTTAATTCGTACATTAGGAAAACGGAAAACGATTTTGTTTTCCTCGCACGTACTCAAGGAAGTGGAAGACATCTGCGATCATATTCTCGTGTTGTCCGAAGGAAAATTGATCGCGGATTCCTCGATCGCGTCCGTGTCGAAGGGACAAGGTTGTTTGATTCTTGCGGAAACCGATTTGAATTCTTTAAAAACGTTTTTTGCAAACGACAAATCCCCGATCTATGAGATCGTTCAAACCGGAAAAACAGAAGATTCGTTTCGAGAATTTAGAATCCATTCCGCAAATTCCCGTCCCGAAGAAATCTTTCAGATTCTGAGAACCGCTCCGTTTCAAATCAGATCCTTTGCTCCGGAAAAGAATTCCTTGGAATCCGTTTTCGAGTCCTTAACCTTACAACGATAAGATGAAACTTACCGAATCGATCCGAAACTTTTTTTTCAATCTCCGAACGGTGTGTCGGAAAGAAATTTCCGTTTACTTCAATTCTCCTGTGGGAACGATCTTCGCTTCCTTCTTTTTATTCTTAACCTCGTTTTTATTCTTTTTCGGTTTGGGAGAAGGTTCTTTTTGGGATTTTAAATCCGCGAGTATGGAAGAATACTTTTTATACGTTCCGGTTTTATACGTGATTTTTATTCCCGCTCTTTCCATGCGTCTTTGGTCCGAAGAGGAACGTTCGGGCACCTTGGAAATTCTTTTCTCACTTCCGTTCAGCGACTTGGAATTGATTCTTGGAAAATTTTTTGCGGCTTGGAGCTTTTTGGGATTCGTTCTTTCGTTTACGTTTTTGATTCCGGGAACGATTCTTTATCTCGGCGATTTGGATTTTGGAACCGTAGCCGTCGGTTATTTCGGAATTTTTCTTTTGGGCGGTGCCAATCTTGCGCTCGGAAGTTTTGTTTCTTCTTTGACCAAGGATCAAATCGTTTCGTATCTGCTCGGTGTGATTTTTTGTCTTTTGTTTTTTCTTTCCGGTTTCAGGCCGGTTCTTCAGTTTTTAGGCGCCGGTCTCGGAAACGCTTTCGCCTTTTTTTCCCTATCCAAACATTTCGAACCGTTTCGTCTGGGAATTCTGGACGGAAGAGAGGTTTTCTTCTATCTGAGTTTCATTCTATTTGTCGTATATTCCAATGTTCTTATATTGAGGTCGAAACGATGATTTCGCATATAAGAACGTTTTTGATCCGATACAACAAAAACCGTTGGTTTATGTTTTCGCAGGCTCTTGTTCTATTCCTTCTTTGCAACGGAATCGTTTCAAAATTCAACTGCAAAAAGGATTTATCCGAATCGGGTCGGTTCGAAATCTCGGAAAGCACAAAAAAAGTTTTTCAAAACCTACATTCTCCCCTGTACATAGACGCCTATTATTCCTCTCAAATCCCGAGCGAATACAAGGTTCGCCTGGATCTTACCAAAGAATTGTTAAGCGAAATGGCTTCCGTGGGAGGTTCGAACATAATATTACGTTTTCATGATCCAGATCTTTCGGCTCAGGAACAAAAAAAAGCGAGTGAAGCAGGAATTCAACCGCAGATTTTGGAAAGAACGGAACGAGGTTCTTCCCAGATCAAACAGGTCTTTCTCGGAATCACCTTAACCTTGGGGACCCAAAAGGAAACGCTCCCCGTTGCGTTTTACGCGGAAGAAATCGAATATCAAATTCTGACCACACTTCGAAAGATGATTCGCAAACCGAGCGATGCCGAGGTTGCGATTCTTTCCGTTCCCGGAAGTTTATCTACGACGTCATCGGGACCGGAGATCGGAAAGGATACGATCGGAATTTTTACGAATCAGATTCTAAAAGAAGAATACGGAATTCTTCCCGAGATAAAACTCGAAGAGGAAACGATTCCGGAAGGAATTCGGACGTTACTCTGGATCGGAGGCGGATCACTTTCCGAAATCGCATCGTATCAACTCGATCAGTTTTTGATGAGAGGCGGAAACCTAATTCTTCTTTATAAATCCATGGACTTTCGCTTGGAATCCCCCAATCGGGAAGAAGGAATCGGAATGGACGCGGTCGGCGCGGGAATCGCAAAACCGGCCTCGGGTGCGGAGGAACAAAATAGACTTTTCGAATATTACGGTTTTAGAATCAACACAAACCTGACATTCGATCTAAACCATTCCCTTTCGATCGGCTCCTTGATGGAAGTGGAACCCGGAGTAATCGGAAGATATCCGTATCCTCCCTGGATCGTGGCCGCTCATTCCGAAAAAATGTTAAGCGACACGAATCCGTTTACGAAATCCATGAGAGGCCTGCTTCTTCCTTGGGTTTCAAGCGTCGATCTATTTCCCGAAAAACAACCCAAGGTGAGAATGGAACCGATTTTATTTTCCACAGAAGAAGCGGAGATTCGCTCCGCCATCGTAGCTCTGGGAGAAAAACAAATCTTTTCGACTCCGTTTCAGTCGAACCATCAAAGAATCGTTTTAGGCGCGGTTCTGGAAGGAAGATTCAAGAGCGCGTTCCAATCGGCGCCGAACCTTCCGAAAACATTCCAAAAAACGAATGTATTTTTAAACGAAACTTCGGAGGAAAAAACCTCGAGAATTCTCGCGATCGGATCGCCCTATCTCGTTTCCGATCTTTTGGTTTACCCGGAAACGAGGGAAATGTATCAAGAATCGAACATTCCGTTTTTATTAAACGCGATCGACATCGCCAACGGAGATTCGGATCTGATCCAAATTCGGAGCAAAAAATCGGCGATTTTAAAACTAAAACCGTTCACACAAACCGAAAAAATCACATTCAGTTTTCTGAATCTATTCGGAATTCCTCTCCTGCTCGGGTTGTATATCTTTTTGAGAATCCGCAACCGCAATTCTCGGCAAAATAAAACGGCAAGAGAAACACAGTGAAAGCGGTTGTGAAATTTTACGATTTTTTACGGAAACTCTTTCGGGAAGAAACGGCCTTATTTTTGATTCTTTGCAATTTATTCTTAGGTGCGATTTATCTTTCCGTTTCCAATCCGTTCGGATTGTTTCAAAAAAATTATCAAAACGCGGATCCATTCTTCCCATTTAAAACGGACGACGTGGAAAGAATTCAAATCGGCAGAAAAGGACACGAAACCGTTCTCCAAAAAAACGGTGCAACATGGTCCGTTCAAATCCGGGATACACAAGCGCGGCCCGACGTAAAAAAGATCGTTTCATTTTTAAATTCCATATTAAGAATCCGTAAATTTACAAAAATCGCGTCTTCTTCCGATTCATCCGATTTCGGTTTAAACGGAGAAGAATTAAAACTCGAGATCCAAAGTTCCTCAGGAGAAATCGGCAGACTGGACATAGGAGTCGGCGATCGATCCTCGAACGGAACCTTCGTTCGTATTCCGGAAACCGGAGAAGTTTGGCTTGTAGAAGAAAATCTCAACCAGCTTGCGGGAAGAGGGAACGAAAACTTCTTCTTTTCAAGTTTGTTGTTGCCTGAAGAAATTAGTATTCAAGAAATTCATACTATTCTAATACAGATAAGCGGCAAAAAGAACCTTCGTCTTGAAATCGAACAAAACGCGCCCGGACGATGGAAACCGATCCGAACGGAACCTCTTCTTTGTCCGGGAGAGGATTGTTCCGAGATTGTTTCCAAAATTCTTTCCCTCAAAGCGGAACGAATTTTAAAAAAACCGTTTCTGGAAAAGTCGATTCCACTTTCCCCCCAAGAGCGATTTCAAATCGAAATCCGTTTCGCTTCGGGCCGAGATGAAATCTTGCATTGGGAATGGATCGGAAACACGACCGAGAAAGAACCGATTTTTCGAGTCGATTCCGATCGAATCTTATACCTGATCGATCCTCGTTTTTTAAAAGAATTCGGAGAAGCTCGAAATCTGAGGGAGTTCTTCCGCGAATCGAACGATCCTTTTTGACGCAAATCTGGCTCCTGGAACCCTTTCGATTCTCTATTGACAGTTCAAGGGCTTCCAATTTCATTTCATAAGAAATCTAAAACTTAGGACGAAAGCATGGCTTTGATCGAAGAATTTGAATCTCAGGGGAATTTTTTATTTCGTTGGAGATCTTATATCCCCGGAATCATTTTGATTCTCTGCATCGGACTTTTGCCCTTCTATCAATTTCCAGGCAATTCTTATACCTATCATCTTTACTATCAATCGATCTGTTTAGCGATCAGTCTTTTGGGTCTTTTCGTGCGTTGTTTCGTGATCGGTTACGCTCCGGCGAGAACCTCGGGAAGAAACACGAAAGAACAAGTCGCGGACTTGGTGAACCAAGAGGGAATTTATTCTTTAATCCGACATCCTTTGTATTTGGGAAATTTTTTGATGTATCTCGGAGCGGTTCTTTTTCTTAAGAATTTTTTGATCGCTTCCGTTTTCATTCTTTTCTTCTGGGTATATTACGAAAGAATTATGTTTGCGGAAGAACAATTCTTACGTAAAAAATTCGGAGAAGCGTATCTTTCCTGGGCGAACACGATTCCCGCTTTTATTCCTAAGTTCAGCGGTTACAAAAAACCCGCTCTCGGATTTTCCATTCGCAATATTATCAAAAGAGAATATCCGAGTCTTTTCGGAATCTTAGTGATCTTCAGCGTTTTCGATTTAGTCGCGGTTTATTTTAACGAGCCGGTGAGCAATCTTTTAGAAGCGATTCGACTTCCGCAGATCATTTTGTTCGGAGGCGGTTTGGTTTTTTATCTCATCGTAAGAATCATCGTCAAAACCACAAAACTTTTACATGTAGAGGGTCGTTAAGCGACCCATAGGGAGCTTAGCGGTTAAAGTCCGCGTTTGCCCCCGAACATTCTCATATAAATCAATACAAAATCGATCCATCTTGTCGGAACAGTTCCTTCAAGATGGATTTGACTTCATTCAGTTTTTCTGATATACGGAAAAATCCCGGAACGGCTCCCACAAGGCCCGCCTCCACCACCCAAATTCGGGAGGGGGCCGCAAGTTTTCACGATCGAACGTCGGTGGAACCCAAGCTCTTGTTTACTTCGAAAACGTCTGGGAAGAATTTTCCAAATACGATTTGAGGTGATTCGTTTCTCTCGTAAAAAAAACGGGAACCGGATAATTGGCCTTGGAAGGAATCAAAACGATCCCTTCATCGAAAAAAAGAATCTTTTCGATTTCCGAAAAAGAATATTTATAACTGCTGTTCAACGCTTCGAAACAAAGAGAATCCCGACTTTCGTTCAAGCGGCCCGGACCCACTCGTTTTAAACTCTTCAGTTTGTCCGGACTCAATTCTTCTTTTTTGTTCGCGAGCTTTTCGTATGGAAGTTCCCGGCCTTGATCCAAATAAAGAATTCCTTCGATTTCAAACCGAATCTCTCTCACTTCTTCTTCCGGACGTTTTTGTTCTGCGGCAAAGGAGAATTTAGGAGATTCTTCCAAAACTTCTATTCCGGAATGGGAAGAATGAGAGGAAAGTTCCGTCTCCGAAAATTCTTCCTCGATGGAAGAAACTTCTTCGTATTCGGGCGCGGCGTTATAAGACGAACTCGGTTCAGCGGATCGATTTTGTTTCGGGATTCTTCTTCCTTCCACGAACAGATTTTCCAGATGTTTCTGTTTTTCGATCTGGTCCAGGCTCGGCGCGCGCTTGGAAGAAGCTAAAATTTCGGCGCCTTTTCGAGGGTTGGGTCTCGAAATCAGATGCTCGTTTTCCGAGCCCGCGTTTCGAGGACTTCGGGAACCGGACTTAAATCCAAACCGGTCCCCGCCCGAAGAAGGATTCGGGTTCAGAGAGACATAGATAAAACAAAGAAGTCCCACGAGAATCAGTGCGATTGCGATAAAGAGCATCATTTTATGTATCTGTCGTTTGGGCGGGTTTCTGAAGCGTTTTTCTCACTTTTCTCCTTTACAGAAATATTCCTTCACAAACCCTTTCAAGTTTACAGATACAATCATGGAATTAGAAAACGTTTCTCTCAAAGACAAGATCATTCGCGCGGTCGTCGCCTTCTTTCTTTTTATCCTTGTCGGTGGTTTGATCATCACCTTTCTTCCGGGAGACGCCGAAAAAAGCTTTTTCGACGTGATCGCCGGTCGTTCCAATCTCAACGCCGGAAAAATCGGCGAATTCTCCATCCCGATGGACTATTATCAAGCGGCTCGAAGAGATTGTTTTTTCCAATACAGAAACATTGCCCCTTCTCTCGCAGAAGATCCTTCGACGCTCCAATCCTGCGCGTTTCAAACGATTCGCAGTTTGGTCGTAACACAACAGATTGCATCGGCCACGGGATTCTCCGTTTCCGAAACCGGAATTCGAGAAGAACTTTCCGACGAAGCCCGTAGAATTTATAGAGAATCCGTAAACGGCGCCGGATATTCCGACGAAGACGTTCGCAAACCTGAAGCGATTTATAAGCAGATTCTTAACTCCGCTCCGATGCAGTATAGAATCGATCGTAAGAATGCGAGCGGTCTCTATGATTCTCTTTTGAACTCGGATCTTAAGAAAACCGACGGAGAAATCACGCTTCAAAAAGAATCCACCTCGGCTCGGGTTCAACTCCGAATCGTCACTTATACCGACGATCAACTTTCCAAACTTGCGGAAAAAGAAGCTCCCGTTTCCGACGAAGTTCTTCGCGCCAAATATGAAAACGAAAAGAAAGACGGAAAACTTCCGAAAAACAAGGACGGAAAAGAAGTCAGCTTCGAGGAAAGAAAAAATTTCCTAAAAAGCAAACTCCTTCTCGAAACCCGTTCCAAGTCCCAGGAAGAATGGAAGGGAAAACTCAAAAATCTGCAACAGGAACCGGACGGACTTCAAAAGATCGCGGCCTTGTTAGGTGTAAGCGTTCAGGATTTTAAGGACCAATCCCTTTTGAACCTTTGGGAACTTAAGTCCGGAAACCAAAACATTCGCCTTGGAAACAATACGCAATTCCTTAAAGATTTGACAACCGTAGCATTTGGGTCTAAAAAAGTCGGCGGCCCTTACAGAGAATCCGAAAAAAATGTTTTTGTAGAATTCGCTTCCTTGGAAATCGATTCGTCTAAAATCAATAATTCCCAGGGACCCGATTTGAGAGACAATCCGAACCTGATGAACGGGTTCGTTATGGAAATCAGTCAGGCGCTTCAGGAAAAATACCCGATTGAACGAAGGATCGGTCAAAAGGCAGAAGAATAATGCAAATCCGGGCTGAACTGGTAAACCCCTTTCTCGAAGCCGCAACGATCGTTTTTAGAGACGTTTTGAAAACGGATTTAATCCGTGGGAAGATCGGAATCAAGGATAGCCCAGAAACCAATCTCGAACTTTCCATCGTGATCGGCGTAATCGGAACCTTCAACGGAGAAGTCGTCTACGGATTGAATTACGACGCGGCTTACAAGATCGCCGGGGTTCTGATGCCGGGAATGAGCGATCAGGATATCAAAAACGAATACAAGGATATTCTGGGTGAAATCGCGAACATGACCACGGGGAACGCGATGAACATCTTCGCGACTTCGGGACAATCGATCGAAATTACGGCTCCGAACATCATCGATTCCAAAAACGAAACATTAAAGATTCCTAAAAAACCTTCTTTGGGAATCAGTCTGTTTTCCAAGTTCGGAAAATTAGACGTAAACGTATCTCTTACTTGAATTTCGAAAGCGATTCTTTGAATTATTGCTTCTTATAGAAAGCAATTCAAACAAAAGGCAACGAAGCGTTGCCTTTTGTTTCTCAGCGAAGCCGATGAATGCGACCGATCGAATGACTTATAAAAAACGGTCCACCGAACGAACGCGGCTCTTTCCAAAAACCGGATCTAAGGTCCCGTTTTTGATTTCATAAGAATCTTAGAATATTTCAGGAACAACACGACCCGAGCGGAATTCTCGCGCTGGTTTTTAAATTTAGAAAATTCTAATTTAAAATTCAATAATATCTTCGTTTTAAAATCCTACGAAGTTCCTTTACAAAGGGAGAATCCTCGGAGGCGTCCGGATTCATTCGGTTGAGATAGGCCTTCGCCCAATTCTCCGCCTCCTCGTATTTTCCCTGATCTCCGTAGATTCTTGCGATCAAGGTAACCGCTTTTTCGAGCTGGTCTTTTTTCGGATCGAGTTCCGGTTTTTTCTGAAGCATCTTCACAAGCTGTAACAAATATCTTCTTCCCGAATCCTTTCGATCGGTGGAAGACAACATTTCACCCAAGGAAAGAAGGGAAATGCTTTGAAAATTCTCGGGCGCTTCCGTGATGATTTTTAAATACTGTGTTTCCGCTTCCGGAATTTTTCCGTTTCCGCGCAAAGCCCGCGCCACTTCGAAGATCGCCTTCCACTTTTCATCCTCGGAATCGATTTGTTCCGTGATCGCGTTCGTATCGCTCGAATTTTCCGCGGTAAGTCTTGCATCTTCCAATCGGGAAGCGTTGGCCGATTTTCCTTGTCCACCGGATTGATTGAATTCCGTCTTAGCATTATTTCTTTGATTTTCTCTCAGACGCAAAAGCCCTTTTTTGTAGCCGCTTTCGGAAGGATCTTCCTTCTTTTTATCCTTTTTCTTTTTCAGACTCGTCTTTTCCGAATTCGGGAGAGTTGTCTTTGAAGCGGGTTTCGTAGATTCTTGCTCGGACATTTCCGAATTTCCCGAGGATACAACGGAAGCATCGGTCCCGGATTTTTGCGGAGAACCGGATTCCGCGGAACCCGACGAAGAAACATGAGTCGTCTTTGTTTCCGTTTGAGAATTTGAGTTCGGATTTTCATCCGAGCCTTCCTTTTTTTCGGAAGGAACGGAGCCGGAAGCGGTTCCGTTCGCGCCTTCTTTTTCTTCTACGGAGGGGCTTTCATTCGACGGGGTTCCCAATTCTTCCGGAAACGGAAGAGGCATATCCGCAGATAATACATTCGTAAAAACGAATATAGAAAAAACCAAAACGATCAAGTTGTGTAAAGGACGGATCGATTTCATCGAGGTTCGAGAGTTCCCGAATTGGAATTGTTTTTCGGAGGTCGAATCAGACTCGGACGATCTTGGTTGGACGGATTTGAATTTCCTCGATCGGGAGAAATCGTTCCCGGGTCTTCCTGGTTTCGATTGGAATCCGGAGTTCTTCTCCGATCTTCCGTCGGAAGTGCGTCCGACTCGGTAGGAAGTTTCGGAGTTCCCACTCCTTCTCTGCGTCCATCTCGTAAGGGATCCTTTCCTTCGGGACGATCGGATTCGGGTAGAAGTCCGCTTTTCGGTTTTTCGCGTTCGTAACGATCGATTTCCAAACCGGAAGATTCTCCCGTGATGGAAAGATCGGGATCGCTGTAACGAATGGATCTTCGTTTTCGATTATAATTTCTTTCTATATCCTCTAAGAACAAGGCCTTGCGATCCAATTCTTTGGCCTGATCGTCGAAGGCCGCGCCTTCTTTTCCTCTTTGGATTCCGATCAAAACCGCAAGCGAAACTCCCAAGACCGCGAGTGAAATCCCCGTATACAAAAGAGTTTTTTGAACTTGAGGAGGAAGATTTCGGGACAGACTGTCTATCGACGAAAATCCGGATTGAAGCTTATCTTTTATATTGAGATCCATCGTTTTAAGTTTCGGTCGTTTTCCCAATTCTACCGATAAAGAGAAAATTCTCGATCGGTTTTTTTGACGCCGGATTTTTTAACGTCCGGTCCCAAGGGAACAAAACGCATCTTCTGTAGGCCGAAAATGAAAATTAGTAGGGAATCGGGAACGAGAAAGCCCCGGCGCAGAACCCCGATTTTTGCATCGATCGGTAAAAATCCGTTCTCCGGTGCGTATCCATTGGATTGTCTTTCAGAATCTTTTTGCCGGAACATGTTCTTCCAAAGCCCCGAAGCTTCGGAAAACGGGAAGGCTTTTCAAAGGTATTTCCAACGCGAAACCGCGCATAACGGATCGTGAACCGTTGATTCTCATTCTGAGAAGGAATCTCATAAAGATCTTCGAATCGAGTGACCATACTCGAACTTTCCTTTTTTAACTCAACTCCAAGCGAATCTTCAGTACTTGATTTTTATCATGGTCTTTGAACTCGGAATCCCGTTCGGAATTGTTCCATTCCTAAGTCGGTTTAAATATAAGGTTAAACCGTAGACCCGATCGACTTATTACATTCAATTTTATTAAATTAGAATTGGTTAATGATATAAATCGCGGTTTAATTCAGAAGGAAAAATCGAATCAGGAGACAAAATCTCATGAGCCAAACGAACGCCAAATACAACGATTCCATCGTAAAAGGGTTCATCATATCGGCTATGGTTTGGGGAGTCGCTTCCATGTTAGTGGGAGTTCTCGCCGCTTTTCAAATGGTTTTTCCGGAGTTGAACTTCACACAGTATTTCACCTTCGGTAGAATCAGACCCTTACACACCAACGCGGCGATCTTCGGTTTCGCGTTGAGTATTATATTCGCGACAGCCTATCATCTTATCCAAAGACTTTGCCGGGTAAGAATCTGGAGCGATTCCTTAGCAAAGATCCACTTTGTTCTCTACAATTTAACGATCGTTCTCGCGGCGATTACGCTTCCTCTCGGACTCAATCAATCCAAGGAATACGCGGAGTTGGAATGGCCTCTCGATCTTTTGATCGTGGTTTGGTTCGTGATCTTCATCGTGAACTTCTTTGCAACCATCTTTACGAGAGAGGAAAAACAACTCTACGCGGCGATCTGGTTTTACATAGCGTCCTTTGTCACCGTTCCGATTCTTTTTATCGTGAACAACCTATCGGTTCCGGTCGGACTCGGTAAATCCTATTCTGTTTTTTCGGGAGTTTACGACGCGAACATCCAGTGGTGGTACGGTCACAACGCGGTCGCCTTCGTATTGACGACTCCGTTCCTCGGTCTGATGTATTACTACTTTCCGAAACATATCAAACAACCCATCTACAGTCATAGATTGTCGATCATTCACTTCTGGTCCTTGATCTTCATTTATATCTGGGCGGGTCCTCACCATTTGCTCAACACTCCTCTTCCCGAGTGGCTTCAAACCACGGGGATGGCTTTTTCCATCATGTTGTGGATGCCTTCTTGGGGAGGAATGCTCAATGGGTTCCTAACGTTGACTCAAGCGAAGGAGAAGATCAAAACCGACGCGCTTCTCAAGATGATGCTCGTGGGAATCACGTTCTACGGTATGTCAACCTTCGAAGGTCCTCTTCTTTCCATTCGTTCCATCAGCGCCCTCGGTCACAACACGGACTGGATCGTAGGTCACGTTCATTCGGGAACCTTAGGTTGGGTGGGAATGATGTCCTTCGCAGCGATCTACTATCTCGTTCCTAGACTTTGGAACGCGAATCTCTATTCCGAAAGATTGGCGAATCTTCACTTCTGGCTCGCGACTCTGGGAATTCTTCTTTATATCGTTTCGATGTGGGTTTCGGGAATCACCGAAGGTTCCATGTGGAGAGCGATCGACTCCAAAGGATTTCTTCAATATCCGAACTGGGTTCAGATCACCGAAGTTCTGAAACCTTTCCGTTTTGCAAGAGGGGTTGCGGGTGCGATTTATCTGAGCGGAGTTTTCGTGATGATCTATAACGTCGTGAAGACGATCCAATCCTCCGGTTCCGGATTTCAAGAAACGGATTTAAGAGTGAAAGAACAAGGAGGAAACGTATGAAATTATTCGACATTCTTCTCACTTGGTTTTCGGGTTTCACCGAAAAATGGGAAAAACAAGGAGTTAAGTTCACCGTTTATACGACGATCGCGGTTTTGATCGGCGGTATCTTCGAACTCATTCCTCCGTTTTTTATCTCGAGAACGGCGGTTCCGATTCAAGGTGTTACCCCGTTCTCCCCTTTGGAACTCGCAGGAAGAGACATCTATCAAAAAGAAGGCTGTAACAACTGTCACACTCAGATGATTCGTCCGTTCAAATGGGAAGTGGATCGTTTCGATCCTTCCAAATCTTTCGGAAGAGACGGTTATTCCAAAGCGGGAGAATTCGTTTACGATCATCCGTTTCTCTGGGGTTCGAAAAGAACCGGTCCGGATCTCGCTCACGAATCTCAGATTCAACCTTCGTATGCTTGGCATAAAACGCACTTGATCAATCCGAGAGACACTTCTCCCGGTTCGGTTATGCCCGCCTATCCGTGGTTATTCGAAGAAGGTTCCAAGTTAAACGCGGAAGAGATCGTAAATCATATGAAAGGTCTTTCCAAAGTCGGAGTTCCTTATACGGACGCGGATTATCTTTCCGTTCCTAAGGAATTGGAAGGTAAAACGGAAGGAGACGCTCTCATCGCGTATCTTCTCAAACTCGGAAAGGACACGGCGGCTCTTTCCAAATCCATTCAGTGAGGTCCTTATGGAATTAGAACTGATTCAAATCTACAAGTTCGCAAGACTTCCGATCCTCGTGATGGCTATCGCGCTCATCACCGCTTACGTCTACAATCGTAAACGCAGCAAAGAGATGGAAGAACCCAAGTTTAGAATGCTCGAGGAGGATTGATCGATGACTCATGATTCAAATAAGGATTTCGACGGAATCAGACAAGAGGATAATCCTCTACCGGCTTGGTGGAAATGGATCTTCGTGATCTGTATCGTCGTCGCGGTCGCCTATTCCGTTTATTTCCATAAATTTTCGAACTGGCCGCAGGACGTCGCTTACGAATTGGAAGTAAAGGAACACGAAGCCAAGTTTCCGAAAGAAGTCGCGGTGACTTCGAACGACGGAAGCAATCCGTTTCGCGGAAACACGAACGCGATCGCGGAAGGCGAAAAAACCTTCAAGACCGTCTGCGCGGCGTGTCACGGACCGACCGGACAAGGTTTGGTCGGACCGAGTTTGATGGACGGAGAATGGATTCACGGCTCCACCGATTTACAAGTTTATGAAAACATAATGAAGGGAATCGCCGTGGACAAAACCAAACTGGGAAGAGGACCGATGCCTCCGCATGAGAATTCTCTCGGTTCGGAAAAAGTGTATCAAGTGATGGCTTGGCTTGCTTCTCAAAACGCAAGTCTCAAGGCGTCTCGTTAATCTATGTATAAGCTCCGGAAAAAATACGAGGAAAGAATCGAAACTACTTTCCGATTTTTTCCGGAGACCACACAAGGGGGACTTTTGTGGTCATCTCCAGACATATTTCAGGTAAGATTCGTTCCGCAAGATATCTTGTAGAAGCGGTCTTAGTTCCATTTTATCTTTTTCTTCCCTGGTTGCGTTGGGGAGAACATCCTTTGATCCGGCTCGACATACCCGGAAGAAAATTTTATCTGCTCGGAAACATCTTCACACCTCAGGAAGGTTTTTATCTACATCTCTTTTTAATCGGAATGGGCCTGTCCCTATTCTTCTTTACAACATTGATCGGAAGGGTTTGGTGCGGCTGGGCCTGTCCTCAAACCGTGTTCACAGATCTGTTCGATCTGATCGGAAGAACCGTTCTCGGTTCCAAATACGGAAAAAAAGACGCTCCTCTTTGGGGCAAGATCGCGGTTCATAAACTTTGGATTTTGATCAGCGTGATCGGTTCGCTCGCATGGGTTTCGTATTTTGCGGATCCATACGAAATGATAAGCGACATTCGTTCCGCTTCCTTCTTTACTTCCCCGCCGGTTTGGATCTACTTTACGATCTTTTTTACGATGACCTTATATCTGGATATGGCTTTTGTCCGGGAACAATTCTGCAAATACGCATGTCCTTACGCGAGATTTCAAACCGTGATGATGGACGGAGATTCCGTCAACGTCACTTACGACTACCGGCGCGGAGAACCCAGAAGAAAAGCGGGAACACAAGTCGGGGACTGCACGTCGTGTAATCTATGTTTGGTGGTCTGTCCCACCGGAATCGACATTCGAGAAGGTGTAAACGTGGGCTGTATCGCCTGTGGAAAGTGCGTGGACGCTTGCACAAAAACGATGGGGAAAGAAGGTAAAAAAACCTTGATCGGATATATGTCCGAGAACCAAGCCAAACAAACGGGAGTAAAAGTACGTTGGCTTCGTCCCAGAAGCGTGATCTACGGCTTTCTGCTTTTCTGCGTGCTTGCGACTTCTACGATTCTTCTTTACAACCGGGTTCCGATGTATGCGAACATTCTTCCCGATCGGATCATACAACCGATGGAAGTTCCGGGCGGATTGATTCGAAATTTTTACAACGCTCAACTTCTGAATCTGACCTTTGAAAACCGATCCTTGCATGTTACGGTTGAAAAAAGCACACTACATTCTCCGGTTCATATTCTTTTGGGCGGAACGGAAACTCCTTCGTTCTCCGTGGACGCGAACAATACGGGAGAATTTAGAATCATCCTCGAGACGAGCCTTGCAACGGAGGATCGCACAAAAACTTCGCATCAGATTACGTTGAAAATGACGGATTCCAAAAATCCGAACTACACGATTATGAAAACGATACCGTTTCGGATTCCTATCACGGATTCGAACTAAAGGAAGAATCTTATGGCCTTACACAAAAGTATGAAACTCGCTTTCGCCTGGATCTGGATCGCGTTTATCGCGTTGATCGCCGCGACCGTCGTTACGATCCGATACGCGAACACGGGTTATACGGGACCGATCGAAAAAGAATATTACGAAAAAGGATTGAACTACGAAAAGTCGATCCTCGAACAAAGAAAGATGCTCGCGGAAGGATATTCTTACGAAAGTATTTTGTTCTCCTCCAACACCGGTTTGAAAGTCGGAAAAAATCCGATTCTCATTCGGTTTCAAAAGTCGGGAACGCCGATCGTCGGCGCGAAGCTGATCGTTCAAATCGAAAGATCCGCAACGGATCAATACAATCAAACCGTATCGTTGCAAGAGGATTCCAAAAACCGCGGAACCTATTTGGGAGTTCTAGAATTTCCGGAAAGCGGACGTTGGATTCTCAGCCTCAAAGGCGACGTCTCGGGAAGAATTCTCGAAAAAACACAGGATTTGAATATTCAATAATCTGCATGCAAACTCTTACGAAAATCGAGGCTCGTTGTTATCACTGCAACACACCCATCCGCTCCGAAAAGGAAATCATTTACGGAGAATTGAGGGGAAATCGGGAAACGTTCTGCTGTTCCGGTTGCAGATCACTCGCGACCTTGCTCGTGGAAAACGGACTGACTCGTTTTTACGATCTAAGAGGCTCCGAAACTCTGGAGCCGGTTTCCGGAAACAAACTCGAAAGAGAGGATCTCGAAACGGAATCGGTCTATGAGGAATACGTAATCCGAAAAGAAAACGGAATTTGCGAAACCTCGATCACCATCGGCAAGATTCATTGTTCCGCCTGCGTGTGGTTAAACGAAAAGGTTCTTTCCGAACAGGAAGGCGTTCTCGAAACGAGAATTAACTTCGCGACGGGAAGAATGAAACTCGTCTACGACAGAAATCGAATCGATCTCAACCGGATCTTTGCGATCATCCGTCAAATCGGTTACGAACCGTCTCTATATTCTCCCTTAAAAGCGGAAACGAAGGTCGGCCTTTTTTCCAAAGATCTTTTTTTACGAATGGCCCTCGCGGGTTTTTCTTGGGGAAACATCATGCTTTTCAGCATCGGTCTTTACGCGGGGTATTTCACGGGAATCGAAATGGAATTCAAACGTCTGTTTCATTACGTTTCTTGGATCTTCGCGACTCCCGTTTATCTCTATTCCGGTTATCCGTTTTACAAAGGAGCGATCGAATCCGTCAAAAGAAGAATCTTGTCCATGGACACGTTGCTTTTTTCGGGAGTTTCCCTCGCCTACTTCTACAGCGTCTACGTAACGTTAAGCGACAAGGGAGAAGTTTACTTCGACTCGGTCTGTACGATTTACTTCTTCATTCTGATCGGAAAATTTTTGGAATCCGCGATTCGACTGAAGGCAGGAAGAAAAATCGGAGAACTTTTATCCACACTTCCCGAAGAATACACGGTGATCCAAAACGGAACCGAAACTTCCGTTTCACCGAGTAAAATTCGAAAAGAGGATTCCATTCTTTTAAAAAACGGAAACAGGGTTCCGGTGGACGGAATGTTGAAATCGGAAATCGCATATTTCGACGAATCCTTTCTTACCGGAGAATCCAAACCGGTCACGCACAAATTCGGAGATACGATCCTATCCGGTTCTCTTTGTTTGAGCTCGAACGTCCTCCTCACGGCGACCACAACCGCAAGAGAAAGCACCTTGTCGAGGATTTCCTCTTTGATCGAAACGTCTTTACAAGCGAAACCGGGAATCCAAAGAACGACGGACAAATTTTCCACATATTTTATCCAAGCGGTTTTGGTCATAGCGCTTGCAACTTTTTGTATATTCGGTTTTTATTATGAGAATTGGGAAAAAGCTGTTCTCAATACGATCAGCGTTTTAATCGTAGCCTGCCCTTGCGCGCTCGGGCTCGCCGTTCCCGCCGCGTATGTGGTCAGCAATCTTCTGCACGGTTCTAAGGGAATTCTCGTCAAGAACCCGGATTCTCTGGAAATTTTAAGCCGCGCCGATCGGATCTACTTCGATAAAACAGGAACGCTTACCCTCGGAAAACTATCGATCCAAGAAGAATGGTTTTTAAACCCCGAAGACAAATCGAAACTCTATTCGATTGTAATTTCGATGGAATCAAGCTCGACCCATCCTCTCGCGGTCAGTCTTACAAAAGAAATCGAAAAAAAATTGGATTCCTTAGGAGAACAAGCCGATCCGATCGCCTGGAAAGAATTGAAGGAAATCCCCGGAAACGGAATCGAAGCTACCGCGTTAGACGAAATATCTACCTATCGGATCGGAAACCGAAACTTCGTCACCAAAGGACAAAACCCTCAGGACGGAAAGATTCATCTCGGAAAGAACGGACAGATTCTCGCGAGTTTTTCGTTGGAAGACACGGTGCGACCCGAAGCGGAATCCACGATCCAAAAACTCAAAACCGTTATTCGATTTCTGGGAATTCTTTCCGGCGATTCCAAATCCAACGTGGAAACTCTCGCACGACGAATCAACATTCAACATTCCTTATACGAATTGAAACCCGAAGAAAAACTGAGAGTGATCCAAAAGGCCCAATCCCAAGGAGAAACCGTCGTGATGGTCGGAGACGGGATCAACGATTCGGCTTGTTTGGCCGCCGCGAACCTCGGAGTTTCCATGGGAATTGCATCCGATCTTTCCATAGACAAATCCGATCTCGTATTACTTTCCAATCGGCTGGATTCACTCGTTTCCGCGGTGCAGATCTCCCAAAAAACAAGAAGGATTATATTTCAGAACATTCTAATATCCTTAACTTACAATTCCGTAATGCTCCCCTTGGCCGCGTTCGGATTTATGCTTCCGGTGATCTGCGCCGGGTTTATGACCTTGAGTTCCCTTTCCGTCGTCCTGAATTCCATCTCTTTACAATGGAGAACCAAACTATGAACGCTTTGTATCTTACGATTCCGATGGCGATGTTGATCGCGCTCGGCGCACTTGTTGTATTTTTCTGGTCTTTGAAGACCGGGCAATACGAGGACATAGAAGGACCGAAATACAGGATGTTGTTCGACGACGACGAGGAAAAAACTCCGCCCGTTCGAGGGATTCAAGCTAAAGGAGATTCTCATGCAAACTGAACTGATATTCACGACGATTTCGGTCGCGTTCATCCACGGGATCACGAGTTCCCTTCATTGTCTTGGAATGTGCGGCCCCTTTGCGGGAACTCTCAACCTAGCGGGAGAGGATCGAAAATTCAGACTGAACCTATTCTACAATCTTGGAAGATTTCTCTCCTATTCCACGTTAGGCGCCATCTTCGGGTTCGTCGGGTCCGGTCTCAATCTCGCGGGAAGTCTCGTTTCCCTTCACGAGTTTGCCGCGATCGTTTCGGGGATTTTTATCGTGATCTTCGGACTGAGCCTTTTTCAAAACGCGAGTCCCGAACGATCCGGACTTTATCAAAAAATTCTTAACAAATTTGCGGGTTCGCTCGTAACCTCTCTCAAACAAGGGAAAAATCTTTCCGGCGCTTCGCTCGCGTTCGGAATGGTCACGGGACTTTTGCCTTGTGCGGTTTTGTATCCCGCGTTCAGTTTGGCGCTTGCAACCGGAAACGTCGGAGCCGGTTCTCTGGTGATGTCTTCTTTCTTTTTGGGAACCTTTCCCGGGCTCTTTCTGTTCGGAATCGGATTTAGAAAACTCGTTTTAAAACTTCCATCGAACGCGATCCGATTCGGAGGAATCGCGGTGATCCTGATCGGAATTTCGACGATCTTCTTTCGAATGAATCACAATCACGCAGACCACGAACATCCTTCGAATTCCGAAAAAGTAGAATGGAATTCTTCCCAAAGCGAGGAACATTCTCACCATCACTGACGAAAAATCTTTCCAAACATTCAAGTTTTTCCGGGAGATTTCGATTGTAAAAAGGAACAATGATTTCTACACTGAAACCCCGGATGAGCGACTCTCTCAAGAATTTCACGGATTCCCTTTTAAAGGATCTGGAAGAAAACGAGAACGGATTCTTCAAAATCGAAAATGAAGACGGCCTCGCTTATCTTTCCGTTTTTCCCGCGGGCAAAAAAGGAAAGGCGGTCGATCCCAAAGAAATTCTAAGAAGAATCGAACTCTTTCAAATCACCGAAACCTCGCCCACGGTCGTCAAAGAACTCGTATCCAAATCCGACGGACTTCCTCATCTCATCGGAAAATGGCCGGGCAAACCCGAAAGTTCGAGAATCGAAATCGAAATACCGGAAGATCGAATGAAGGCGTTTTTGATCTTTCATCCTCCCAAATACGGAGGAAGAATTCTCAACACAGAACAGATTCAGGAATCGATTCATCTTCGAGGAATTCAATTCGGCGTTCATAAGGAAATCATAGATCGTATTTCGGAAGAACCTGAGTACGGAAAAAAAATTCTCATCGCGGAAGGTGCTCCTCCGATTCCGGGTAAGAATGGAGACATTCGAATCTTATTCATTCATCCGGCGACCCCGCAACTGGAAGAAGACGAGTATGGAAGAGTGGACTTTAAGAATATTCAAATCATTCAAAGTGTCGCAAAGGATCAAAAACTCGCGGAAAAAATTTCACCCGTTCCCGGCAAAGAGGGAAAAAACGTAATGGGAGAAATTCTTCCCTACGATCCGGGCAAGGAAGCGGAATGGAAACTCGGAGCCAACGTTAGACTCTCTTCGGACGGAAATACCGTTCATTCTTTAATCAGCGGAAGACCGATTCTGGATCGTCAAGGAACAATCCGAGTCGACGAGGTTTGTCATCTGGAGAACGTCGATTTTTCAACGGGCAATATCAGTTTTCCCGGAACCATCATCGTGGAAGGTTCGATCGCGGACGGGTTCACGTTGGAAACCGAAGGATCGATCATCGTAAAAAAATCGGTGGGAAAAGTGTTTCTCAAAGCGGGCGGAGACGTGGTGTTATCCGGCGGTTTTATGGGAAGAAACGGCGGCCTGATCGAATCCGGCGCGGACATTTATACGAGGTTCGTGGAACAGGGAAAATTGATTTCAAAAAACACGATCTTTATCGAAGAAGCGTCCATGCACTCCGAACTCGTTGCGGGCGAATCCGTGGTCATCCGAGGAGGAAGAGGAGAATTGATCGGAGGAAGTTGTGTCGCGGGCAAGTCCGTCATCTGCACCAAGTTAGGCGCCATCGCCGAAACAAAGACCTCCGTTTCGGTGGGGATTCGTCCCGAACTTTTGGAAGACTTGGAAAAACTCAGATCCGAAGTTCAAAAGAACCAAGACATCCTGAAAAAAGTCGAACTCAGTCTCGTAAAACTGAACGAGGATTCTCAGAGAAGACAACTCACAAACGAGGAAAAGGAAAGTCTTCCCAAGCTTTCGGCGATCAAACAGAAATATTCAGGAATTCTAAACAACCTTCTCGGTCAGGAACAGTCGATGATTATGGGATTCGAACCCGACAAGGATTCTTATGTGGAAGTCGAACAGGAAATTTTTCCCGGAGTCGATATCTATCCGGGAAAGGGAAAAAACTTCAAGGTTCGTTTGAAGGAAATTCCGGGACCGTCCTTCGTATTTTTAGGAAACGACGGAAACCCTCAGATCACGAAGGTAAGACCGAAACGCCTCGGCATTTTACAAGAAGACAACGGATAAAAAAATTCGCGATCTTCTTCGCAAACGTTATGCGAAATCAATTCGATTTTAACCTCGTAAAATTCTAACCTAACTCCGATTCGCGATCGGACTTAGGCCCCACGTAACGCGCCCTCGGACGAATCAACTGTTCCGAACCGAATTGTTCCATGGAATGTGCGATCCAACCCGCGCTTCTCCCAATGGCGAATAACGCAAGCCCCGCCCCTTTCGGCAACTTTAAGGTTCTACAAACGACGGCGAGTCCCGTGTCGATGGTGGGATAATCGTCCAAAAGAAGAATCGCCTCCTCGATTAGATTTTTTGCGGAAAGAAATTCCTTATTCTTTGGAAAAAAGTTTTCGCACAACTCCATCAATTTTTTTCCTCTCGGATCTCCGCTTTTGTAAAACGGATGACCGAAGCCGGGAATTCTTTCCCCTCTTCGCAAACGATCGGTGAGAATTTCTTTGCTTTCCTTTTTTTTTGAGTGAACGCTTTCCAAAAGATCGATCGTCTTTTCCGTGAGAAGTCCGTGTCTACTTCCCGAAAGAGCGGCCATTCCCGCAATCACGGCCTGATACAAACTCGCATCGGTCGATGCCACACAACGCGCCGTAAACGAAGACGCGTTCAACTCGTGATCCGCGGAAAGAATCAAACCGGCTTCGATCAGTCGAATCGCTTTTTTATCCTCGGAAGTGTAATTGGAAATTTTTTTCGGTTCGAGGAGAACCTTTTCGTTCTTTTTAGAATCCGAAGATCCTTTCCAAGCAAACCATAACGTTTCCGCGATCGATTCCCTTCCTCGTTTCGACTTGGAAGAGAACAAGGTCAACAAACGGACGATCCTAGTCGCGGTTCTTTGTAAGGCTTCCTGATTTTTTAAAAGCGAACCAGCGTCCTCGTATTCGGCGATGCCTAAAAGAATTCTACCGAGATCGATCAAAGGACGATCGTATAGATGCGGATAGGATTTGATACAGGCCTCGTTCCAACTCGGCCAAGGAGAATCGAACGCGGACGTGGATTCCCAGAGAAGATCGCAAACCGATTCGAACTTAAAATGTTCCGCCAACTCAAGAACGTTTTTTCCTCTGTAATACAATCGTTCGTTTTCGATCAGAGTGATCGAAGATTCCAAAACGGGTTGTCCGAAAGTCAGAGCCGCGCGCGCGGTTTTACCCGGATGTAATTTTTCCTCCCGTTGTAAAAGAAGACGTTCCACTTCCTCCCTTCTGTATCGTTTGCTTCTGTCCTTTCCCACTCCCGGTTCGGAATGAAGAATTCCCCGGCTGACATACGCGTAGATCGTTTCCACCTCCACGCTGAGTTCGCGGGCTGCTTCCAACGCGGATAAAAACGGTTTTTTAGAAGAGGATTTCATACATTGACTATAAAATCAATATTGATCCATTTTTGTCAATACTATACACTAATAATCGAAAAAGGAAATCAATATGAACACGATCAATGTATTCGAAGAAAACAAATACAGTCCGGGGCTCGAGGGAATTCCCGCGGTAAAAACGAGAATTTCGAAAGTCGACGGAAGAAACGGTAAACTTACCGTAGCCGGTTATCCGATCGAGGAGTTCGCAAATAGAATCAGCTTCGAGGAAACTTTCTTTCTGCTCCTGGAGGATAAACTTCCCAACTCGGACGAAACGGAGCGGATGGAACGAAATTTGATCGAAGCTCGTCGATTTTCAAAAACGCAAAGAGAAATTTTGGAAGCGGCCGTTCGAGAAGGAGCTTCCATCATAGAATGTCTTAGAATCGGAGCGGCTTCCCTTTCACTCGGTGAAACGTTTAATTCTCCCGAAGAGGAAAGTTATGCGGTCGTTGCGAGTTTTCCTCTGATCGTAGCTTGGGTTCACAGACTCAAACAAGGTTTAAATCCGATTCTTCCTCGAGCCGACCTCAATCAGGCCGCGAACTTTTTATCCATGCTCGGAATCGATCCCGATCCTAAAAAAGAAAAAGCGTTAAACGCCTATTGGAACACCGTGGCCGATCACGGACTCAACGCATCCACGTTCACCGCAAGAGTGATCGTATCCACACAATCCGATTTGATCTCCGCCGCGACCGGCGCCGTCGGCGCTCTCAAAGGTCCTTTACACGGAGGCGCTCCCGGACCCGCGCTCGATATGGTTTTTGAAATCGGTAAAAAGGAAAACGCGGAAGAATATCTAAGAAACAAACTCGAACGAGGAGAAAGGCTGATGGGATTCGGACATAGAATCTACAAGGTCAGAGATCCGAGAGCGGATGTGTTGGCCTTAGCCGCGAAAAATCTGTACGAACTACCCGAGCTGAAAGAATTTTACGAACTTGCGATGATCGTCGAAAACATCGCGCTTCGTTTATTAAAAGAATTTAAACCGGATCGGGTTCTCCATACGAACGTGGAATTTTATACGGCCCTACTTCTACACGGCCTTCAAATGCCCACGGAACTTTTTACGCCCGTGTTCGCGATCGGCCGGACCGCGGGATGGATGGCCCATTGTTTGGAACAAAAGAAGGAAAGAATCCTAAGACCGGACGCGATTTACATCGGACCAGAGGACAGACATTGGATCTAAGAATGATGACTAAAAGTTTTTTGCAAAACGTTTGCGCGAGTTCAAAAACGTCTTTCAAAAAATCGAAAAGGGATTTTTGTTAAACGAAATGAAACTGACCAAAGCGATCGTCTATATATTATTGATCGAAACGGGAATCGCAATCGTTTCGTTTTCGATGTTCGGATTTACGGAACAAGGACTTCAGATCCTGACCCGTACGTCCGGACGGTATTCTCTGTTGACCTTTTTGATTTGGATGGTTTTTTCCAACGAGAACGGAATCGGAAAAATTCTTTCCAAACGCCCCTTTTCCGCGTTTGCGATCGTTCACGGAATCCATCTGATCTTCGTTTTTTGTTATCTTTATGTTTCCGGAAAAACTCCCGTTTTTTCGCGTTTGATTTTGGGAATGATCACGTATGCGATCATCTTTATCGCTCCCTTTTTCGAACCGTCGCTCGTTGCGGAAAAAACGAAACGCGACCGATTTTCCAGCCGCGCCTACTTTCTCTATCTCTGGACATTCTTTTTGATGTTTTTGATAACAAGAATTTTACGGACGGAACCGGAATTGAGAGCGCACATGTACGACGTCTTTTTATTCATCGTTTTGATTTTGGTCACGCTTCCGTTCTGGATCGTAAACGAGCGCCAAAAGACAAAACGGGTTTAAGATTAAAGATCAAAAAACGAAAAGTTTTATTCCGGGATTTCGGAATCGATCTGAATCAAGGCTTCCGAAATTTTTTGACAAGCTTCGTAAAACTTTTCGGAAACGGAAACTTCTTCCACGTCGGTTCGCATGGAATCGACCGTATCCTGGATTAAGGAAAGAATCGCATACGGCTTTCTCTTTTCTTGGATCAGCTGCCCGAGAAGTTCTATATTCGTTTCGTACATAACTACCTCGAAAAGATATGAGTATTTTAGAATATTCTCATTCGTCTTTGGAAGACTGGAACAATTCCTGACAGGAAGGAATTCCTCCCCCTTCCATCTCCTCGCAAGGAACCTTTAAAAGATCCTCCATACAAACCTTGACCTTCGCGATCTGCGCGTCGGTCACCTTTTCGTATTCGTCGGGAAGAATATTCTGATCCTTTTGTTCTTCCATACATTGGTCCACTGAATAAGCCGCATTCTCGGAAGGTTTTTCGGAAGCGGGCAAGGTTTCGAGATAACGGCTCGCGCACTCCGCGGTTTTTGTACAAAGACGGGTGAAATAATCCTTACTTAGTTTCTGAACTTCTTCCCTGGATACGGAAGGTCCTTTTCTGCAGGTAAGAATGGAAAACAAAACGAAAATAAAAACGATCGCGAAGACGGACGATCGATCAGGACGAGCGGATGTTTTACTCATTTCAATTTCGTAAGAATCAGTCTGTTCCCTTCCGGCAGGGATTGATCAAGATAAAAATGATCCGTGAGTTTTTTCACGAGATAAAGACCGATTCCTTCCTCCCGATAATCATTGGGTTCATATCCTCTGATTTCGGAAAGATTTTTCTGACTTCCGAAATCGCGAATCCTAATTTCCATTCGATTGTCGAAAAGGTTGATTTCCACGAAAATCGGTAAATTTTTTTTACCGCCGTAGGAATGTTTGATGACGTTCAAAAGACACTCGCCGACCGCGAGTTTGAGATCGGCGGAATCGCTCGTGGTGAATCCGTTCTCAAAAGCTAAATTATAAACAAGACTTCGAATGATGGAAAGATAACGGGGATGAGATGGGATCTGCAGTCGAAACAGATTTTCAAAGTTTTTCTTTTTGCCGGAATCCATTTCGAGTTTGATTCAATTTTTCCAATCGGTCCGCCGAACCGCGATCACAAAAAGAAAAAAATCTCCCGAAATTCTTTTGGATCCGCGGCGCCGAACAAGAACGAGTTCGAGTCCGAAACCTTTGGAAAAAAATTTCGGAAGGATTCTCCTTTTTCAAAAAGGAAGATCATCCTCTCGGATGAAATTTCTTATGAACTTCCTTCAGGGTCTTATTGGCCATGTGCGTATAAATCTGAGTCGTGGAAATATCGATATGACCCAAAAGTTCCTGAACCGATTTGAGGTCCGCGTGATTTTCCAACAAGTGAGTCGCAAAGGAATGTCGGAGCGTGTGAGGAGTCACTTTTTTCGCGATGGAAGTTCTTTTGATATAATGATTGAGAAGTCTCCAAACGGATTTGCGGTTGATATAGGAACCTTTTTTGGAAACGAAAAGGTATTCGCAATTTCTCGCCTTGAGAATGAAAGGACGACTTTGTTTTAGATAACGATTGAGAATGTCCAAGGATTTTTCGCCGAAAGGAACCAGTCTTTGACGTCCGCCCTTTCCTTCCACGGTGAGAGTCATTCCTTCGAGATCCATATCGCTCAATCGAAGATTGCAGGCTTCCGAAATTCTAAGACCGGAAGAATACAACAATTCGAAAATGCACTTGTCTCTGAGTTCGTAGAGATTGTCCTCTTTGATGCTTGCGAACAATTCCTCGATTTCATCCTGAGTCAGATAATCCGGAATACTCCGCATCACCTCGGGCGTTTCGATTTTTTCGGTCGGGTTGGTATCGAGTTTTTTCTCGTCCTTGAGAAACTTGTAAAACTGGCGGATGGCGACGACTTCGCGGGCGATCGTCTTGGAACTGATCTTTCGATCCTTTTCCTCGTTCAAAAAACGCATGATATCGTTCGCCTGAACTTCTAGGAAATCGATATGTTCCTTTTCCAGAAAGTTCTTAAACTTGTTCAAATCGTATCCGTAGGAGTAAATCGAATTGTCGCTTAATCCCTTTTCTACGGAGAGATATTCCTGGAAATTTTGAAGTAGGTTGTTATGTGAAGATGTCACTGTTTTTAGTCCCGTCTGAAATGTTTAACAAGTACTAAATCCTTCGGACGTTTCCTCTCAGGAGAATTAAACTTTTTTATGTTGCCTAAAGGGTTTATTGGAAAATTCTAATCGAAACCCCGGACAAAGAAGGTCTAAGTTTTCTTTTTTTTCTAACGATGAGAGTAAAAACTTCTGTATTTATGAGACTAAATATCCGATACGTTTCTTCCTCTTTTTTGCTTCTTATTTTTTTCTTTTCCTGTTCCTCCAACGAGGAAATGATCTGGGACGCGAGAGATTCTCTTTCCAGAGGAAATACCGCCGAGGCGATGCGTCTGTATGAGATGGTTCTCAAAAAGAATCCCACGCATTTGGAAGCGAATCGCACCTTGGGAATGATTCTCGCGGACAGCGGTCTTGCTCTCAACTCCGCGGCCTTTTACCTCGAACGCGCGGAACTCGCGGCCCCCGGAGATTCTTTCCTATTACTCTATCTTCTTGAAATTCATTTACAAGAAAAAGACAGGGATAAAACGAAACGAATCCTGGAAAAATTCTCCAAATCCAAGGAAAAGGATATGGAAAGTTACGCGCTTTTTCTAAAGGATTGTCTTTTGGATAAAAAGAAAAACGTTTCCGAGTTCAATCGAATCAAAGCGAGTCCGATTCCCGCCCTATTGCCTCCCGCAAGACGTATGTTTTTGAAATGTGAACTTTCGGTTTACGCTTCCCCCGCTTCATGAAATCGATTCCATATCTAAAAATAATTTTGAGCGCGATCGCCTTACTCTTGTTAGGCGAAGTTGCCTTGAGAATTTTTCCGCCCGTAGGTTTGATCTATAGACTCAGGGACAAACAGGTTCACTGCATCGAGGAACGGGAAATTCCCGAGATCATGCTTTGTCCCGATTCGGATACAATTCTTCCCCATCCCGCCGGATTTACGTTTCGAGTGAGAGTGGACGAACGCGCGGAAAGAATCGTCTCCGAAGAAAAAACGATTCCCGGTTCCAAACCGGAAGTTTGGTTGATGGGAGATTCGATCGCTTACGGTTTCGGACAGAATGATGAAGACACGATCGCGTGGAAACTCCAAGAAGCGCTTAGGCCGAACGGGATTCAGGTTCGAAATTTAGGAGTGGATTCTCTCGGCACCGGAGGGATTCAAAGAAGAATGGAAAGAGCCTTACTTTGTAAGGATTCCTTAAAAA
Source organism: Leptospira kmetyi serovar Malaysia str. Bejo-Iso9 (assembly GCF_000243735.2). NCBI lineage: Bacteria > Pseudomonadati > Spirochaetota > Leptospiria > Leptospirales > Leptospiraceae > Leptospira > Leptospira kmetyi. The sequence goes on along the minus strand of NZ_AHMP02000003.1, from coordinate 435,689 downwards.
AGGATTGTGTTTTGCCGAAGGCCGTTTTTTGGATCTATCATCCTTCCGATCTGCAGGACGTTCATCGGGAATTCTATTTAAGAAATTCCTTAAGCGGTCGTTGGCTCTTCCGCGGTTCCGTTTTTTTATCCAGATACAGCGCGCTTTATAACTATTCCAAAATCAGAAGCGAAAACAGAAGGCTCGAAAAACTTAGGGAGAACGGTCCCGAAGTGATTCCCGAAACGTTGGACGATCATCCAAACGATCATCCTTCTTTCAAGGAAATGAAAGTCTTTTTTGATACTTGCAAAAAAATGAATATTCCTTTGACGGTCGTGTTGTATCCGAACGGAACTCATTCCTTGACCCCTCTTCCTTCGACGCCTCTTTTGGATAAGGTCGAAGCGATCTCAAAACAAAACGGAATTCCCGTTTTGGATACGAGACCCGATTTTTTGGACGAATACAAACGGAACAAAACGGATTTTTATCTTCAGAACGACGGTCATCCGAACGCGGTTTCGGCTCGGCTCATTGCAAATCGGATTTTGGAAAGAATTTCGAGATAGTTGGTGTAGAATGTTGTCGTAATTCCGACAATTCTTCCGTGAAACGAAACGGGCCCCACCCGCGTTTAGGGTGGTGGGGTGTGGAGGTGGGAAGAAAATCACGGCAAAATCCTCTCTACCGGAAATTCCCCCAAATTTCAATCCAAATTCTCGAATCCTGTCGGAACAAAACAAATCATAACATGCGTTCCTAATTTAGAATTTCCTAAAATTCCAAATTAGAACTGAAAATAAAGAAAGGGCTGACTGACCGTCACGCTGTAAAGAATGAATCCGACGAGCACCATCATTCCCGCCAAAGGATAAACGATCCAAGGTTTGTCCTGAAGATTCTCCATCCAAGTCTGTCTTTTTTCCTGAAGAAAATCCGCGCCGAACAAAACGATCACCGCGAATAAAACGGTAAACGGAACCTGCAACGTCTGACCGCTTTCAAAAGAGAAACTTCGCTTAACAATCGCGAACGCGAGTTCCAAGCTCGTATCGTAGCCGTATTCGGGAGAAGGTTTGGCCCGAAAGAAAAACATCGAAAACGAAAATACGAAAAACGGATAAACGTATTTGATCCATTCCGGAATTTTATCCCATCCCCGTTTTAAAATCGAAAACGAAAAGATAAACCGTTCAAATACCATCACGGATGCGTGGCAAGCTCCCCAGATAATGAAGTTCCAATCCGCTCCGTGCCAAAGCCCGCTCACAAAGGTCGTGATGAACACGTTAAAGTAAGCGCGAAGAATGCTGACCCGATTCCCGCCTAACGAGATGTAGATGTAGTCCCGAAGCCAAGAAGAAAATGAGATATGCCATCTTCTCCAAAACTCAGTCACGGTCTGGGACAAAAACGGTCTCGTAAAGTTTTCCGGAATCGAATAACCCATAATTCTTCCCGTGCCGATCGCCACGTCCGAGTAACCCGAAAAGTCGCAATAGATCTGAAAGGAAAATAAAAACGAAGTAACGAGCAACGAAAGAGAATCGTAAGCTCCGGGATTGGCAAAAACCGGATCGACCGTCAACGAGATCGGATCGGCCACGAACGTCTTTTTAAAAAGTCCCCAAGCGAGTTGTCTGATTCCGGGAAGAAGATTCTCTTTTTTATAAGTATAATTCTCCAGAAACTGATGAAGCATATCCTGTGCACGGATGATCGGGCCCGCGACCAACTGAGGAAAAAAGGATAAGAATAAACCGAACTGAAAAAGACTCTTCGCCTGAGGAACGGTTCCCCTATAAACGTCGACCGCGTAGGAAATCGCCTGCAAAGTAAAAAACGAAATTCCCATCGGAAGCAACGCCCCCGTCAAAGAAACGTAAGCCGGATCGCAAGGTTGCGAATTAGTAAAAATATTCCAAGCATGGATCGAAAAATCCATGTATTTGAACACGTAAAGAAGAAGGAGATTTCCCCAAACCGCAATATTCAAAAAGAATAATTTTACAAATTTTGAATGTGCCGCTTCCATCCCCTTGACCGCGTAGAACGTCAAAACGATCGAATAGATCAACAGAAGAATAAAAGGAATCTTAAAGATCGCGTAAAAGTATAAACTCGCGACCAAAAGCCAAAGTCTTTGAAATCGAGCGGGAAGCCAAAAATAAATCAGGATAACTACGGGAGCGAATATGAGATATTGAACCGAATTAAAGAGCATTCTTCTTTTCCAATTCCTTGAGCTGTTTTTCCACGGAACGTTTTGCCCAACGGTTTCCCGGAACCGTCAAATGTCCGTCTTCCGGAATGAAATAATCCCGAATCCCCGAAAACTTTTTGCCCTTCTGCGTTTCCAAAACTTCCCCGCACATTTCGCCGGTTTCTTTTCTGAGTCTTAAAACGGGAACTCCCTTCTTTTCGAAATAGGCTCCGGCGCGGAGCGCGTAATTCTCCAGAGGATGATAAAGCCCCCGGTTTCTGCAAAATATCTCTTCGACTTGGATCGGCATCAAAACGACGATCAAACGGATTCCGTTTGCCTTGGAGTATTCCACCATTTCATTGTATGCGTTTTGTGTAATCTGGGGCAAAGGTTCGAGTGAGGAAAGACTCGGCTCCCGATCCACGCAGGAAAAATAATCCGGGATCGGCTCGGGACAAAAATTCTTTTTGTATTCTTCTTGGGACATCCGATCCGGATTCGGAGTCAAAACTACATTCTTTTTTTCGAATGTGTTTGAACCGGTCTGAGTGGAAGGATCGCACTTCGCTTCCGGTTTTCTAAAAAAGGAATCCTTCATATACTTGGCGGGAGTCTGATCCGCGCTCGAACTCGCGGAAAGTCCGGTGGAATTCCATTCCGATTTCAATTTAAACGCGGTAAACGCGTATTGAACCTTGAGCTGTTCGAAGGCGAGTTTCAAAGCCTGAAGCGTATAGGACGCTCTGGAAAGTTCGAATTGAATTCTAAAGTTTCGATTGAAATTCGGATCCTGACTGCGGATCTCGTCGACCTCGTCATCCGAAAGCATTCCCTTCGCTCTCAATTCGTCGGGGATCGTAAAGTCGTTTCCCGAAACGAAAAAAAGAACCTCTTTCAGATTTTTGAGTTTGGGCGCCATGTCCTTCAATCTTCGAACGGCGCCTAACGAGCCGTAGGCGTCCACTGCGAGGTTCATCGCCTGTCTCGGTCCGCCCTTGAGTTCGATTCCGTTTAACTGATGACAGAACGTGTCCTCGTCGGAAACTCCGAACCCCATCACAAGACTGTCTCCAAGACAGGCGATTTTCGGTTTTTCAGGATCGGCTTCTTCGAGTCCTCTCATTCCAAGAGAATTGGTTCTGAATCGACCTTCCCATTTTCCGGCGAAATGGCGGATATAAATGTCTTCGTTGGGAGCCAAGTCCACGTAGTAGACCGGGTTGTATCTATGGAGAATCTTCTGGTCCCTATAAAATTGAAGAGAAGGTGCTTTCAGGATGTTGAGAAGAATTTCCGTTCCGATAAAAACGAGAATGAAGAATGCGAGGGCTCGCCCTGCCCGGGAGAAGAATCCTTTCATGGATAGAGGAAAGATTGGAATACAAGCCTTGCCTGGCAAGCGAATTCTCCCTACAAACCCGCAGGCGATCGAACCTGAAAACCCGGACAACCCAAGAAAAACTTTCAAAATTCGTCCGCAAAAAAAAGGATCTACTTTACAACCTGAGAGTCTAAAAATAGATCAAGTTTAGAATCATTCTAATTCGAGGAAACAATGGCCCACAAAATTGTCATCATAGGATCCGGACCCGCCGGACATACGGCTGCGATCTACGCGGCGAGAGCGAACTTAAACCCGGTGATGTACGAAGGTTTTATGGCGGGGGGAATCGCCGCAGGCGGTCAACTCACGACAACTACCGAGGTCGAAAACTTTCCCGGTTTCCCGGAAGGAATCGACGGAACCAAGTTGACCCAACTCTTCCGTGAACAATCCGTAAAATACGGAACCACCATCCACACACAAACGATCACCAAAGTGGATTTTACTTCCAGACCGTTTAAACTTTGGTCAGACGACGAACTCATCGAAGCCGAAGCCGTAATCATCGCGACCGGAGCGACCGCAAAAAGAATGCACGTCAACGGAGAAGATACGTATTGGCAAAGAGGAATTTCGGCTTGTGCGGTCTGCGACGGGGCCTTACCGATTTATAGAAACAAAGAACTCGTAGTCGTAGGCGGAGGAGATTCCGCAGTGGAAGAAGCCTCTCACCTGACTAAGTTCGCTTCCAAGGTTTATCTCGTTCATAGAAGGGATTCTTTACGCGCGTCCAAGATCATGCAAAAACGCGCGACCACACATCCTAAGATCGAGATCATCTGGAATTCTCAAGTGCAGGAAGCCAAAGGCGACGGAAAAAATCTCACGGCTTTGACCTTGCAAGACACGGTCAACGGACAAAAGAAAGAACTCGCCGTGGGCGGTCTTTTTTACGCGATCGGTCACAAACCGAACACCGATATCTTCGAAGGAATTTTGGATCTGGACGAAAGCGGTTATATCAAAACCGTTCCGGGTTCCACTCGCACGAGCATCGAGGGAGTTTTTGCGGCCGGAGACGTTCAGGATAAGATCTATCGCCAAGCGGTTTCAGCCGCGGGTTCGGGTTGTATGGCCGCACTCGACGCGGAACGCTGGCTCGAATCCAGAGAAGAATAAGAATTTTAGAATATTCTAAATTTATAAAAAAGGGAACCTTAGAGGTTCCCTTTTTTCTCGTCCGAAAAACCGAATTCGCAAATAAAAAATACGGAGGAATCCGGCAAAATTATAAAACGAACGCGAAAACTCAGAGAACGCCGAACGTCAGGGACGTTCCACAAGCATCCCTCTTCCGTTTCGAATATCATAAATATAGAATGTGATTTCCGGAAGTTTCGGACTTGTCGCGACCGGCTTTTTCTTTTTCGGTTCTTCCTTTTCCTCTTCCAAGGAAACGATCATTACGAGTCTTTCCTTGCCCGAAGACGGAAGAATTTTTTCCAAAGAATACTTTCTCGGAAGAACTCCCACAAGAGAAGCGCCGATCGGATTGTAGACGAAGACCTGTTTGCGGTCTCTTTGATTTAGAAATCCGTCCTTGTTCGTATCCTCGGTCATTCCGATTAAAATCAGATTCTTTCCCGTGGAAATCCCCGACGCCAAAACGGAATCCAGTTCGGATTCTTCCGTTCCTTCCGCCGCGGAAACCTCTTTTTCCTTTTCGGTTCCGGTGAAATAATCCCAGATGTAAACGTTTCGGTTGAAAAGTTTCCGCGGATTTCCGGATTCCAAATCGATGACGGTAAGATTTCTCGCGTGGTTCAAAGTTTTTCTGTGACCCGCGACGGTTTCTCTGGAAAGTTCAAACGGATAAAAAAGATAACGTTCCCACAAAACGACGGAATGATTCAGCAGATCCCCGCTTCGATCCGCGGGCGTCAAAGGTTCTTCCTTGGAAGAGCCGGGTTCGACGAGTTCCACACCTCGATCTAAAATGAACCAACTTTTGGAAAGAGTAAAGACGAGAATCCCGACGACGATGATCCCGAACGCGTAGACTCCCAATCGGATTTTTTCCATGAGTAGACAAAAGCCCGGGAAAAGACCAGGTCAATGAAAAAAAGGTCCTTATTTCGTTTCTAAAGCGTAAGAACGTTCGGGAACCGTAAGATAGGAAGAAATCTCCCCCGTGTCTTCCCGAAGTCTCGTGTTCTGATTGAACGTATCCAGGATGATCTTTCCGTCTCGAACGAAATTATAAAGATAAGTTCCCGGCTTCATCTTTTTGATGAGAGTGAAAACGTCCTTCTCCTTTTTCAAAACGTCTTCCTCGGGATCCCAATGATTGAAATCTCCCACGAGCGTAATCATCTCCGCGTCGGGAGCATAGATCCGAAACTCGACGGTTCTATATTCCAATTCTTCATAGGGAGAATCTTCCAAGATGCGAGTCGTTACGAGTTTATCCGAACCGGAAGGAACCGCAATCAATCTCGAAACCAAGGAACCGTCCCCGTCCTCCACCGAATCGGGGTTAGACGGGTCGTGCGTGAAAAGTCCGTCGACTCGAAACTTATATTCGAGGATTTTCAATTCTTCCCGAATCGTGTCCCTGCTTTCGGGATTGTAGACCGCGTAAAAAACTCCGTGATCGTTTTTCTTCAGCGGAATACATCTCCAAAGCGAAAAATTTCCGCAGACGGAAACGTCCTCGTTTTCGATTCCTTCAAAGGTGAAAAGAATTCCTCGGTTCAAAAGTCTCCCCGTTTCCAAGGACAAGGAGGAATCGATGTAACGAATGTATCTCGGAGCGACCGCGCGTTTTAGTTTTTCCATCTGCCAGTAGTAGTAGATTTTCTCCTTCTCCACCGGCTCTATAAAATCCTCGTAATCTTCGGATGAAAAGGACCCGATCCAATTTCCTGCATCGTCGGCTCCGATGGCGACGGTGATCGTTAAAAGAAGAGCTAATAAAACTTTGGTCTTAGGGATCGATTTCATTCTGAATAAAAGTTCGATCACTTTCCGAAAAAGCATAAGGCAAATAAGGAAATTCGCTTCCAAAGAAATCGAGTCGCCCCCGATATAGGACATAAGATTTTTTTTCGGTTCGATTGCGGTTTCGTCGGTTTTCGGAAGAGTTTTTTCCTTGGAGAATCTCAAAGGATTCCGATATAATTTAGCAGGATATCATGGCAGAGGCGAATTCTACCCCACTTAGCGAAGCGGAATTAGAACAAGTTCGTTCTATTCTCCAGCCTCTATCCAAGAACCCGGATATTTCGGAAGAATTGAATCCGATGCTTTCCGTTTTCCGTCAGAAGATGGGTTACGGATCGCAAATGCCTTCCTCCGACGACGAGGAAGAAACCCCATCCGACGAGCCGACCGCAGAAGCGGACGAAGACGGAGATTTCGACGATGAATCTCCCGAACCGGCCCGACCGCAAAAACCTCCGACAAAGGTTTTTGAAGACGACGATATCGACTTAGACGAACTTTTATCAGAACCGGGACAAGGCGCGTCCTCTCCTTCTTCCGACGATTTTTCATTCGGGGAAGAATCTCCCGCGCCGAGCGCGGAGGCCGATCCTTTCGGAGATTTCGGAATGGATGCGGAACCTTCTCCGGCCGCATCGGATGATTCCGATCCGTTTGGAGATTTTGGAGTTCCTGAAGAAACTCCCGCTTCTTCTTCCGACAATTTTTCCTTTGACGAAGGTCCTACTCCGAGCACGGAAGCCTCCGATCCATTTGCCGGTTTAGACGAGATGACCGGTGGAGCTCCTTCCGCAGAATCCGATCCGTTTGCGGGAATGGGAGATACGAGTTCCGACGCGGACCCGTTTGGAGGAACCGACTTTGGAAGCGAACCGATGGACGATTTCGCGTCCACTCCATCCGCTCCTTCCGGAGACGCAGATCCTTTCGCGGATATGGATTCCTTTACGTCCACTCCCGAAGCCTCGTCGGATGATTCCGATCCGTTTGCGGGAATGGGAGGACTGGATTCTCCAAGCGGCGGAGACGATTTCGGAATGTCCGCAGAACCATCCGGCGGCGGAGATTCTTTTGACGACTTCATGTCCTCCGAGCCCACTCCATCCGGCGGCGGAGACGACGATTTTTTCAGTCAACCGATGGACTCCGGTCCTTCTTCCGCGGAAACCGATCCGTTTGCCGACTTCGGCGATTTAGGTTCTCCCGCGGGACAGGATCCGTTTTCGGATCTTGCTTCTTCCGCTCAGGTTTCGGAAGATCCGTTTGCGGACTTCGTTCCTTCCACAGAAGAAGATACGTTATCCGACATCCCGGCCGGAGCGGATTCTTCCTTTGATTCCTTTAGCCCCGATCTGGATTCCGATAGCGGCGGGGATTTCGATTCCGGAAGTTCTTTCGGTCTCGAAGCGGATTTACAAGGTCTTGCGAGCGAAGAAAAACAGGAAATCGACAAGGGACTCAAAGACGAAGAACTCGCGATCATTCAAAAGGAAATTCTCAGATACCCGCCCACCCTGCGTCGTGCGGTCATCGACGCGATCGTTCAAGATCGCCTAACGCCGAGAGATCAAAAGGGTTTATTAGAACTTATTAAAATAGAAAGTTCTCCGGAGGAAATCGCCGATTTTCTTTCGGGGGTTCTCGGCGAAACGATTTCTATTTCGCAAAGAACGAGCGGATTCTCCAAAGACGGGGTTCCGATCATTTCCACCGATCCTCTTTATACAAAGGAAGGATTACAAAGACAAAAGAAAGCGATCCGAAGAACGATTCTCGGAATCGCGGCGACGATCTTTCTCGTGGTCGGCGGAACGTTATTTTATAGAAACTTCATCATCCCGAATCAAGCGGCTCAATATTACGATCAAGGTTTGACCTTGATCCGCGAAGCCGGGGCTTATCCGAAAAACAGCGAGGCTCGGAAGAAAAAATTTTTCGAAGCGGAAGAATCCTTCGCAAAGGGAGAAAACATTCTTCCGAACCATCTGAAATATTTGAATCTCTACGGCGTGGAATACACGCGCGTCGAAGAATACGATCGTGCCTTTGAAAAACTTTTCGGCAAAGTGAGCCCCGATTTCGGCGCGGGCGGCGAAGAACCCTCCTCCAACGCTTGGGATAAACGCGAGAAGGTTCCCATCATCACTCTTGCCAAAGGTCAGATTTGGGACAACGCCAAACTTCCGTTAGCCGGTAAGATCGGAAACGAAAACAGAATGATTCTCGTGGCTCAGGACGGGATTCAAAGAAAAATCATGAAAGCGGGCGCTTATATCGTGATGCGTTTGGAAAAACAAATCCACGACAACCCGACTTACAGAAACCTGGGAAGATTCCATTCTTCCATCATGCCTTCGTTCACCGAATCCTCGTTAGGCGGCGGTAAATACAAAAACGACCAGCTCGCGATCAACTTTTACAAACAGGTTTATACGGACGGAAACGAACCGTATGACGAGGAATCCACCGCGGGAATCGCAAAGGTTTATTACAACCGAAGAGAATTCGGCAAAGCCGCGTCCTTTTACAATAAGATCGTTGAAATCGATCCTTCTAGCCCGGTCGGCCAAGGCGGACTTCTTTCCACTTATATCGAAATGTGGAAAGAGGACGGAAATCCTCAGTTCGTCATCAACCATCACAGACAGATCAAAAACAATCTGGACATCGAAAAGAAACTTTCGTTGCACGTTCTTTCCAAACTCGCTTCGTTTTATACGGACTTGAATAAAAAGGAACTAAGAATTCGTTACAATATCAACCCGGTCGATCAGGTTTCCGGAATGGAAGTCAACGACAACGCGCTCGAAATTCTGGATCTAATCTATCATAAAACCGAAGAAGATCCGGTGACCGGCGTGGAAATCGACGGCGCGGATTACGCGGAAGGTTATTATCAAAGAGGAAGATACTTCGCTTCGATCAAAGAATCGATTCAAGCCAGAAGATTCTTCGAAAAGGCCGCAACCTTAGATCCGGCGCATTATCTCGCGTCGACGGAACTCGCAGAAAACGCGATCCGACTCGCGAACTTCGGGGAAGCGGACAAATTGTTAAACGAATCCCTCAAACGTTTCGAGAACTACAAACAGGGTTACGGAGCGAGAGAAGAAGACGAAACGTTGATCCAAGGAAACGTCGGTCGTATTTATTTCGATAAGGCGAGAATTCAATATCTATCCGCGGCCGGAATTCACGAAAAGGATAAGATCACCGAATTTCCGGGCCGCAAGATTTATCCGTTCCGCGCGAGAACCGCGATGGACGCCGTCGCAAAAACGAGATCGATGGAACTTAAAAATTCTTTGGACGGTTTTTCCAAAGCGGAATCGGTTCAAAGCGACGAAAACGAATTTACGTTGATCCGAAGATGGAGAACCCCTCTTCCGTCCGGAATTCAAAGAGAACTTCGTTACTTCAAAGGTTGGGTGGATTATATGAGCGGAGACTTTGCCGCCTCTCTCAACGAATGGTCCGGTTTTGAAGACGAGGACGAATACAATCATTCCACTCTTTTGATGGGAAAGGCGAACGCATTCTTTTATACGGGTCAGTATAAGGCCAGTCTCGGAAATTATCTGAAAGTCCAAGACGACATGGAAGAAAAACTTCTAAACATGGGTCTTCCGAAACCCGACGATCCGTATCACCAGGAAGTCTATCAGACGTTAGTCGCCGCTTACAACAACATAGGCGCCGTCTACGAAAAACAGGGAAATACCGCGGAAGCTTTGAAACACTATTGGAAGGCGATCGAAACCGCAAGAAAAATCAACGAGGTTTCGGAGATCGCGATGTCCAACAAGGATCTTATGTTCAAAAAAGAAGCCATCGGACAGGATCCGCTTCTCGAAGACTGGCTTTCCCCGACGCTCGACAGCGTAAAGAAGTTGGCGAGAGAATAGAATTCTCCGCTGCCTACCCTGTTTTGTATTGAACCTTAGTTTCTTGGAATGTTCCGACAAGAATCACACTTTTTACTTGCAAAAAGTATGATATTGTGATAGAGAAAAATTTCCCGAATTTTCCGCCCCCACCCTAACCGAGTAACCATAGGAACGAGGTTTGAGTTGGATCAACTCAGTGCGTAGCTCTCTACAGGTCGCTCCGCAGGGTCGGCGCGTTATTTACGGAGAAATTGTCGGAATTCCGACAAACTAATTCCGGTCCGTTCTCCGTTCTTGCACAATCCGATCCGGACCCGGTTCCGTTTTTTATAATACAGAAATTTTAAAGATTCAGAATATTCAATTTTGATTGAGAATCCACTTTTTCACGAAGAGATTTTAGAAGTCCCTGAAACTTGACGGTTTCACCGGAGGAAAAGGTCTGATTCGTCGTTTTTTCCCGGGAGGAAAAGCTGAACGTGATTTCCTTCGCGTTCAAGATTTTTTCAGCGACGTCCGGAGGAACCAAAGAGGAAATTCTCATGGAATCGGAATAATCCGTTCCGACTTTGCGAAGATTGAACCAGGTCCCGTCGAGTTTTAGAGAAACTCCGATCGGAAAACTGACTTCGAAAGAACTCAAAAAATAATCCAAATAGAGCGTCTTTTCCGAACTCGGATTTTTGAACACTCCGCGAAAGCTCAGGGATTTCGTATCTCCATTGGAGCAAAAAAGATGAAGTCCGGGACACAACGGATCGGAACTGAATAATACCTGTTCGAGAGCTGGTTCCGGGGTTTGTCGGATTAAATCGCCAGAACAGCCGATTCCTATAAACGAAACGACACAAAGAAGAAGGGATAAAAATAGAATCTTCAAAGGCTCCCCCGAGAGAGTTTTCCCCCAGTTTTTCCGGCCTACCTTGGATTTGAAAGAAAATTCCTTCGGATTCTTCCTCGAAGAACCGTGGAGGAAAAATTCAATTTTCAGAGAATCGCACTCTTGAAACCCTGGTTAGGTACTACCTATGATTTCATTTCCAAAAGATAAGATCAACGTCCTCCTTCTCGAAAACGTCCACCAAGACGCGTTCAATCTATTCAAGAAAGACGGTTTTAACGTCCGTCTTCTTCCTGCGGCTTTTTCGGAAAAAGAGCTCTTGAATGAAATCGAAAACGTTCACGTTTTGGGAATCCGAAGCAAGACCAACGTGACCGCGCCCGTTTTGGAAAAAGCGAAACGTCTTTTGACGATCGGTTGTTTTTGTATCGGGACCAACCAAGTGAATCTAACCGAAGCCGAAAAAAAAGGAATTCCGGTTTTCAACGCGCCGTATTCCAACACTCGTTCCGTCGCGGAACTCGTGATCTCCGAAGTCATCATGCTCGCAAGAAGGGTTCCCGATCATATTCGAAACACACATTCCGGAATCTGGAATAAGATTTCCAAAAACTGTTTCGAGGTTCGCGGAAAAACGATCGGAATCGTAGGATACGGTCATATCGGAAGTCAGGTTTCCGTTCTCGCGGAAGCGATGGGAATGAAAGTCATTTACTATGACGTGCAGACCGTTCTTCCCCTCGGAAACGCGACCCCGGTGGAAAGTTATCAAGAACTTTTAAGAAACTCGGACTTCATCTCGTTTCACGTTCCCGAAACACCGCAGACGATGAATCTCTACGGAAAGAAAGAAATCGAAGTCACCAAAAAAGGCGCTTATATGATCAATCTTTCCCGAGGAAAGGTCGTGGATCTTGAAGCCCTTGCCGAAGCGATCAAGTCCGGTCATATCGCGGGTGCGGGAATCGACGTATTCCCCGAAGAACCCGAATCGAACAACGATCCCTTCTTAACTCCGATGCAGAATTTGCCTAACGTGATTCTGACTCCTCATATCGGGGGAAGTACGGAAGAAGCACAAAAGAATATCGGTTCCGAAGTCGCGAGCAAGTTACTCAAATTCGTAAACAACGGTTCCACGACCTTCTCCGTAAATTTTCCGAATTTGGAAATCACTCCTTTGCCTTCCGGTCATTATAGAATTTTGAACGTTCACAAAAACCAACCCGGCTTTTTGAAGGATATCAACTCCATGGTTTCCGAAATCGGAGCGAACATCAGCTCGCAACACTTAGGGACCAGTGCGGAAATCGGTTATCTTTCTATGGTGATCGACAAATCCGTGGGAGACGAGTTGAAGGAAAAAATCGAAAAACACCCGTTTTCGATCAAAACTCGGATTCTTTACTGAACAATCTGCCTTAACGTAAAGCGATTTGCCAAAATGTAAATATAATGGAAATGTAATATAAAAAACATCGTCCTAAGAAAGAAATTTTTGAATTTTGCTTGATCGAATCAAATGGGATTCTTTACTATTGTGCTATGCACTATAACAGAATCCCAAACACAATCACCGTCTACCTGAGCGAACTCGCCGATCAGAGTCTTCGGCTGGCTGAGAATATTCTGAAAGGTCTGCTCCATAGAACCGATTCTCCCGTAGAACCGGGAACGGTTTTGGAGCTGAAACTCGGAACGATCAGTCTGTCCGGAGCGATTCAGATTCCGGTCAAAGTGATCCGTTGCGAAAAAATCTCCGGATCGGAATACGACCTCTATCTGAACTACACCGAAAGAGATTTCACCAAGGTTCAAGAAATCGAGGATTTGATCCGAGACCTTTCCTAAAAAAGATAAAGAAAGAACGCATAACGTTCTTCCGTAAGTGTTTCCAGGTTTCTTTCCTTGTTTCTCAAACTCGGAAAGAAACGAAGCTCGCCGTCGAATTTTAAAAAATCAACGACTCTTTTATAAGAACCGAACCTTTTGACCCGCTTTCATCTTCTTCATCCAAGTTTAAAAATTTTGATGTCAAACTAATAGTTTGCATTTGGTTGCAATCTACGTATCGTATATTCCTTTGTAAGCTGAGTTTGATTCCGTTCTACTACCTTGGATTGACAGAAAATTCTTCGGGAAAAAATATCATCGTATATGAACCCATTCTCAACTATGCCGGAAGCGAACACAAAAGAGTTCACCGAGTATTTTCAAGCAGAAGACAGATTCTCCAGTAAGATCGGATATAAAATCCTCTCCGCGAGCGAAGGGAAAAGCGAATACGAACTTACGGTCGACGAATCCTTTTACAATCCGGTCAAGATCGTTCACGGGGGCGCGCTTTTTGCGGCTATGGATAGTTCCGCGGGCGCTGCCATGGCTTCTTGGATCCGAGCCTCGGAATTGAAGTATAAGTTTATGGCGACCGCGGCGGCCGAAATCAAATACCTCAAAAAAGTATTGGGCGGCACCTTGAAGGTTACGAGCGAGATCACGGACCAAAAACGTTCCGTGGTAAAGCTCGTTTCCAAGGCCTTCGACGAAGAAGGCGATCTGGTTGCGGAACTTTACTCGACTTGGGTCGTTAAATTAGAGAATTAGAACATTCTAATTCTCTAATTTTTCAGAAACCGTTCGCATTTTAAACCGAAACGGTTCCGGATCGACTTTAGTCTTCTTCGAAGATCGTTTTTAGGCTACGAAAAACTCCGCGCGGCTGATGCTTGCGAGTTCCACCGCGCTGGAAAGGTTCTTAGAAGGGAAATAGACGATTTGTTCGCCTACCATTTTACGATTACGATCCAATTCCACGCGAGAACCGTCTTTGAGATGCAGGACGATATCGATCCCGCGGTAGTTAATATATCTTTCTAACTGGCTCTTGAACTTTGCACCCTGTTCTTGCATGGAAACATCCTTTAAAATTGTTGAAAGGATGTTCTAGGAGTAAGGAGGAAAGTACAAGCTTTTTTTTCTCAATGAGACAAAAAAAATTTATTCGGAAGTGAGCGGAATCGCTTCGAGCAAAGTCCAAGTCGCTCCGTTGTCCACGGACATATAACGTTTCAAACCGTCCCCCTCGATGTTCACGAAGTTATGCAGTTTGTCCCCGCCCGTACTCGTCGCAAAAAAACCGAGAGCGGACGTATAACTCGGCACGGGATCCGTCGGATACGCGGGCGCGGGTAACGCAAGACTACTCTGGTTGAGTTGAGTCCAAGTGGCTCCCAAGTCGTTGCTCTTAAACGCATACGGAGTGCTGGTTCCACCGGTTGCGTTTGCTATAAACGTAAGATATGAAAAGGAACCGTTTACAAAACCGCGAACGGGATAGATGGAATCGGTGCTCGCGATCGCGGCCATCGGGATCACTTGTTGATACGAGTTTCCGGGAGAAGTCAACGCGCCCAAAGAAGTCAAATCTCCGAACGTGGAAGTGATTCTCAAGGTTGCGGTCCCGTGTTCGACGTAATGCGATTCGGTTCCGATCGGAGAAACGAAAAAACTGTTCAAACCCGAATTCGAATACGCACCCGATCTAAAGTTGGAAACCAGCGTAATCGGAGTCGGTCCCCCAAAGGCCGCAACCCCGCCGTTCGTTGAATAGAACGAATAACTGCTTCCCGTAATCGAATCCAAACACCAACCCACGGAACCGTTATTGTACACGGTCGTACAAGAGGTCGGAACCGGACCGGCGATCGTTTGTAAGTTCGTAAAATCGCTGTTCGTATTGTAACAGGTAGGAGTGCTCGCTCCCAACTTCTGACAGAAGACGAGTTTTTCCACAGCGCCCACGTTAAACGGACCGAAACCTACGATCGGAACGCCCGCAACCGGAGGAGTAAACGGCGTAAAGGTCATTCTACTTCCGGAAGAAGGAAGCGCGGAACCGACCCAATAGTAATATTGATAGGAACCGAAGTCGTTCACTTCGAACAGAATCGCGAATTTATTGGTAGAGTTACCGGCGGTATATCCGTATCCCACCATACTCGTAATCTGAGAACCGGTCATAGGTACGTTCGTCGGAATCATCGTAGTCGTCTGAGAATCCGCAATGATCAGATCGATTCGATTCTTCGGGCTGTCCGCTCCGAAGTTTCTTTTTACATACGAAACGTAGATGTCCAACCCGGCTCCCTTAAAGGCGCCGTATTGATTCATCATAAAATTCGTATAACCGGTCGACCCGGAAAAAAAAGTCCGTAGAATGCTGAACGTTCCCGTAGGATCGAGAGCGCTCTCTTGGAATTTATAACAGTTCAAAAGAGAAAGTAATATTAGAATAGAATAATATCGTTTCATAAGCAATTCCTTAAAAAAACCAGTTGTAACGGGCTTCCGCTCTCCATCCGACGGAGCCGATCGAGTTTGCGTTGAACGGATTCGTTTCCCTCATGGAATCCAGTTGGATTCCTTTTTTGAGAATGGAACCGTCCGGAGTTACGGCGACTTCCTCCTGTTCCCAAGAAATTCCGGTAAAGTAAGAATGAGTCAGTTGAATCAGGTAAATCAAAGCGGTTCCCGCGACGACATTCTGATAGTCTTGGATCGATTTTTTATACTCGGCCCGTTTGCCGCTTACGACCAATTCTCCGAACAATAAATTGCCCGAAGCCTGAGCGATCAGAGTGGAACTTTCGTATTCGGATTTTTTTTGTCCGATTTGTTGAGAGGCAAACGCGGTTGCGATCACGCCGCTCCAAAATAAGGTTCCGTAAACGATCGCGGTTTTCTTTCGTTCGGCTTTGTAATGACCCCAACCCGGAAGAACCGCGGATCTCCAAACGAGGCTCCAGCGACTTCTCGTTCCGGACAATTTCGGTTCCGGCTTTTGGACGATCGCTTCCTCTTCGATTTTCTTTTTTTCTTCCGCGGATTTCGCTTCCCGGATTTTGTTTTCTTCCTCTTGGCGAATTCTCTTTGCTTCCTCTTCGTTTACGTCTTTGTAAATCACCTTGAGAATGCTTCTTTTGGAAATCGTCTGCACACCGTTCTCGGTTCGAACGGTGAGAGTTTTTTCGTTTTGTCCGGTGACGTCCCCTTTGATGGAAGATCCGTTCTTCAGAAGAATGGTTTGCGCGCTCCAAAGAGGAACGGAAAAGAAAACGAGTAGGATGAGAATCGATCGAAATGAGGAAGCCGTTCTGTTCTTCAAAAAAAACTCCGCCGGAATTTTAGAAAAAAGAATTCTCGATTTTTTACGCGGAAAAATTCGGAAATTTCTTTTCCGTAGATCATAACGCAATTCGAGCGTCGTTATCAATAACTTTTTGTTTTCAGAATCGAATTGTAATTCGGCGTCCGGAACCCCGAACTGCGTTTTCTTGATCGAACAGCGTAAAAACTAAGCGAAATGATAAACGAAATCGACCGTCTTTCGGTGAAGTCGTTCTGGTATCGGGTCGATTGGCTTTCGTTCTTTTTCGTTCAGGTCTTGGAAATAAAACCGTGTCTTCCGTAAAAGTCGTATAACAATTCTTTGAGTTTTTCGGGTTGATCGTGGTGCATGTTGTGACCCGCATTCTCCATTTCAACGTATTCCAAAAATTTAAAATGGGAAAGAATCTCCTCTCGATTCTCCGGCATCAGATGTGTTTCTTTTCCGTAGATAATCATGGTCGGAGACGCGATCGATTCCCAAAGATATCTCGTTAAATACGGAGAAAACACGAATGGAAAACCCCTTTTGTAGAGAGGATCGTTTTTCCATTGAAAGCCTCCGTCCGTTTTTTTGGAAAGATAACTTGCCAAATCTCGAACCTTTTCCAAATCCAATCTCGGATAAATCGGTTTTAAACGAAGAGTCAATTCGTCGAGACTCGAAAAACTTTTATTCTTCCGATCCTTGGTTCCCACCTCGTTGTTTTCCAAAGTGTCGAGCCAAACCTTGAGACGTTTTTTTTCGAACTCGGGGGTTTGGATCGACATAAAACCCTCGAGACAAACGACGCTTTGGATTCGTTCGGGATAAATTCCCGCGAACCGCGCTCCGATTCCTCCGCCCATGGAATGTCCTAAGATGTGAAACTTTTCCGGAAGAAACTTGGAGACGAACGTCTTTACGTCCACGAGGGTTTGGATGAAATGATAATTTCCTTCCCGAAGCCAATCTGAATCTCCGTGACCTCTATAATCAAATCGATATATATCGAAATGTTCCGATAGAAACGGAAACTGATAGAGAAACGTATCGGATGCGTCCTGAAATCCGTGAAAAAGAAGGATCGCTTCCTTTTTTCCGTTTTTGTGGATCTTATAGGAAAGATTGTATCCGCCGGATTGAAAAAAACCGTTTTCGATTTCGCCCATGTCAGCCCCTGAATAATTCCCGCCAATCTTTCGGAATCCTCGGAATCCTGAAAGCAGAAACTCTTTCCGGATGAAGTTCGTCTCCGTCGTAAAGACCTAAAATTCCGTCCAGATCGGCAAGCAAGTCTAACGTTTCCTTCTTCCCAAGTCCGTTTAATGCGGAAGAATGTAGAAGGGATTCGAATTTTTCCTTGGCCTTTTCCGCCTGCATCCTAGAGCCCCGTCCGTTCGGTTTCACGTAGATTTTGTGAAGCGAAACTGAAAGTTGAATGAGCCCCTGCAAAAAAGTTTTTCTCGGACCGAAATCCTTTTTCCACTGAAACTCCAAAACCTCGTGCGCCTCGAAATATTTTCCCTCGTGAAACAACCGTTCCGCGTTTTGATAAGCGAAGTCGATCGTAAGCTCGGGATCGTTCGTCGCGGTGATATGTTCGAAAAGTTCTACGATCTCCGGATCAAATTTCAAAACGTTTCCAATCCTTCGGTTGAATCTCGCTCGCGGGAGCGGCAAAGGACCGAATCGCGTTCTCAACGTATTCCGTTCTTCTCATACCCAGAAGTACGACCCCTTCTCCCAAGGAAGAATGGAGTAAATGAAGAGCCACCGAAGAAAGATTCCAGCCTTTGTACTGAGGATAGTATGTTAGAATTTTCTCATACAGTTCGCTTTTGTCCTGAACGTTTTTCTGAAGGACATACCGCTCCAAAATCGGAAGCGCTCTGTTTAAAACCTCGATGTATTCGCTTTGGGTTTCCACCCCGCCTACTTTTTCCACTTGAGAAACGAGTTGTTGAACGATCGGAATCACGGTTCTTTCCAAAAACTGACCCAGATGATCCTGATTTTGAAACTGATCCAAATACGGTTCGGTCACGCTTCGAAACGTATATTTATACGAACCTTGGGCTAAGATGGAAAGAAGGTTTTGTTCCCGTTCGTAGATTCCGTTCAATTCTTCCCTGAGAAGTTTTAAAACGTCCTCGCTTTTTTTGGAAGGATCGTATGCAAGTCTGCGAATGCTTCCCGCTTCGGAGATGGCGTTTAACGGACGATTGACGAGAGGCAAAAGACCATTCTCTCGGATGATGGAGATCAGATTTTTTCCTTCGAACTTCGATTCGAGAAAACCGCTTTCCAAAAGATTTCCCGGAAACTGAACGACAGCAAAACCGGATTCTTTCAAACCGAGTTCTTTTTGAATCTCATTCGCGATTTTCAAAATTTTGTTAAGCGAAGTGGCCGTGTATTTTTCCGGATCTTCCGGAAAGGTATTGGAGGAAATTCCGTAGTAAACGATCTTTCCTTCCTTTCTTTTTTGTTCCAGAAAACGGAAAGCGTTCTTGATTCTTTCGTAATATTGTTCGGCGGCCTTTTCCTTGGGCACGTTATGCTTCTCTCGGTCCATCAAAAAGTATTCCGGGTTGTGAAGCAGAAACACGTCCACGGTTTCAAGCCCGAGACGTTTGAGGGATCGTTCGAGTTGATCCTCCAAAAACAAAGGATGAATGCAATGGTAACATCCTTCTGAATAATACGTGATCTCCGGAAATTCGCGGTTCTCTTTTTCGAGTTCGGTTACGATCTGAAGATTTCTTCCCTGGATATAACCCGCTTTGGTGACAATAAAAACGTTCTCGCGTTTTAATTCTCCCTTTTGGATTTTTTTTCGGAGAACCTTTCCCACTAAACTTTCGCTTTCTCCGTTTCCGTAATTCGAAGAAGTATCGATCACGTTGAACCCTTCCGTAAAAGAAAGTTCCATCGCGTCTTCGTGTTCGGGAGATTCGAGTCCGACTCGATAACATCCGAACGCGATTCGGGAAAGAATTCTTCCTCGAAATTCGAAATACGGATTTAGAATCTGGTCCTTGTCCGCGACGTTTCGAATCAAGGGAGAATTTTCCGAATATTCTTTCGTAGCTTGGAGATCGGATGCTCCTTTCAGTACGTCCCGTTGATAAAGAACTTGGAATGGATCGGATTGAGTCATGATTTTATCCTTTGGATCTTACAAAAAACGCTCGTTACGCGACGCACAAAATTCTCAAGCGAGCGGATTTCCACTTCTTGATTTTCTAATTGAGAAAGAATCTTAATAACTTTATGGTTCCGTATCAATTTTTTCCCTACCGAATAAAAATGCTTTTCGTCCCAACTCGCTTTTTTACCCTAATTTATAGAAAGTGGGCCTTTGAGCCGACTTTTTCGAATCATTCTAATTTTTCGATGAATTCTTTCCACCAAACAAACAGGAGAAAATGTAATGGATTTTAAGGCTGGATATCTCCGGTCTTCCATCGGGAGAAAAACTCTCGTGGCGGCGACCGGACTCGTTTATTTCGGCTTTGTGGTTGTTCATATGTTGGGAAATCTTCAGATCTTCCTAGGACAAGAAAAAATCAACGCATACGGCCAATCACTTAGAGATATTGCCCCTCTTCTCTGGGTTGCCAGAATCATTCTGATCGTTAGCTTTATCATACACGTTTACTACGCGATAAAACTTTCCATCGAGAATAAACAGGCTCGCCCGGTTCCCTACGCAAAAAAGAACACGGTTCAGGCTTCACTCGCTTCCAGAACCATGGCATTAACGGGACTCTTAATTTTTTCCTTTATTGTCTATCACCTTCTTCACTTTACGCTCGGTGTTACGAACCCGGATCATTTTGCGATGACCGATTCCAAGGGTAGACACGATGTTTTTACGATGGTGATCCTCGGTTTTCAAAATCCGATCGTTGCGGGTTCTTACATCTTCGCGATGTTCCTTCTCGCTTCTCATATCAGCCACGGAGTTGCCAGCGTGTTTCAAACACTCGGCCTCAGTACTCCGGAACTGAGCGGAAAGATCAAAGCCGGAGCGATTCTTTTCGCTCTGATCATTTTTATCGGCAACACTTCCATCCCGCTTTCGATTTGGCTGGGATACGTTCATCCGTAATTTTTTGGAGAAACTTTCATGAGTTTAGATTCTAAAATTCCAAGCGGCTCGATTGAACAAAAATGGTCCAATCACAAGGCCAACATCAAGTTGGTCAACCCCGCTAACAAAAGAAAATTCAACATCATCGTAGTCGGTTCCGGTCTTGCAGGAGCTTCCGCTTCCGCGACTCTCGCAGAACTCGGTTATAATGTGAAGACATTCTGTTTTCAAGACAGTCCTCGTAGAGCGCACAGTATCGCGGCTCAAGGGGGAATCAACGCGGCTAAGAATTATCAAAACGACGGAGACTCCGTTCATCGATTGTTCTACGACACCGTTAAGGGTGGAGACTTCCGCGCCAGAGAAGCGAACGTCCATCGTTTGGCGGAAGTTTCGGTGAACATCATCGATCAGTGTGTCGCGCAAGGAGTTCCTTTCGCGAGAGAATACGGCGGACATCTTTCCAACCGTTCTTTCGGCGGCGCTCAGGTTTCCAGAACCTTCTACGCAAAAGGTCAAACCGGACAACAGCTTTTACTCGGAGCTTATTCCGCTCTTTCTCGTCAGATCGGTCTCGGCGCCGTGAAGATGTATCCGAGAACGGAAATGGTCGAACTGATCGTAATCGACGGTCACGCAAAAGGAATCGTGGTTCGCGATCTCGTAACCGGAAAACTTTCGACTCATATGGCCGACGCGGTCGTACTCGGAACCGGCGGATACGGAAACGTATTCTTCCTTTCCACAAACGCAAAAGGTTGTAACGTAACCGCGACTTGGAAGGCTCACAAAAAAGGAGCGTTCTTCGCAAACCCATGTTATACGCAGATTCACCCGACTTGTATTCCCGTGTCGGGAGATCATCAATCCAAGCTGACTCTGATGTCCGAGTCTCTCAGAAACGACGGAAGAATCTGGGTTCCCAAAAAGAAAGGCGATACTCGCAACCCAGCGGATATCCCTGAATCCGAAAGAGATTATTATCTCGAAAGAAAATATCCAAGTTACGGAAACCTTTCCCCTCGTGATATCGCGTCCCGTGCGGCGAAAGAAGCCTGCGACGCCGGACTCGGCGTGGGAGAATCCGGTCAAGGTGTGTATCTCGACTTCGCGGATTCGATCCGAAGACTCGGAGAACCGAAGATCCGCGACCGTTACGAAAACCTCTTCCAGATGTATGAACAGATTACCGGTGAAAACCCATACAAACAACCGATGAGAATTTATCCTGCGGTTCACTACACCATGGGAGGTCTTTGGGTAGATTACAACCTGATGAGCAACCTTCCCGGTCTTTTCGTAATCGGTGAAGCGAACTTCTCCGATCACGGTGCGAACCGCCTCGGAGCTTCGGCGCTGATGCAGGGACTTGCGGACGGATATTTCATTCTTCCTTATACGATCGGAAACTATCTCGCGGGAGTGGGATTCGGTTCTCATCCGAAAGAAGATCATCCGGAAGCGAAGAAGGCGTTGAACGACGCGGAAGAAACCACGAAAAAACTTCTTTCCATCAAGGGAAAAAGAACCGTTGATTCTTTCCACCGACAACTCGGTAAACTGATGTGGGACAAGTGCGGAATGGCGCGTAACGACAAAGGTTTGAGAGAAGCAATCGCCGAAATTCCTAAGATCAGAGAAGAATTCTGGCAAAACGTAAACGTTCCCGGAAGCGGAGTCGAACTCAACCAATCGCTTGAAAAAGCGGGAAGAGTCGCGGACTTCCTCGAATTCGGAGAACTTCTCTGTTTGGACGCGCTCACAAGAGAAGAATCCTGCGGAGGTCACTTCCGAGAAGAATACCAAGAAGAGGGAGAAGCGAAACGGAACGACGATAAATTCTGTCACGCGACCGCTTGGGAATTCAACGGAGTCGATAAAAAGCCGACCGAACACAGAGAAAAACTGGAGTTCGAAAACGTTCACCTCGCTACAAGGAGTTATAAATAATGGATCTGAAACTCAAAGTCTGGAGACAAAAGAGCGGAGAAGAAAAGGGAAAGATCGTAGACTACGATGCGAAAGATATTTCCCCGAACATGTCTTTCTTGGAAATGCTCGACGTAGTCAACGAAGAACTCATTACCAAAGGGGACGATCCGATCGCGTTTGAACACGATTGTCGCGAGGGAATCTGCGGTTCTTGCAACCTCATGATCAACGGACAAGCGCACGGACCGCACCAAGGAGTTACTTCTTGTCAGTTGCACATGCGTTCCTTCAAAGACGGAGACACCGTCTATGTGGAACCTTGGAGAGCGAAGGCGTTTCCCGTCATCAAGGATCTCGTCGTGGACAGAAGCGCGTTCGATAGAATCATCCAATCCGGAGGTTTTATCAGCATTAACACCGGCGGGGCTCCGGACGCAAACGCATTACCGATTCCTAAAGTGGATGCGGACGTTGCGATGGACGCCGCGACTTGTATCGGATGCGGGGCTTGTGTCGCTTCCTGCAAAAACGCGAGTGCGATGTTGTTCGTATCCGCAAAGATCACTCACCTCGGTCTTTTACCACAAGGAAAAGTGGAACAAAAAGAACGCGTGAAAAAAATGATCAACGCAATGGACGAGGAAGGATTCGGAAATTGCACAAACCAATACGAATGCGAAGCGGTGTGTCCGAAATCGATCAAAAGGGATTTTATCCGCACGATGAACCGGGATTACATTCTTTCTTAAGAAGAATTCCGAAAGCCGTTTTGAAAAAAGCCGCCTGCTTGGGCGGCTTTTTGATTGGATCGCAGTCTGCAGATCCCGATCCATACTTCTCGCTCCTGAAACTTTTCTTACCTCGAAATTATAGAACCGTAGAATTCTCCTCCGAGAAACAATTGCAAAAAAAAGAATGTTTTTGATTTTCTCATCATGAGCGAACAAAGACAAATCATAGAAACGTATCTAAAACTTCTTTCCGACTTCGTCTTAGAAAGAAAAGAATTTGAAACGATTTTCCATGCGGAAATCGAACAAATCGAATATCCGAACGCTCTTACAAAAACGATCACAACCAGCGATTTCGAAACTCTTCTCCAAAGAATGCCCGCGGGCAAAAATCTTCTCAAACGACAATCCATGAAAATCCGAAACTTTATGGAAATCGGAAATACCGCCGTAGTGGAAGCCGACTGGGAAGCGACGGTCAAAACGGACTTAGGACCGTTTCAAGCGGATCAAAATTTGAAGGCGTATTTTTGTATGATCTTCGAGTTCAAAGACGGCAAAATTTTCAGACAGAAAAACTACGATTGTTTCGAACCGTTTGTGTAAAAAGAAAGAAAGTTAAACGAAACGCGTTCGCAAGCCCTTACCTACGTTCGCATCGTTTAGAAACGATCTAAAAAATTCAAAAGACCGCCTTGATGCAGATACAAAGTGCGGCCTTTCCATTCTCCCGAATCGATCCGGCTTTGAACGGCCGCTACGGAATTTGCGGAATAAATCGGCTCCAAAAGAATTCCGTTTTTCTGATAAAAGGATTTTGAATATTCTAAAACTTGCGGATTCTCCGATCCGAATCCGGATGAGAACGGAGATTCTATGATTTTTTCCGAATCCAAAACGAAATTTGTAAATCCGAGCGACTTTTGTTTTTCTTCGAGCCAAGGAATCATCTTTCTCTTGGGCAAACCGACGCTGACCCCGTAGATCGGAATCCTTTTTCCGAAAGAATAGTTCGCGGAAAGCCAAACCAAACCCGAGCCGATATCCAACACCAAACGATCATATTCGGAAATTTGAATCCGTTTCCAAAGGAAATCGAGACCGTTCGTCGCCGCGGAACACATCCCGTATTCCGGAATCAAAACGGATTCTTCATTTGTTGTCGAAAACGATTCGATTCGATTCTCCCATTCTTTTCGGGAAGAAAAGATTTCCAAACGATGAGAATTTCTTTTAACGAGAACGGAATTTGCGGTGACCTTGAAAAGATTTCGCGCATAAGCGATCGTGTAAACCTCATAGCCGAAAACGCGGAACAAAAAAGAAAACGCGCCTAACGCGTTGCTATGCAATTCTCCCTGGAGAACGATCGATCGGATCTTTTTCGTTTCGAGTTCGCTGTGAATCCCGAAAAACTTTCGGGCCTTGGTTCCTGCTCCGAAGGCAAGACGATCGTCCCGGAGAATCGACATCTCCGAGTCGTTTTGGAAAGATACGGTTTGAATCCGAAAAGAGGATCGGAGCGACGATAACGGCGATGTTTCCGTCGCGGTAAGTTCCGAAAGAAAGTGATTTCGAAGATTCGTTTCGATCAGAGGGATCAGTTCCCGGTTTTGAGAACCGCCAAGAACGCTTCCTGAGGAATTTCCACGTTCCCGATCTGCTTCATTCTTTTTTTCCCTTCTTTCTGTTTCTCTAAAAGTTTTTTCTTACGAGTGATGTCCCCGCCGTAACATTTCGCGGTTACGTTCTTACGAAGCGCGGAGATACTTTCTCTCGCGAGAATTTTTCCGCCGACCGCGGCCTGAATCGGGATCATAAACTGATGTCTCGGAATTAGATCCTTCAGCTTTTCGATGATTTCCCTTCCCCTTTGTTCCGCCTTCGTTCTATGAACGATCATGGAAAGAGCGTCCACGGGTTCGCCGTTTACGAGAATGTCCATCTTGACGAGTTGAGACGCCTTGTAGCCGGACGGTTCGTAATCGAGAGACGCGTAACCTCGGGTAAAAGACTTTAGTTTATCATAAAATTCGAATATAAGCTCTGCAAGAGGAAGTTCATACGTGAGTTGAACCTTGTCCTGAGTGAGATAAACCGTATCCAACTGGATTCCCCGTTTGTCCATCGCGAGGGCCATGATGTTACCCACGTATTCGTTCGGAGTAATGACCGTCGCCTTTACGTAAGGTTCTTCAGTAGAATCGATCGTAATCGGCTCGGGAAAGCGGGAAGGGTTGTCGATTTCCTCGACGGTTCCATCCTTACTTCGAATGATGTATTTCACGGAAGGCGCGGTAGTGATCAGATCGAGATTGAATTCTCTCTCCAATCTTTCCTGAACGATTTCCATGTGAAGAAGTCCGAGATAACCGACTCGGAATCCGAAACCGAGCGCGACCGAACTTTCCTTTTCGAACACGAGAGCGGCGTCGTTTAACTTGAGTTTTTCGATCGCGTCCACGAGTTCGTCGAATTGTTCTCCGTTGATCGGAAAAAGTCCCGCGAATACCATCGGCTTCGCTTCTTTATAACCGGGAATCGATTCCTTGGTAGGATTGGAAAATGACGTGACCGTGTCCCCGGTTTTTGCGTCGGAAACCTTTTTGATTCCCGCGATGATATAACCCACTTCTCCGGCGCCGAGGCTGTCCTTCGGAGTTAAGGTGATTCGATTGATTCCGACTTCGTTGACGTTAAAGTCCTTACCTGTGCTCATCATGAGAATCCGATCGCCCTTTTTGATCGAACCGTCGAACACTCGGATCTTAATCACAACTCCCATATAAGGATCGAAGTAAGAATCATATACGAGCGCCTTGAGAGGTCCGTTCGGATCTCCTTTCGGAGCGGGAATTTCTTTTGTGATCGCTTCTAAAACCGCTTTTACGTTGAGTCCGGTTTTTGCGGATATCGCGACGGCCTTTTCGGAATCGAGCCCCAAACTTTCTTCGATCTGCACTTTTGTTTTTTCCACGTCGGCCGCAGGTAGATCGATCTTATTCATCACCGGAAGAATTTCGAGATCCTGTTCCATCGCGAGATAGAGATTGGCGAGTGTTTGCGCTTCCACACCTTGACTCGCGTCCACGATCAGAAGAACTCCTTCGCAGGCTTTGAGAGAGCGGGAAACTTCATACGTAAAATCCACGTGGCCCGGCGTATCGAGAAGATTCATGATATAAGTATTGCCGTCGTCGGCGAGATAATCGAAGGTCGCGTTGTTGGCCTTGATCGTAATCCCTCTTTCTCTCTCGATGTCCATCGAATCCAAAATCTGATCCTTTTTGGTTCGGTCGTTTGTAACTTGACCGATCTCCAAAAGTCTGTCGGCCAAGGTGGACTTACCGTGGTCGATGTGGGCGATGATGGAAAAGTTACGGATGAATTGCTGTTTATCACTCATGAGGGTACATTCCGATGATTTTTGGTGTAGGCCTACACTGGAAAGCAAAATACTACGGTTCTTTGGATAGGGAGAATGGGTTTTTTCTTCTTTTAGGCGAGAATCGGTCGTGGTTGGAGAAATTTGTGGGAACTCATACGGCCGCCGTCCATGAAGGAATGTGTGAGATCCTACATGAATCTCGGCTTTTCAAAGACGAAACGTAGGAGATCCTACATTCTTCCGTTTTTTGAAGGAATGAATCCTTGTCGCGCTCGTGGGAGATCCTACAAAACTCGATCGATCACCTTCAGACCGGAAACTTCACCCGACCTTCTAAAAACAAAAAGAAAAAACCAAGCGCACCCAAATACACAAGCATCGTCAGAAACGCCCAAAGAACTTTTTCAGGAAGGGAAGAATATTCCGAAACATGATAAGCGTAACAAGCGAAAACCGCCAAAATGAATTCGGGAACCAGAACATAAACCGCGACATGCCCGATCGTCCAAACGTTTTTCGCAAACCAAACCGGAATCAAATAAGAACCTTCTTCCGAACCTAAAAAAATCAAAAAAGCAACCAATCCACCGACCAAATAACTTTGGAGCGCGGGCGCGTCGGGTCGACGTTTTCGATAACGAACGGAAATGAACGTGGAAATAAATAATGGAATCACCCAAAGTCCGGCCATATAACCCGAAACGCTACCGATCTTCGGAAATCCGTCCTCGGGAAATTCCACAGTGTTCAAAACTTGAGAAAGAAACCAATCCGGAAAGACCTGAAAAAAACTTAAGGGAAGAAGAAAGAGCCAAAGATCCAACCAGCGTTCATGCGCCCAAACTCTGGCAAATGTGGGAACTCCCACGTTGTAAATCAAAACCAGAGAGAACACCCGCCAACCCGTGGCGACACCGCCGGGAAGAAACAAAATCAAAATCGCCAAAACGGCAAAACAAATATGAAAACCGAATGCGTGTTTTTCAGAAACTTTCATTATCGAGCGATCCTCAGAAAACTCAACTAAAGACGCTCCCTCTTTTCCGATAAGGTCGCGTCTCGATCACCGAAAATCCGCGGAGCGGAAAATTCTCGGCTTTTGCAAAAGCAAAGACAAACGAAACAAACTAAGACCAATCCAAAACCGCAAGCAATCCATTTTTTCGTTTCCCGCTTGATTTCTTGGATATGGACCGTTTAATAACCCTGACTCCGATCGAAATCGCAAAACGCGAATATTCAACGGACAACATATAGAGAATCTCAGGAAATAAAATGTCTCATAACTCTCAAATTCAGAAAATTCACGCTCGGGAAATCATCGACTCTCGAGGAAATCCAACCGTGGAGGTTGACGTAACACTCGCAGACGGATCTTTCGGAAGAGCCGCAGTTCCATCCGGAGCATCGACCGGAGAATACGAAGCCGTAGAACTCAGAGACGGCGACAAACACCGTTATCTCGGAAAAGGTGTACTCAAAGCGGTAGAACACGTAAACGTAAAAATCCAGGAAGTTCTGAAAGGCGAAGACGGACTCGATCAAAACAGAATCGACCAACTGATGCTCGAGGCGGACGGAACCAAAAACAAAGGCAAACTCGGAGCCAACGCGATCCTGGGAACCTCTCTCGCGGTCGCCAAAGCGGCGGCGGCGCATTCTAAACTTCCACTGTACCGTTATATCGGCGGGAACTTTGCGCGCGAACTTCCGGTTCCGATGATGAACATCATCAACGGCGGGGCGCACGCGGACAACAACGTGGACTTTCAGGAATTTATGATTCTTCCCGTAGGAGCCAAAAGTTTCCGCGAGGGACTCCGAATGGGCGCCGAAGTATTCCATTCTTTAAAAGCGGTTCTGAAGGGTAAGAATTTGAACACCGCGGTCGGTGACGAAGGCGGCTTTGCTCCGGACTTAACGAGCAACGTGGAAGCGATCGAAGTCATTCTCCAGGCGATCGAAAAGGCAGGATATAAACCCGAAAAAGACGTTTTATTGGGACTCGACGCGGCTTCTTCCGAGTTTTACGACAAAAGCAAAAAGAAATACGTACTCGGTGCCGAAAATAATAAGGAATTCTCCAGCGCGGAACTCGTGGATTATTATGCGAACTTGGTTTCCAAGTATCCGATCATTACCATCGAGGACGGCTTGGATGAAAACGACTGGGACGGCTGGAAACTTCTTTCCGATAAGATCGGGAAAAAAGTTCAGCTCGTAGGAGACGATCTTTTTGTGACGAACATCGAGAAACTCTCCAAAGGAATCGCTTCCGGAGTCGGAAATTCGATTTTGATCAAAGTAAATCAGATCGGTTCCCTTTCGGAAACGTTGGCTTCGATAGAAATGGCGAAAAAAGCGAAATATACAAACGTTGTAAGCCATAGAAGCGGCGAAACCGAGGACGTTACGATCTCGCACATCGCGGTTGCGACTAACGCGGGTCAGATCAAAACGGGTTCGCTTTCCAGAACGGATCGAATCGCGAAATACAACGAGCTTCTCAGAATCGAAGAGGAACTCGGAAAATCCGCGGTTTACAAAGGTAGGGAGACATTCTACAACCTGTAATCGGTTAAAAAATTTATGACTTCTCTTTCGACTAAAGTCTTTTGGTTCTCTTGTTTTCTCTCGGGACTGTTTTATTTTATCGTCCTAGGAGAATCCGGAATCGTAGTACGTTCCCAGTTGGAAGAATCCCTCGCGTCCTTACAGTTAGACGTGGAAAGACTCGCCTATGAAAATAGACAGTTGGAAGAGAAGCAGAAGATTTTAAAAAACGATCAAGTGGCCCTCGAAAGAGAGGCCCGAAGATTCTATCTTTTGAGCGAAAACGCTCATATCGTCAAATTTAGGGAAACGGAGAATTCTTCCGAACTCAAACCCGTTCTCGCGTCCAGACTCAATGCGTTTCGTCCCGGTAAACAATTTCCGGTTCCGCCGATTCATTTTATTCGTATTTTCTACGCAATCTTCGCTAGTTTTACCTGTATTGGAGTTTTCATAAAAATGAGGAAGAAGAAACTGGACTTTACCAACTACTAAAGGAAAGGTTCAGGAATGCCAGAAACAGAAAAAATCGCGGAAGTATTCGAAGAACTCACAGGAAGCAAAATTTCCAAAAATTTCCTCGACCACAGAAAGATTTTTCTCTGGGGTCCGGTAACCGACGAATCGTCTAAGGACCTTGTCGGAAAACTCCTCTACCTGGAAATGAAAGATCCGGGAAAACCGATCACGTTTTTTATCAATAGCCCCGGCGGTGTCGTCACTTCCGGAATGACCGTATTCGATACGATCAAGATGATTACTTCTCCGGTTCACACGGTTTGTATGGGAATGGCCGCATCCATGGGTTCGGTTCTTCTCGCAGCCGGAAAAAAGGGAGAACGTTCCATTTGGCCGAACGGAAAAGTGATGATTCACCAACCGAGCATCGGCGGTCAGATCGTGGCGCCCGCGACTGACTTGAAAATTCACGCGGAAGAAATCCTCAAAACGAAAGCGAAGTTGAATCAGATTCTCGCGGACGCTTGCGGACATCCCGTTTCCAAACTCGAAGAGGACACGGACCGAGACTATTACATGGACGCGGAAGAAGCGATCAAGTACGGAATCGTAGACAAACTCGCGACAAAAATCGATTTCAACTGATCGGATAAAGTCTTGTCCAAATCCGTTTCCTTAGAAGAATTCTTAAAAGAATTTTTAGCCTCTCCCGGACAAAAACGAAATCCGGAAGAGGATCAAAACTTAAATTCACTCTTCCTTGAATTCTCCTCCCTTCTCTTCTTAGAAGGAGAAGAGGAAGAAACTCAGGAAGAGGTTCTCGTAAAGGACATCGGTTCCTTTGAACTCGACGAGTTCGTAAACTTTTATCTTTCCGACATGCATCCGGACGATCCGGCGATCGTAAAACGGGGAATCGACTTTTTAAGAAGACTTCATAAGTTCGCGAAAAAAAGTCCGCACATCGGGAAGGAACAACTGGAAGACTGGGACGAATTCTTTAAGGAACTCTGAGATTCACGTTAGTCGCGTTTAACCCCCATTATGAGTTCAGAAGCCTTCAAACCGAAACGATTCGTCAAAGGCAAACACCTCCAAACCGTTTATAGCACTTTTTTTCCTCCCGAAAACCGATTGAGATCCTCGTTTTATTACGAGGACATTCTTCTCCAACTTTCCGACGGTTCGGGAGACGCGCTTTGGCTGGAACACAATCCTCCGATCTCGCATTATTCTTCCTCGGGTCCTAAGTGGAACGGAATTTATCTCGTTATGATTCACGGAATGGAAGGAACTTCGGACAGTTCTTATCTCGTAAGTTTGGCGCAGACCGCGCTTAAAAAAGGATACGGATGTATTCGGATGAATCTCAGAAACTGCGGCCGAGGTCAGGGATTTTCCAAAGGAACGTATAACATCGGTCAGACGAGGGACGTTCAAGACGTGATCGACTTCGTTTGGGAAAAACTTTCACATCGTATCTTTTTATCGGGATTCTCCCTTTCCGCGAGTTTGGTTTTGAAATACTTCGGAGAAAGAAGAAATCACAAAGTGGAAGCATTCTCTTCGACGAACCCTCCTCTGGATCTGCTCAAAGGTTGCAAGTTTATCGATTCGAGCGAAGGAAGATTTTACAGAGACAGGTTCGTATCCGAATTCCGCAAAAAGATCAAAAATAAAATCATTCAACTTCCGCCGGAATTGGAAAAGAACGCGTTTAAAACGAAAACGTTCTTCGAGTTCGACGATCAGGTGACCGCTCCCTTTTTCGGTTATAAAGGCGCCGCGGAATATTACCAGGATTGTTCGAGCATTCGATACATTCCGTTCATCCGTCATCCTGGAATCGTAATTCACTCGGAAGACGATCCTGTGGTTCCTCCTTTTGATTGGGAAACGATCGAATGGGACAAACTACCGCATATCCGCACGATCCTAAGTCCGAAGGGAGGACATGTCGGATTCTTAACCGATCCGACTCCCGAAATTCCGGACGGAAGATGGTTGAATAAAATAATCCTGGATTATTTCGATTCGAAAGTAAACCCTGGAAGCTGATTTTCAACCGATGAATTCTCCCAAAAAAAATTCTCCCGCAAAGGAAAAACTCGAACGTCCGCCCGGCGCATCCTTCTTTATCGTGGTCGCGTACGAAGACGCGGAGATGTTTTATTCGATCAAGGCGAAGACGGAAAAAAAATTCTCCGCGACTCTTTACGAAAGCAATCCTATGCCGACTTGGAAAGATCCGGACGCCGATCTTTGGAATCAGTTTCCGGGAAGACATACGAAAATTCTTTCCTTTAAAAGAAGAATTCACAGGGAAGAACTTCCTTCGATTCAAAAGGAATGTTTGGCGATTCAGAATTCCGCGATCGAAAAGGATCACGGGGTGAGAATCTTTCCGGGTTATCTTTGCAGTCATTCGGTGGTCGTTTCGAGCATTCGGGACGACTTTCATAGAATCTATCTTTTCAACGGCGTTTACGCGGAAACGATCTACAACTATCAAAAACAAAAGATGGTATTTCGAGAAACCGCCCCGCCCTTTTTCAAAACGCCCGAATCCGTCTATTTTTTTACAAGTCTGAGAGAATCCTATGTTCAAAACATTCATAAAACCTAATATTCCAATATTCTTAAGCGCGCTTGCGTTGTGCGTCGCCTGTTCCGTTTCCTGCGCGCCCGAGCCGCTTTCTATAGCTTCGGTTTCTCTTTGCGATCATTTCAACCGCGCCGGAGAATGTTTGGAGCCGATCGAAAAAAATCATCACTACAAGGTCGAAATTCCCAACAATAGAAAACCGGATACTTGGGAAAAGTTCGCGAACTATCTGTACTTTCACGCAAGGGAGACGCCGGGTTTTCTCGTTCGGTTCAATCGAAAATTGACGCCTTCCGAATCCAAGGCGATCAAGGATTCCTATTACGCCACGATGAGTCTTTCGGGAACGGTGGAAAGAATGGAAGGTTTTGAAATGGGAGAAGACTGGGTCGGTTCGTTTCAGTATCTTGGTTCGATGATTAAGGATAAACTAAAAAAAGAGAATCGGCTCGGTTCGTTTCCTTATACGAATACGATCTTTCCCGCGGAAGTGGAATTCAAATTCAATTCTTCCCTTTTTGAAGGCGAAGAAAAAACGAAGATCAATTTGAGTTTTACGGTTCTTCCTCCGGAAAAGTAGGCGGAAGTTTTTGTAGGAACTCCACAAGCGTAGAGCGCGAAGATTTTTCTTGAATGTTCCGACAGGATCTCAAGATTTTGTTGGAGTTTATGCAGATTTTCTGATATAGAAGATTTGTCCGAAATTTTTCCCACCTCCTCACCCCCCACCCTAAGCTTGGGCGGGGCCGACAGCTTTCACTAAAAAATAGTAGGAACTCCTACAAATCTCAGATCGTCAAAAACAACTCGGCGGGATTCAAAAAAATCGTGGAAGGTTCCACGCCCAACACGAGCCACGCAGTCAAACCGAGAACGACCGCGGAAACCGTAGGAATCAAAAGATTATCGTCGATCAAACCGTTCCAATACGTTCCGCAGTAAAGTTCCGTGACCGCGGAAATCAAAATCGCGGGAACCAAGAAAATTAGATTATTATAAAATACGAAACCTTCCGCCTTCAAAAAATTCTGTTTTCCGTACGTATCGGACAAAAACATAAAAACGAAACCGACGATCGCACAAGCAACGATAAACGCAACGATTCCTTCCACGGATTTTCCGTTCGAAAACCTGCGTCTTCCGTAAAACGTGCCGACCCAAGCCGCGGTCGGATCTCCGATCACCAAAAACAACATGGAAAGAATGGAAATCTCGGGCGGAAATAAAAACACGACGAACGTGCAGGAAAGAAAATAAGGAAGCGTTCCGTTGAGTCTCGTTTTTTCCTCTTCCTTCATCAGAATTCCCGCAACCGACAAAAAGAATTTTTGAAAACCGGGAAATCGAAAACGAAGATATTCCAAAAGAAGAATGATCGCCAAACAAAGAACTAGCGAAAGAGAAACCACGGCGCGGGTCGCATTCAAAAGTCCGAATGCGCCTTGAAAGACGTCCAGATAATAACAGACAGGAACAATCAATCCGAGAAGATGCCAGAGTTTGCGAGCGTAATTGAATCGAACCGAATTTGTCACTTGTATCCTACCTATTTTTCATCGTCATTTTCAGGGCGGACTCTTCGTCCGGAGCGATCAGAAAAAGTCCGTTGAGCGCGGCCATCTTGATCGCATTCTTCACCGAATCGGTGGGATGAATCAATACCAATTTGTTACGCGAAGTGAAGCTCAGTTGATTCATCTCTTTTAAGGATTGAATCCCGCGCGAGGAAATCAAACTGACCTCTTCCAGATCCAAAATCACGGGACCGGAACGGATCGAAACCGAAAGCTGATCTCTGAATTTTTTTTCCGTAAATGAGTTGATGGAACCCTGAAGTTTCATAACCTGAACGTTGTCGATTTTTTCCATGGAAATGATGATTTCGTTCAGAATCATGATGCTTGGAAAGTCAGTCTATAAGCGTTTCTTCCGTAAGACAAATGGTTTTTCTATTCTTATCCGTTCTATTTTTGATTTTAAGATCTTATTCCTTCCTATCGCCCGGCGCGGTCGTTTTAAGCCTTTCCGTATTATTCTTTCGTAAAAAAGGAACTTCTTCCCCCGTAGAAAACTTCGCGCTTCCGATCTCCATTCTCACCCTATTCTTTCTCGCAATCGGCGGGTTAGACGGTTCCACGGCCGGAGATCTTCTCGATCTGATCTGCATTCACTGTTCCGGAATTCTTCTTTTAAAGGGAGAATGGAGACAGAAAAGTCCTTTCGAGGAAACCGGATCAGGCTTTCGAAAAAGATTTTTGACGGAAGACGGACTTCTCAAGGAAACCGTTTTGCTTTTGTTCTTTTTGATCGCCGGATTTCGAATCTGGTATCAATGGAACTCGAATTTCTGGGAAGAAATCGGGATTCTTTATCTTTTGAAGTCCTCGATTTTAACCTGCATTTTAGGATTTTTGTATCTACGTTCGGGAGAATCGGGTCTTAAAACTCTCTTCTTTCTCTTTTTGGTCCTTTGCACCTTGTTCGTTCATCCTTCCCAGGGAATTTTGAATTTTTCCTATTTCTATTTATTTTCATTCTTGCAAACCGACGTAGAATCCAAAAAGATCAACGTCGGGACCTGAGTATGAAAGTAAAGGTAGCACATCTTTTTCGGAAGATTGAAGAAGTGGACCGAGACATACTCGAATTGGGAAAGATTCAGGAAAGAATATCCTCGGACCGAGACTATTCGGGAATTCTAAAGGATTCCATCCGAAAGGAAATGGAAAATCTGGAATCCGGAAAAGCCGAAATTCTCTCTTTGAAAATCAAAGAAGAACCGGGCAAGTCCGCTCTGTTGAAAAATTCCGGAAAATCTTCCCCTGCAGAGATGAAGAATTTATACAGTTCCCGAGAAAAAAATCTTACTCGGGAAATCTCCGTGGAAATCCCGGATCCCAAACCTCAGACTACTCGAAAAACAATTCACAAATACTAAGATTCAAGACAACAACTTCATGAAACAAAAGACTCTATCTCTAACCATTCTTTCCCTAATCGTACTGTTTGCGATCAACTGTAGCAGGGACTCGGACGTTCTCGCTTCCTTCAAATCGGGAACCGTAACGCGTGAAGAACTCAGGGCTTATTACAAACTCCGCGGGGTGGAACCCGATGCGAATAACGCGTCCATCGCCACTCAGGCGAAAATCGTGGAAGAACTCGGAATTCAAAAGATCGCCGAAGCCAATAACAACAACACGAACGTCGTTACCAAAGAAGAATACGCGAAGATCATGGGATTCGTCGAACCTCAGGTTCTATTCAACGATTATAGAAAACAATTCTCCGAAAAACTTCTCACATCCGGGATGTTGGAATTCGCATTCGGAAGAATTCTTTTCCTAAAAGCGACTCCGGACGCGGCGACCAAAGCGAACACTCTTCTCGGCCAAATCCAAGCGATCAAATCCGATAAGGAAGTCGCGGAGTTCATCTCCAAAAACACGGACGAAGTTCAAAGAAGATCCATCGGCGGAAGACTCGAACCTCATTGTATCAACTGCGGAGACGATCCTTTCACCGCGATCTTGAAGGAAGCAGCGGACAAAAAAGGAAACTTCATCCTCAAGGAAGCACAAGGAAATTATTATATTCTCAGAGTGGAAAGAATCGAAAGAATCTATCCGAAGAAGATCGATAAGTTTTTTCAAAACGAATTGGAAAAACTCAAGAACCTCGCTCTGAAATCCCTTTCCAAAGAGGGAATCAGCGAAGACGAAAAGAACGCGGCGAAATTTTATTCCGACTTAAACGTAAACGAAAGAGCGAACCAAACCGCTGAACACTACGGAAATCGTTTTCTCAAAGAGGCTTGGAAAAAGGAAATGGATTCTTTGAGAGATCAAAGCGGACTGAAGATCGTGGATCTTACGCCCGAGTTTATCAAAGGATTAAAACCGGAAACCGTTCTTTTCGAAGATAAAAGCGGAACGAAGTTTTCTTTCAAGGATCTACTCGTAGAGTTTAACAAGATCGCTCCGATTCTTCAAAAACGCAAAGCGACTCCCGAAGAGGAGAAAAACGATCAGTTGTCTTTTTACACTCAGATCTATCTTCCGATACGGATCTCAGCCGAATCCAAAGAGGTTCAATCCTTAAAAGATACGAAAGAATTTAAGAAGACCCTTCCTCTTCTTGGAAGATCGGTTCTTTTTATGTTAATCCGAAATCGTTCCACCGACTCCGACGTGAACATTTCCGAAAAAGAAATCAGAGATACGTACGAAGCAGGAAAACTCTATGCGTATTCCAAACCGGCTCCGGGAAATCCGAACGAAAGAGTCCCCGAGGATTTCGGTAAGGTAAGAGACCGTATCAAACAAGAGTTAGTCGAAGCGAGAAAACAATCGGTTTTTCAAGACTATTTGTCAAAACTCAAATCCGAAAACGAATTCAAAATCTCATCCGAGAGTTTGAAAGCGGGACAAATCTAAGAATTTCAAAGCCTCGGCCTTAAAAATCCGAGGCTTTTTAAAATTTTTATCTTTCGTTTCGTTTGAAAAACTAACGGTCATTAGGGGAAATCCTCTCAATCACTTGCAAAAATTCTAATGCAATAATTTGTTTTTACTGCTCCTTTCGCTCGAATTCGAAAGAATTTATTTCTTATCGCAATTCTTATCCTTCTTAATTTCGCTCGTCGTTCGATTTATTCCTCATAACCCTTTTGGATTACTAAATCATGATTTCATAATCTTGTTTCGAGGGCATTGGAAATTTTTTCTTGAATTTCCCTCCTATACAAATAGCCTGGTAGATTGAGAGGGGAATTGAATGAAAAACCACATCTACATGCTTCGTAAAAAACGGGGTGTAAAACAATACGATATGGCGAGAGCGCTAGGAGTATCTCCGAGTTACCTTTCCAAAATCGAAACGGGAAGCCAGGACCCTACCGAAAAATTCAAACAATCCTGCGCAAAATATTTGAAAACCACTCTTGAAAAATTGTTTAACGAGCAAGCCGTTGAGGATGTATATCCTGAGTTTACGGAAGGGCTCACCAACAGACTTTGGGCAAAACGCAGAGAGTTGGGAATTAAACAATACGACATGGCTAAAAAACTGAAAGTATCCACTCCTTTTCTTTCGAAAGTGGAACTCGGACGTTTGGAGCCGCCTGAAGATTTTAAAAACATGGCGTCCAAAGCCTTAAAGATGAAAAAAGAAGAACTCTTCCTTCAAAAAGTTGAATATTAAAAAAGGGTTAAACTCCTAAAAAGAAAGGGAAGCACTGCTTCCCTTTTTTGTGTACGATCGATTCTATTTAACGCATCTCACTCGAACGGACATCGTAACCTTATCGCCCGTGTCGTAGGTTCCCCCGGTAAACTGAACATAATAAGCCTGATTCTTATAAGTGCTCGACGGATGGGTCGTGGAAGTCCAGTAGTTCGCACCGGCATTCGGAAAAAACGTCGGATTGATATAGGGAGAAACGGCTCGGTTGTAATCGATCAAAGAAATCAATTCCTTAAACGAAGGAAGCCTCCATCCGCCCGTCCCCGCCAAATTTAAAGTATTACAATATGCTAATGCACTGGTCCAATCCATATTCACGGCGGTTCCCACCGTGCAGTCCGAGTAAGAATCTCCCGCGCTCCCCTGCCCGTTCGCGCACTTTTGCCAGACAAGTCCGCTTTTTTGATCGAGAATGGTTCCGTTTCCGGAATCCGTAAACGGTCCCGTATATGCGTAAGCCGATCCTGTTAAAAAGCCGATATAAACGAAGAATAAAATTTTAGATTTCATGATTCTCTCCTGATACGAATTTAAGGATTTCCGCTGACACAAATCGTAAGATACGGAAAACCGTCGTTGGCGCTGTTTTTGGAATGTGTAAAGGCCCTGGCTCCGAAATTCCGAATCACATACGCGTTCAGATTGCTCGAACGAATCGTTGTCGAACTCCAAAATCTTTGGTTGAGCGCGCTACTCGGAAATCCGGGAAAACTCGCAGGAGCGACGATCGTATAACCGGAGGTTCCGGAAGGAAACGTAATCAAAGTATGGATGTCGTCCATACTTGCCAGTCTCCAATTTTTAAGTCCGGCGTATCCTTGCCCGGAGTTTTTTTCGTTTAGATTCGCACAACTGGATAAGGCGTCCGGCCAAGTCATCTCCGTGGGGGTTCCCGAACAACTTCCGCTTGCCCAGGTCATTCCTTGCACGCAGGTTTTCCAGGTAAGTCCGCTTGTGGAATCCACTGTCACCGTGTCGCTCGCGTAACCTCCCAAGGTGGTCGGTGTTCCGATCACCTGCGCCGTCGGAGTCGCTGTGAAAGCTCCGTCCTGTCCCGTTCCCGTACACGAAATTCCAGAGCCGACGGAATCAAAACAACCGGGTTGGTTCGTGTCGATGATCGCCTTCAAAGAAACCGCTCCGCCGGTAGTATAAGAAAGATTAAAATTTCCGAAACCGTCGCCTGTAATCGAATTCCCCGCCACGTCCTTTAAGCCCGCTACCGGAAACTTGACTTGGATCGAAGTATATTCGGGAAGAATCATATCCAGATCGAACTTAAGAACGTTAGCCGAAACCCATGTGGCCGTCGCGCTTGCGGGCAACGTGATCTCGACAGTGGTCAAGCTCCCGCCGGAACCGTATGTGATCCAAACATGAGGACTTAAATTGGTATTCGGTTGCATGTTTTCGCTGAAGGTAAGAATCAACTCTCGGTTGAAAACGTCGATGTCCACGGCGGAGCCCGAAGGAGAAGTCGAAACCAAGGAGGGAATCACGGTATCGATCGTAACGTTAAATCCGAAGGAACCCGACTGATTGGAAGAATCCAAAAGACAAAGTTTCAAAGAATTTGCTCCTTCGGAAAAACTTCCCGTCGGAATCGTAAGATCCTGCGTTCCCGCGGCGCCGAGCGTCCCGGAGACGATGGTAACTCCGGGAGTGATGCTCGAACAACTGGTGGTGTTCGGAACCACGAAGTAATTTCCGGCCGTATCCGATGTCCAATTCACCGAAGTCGCCGAGCCCGAGCCGTTTGTGGTTCCATTCGTTATCGAATTCAAAGAAACCGTAGGTGCTGAACTAGGAGGTATGGTGATCGTATAAGTCGCGGAAACCGGAGAGGAAATATTCCCCGCCCGATCGGACGCGATCACTTGAACGGTCGTGGTTCCGTTTCCAACGCTCAAAGTCGTTGGAAAGATATTTCCCAAGACGATCTGCAAAGGATCAAAGTCGCTTAACAAAGAAAGCCCCGGCGTCTGGCCGTCGATGGTATAAATCAGATCCATACAACCCGAGACCGCATCGACGCAGGTCATGGAAATATCTTGTTGAACCGTAAAACTTCCGGAGGAAACCGAAAAACTAAGCGTGGGCGCCGTCGAATCGTAAATAAAAGAAGCCGACTTTTGGCTTACAACCTGCCCGTCCTTGAATAAGGCAAAATTGAGAGTATTTCCCCCTACGTTGACCGGATATGTATTCGGGATCGCAACGTTTAAATCCAAATTCGCAATTCCGGAGGTAAGAATGGAATCGTACAACAACGCCTGAACCGTACAACCTGGATCGTTCAGACAAATTCGCAAAGAAGTCCCCGAAGGAATGTTTGAAAAAGAAAGAAGAACGTTGAACCCGAAGTTTCCGGACGTGACCTTGGACGCGTAAAAACTGCCGTTGTAGAGACTTTTTCCCCCGGAAACGGAAAGCGCACTTTGGGCCGGATTCGAATTTCCCAAGCCGAAAATATCGGACGGACTTTGGATCGAGCTAGGGAAGAATAAAAACTTCATCTTAACCCCGTCTCCAAAGCTGTCGTTTAAGCAGGAAATGCAAAACAGAAGTGAGAAGCTTACGGTCAAAAAAGATTTTGATACTAAATTAATTGCAGAATGCTTCACGTTCAGATCCATCGTTTTTCTCCGTTTGGATCTTATAATATATCAAATTCTAAGCTGAGTCTTCCTGATCTATAAAAAGACCAGAAAGACTCCAAAAAGTACGCAAACGGATATTTTTAAAGTTTGGCAAATATACATAGAATTAATCCGACATTACAAAATTAAGTCAGAATAAATTTTATATTCCCAATACAATAAAAATTGAATAGAGTGTTCGTTCTATTCTTCGCATATTTTAAAGCATGTCGCATTAAAATTTTTATCAACTTTTTACAATCAAAGAAACGCTAACTTTGGACCCCAAACAAATTATAATTGTGTAAATAATTTATAGAGAGCTGTTATCGTTTTATACAAAGTTTGTTGTCAAATGAGACCCAGGCCAAAGAACAGAACTCATAGGAAAAATAATTTCTGTAAATTTGTTTTTGACCGCTTTTCATCACGAAAGGGAGAACTGATTTCGGAACAGCAAAAAAAGAATATGCGATATTTTGAATATTTAAAATTCAAAGTTTAAAAACAAGGTACATTAGGAAAAAATATGAGATTCGCAATAGAACCCATCGTTCACCATCTACAACTTATAGGAATTTATCTGGGATTTTCTCTGGGAGTTCTTAGGCTATTTCGTTTTAAAAAGAATCGTCTGAATGTCGTCTACGGAATCAACTTCATCTGTATCAGTTTCTTCTTATATCTCGGTTCGGACGCGGATTTTTACCGCGCTCAGGCCGGATCTTCGACCACATACAACCAATCTTTGGTGTTTTTCGGCTTAATCATCTACGCTTGTGCGATCACAAGATCCCTGATGAGACGCGCGATCGGATTGGAAGTGAAAAAGCACGATTTAGGAATCAATCTTCTTCTTTCCATCGCGGCTATGGTCGTTCTCAGATCCGTTCTTCAGGAGGAAATCCCCTTAAACATCGCCGGAAACGCGATCAGTCTTTTGATCACGACCTTTACGTTCGTTGAAATCACGAACTCGATCCAGACGAGAGGACTTCCTTCGATTTACTTTAACCTGAGCATTATGGCCGCGTTTATGTGTCTCGCGCTTTTGCTGGATCTCATCGGAATTTTTAGAAACGACATTCAATTCCGCGTTCTTTCCAACATGACCGCGAGCGTTTTGATCGTGTATTTCCATCTTCTCGAAATTTATTTTCCGATCATCACGGATAAAAAAACGATCACTTCCCTTTCGGTCGCTCATAGACTTTATAAAAGAAAGGAAACCGTGATTCAGATTCAGGCAAAGACCGCGCGCAAACGGAGCGAACTTCCTGAGAATCGGGTAACGTTGAAAGAAGGAGAATTGATTCGTATCGAAGAAAAACTCGCGTTGTTCTTGGAAGAGAAACGTTTCCTAGACGAGGAACTCAGACTTCCGGATCTTTCCGCGTATCTCGGAATTTCGGTTCATCAGGCTTCCTTATATCTCAATCAATATAAGAATTTAAGTTTTGCGGATTTTATAAACCAACATAGAATCGAAGAGGCCAAAAGATTGATCGTATTGGACGTGAACAAGAACTTGATCGATATAGGTTTGGAATGCGGGTTCAATTCCTATTCTCCGTTTCACCGCGCCTGCATCCGGTTTACGGGTTATTCTCCCAAGGATCTCAAAAATTTGATTCTTAAAAAAGAAGACCCGAAGGTGGTTCATCTTTCGGACATAGCCGAAAAAAGAACCACCTGATCGGGTTTTGGAAACTTACCTGACTACGACCTTTTCGTGTTCGTAGTTTACGGTAACTTTTTGTCCCTCTTTGAATTTTCCGTTTAGGATGTAACGGCTGAGGGCGTTGCCGACTTCCTTTTGAATCAAACGTTTCAAAGGGCGCGCTCCGTATTCCGCGTCGAATCCGACTCTGGACACGTAATCCTTGAGTTCTTGCGTAAATTCGACGTTGAGACCGTTTTCCTTAGCCTTTTGTTTCAACACTTCCAACTGAATGTCGGCGATCTTATGAATCACGGAATCCGTAATCGAATGAAACAAGATCACTTCGTCGATTCGGTTTAGAAACTCCGGTTTGAAATGTTTTTTCAAACGTTGTTCCACCATTCTTTCCTTTTCCTCGGCGCTGTAATCCGTAGATCCCAAAACGTCCGAACCGATATTGGAAGTGAGAATGATCACCGTGTTCTTAAAGTCCACGTTACGCCCCTTTCCATCGGTCAATCTTCCCTCGTCCAAAATCTGAAGAAAGATATTGAATACGTCCGGGTTC
Organism: Leptospira kmetyi serovar Malaysia str. Bejo-Iso9; assembly: GCF_000243735.2. Taxonomy (NCBI): domain Bacteria; kingdom Pseudomonadati; phylum Spirochaetota; class Leptospiria; order Leptospirales; family Leptospiraceae; genus Leptospira; species Leptospira kmetyi. Next base: position 393,419 of record NZ_AHMP02000003.1, on the reverse strand, counting down.
GCCTTTTCGATTTCGTCGAAGAGAATCAAAGAATACGGTCTTCTTCGTACCGCTTCCGTGAGTTGTCCCCCTTCATCGTAACCAACATAACCAGGAGGAGCTCCGATCAATCTTGCTACGGAATGAGCCTCCATGTATTCACTCATGTCGATTCGATGCATCGCGTTCACGTCGTCGAAAAGAAATTCTGCAAGAGCCTTTGCCGTTTCGGTTTTTCCCACGCCGGTCGGTCCGAGAAACAAAAACGTTCCGATCGGTCGATTGGGATCGGAGATACCCGCGCGGGATCTTTGCACCGCTTCGGAAACAAGTCTCAACGCGTGATCCTGACCGATGACCTTCGTCTTCAAAGCGTCCTCCATCAAAAGAAGTTTCGCGCGTTCTCCTTGGAGCATTTTGGAAACCGGAATTCCGGTCCAACGCGACACGATGTTCGCGATGTCCTCTTCGGAAACTTCTTCCTTCAAAAGCCGGGAAGCGCCTTCCTGTTTTTTCAACTGCTCGTTTGCGGCTTCCAATTCCTTTTGAAGATCGACCAACTTTCCGTAACGGATTTCGGCGACTCGGTTGATTTCTCCCCTTCGTTCCGCTTCCGCTTCGAGAGTTTTATACTTTTCGATTTCTTCCTTGATCTGTTTCAAACGGGAGATTTTGGATTTTTCCAAATCCCATCTCGCTTTTAAGGTTTGAAAGGTTTCTTCCTGTTCGGCGAGATCCTTTTCGAGGGTTTTTAATCTTTCCTTCGACGCGGGATCCTGTTCCTTTTTCAAAGCCTCTCTTTCGATCTTTAAGGATTGAATCCGTTTGCTCGCGCGATCGAGTTCTTCCGGCATGGAATCGATTTCGATCCTCATTTTGGACGAAGCTTCGTCGATCAGATCCACGGCCTTATCGGGTAGAAAACGATCGGCTATATAACGATTAGATAATGTAGCCGCGGCGATCAAAGCCGAATCCAGAATTCGAATTCCGTGGTGGAGTTCGTATCTTCCTTTGAGTCCTCTGAGAATCGTTACGGTTTCTTCCACCGAAGGTTCTTTTACATACACGGGTTGGAATCTTCTTTCGAGAGCCGCGTCCTTTTCGATATACTTTTGATATTCTTTGAGAGTCGTCGCTCCGATACAACGAAGTTCGCCGCGAGCGAGCATAGGCTTCAGCATATTAGAAGCGTCTAATGCACCCTCCGTCGCTCCCGCACCCACAAGAGTATGAATCTCGTCGATAAACAGAATCACTTCCCCGTCCGAAGCCTTCACCTCGTCGAGAAGAGCTTTGAGTCTGTCCTCGAATTCTCCTCTGTATTTGGCTCCGGCGATCATGGATCCGAGATCCAAAGTGTATAACGTTTTGTTTTTGATTCCTTCGGGAACCTCGCCTTGAACGATCTTGTTTGCGAGTCCTTCCACGATCGCGGTTTTACCCACGCCGGGTTCTCCGATCAGGACCGGATTGTTTTTGGTCCTTCTGGAAAGAACCTGGATCGTCCTTCGGATTTCCTCGTCTCTTCCGATGACCGGATCCAGTTTTCCCTGTTTGGCCAACTCGTTTAGATTTTTTGCATATTTGGCAAGCGCGTCCGTTTTTCCTTCCGGTGAATCGTCCATAATCGTTTTTCCCTTTCTATTTTCCAGAGTCGTTTTGAGTAATTTAGAATATTCTAATCCTAGTTTTCGAAATTCTTCCTTAAGCGGTCCGATTCCGTGTTTCGTCAATCCGAGTAGAATATGGTCGGTGGACAAATATTCGTCCTTGAGTTCCTTTCGGATTTCGTCGGAAGATTTTAAAAGCGCTACGGCGGATCTTGAAAATCCCACGTCGGCGGAAACGTTTCCTCCGACTCTGGGAAGTTTTTGAAGCGCGTCTTCCGTTCTTCCTAAGAAAGATTTCGGATTCAGGTTCAATTTTGAAATGAGCAGCGGCGCGAGCCCGTCTTCTTGGGAAAGAATTTCTCGGACAATATGTTCCTCGCTGATTTCCGGATTCCCGGTTTGTTCCGCCAAACTCTGCGCGTTATGCAGAGCTTCATTCAATTTTGCGGTGAGTTTGTCTAGTTTCATTGTCTGATTCTCCAGTGTCGGGAGATCCCTTTCTTGATTTAGAATTTAGACCGTGTTTTCGTTCAAAATTCCTAAATTTTCTGCCATATTGACATTTATCAATTTTCTTAAGCGAACGACCGATCTGAGAACTTCTGTGAAAATGTAGGAACTCATACAAGTTTCTTCCGAACCCTCAGAACACGGAAAAGTGTGGGAACTCATACATTTTATGTCCCCTTTTTTATCATTTGACCCGCTTTTCTTTTGACAGTTGGAGGTTTGGCGTACGTTTTGCAAGAACCAACATCATGAGTAAGGAACCCCCCAAAGAAAGCTGGAAATCCAGAACCGGACTGATTCTAACCGTCGCGAGCGGAGCCATCGGTCTCGGAAACTTTATCCGATTCCCCGGACAAGCGGTCGCAAACGGAGGCGGAGCCTTTATGGTCCCCTACATCATCAGCTTCATCCTCGTCGGAATTCCGGTTTGTATCACCGAATGGATCATGGGGAGAATGGGCGGTCGAACCGGTCACAGCGCCCCCTTCTTGTTCAAAAGTTTTTTATCCGGTTTCCCCTTAAGAATCGTTGGTGCGATCGGAGTTACGGTTCCCATTCTCATTTACGTATATTACGTTTTTATTGAGGCTTGGTGTCTCGCTTATTCTTTCGAATTCTTAACCGGACAAATCCGTTTGAACGCGGACGGAAACGTTCCACAAAGTCAAATCATCCAAGCGGCCGGAAACTATTACATGGATTTGACCGGCGCGCGACAAAACGGGGACGCCATTTCGGGTAAGATTTTTTACGCGACTCTGACTTGTTTCGTACTGAACTTCGCACTCGTTTATCGTGGAATTTCAAAAGGAATCGAAACCTTCGCGAAGATCGCGGTTCCCTTGATGCTCGCGTCGTCGGCGGTGATTTTGATTCGAGTTCTTACGTTAGACAACATCGAGATCGGTTTGGGAAGAATGTGGAACCCGGATTGGTCCGCGCTTTTAAAATCGGAAGTTTGGATCGCGGCTGCAGGTCAGATCTTTTTTACTTTGTCCGCTGGATTCGGAATCGCTCTCGTATTTTCCAGTTATCTCAAACGCGACAACGACGTGGTTCTTTCCTCTCTTTCCGCGGCTTCTTTGAACGAATTCGTAGAAGTTGCGATCGGAGGAATGGTTACGATTCCGGTCGCATTCTTATTCTTAGGCGCTTCGATCAACGACTTCGGAATGTTCGGCATGGGATTTATCGCGCTTCCTTCCGTGTTTTCCATGATGCCCGGCGGAGAATTGTTCGGCGCGATTTGGTTCTTCGTCCTTTTTCTCGCGGCGATCACTTCCTCGGTTACGATGTTACAACCGGGAATTATCTTCTTGGAAGAATCCTTCGGAATGAGAAGACAAACCTCCAGTTTGATTCTGTTTTTATTCACGGCGAGTCTTTGTTTTCCGATTCTTTACTTCAATCAAAACTTTCAAGCGCTTGAACTCGCCGATTTTTGGATCGGAACGATTCTCATTTTTATTCTTGCAAGCATTCAAATTTTCTTATTCGGTTGGAAGGTCGGCGCGAAAAAAGGTCTCGAAGACGGAAACGAAGGTTCTCATTTGGAACTTCCGAAATTCTTTTGGTTCGTGATCCAATACGTGACGCCTACGTTTTTGATCGTGGTATTCATCGCGTTTTTGATCCAAAATCTTCCCGGTCATTTCGAAAGAATGAGCGTGGATTCCATGGTCGCACAGGCCATCGCCAAAGGAACTTCGGTGGAAGCCGCAAGAATGGGCGCTCTCATTTCCAGATCCGTTTTTTTCGGAATTCTGATCGTTTTCAGTTTTATCGTGCTTCTCGTTCACTACGCTTTGAAGTATAAAGAAAAGAGAGGACTCGCGGAATGATGTTCTTAGCTCAGGAAGGTTTGAATTGGCAGGGAACCTCGATCATGGTCCTTTCCCTCTTTTTGGTGACGGGACTTTCGATTTTTTGTATATTCAAACTCTTTAAAACTCGCAACCATTGAACCGTTCGACAAAATACTTCGATAAACTTTCTACGATCTGGGACGATTTCGAACCCAGAAAGGGACAGATTCAACTTTCCCAAAAGATAGAAGAATCTCTTTTTAACGGAACGCATCTGATCGCGGAAGCCGGAACGGGGGTCGGTAAATCCCTCGCCTATTTGATTCCTGCGGCGCTTTCTTCGATGGAAAGAGAAGAACCCGTGGTCATCTCGACGGAAACGAAATCTCTTCAACAACAGCTTCTTTTAAAGGATATTCCCATGGTTTCCAAAATTTTGGGAACCGATCTGAGGGCCGAAGTCGCGATGGGCGCGTCGAACTACGTTTGCAAACGCAAGCTGAACCACGTTATGCGCGACGGAACCTTCGGTCCGGAAATGATTCCTCATATCGATTCCTTCAATCGTTGGATCCGAACCACCGAGTCGGGAAGAAAACAGGAATATACGGGAACCGCTTCTTATGATTTTTGGAATAAGATCACGCGCGAAGCGGACAACTGTTTGGGAAGGAATTGCCCGAACTTTTCCCATTCTTATTATTTTTTAGAACGGGAAAAATGGAAACGTTGCAATATCCTAATCGTCAATCACCATCTTTTGGCGGCGCATATCGCGAGCGATTTCAACATTCTTCCCGAATTCAGCCGAGTGATTCTGGACGAGGCGCATAACTTTCCGGACATCATCGGTTCTTCCTTTCGTCAGGAAATCCGTTCTCAGGAAATTCAAAAACTTCTACAACAAATCTGGCTTCCGAATAAGAACACGGGCGTAGCGGTTTCGATCGGTTCGAGCGAATTGAAAGACTTGGTTACGAAAGCGGGAGATTCTTTGACTTCTTTTTTCAACGCTCTTTCGGGCGAAGTTCCTTTGAACTTTTACAGCCCGCAAAGAATCAAAAGACCTTTGAAGTTGGATAAGGGAGCGTTCGCTTCCGTTCTTGCAGGGATCACGGAAATTCTCCAGAAACATCTTTCCAAAATATCCAAGGACAGCGACGACATCACCGAAAAAGAATCGGCTCTCGTCTTAGAGATGTTAAGCGGAAGAATGGAGGAAATCGCGGTCGGTTTGGAAACGTTTCGTCAAGTGGACGATCCGAGTCTCGTTTATTGGATCGAACCTCCGGATCAGAACTCGAAAGAAATATATTATAAAATTTGCATGGAACCGATGAGCCCGGACGAGATCATTCGGGATCTGTTCGCTTCGAGAATGCAATCGGTGATTTTTACGTCCGCGACCTTGTCCACATCCGGAAACGATTTTAAATATTTCAAAAAGAAGATCGGAGATTTGCCGACTTCCAATCTTACCGTTCCTTCTCCGTTTCCGTATCAAAAAAACGCTCTTTTGTATGTTCCGAGAGAAATCCGAGATCCGGTCGCCGATCCGGACGGTTATCACGCGGATCTCGCGAAACAGATTCTCTGGCTGATCGAGATGACTCAGGGAAACACATTCGTACTTTTTACTTCTTTTAAGTCTTTGAAACTCGTATACGAAGCGATTCGTCCTCATACGGATCTTCCTTTGTTTTCCCAATCCGATCTCGGACCCGACGGCGCGAAACAAATGTATTTGGAAACACCCAACAGCGTTCTTTTCGGCGTGTCCACGTTTTGGCAAGGAATCGACATTCGAGGAGATAAACTCAGATCGGTAATCATCGCAAAACTTCCGTTTCAAGTTCCGAACGATCCGGTTCTGGAAACCAAAAGCGAAAAGCTGAAAGAATCCGGAGGAAACCCGTTTGCGGAACTGCAACTTCCGTATGCGTGTACGGTTTTGAAACAGGGATTCGGTCGTTTGATCCGATCGGGAACGGATACGGGAGTCGTTTCGATTTTGGACCCGCGAATGTTTACAAAAACCTATGGAAAGGACCTTTTGAAGTCGCTTCCCCCCGCCAAACTGATCCAGAATCGGGAAGATTTAAGAAGAGAATTCGACAATCTGCCGAAATAAATAGAAGACGCATTTCTATCAATCGAGTAGCTCAAGATGTATTGGAAAACCCGACTTCTTTTATTCATTCTTCTTTTTTGGATTCCGTTCGAGACATCCTTTTCCTTTGAAAGCAGGGACTTTACCGATACGGTGGTCAATTGGAAGAAGGGGGAAATTCAGAAGATTCTTACATTCAAACTTCCTAAACTGACGTATTCGGTGGAAGATCCGGATTGGGGCGGGGAGAATACCGCGAGAAATCTTACCGAGGCGAGAAAAAAAGCCTCGTCCAACGCGGAAGAGGAACTCAAAAAATTTCTTTTTAGAAAAATCGACACTTTGAAACTCGATTCGGAATTTACGCTTCGGGAAAAGATCAAAGAGGATTCCATGTTTCGGGAAATCTTCAATCAGATCTACGAAATCGAACCGATCTTTACGACGGTCAACTTTGTCGAGAACCAAGCGGTCGCCAAAGGACTCGTTCAGTTCAAAGGGAAACGAGGAATTCTAAATTACGTTTTTCTTTCGTATGATACGGAAGCGTTTCCGGAATATCCCGCTCCGACCTTGGCCGCGGAGTTCACTTCTTTGATCGTAGACGCGAGACATCTAAAGTTGGAAACGGCTTTGTTCCCGGAAATTCTTTCCGAGGAAGGAAACAGTCTTTATTCTCCTTATTTCGTTTCGAAGGAGAACGCAGTGAAAAACGGTTACGTGAGTTATATGAAAACTCCCGAGGAAGCGTTTCGGTCTCCGATCGCGGGAATCAAACCCTACTTCGTAACCGCGTTAGGCGTCACCGGACATTATCCGGTCAACCCCGTAATCGCCGCGGAAGACGCAAGAAAACTGCTCGCTTCCCCGAAAACCAAGGCGGCCTTGAAAAATTGCAGGGTCATTATCTTAAAGAACAAGTGAGAATTTGTCGGAGATCCGATTCAAAAATTTGCAAGTGATTTTTAGGGATTTGTAGGAGTTCCTACAATGCTACAATCTGAGAATTCTTCTTGCAGATAGTATGATTTTCTGATATAGAAAATAGGCCGAAATTTTCCCACGAAGCCCACCTCCACCACCCAATTTCGGGCGGGGGCCGACGTTTTACGAAAAAGCCGTCGGAACTCCGACATGGATCGTGATCGCTCAGTTTGTTCCCCTCAAAGATGGTTTGCAAATCTCGTGATTTTTTCGCCGATCTCGATTTTTAAAAATTTCCAAAAATCAAACGGAATCTCATATCTTGTCCAATCGACCGGAACGTCCTCCGCCGAATGTGCGTCTGTTTCATCGCAATCGAGTTTTGCGCGCATTTCTTGTAAAACAACTTCCTCCGATTCGGAAAGAGAATACCGAAAATATTCTCCACAATCCCCCATCCCTCTGTATTTGATAAACGCAACGAACTCCTTTGTTTCCGGTTTGTAAAAACGAATCAAACGATCGCTTTCAAAACTTCTTTTGGAAATCGTTCCGCCTTCTTTCTCAAAACGAAACGCTCTAAATCTAAGAATTTTCGTTTTTGCAGGAAGTCTATTTTCATCATAAATAAAATATACGTTGTAACGATTGTATGCGGCCGACGTGCACGACAATTCTCCCAAAAACTTTCTTTCCGAAAGAGGAAAAAAACGAATCGGAGAATCCTTTAGAAAATCCGCATAGAGATAATAATCAATCGTTCCGTCTTTTCCCGATCTTGCGGAATCAAAATCGCATTCTTTCGGAAGTCGATCCTTTAAGGACTCCAAGGCTTCCGCACAAACATCCGCTGAACTTGGAAAATTCTCCTTCGGAGAACGCGCATAAAAATCGCAATCCTTCGGCCATTCTATGGAAGTTCTTTTCGGGTTGGGGTTGATTGAAGAAGTTTGGGAGAACTGAAATTCTCGGATGAATGGAGAAGAAGCGAAATTATTTTCGGATGCTTGTTCGAGGTTTTCTTTGAAGAACCAAAAAAGAACGATTGAAATTCCGAAAACGATCAAAAGCAAAAAAAAGAACCGAGTTCGTATAAAACCAATTCGTTTCATAAAACTCGGTCCCTTCGGTGCGATTCAAAAAAGAAAAACGATTCGAATCGATCGTCTTGGTTTGAATCCGCTCTTTAACCGTGCGCGGCGACCAGTTCGCTAAAGACCTCTTCCGCTTTTTTGAAATTTTCGGAAAAGAGATACGCAAAACCCAAATCGATCAATTCTTTCATCGAAAGAGATTTTCGTTTCGCTTCCATTTTGGGAATACTCGCGATCTTATCGGAGAATTGTTTTTTCTTTTCATCGAAAGTCGGAAGTTCTTCGTAACCGGGAATTTTTTCGAGAACCGATTTCGCTTCGTCGAATTTTCCGGTATGAACCAAGGCAAGCCCCAATGCGCCCATAACGTCTCTTTCTTCGGAAAGACGTTTTGCATTCTCCGCAAAAACCTGAAGGGCTTCCTTGTAATTTCTGAGATGATAGTTGGAAAAGAATTCCGCCTTGCAGAAATAATCGTTGGAAAAACGAGCCTTATAGATCGAGATCAGATCCAAAACGACCTTAAAATCCACCGCGTCTTCGCTGACTAAAATCGCCGTTCTCAAAATGGAATACGCGACCGGAACCGAATTGGTTTTAAAATAACCGTGAAACTTCTTTGCGGCTTCTCTGAACTTTCCCGCTTCTTTCAAAAGATACGCTTCCAAAAGCGGGGTCAATACGGAAGAACCCTTTAAGAAATAATTGATCCCATGATCCGAACCGGATTCAAACCCAGCAATTCCGCTCAAATGATTTAAAAAAACGTGATTCGGATTTTCTTTCGCGATCGAAATCACTTCTTCGTAAGAACCCGTTTCGAATAATTCCCAAGCGGATTCTTCAATCGAAGACGGATTGGATACTGCTAAATTCTGACCCATAGGATACCTCTATTTTTCTTATCGGATGTGCGGGGAGAATTCAGCTTAAAAAAAAGTGAATCGCGTTAACTCAAGCGTCGCTCCCTGAACTCAGCGTCTCGGCTCCCTACGGGTCGCTCGACAGATCGCGTTAACTCAAGCGTCGCCCCCTGAACTCAGCGTCTCGGCTCCCTACGGGTCGCTCGACAGATCGCGTTAACTCAAGCGTCGCTCCCTGAACTCAGCGTCTCGGCTCCTTACGGGTCGCTCGACAGATCGCGTTAACTCAGCGAAACGCTCTCTACGGATCGCGTTTCAGGGATAAAGTCGTTCCATCATCCTCGGAAACGGAATACATTCTCGGACGTGCTGAAGTCCGCAGATCCAAGCGATCATTCTTTCCGAACCGAGCCCGAAACCGGAATGAGGAACCGATCCGTATTTTCTCAGATCCAAATACCAATCGTAGGATTCCACGGGAAGTTTTTCCTCTTCGAGACGGTGAACGATATTCTCATAATTCTCCTCTCTTTCCGAACCTCCGATGATCTCGCCCACTCCGTCCGGCGCGATCAAATCCGCGTTCAAAACGGTTTTCGGATCTTCCGGGTTGACCTTCATATAAAACGCTTTGGCTTCTCTCGGATATTTTTGGATAAAAACAGGGCCGCCGAATTCGGTCGTGAGCATCTGCTCTCTTTCGGAATTGATGTCGTCTCCCCATACGATGTCTTCTCCTTTGGACTGGAGAATCTCAAGTGCCTTCGTGTAATCGATCACCGGAAAATCTTTTTCAAGATAAGCCAGAAGCGGCGCGGGATCTCTTTCCAAAACCTTTAAGTCTTGCAAAGAATTTTGAACCGTTTCTCGGATGATCGTTTTTACGAAATCTTCCTGCAACTTCAAGTTATCCGCGTGGCTTGCAAACGCTACCTCCGCTTCCACCATCCAGAACTCGGTAAGATGTCTTCTGGTTTTACTCTTCTCCGCGCGAAAAGTCGGTCCGTAACAAAAGACCTTGTTGTGCGCAAAGATCGCGGTTTCCAAATAGAGTTGTCCGGTTTGTGCGAGATACGCGTTTCCAAGATCGAAGTATTCGGTGGAGAATAAGGTTCCCGCGCTTTCCCCGACCGAACCGGTCAAAATCGGCGTATCGATCAAAAGAAAATCCCGCTCGTGAAAGTATTTGCGGATCGCAAAGGAAAGATTGTCCCTCACTCTGAGGATCGCGAGTTGTTTCGATGACCGAAGCCAGAGATGTCTTTGCGAAATCAGAAAGTCGATCCCGTGTTCCTTGGGCGTGATCGGATAATTTTCGGATTCTCCGACAACTCGAATTGAATCCATCACGAGCTCGAATCCGAGCGGAGACTTTTCGTTTCGAACCAGTTTGCCCGCAACTTCTACGGATGTTTCCTGACGGAGATGTTTTACGGTTTGAAAAACTTCTTCCCCGAGAATTTCTTTTTCTGCGAGAACCTGTAAAATTCTTCCGCTGTTTCTGAGAGAAAGAAACTGTCTTGCGTTGCTTCCCCGGATTCCGTGAACCCAACCTTGGATAAGGATTTTTTGATCCACGTGTTTTTCTAAATCATGATTGCTTACGATCGGAGTTTCGGACATGGACTCATTTTACCCTTTCGGTTTCACCGGAAAGGATATTTTTTACCTGACAGAGAAGATAGGCCCTAAATCCTGAGAAGTATGAATCCGGTTCTTTTAGATGGAAAAAAACTCTCCGAAAAAATCAGGGACGGAATCCGAACCTCGATCGAAGAAAGAAAAGCGAAGAATCTCAGAATTCCAAAACTCGCTACGATCCTAGTCGGAAACAACCCCGCATCCGAAACCTACGTCGCCATGAAGGTCAAAGCCTGTCATAGCGTGGGAATGGGTTCGGAGATGATTCGCCTCGGAGAAGAAACCACAACGGAAGAATTGTTGGCAGTCATCGACAAGTTGAACGCGGATCCGAATGTCGACGGAATTTTACTACAACATCCTTCTCCGCCGCAAATCGACGAACGAGCGGCCTTTGATCGGATCGCGCTTCACAAGGACGTGGACGGAGTTACTACACTTTCCTTCGGAAAACTTTCCATGGGTGTGGAAACCTATCTTCCTTGTACTCCGTACGGAATGGTTCTTTTACTCAAAGAATACGGAATCGACGTTGCGGGTAAGAATGCGGTCGTGGTGGGTCGTTCTCCCATTCTCGGGAAACCGATGGCGATGCTTCTGACCGAAATGAACGCGACCGTTACTCTCTGTCATTCTAAAACCGGGAACCTCCCCGAGGTCGTCCGTAAGGCCGATATCATCGTGGGTGCGGTCGGAAAACCCGAATTCATCAAAGCCGATTGGATTTCCAAGGGCGCGATTCTTTTGGACGCCGGTTACAATCCGGGCAACGTAGGAGATATAGAAATTTCCAAAGCAAAGGATGTTTCGTCGTATTACACTCCGGTTCCGGGCGGGGTCGGTCCTATGACGATCGCCGTACTTCTCTTACAGACGCTCTATTCGGCAAAAGAACACTTTACACCACCGGTAAAGTGAAAACGATGTTTCAAGATGGCGATCAGTTTTGACGAATGTTTTCAAACCTATCCGGAGCTTCACAGCCCAAGCGACCTCGACGAATTTTGGTCCGAGGCGATTCGGGATTTAAAAAACTTTCCGATTAAAAAACAATCCAAGGCTCTTCTCAAAGGATCGATTATCAAGGAAACCATCTACGATATTTCCTTTCAATCCTGGCAAAACGCAACCCTCACGGGGACACTCGTCATTCCCCGAAAAAGAGGAGATCTTCCCGTGGTCGTTTACTTTCACGACTACGGAAAGGACAGACCCGCAATCATCAAAGGACTTACGGAAACCGGAGTCGCTCAACTCATCCTCGATCTGAGAGGTCACGGTTCTCAACTGGTTCGCCCCCAGCTCAAAGAAGGAGAAGTCGCCGATCCCGATTGGACCCCCGGTTACTTTTCCAAAGGCTTGGACGGAAAGGATTCTTTCTACATGAAAGGGCTGTATCTCGACGTGATCCGAGCGGTGGAATTTTTAAGACTGACCGACGGAATCGACGGGGATAAGATCATCCTCGCCGGAAAATCCATGGGAGCTTCTCTTGCGGCCTTCGGCGCGGCGTATACGAACCGGATCAAAGGATTGATCCTTGAAACTCCGAACTTCTGTCATATCGACGACAACCAGCTCAAACTCGAAAAAAGCTGGATGAAGGAAGTGAACGCGCAGTTGAACAGTTCCAAAACGAAAAAGACCGCGATGAAAAAGAGTTTAGCATATTATGATAGTATAAACTTCTCGAAGAAGATCAAGATCCCCACCCTCGTTTCGGTGGGAATGGACGACAATATCTCCCACCCGAAATCCGTATTCGCTTTTTTTAATCATCTCAACAACGACAAAAGAATGCAGGTATATCCAACCGAAGGAAACGAAGCGGGCCTCAAGGGCGAAAAACAGAACGGAGCCAATCTCGAATTTGTGAGGGAAATATTCTTTCCCGAATGATGGAAGTTCACTTTCACAATTCCCTTTCGGGTAAAAAGGAAAAATTCTCCCCTGCCGATCCCAAACGGGTGACCGTTTATTCCTGCGGCCCTACGGTTTACAACTTCGCTCATATCGGAAATCTCCGCGCCTTTCTTTTTGTGGATATTCTCCGCAGATCCCTGAAACTTCTAGGATACGGCGTCGATATGACGATGAACATCACGGACATAGACGACAAGATCATCCGCGATTCGATCGCGTCCCAAAAAAGCATTCAAGAATTCACCGCGCCTTGGACGGAAGCCTTCTTCGAAGATTTAAAAACGGTTTCTGCGGAAACTTTGGAACACTATCCCAAGGCGACCGAATCGATTCCGGAGATGATCGAAATCATTCAAAAACTAAAGAGCAAGGGGCTCGTCTACGAAAAAGACGAAAGTCTTTACTTCTCCATCCAGAAGTTCAACGGCTACGGAAAACTCAGTAAGATAGACGTTTCGGGTATGAAAACCGGAACCCGTTACGACACCGACGAATACGAAAAAGAGGACGTGCGCGATTTCGTTCTTTGGAAAAGTCCCAAGGTGGAAGGAGAAGCCTCCTGGGAAACCGAACTCGGAACCGGAAGACCGGGTTGGCATTTGGAATGTTCCGCGATGATCCGCAAGGTTTATAAAAGCGGCGTGGACATTCATACCGGCGGCGTGGATCTTTTGTTTCCCCATCACGAAAACGAAGTCGCTCAATCCGAAGGCGCGTTTCCCGAGGAAACCTTTGTCGGAACCTGGCTCCACAGCGAACACCTGTTAGTCGACGGACAAAAGATGTCCAAGAGCAAGGGGAATTTTTACACGTTACGAGATCTGATCGCACGCGGTTTGGATCCGAAGTCGATCCGTTTTCTTTTGATCTCTTCCCACTATCGCTCCAAGTTGAATTTTTCGACGGATCGAATCGCGGAAGCTTCTTCGAATATTCGAAAAATCCAAAATTGTTTGGATCGTCTTCTGGATCTCGAACCGGACGCAAAAGCGGATTCTTCCTTCGTTTTTTCAACGGAATCGGTTTTACATTGGAAAAAGGATTTTGAAGAATCCTTGGCGGACGACCTAAACGTTTCCAAAGCCCTGGCGGTCGTTTTCGAATCGATCAAACAAATCAATTCCGTAATGGACGCGGACAAGGCCGATTCCAAACAAAGAATGGAATACATTCAAATTCTTGCATATTATGACCGTATTTTCGGAGTTCTCGATTTTTCTTCCGAAAAAGATCTGATCGATTCCGAAATCGATTCTTTGATCGAAGAAAGACAAACCGCGAGAAAGAATAAGGACTTCGCGCGTTCCGACGCGATCCGCGATCAACTTTTGGCCCAAGGAATTTTGATCGAGGACACGAAAGACGGAATCCGCTGGAGGAGAAAATAGCCAGACCGGAATACATTTTCGGTAAGAGAACTCTGATCGAGCTTACCGAGGCGCATCAAGGAAAGGAACATTCTTTTCCTTTCACCGAGTTGTTTGTTAAGGAGAATCCCGGAACGGACATCGTCGAAAAGATATTAAACCGACTTCCTTCTTTTATCAAAGTGCATAAGGTTTCGGGCGCAAAACTCGATTCTCTCGTTCCGGGAAGAAACCACCAAGGCGTCGTCGCGCTCAAAGCGCCTTCCCGACAACAAACCGCTGATAAAAAAAATTTAGAGGAATACCTCGCCGAAAAACCCGGACCCTTTTTGATCCTGGATCGGATTCAAGATCCGGGCAACCTGGGGAACATCCTGAGAACCGCGGAATGTTTCGGCGTAAAGAATATCATTCTTCCCGAAAGAGAATCGGCCGGAATCACTCCGGTTGTGGAAAAGGTTTCTTCGGGTGCGCTTTCGTTTTTAAAAATTTTCACCGTAAAAAATCTCGCGAACACTCTCGAACTCTTAAAAGAAAACGGTTACTGGATCGTTTCGACGAGCGATCGAGGCGAAGAGGATTGGTCCAAGCTCCCCGATCTCCAAGAACTCGCGATTCTGATGGGAAACGAAGGAGAAGGTGTGAAACGAATCCTGATGGAAAAATCGGATTTTGTTTTAAGAATTCCGATGCACGGAAATCTTTCTTCGTTGAACGTAACGGTCGCGACGGGCGTCGTTTTGGATCGGATCGTAAATCGAAAATAACCGTTCCCGGTTTTTAACTCTTCAATCACATTCAATTTTCTGAAAGCGGTTCTCGGTTTCAGCTTTGTTACGATCGTTTTACGACGTTTATATCCCGATTAAATTCAGGATTTATCTCTTGCTTTTTCTTCGTTTTCGTTTTCAATTGAATTCGATGAAATCATACAAAAATTCTTTCCGTCTTCTCTCGTTTGTTTTCGTTTTGGCTTTCACGTCCTCCTGCGCGGATCTTTCGATCCATAAGATCAAAGAAAAGCTGAATCTCGCAAAGAAAAAAAGTATGGCCGAGGAGATTCTCGATACGTTAACCGTCGCTTTCTGGGGAGAATTCAATCACGAGCTCTATAAGTTCGTTCCGGTTCCGATCATTCTTACCAAAAGTCAAATCAACGCGGATCAATTCGCGGTCGCGACGCCCGAACTCAAGGACAGTCGGACGAAGATCGTTTTGATTCACGGCTGGGACTTTAAGGAAAAAAACCTGAACCCTCCGACGGACAAGTTCACAAAGGTCACGAATCTGAGAGGAACCTGGGACGACGCTTTGGAAATTTATTCTCAGAACCTTTCGGGCGTTCAGACTTCTTACGAACTCTATGCGTTCACGTATAGAACCTCCGATTTCGTGGACAACAACGGAAGAAGACTGATCGACAAACTCAATACCGTTTTTTCACCGAGCGACAAGGTGATTCTTCTCGCGCATTCCATGGGCGGATTGGTGAGCAGAGCGGCCTTATACCATTCTCACAACACGAACGACGTAATCGACTTCGTAGTTACGTTAGGCACTCCTTATCTGGGTTCCCCGTTCGCGTCCTCCAGCTATCAGGGAAACTTCGGAACGTTAGGCGATCTGATCGCGTTTATGACCGGGACGGACGGAGGTAAGGATCTCGCTTACACAAACGCGTTAGGCACCTCGTATCAGGTTCCGATTCCGAGCGAATACATCAACGGCGCGATCAATCCTTATTTGGAAAGACTTCTTGCGGAATCGTCCAAGGACTCGAGAGTCACCGCGTTTTACGGGGAGATGACCGTTTGCACGAATCATCCCGGATCCGACGCGATTTATGTGATCGGTTGTAATTTTCTTTCCAGCGGAAGTCCGAGTTTTGCGAACAAAAGCGACGGGATCGTGAGTTCTACGAGCGGGAAGATGTCTTCCAAGTTATCGGGGGCGAAACAATTTGTGAAGGATTTGGATCACGCGCAACTTTCGTTTCGCAATCACGTGGATAACACCTCGAGAAATACGTATTTCAATCAGGTTTTGACCGTAATCAACGCGTTGTAGGAGTTCCTACAAAAAATAGTCGAGAGATTTTGCGGTTGATTCGATCGCATTTTCGTGATATGTGAGTTTTGTGCGATTTTCCCGCCGCCCACCGCTCCACCCTAAAAGCGGGTGGGGTGCGCAAGATTCAACGGTAAGATTTTGTCGGAACTACGACAGGGTTTCGTTCACGATATGATTTTCAGAAATTCTATCTTCAGTCCAAACGAACCGAAATTCCCATTTCCTGCATCGCACGTTTTGTTTCTCGGATGGAATATTCTCCGAAATGAAAGATGGACGCCGCAAGAACCGCGTCGGCCTTTCCGCGCAAGATCGCTTCGACCATGTGTTCCGGATTCCCGGCTCCGCCCGAAGCGATGATCGGAATTTCAAGCGCGGAAGAAAACGTCTTCAACAAGTTGATATCGAATCCGTTTCGAGTTCCGTCCCGGTCCATCGAAGTCAAAAGAATTTCACCGGCGCCTTTTTCGGCGGCTTCCGCGGCCCAATCCAAAGCTTCTCTTCCTGTTGGCGTCCTTCCGCCGTGCAGAAAAATTTCGTAACGATCCCTTTCCTTATGAAACTTAACGTCGATGGCGCAAACGATACACTGTGATCCGTAGATCTCCGAGGATTGCCTTAAAAGTTCGGGATTTTGAAACGCGGCCGTGTTCATGGAAACCTTGTCGGCTCCTTTTTCCAAAACGGCGCGCACGTCGGCAACGGTTCGGATTCCTCCACCCACGGTAAACGGAATGAAGATTTTTTCGGCGATTCTTTCCACAAGATGCAAAAGAATTTCTCTTCGATCGGAAGACGCGGTGATGTCCAGAAAACAAAGTTCGTCCGCTAAATTCTCCTCATAGATCGCCGCGGATTCGACGGGATCGCCCGCGTCCACGAGATTGACAAAGTTCACTCCCTTGACCACGCGTCCGTCCTTGATGTCCAGACAGGGAATGACTCTTGCCGTCAAATCGCTCATCCGATCTTTTCCGGAAATTGAATATTCAAACCTTCTAATGTAGAAAAAGCCTTTGCCGCTCCGAAAAGTTTTCCTTCTTCGAAATGCGGAGCCGTAACCTGCAATCCGATCGGTAGACCTTTGTCGTCCGTTCCCATCGGAACGCTGATCGCGGGAAGACCCGCCAAGTTTACGCTCGTGGTCCAAATGTCCGCTTTGTACATCTGAACGGGATCTTTCGTTTTTTCTCCGATCTTAAACGCGGTCGTAGGCGACGTGGGCTGGAGAATCAAATCCACTTTGGAAAAGAACGATTCGTATTCTTTACGGATCAGAACTCTCGCTTTCTGAGCGGTTCCGTAATAAGCGTCGTAATAACCGGCGGAAAGGGAGAATGTTCCCAAAAGAATTCTTCGTTTCACTTCGGGACCGAATCCTTCGGTTCTCGAATCCACAAAAAGATCCTCGAGTTTTCCGGTCTTATCCTTTCTCGAACCGAAACGGATTCCGTCAAAGCGTGAAAGGTTGGAGGAACATTCCGCGGTAGCGATGATATAATAGATCGGAATCGCAAAACTGAATTTGGAAAAATCGAGTTCGACCAGGGTCGCTCCCTTTTCTTTCAATTGTTTCAAAACGTTTTCATACGCCTTTGTGACTTCCGGTTGAATTTCGGGAGTCATCTTGATCACGCCGACCTTCAATCCTTTGAAGTCCGGAACCTGAACGGAGTCCGCGGAAAAACCCGGACGATTCACCGAAGTGGAATCCCGAACGTCCTTTCCGGAAATCACGGAATACAAATCGATACAACCTTGGACGTCTCTGGAAAGAGGACCGATCTGATCCAAACTCGAAGCGTACGCGACAAGACCGTAACGGGAAACGGTTCCATACGTAGGTTTTAATCCGAACAAACCGCAAAGAGAAGCCGGTTGACGCACCGATCCTCCCGTGTCCGAACCCAAGGCCAAAGGAACCATAGAAGCCGCAACCGCAGCCGCAGATCCACCGCTCGAACCGCCGGGAATTCTTTCCAAGTCGAACGGATTGCGAGTGGTCTGAAACGCGGAGTTTTCCGTGGAACTTCCCATCGCAAACTCGTCCATGTTCGCGCGCGGAAACAAAACGAATCCTTTTTCAAGAAGTTTTTCGACCGCGTTGGCGTTGAAAGGAGATTTATAATTTTCTAATATTCTTGAGGAACAGGAAGTGATCGAATCCTGGATGCAGATATTGTCCTTGATCGCGACCGGCATTCCGTCGAATTCGGAAAGAGGTTTTCCCGCTTTTCTGCGTGCGTCGCTTTCCGCGGCCGCGTCTAAAATCCGTTTCTCGTCCAAGGAAAGAAACGCCTTAACGGAGCCGTCGACTTCCTTGATTCGATCGATACAAGCCTGTGCGAGTTCGGTCGCGGAGATTTTTCCCGAGTTCAGGGAAGTTTTGAGTTCAGTATAAGATTTTTTTAATATTTCGTTCATGTTTCGATCACCTTAGGAACGACGAAATATCCGTTCTGAAACGAAGGAGCGAACTTTTCGATCTCTTCTCGGGAAAGATGTTTTCCCATAAGGTCGGGACGAATCGCATTCTCATGCTGAAAATAAATCTCGTCGTCTCCGATGGAACTTACGTCCAGACCTTTTACCTGGTCCACGTATTCCAAAATCTTGTTGAAGTCGGTCAGAGCGGATTCTTTTTCTTCCGGGCGGATTTTTAAACGCGAGAGTTCGGCGATTTTCTGCAAAGAATCTTCGTTCAGGTTCATGATTCTCCCCTTGCGGTCAGAGTGTTTTAGTATGCGTTTTTGTCCATGATTCCTTTAAAAGGAGTCAGTAGAATAATCTTGAGATCGAGCCAAAGCGACCAGTTTTCGATGTAGTAGATGTCGGCGGCAATCCGATCGTCGATCGAAGTGTCCCCCCGAAGTCCTTTGACCTGGGCGAGTCCGGTGATTCCCGCTTTTACGGCGTGTCTTCTCATGTAATGTCTGTGATCGTTCTTGAACTTTTCCACAAAATGAGGACGTTCCGGTCTCGGTCCGACGACGGACATGTCCCCGAAAAGGACGTTGAAAAACTGAGGGGTTTCGTCCAAGGAAAGTTTGCGGAGAATTTTTCCCACGCTCGTGACCCTCGGATCGTTTTGGATCGTCCAAGTCGTTTCGGATTGGCTTTTCGCCTGAACGACCATCGTTCTGAACTTGATCATGTTGAATTTCTTATTATCCAAACCCACTCGTTCCTGATAATAAAACACGGGACCGGAGGAAGTGAGTTTCACGAGCAAGGCCATCAATAGATAAAACGGGGAGAAAAACAAAATGAATAGAATGGAGAACGCGAGATCGAAGATTCTTTTGATGAATTTATTATAACCGAGTCGGATCGGAATGTTTCGGATGGAGATCACGGGAAGTCCCTCCATCTCCTCCACTCTTCCCCGAGCTTTGATGAATTCCTGAAAACCGGGAACGATCTTGAGATCGATTCCTTCGTGATCGCAGGCGTCGAGAACCTCTTTTAAATAATCGCCTTCGGAAGGTTCCAGAGTATAAACGACCAGGTCCGGTCTTTCTTTTTCCAAAACCTGCGCGATCTTTTCGATCTTACCGATGACCTTCATGTCCTTACGAACCGGTTTGGCGGTTTTTGTCTGAACGAACCCGAGAATTTTGTAACCGTAAATTCCGTGTTTGATGACCGCGTCGTTAAAACGTTTGGAGGTTTCGGAAACTCCGACCACAAGAACGCTTCTTAGGTTGTAACCTCTTTTGCGGAGAGTTTGTAAAACCAGTCTCGCCGTATAATGAAGAACGCTCGAAGTCAGAGTGTTGATCGTCGCAAACGCGAGAATGACGTATCTCGAAAACCGTTCGCTTCCTAAGTCGCCTCGAAAGAAGAATAAAACCGCAAGAACCAAAACGAGATTTAAAAAAACGCCGCTTACGATGGTCAAGAATTCGTCGATAAACGAAAGACCTCTTCTCGGATGATAGAGATCGATCGCGATGAACACGATCACTTGAAAGAACGCCAAAAGAAAGAAAAGAAAGATATAACTTTCCACGTCCACGTATCGGCGATCGGCCCCGTTCTCGTCCAGAAAGTAAAATCGGAAAACGAACGCGAGCGCGCCGCTGAAAAGCGCATTCACAAAATCTAATACGGTAAAGATCAGTTTGAACGTTTGGCTTCTTTCCTTCAGCATATCAAGGGTTCTCCGAAGAAATTCCCGCGCGGTCTCCCGTTTGGAAAGGACGTTTTCTGAAACGAAACAGACGGACTCTCGTAAGTTCCGAAGAATCCTGTTGACCCAAGGTGAAGTCGCTGATCGAAATCGAAAAGAACACGGATTGATCGTAAAAGGAAACAAGACCGTCCGTTCTTCCGCCCGGAACCGCACGCAAGTCCATACTGTAACCGAGTCTAAAGTTCGCGGTATGAAGGTTGTATTTGATGGTTCCCATAAAGCGGTTGATGTTCAAGGCGGTGTTCTGTCTCGCTCCGTTTCCGTTCACCCCGGTTCCGTCGACCAAGTCCCTTTGGAGAGTGGTTCGATCCAAGTTGAGATTCGCGACGGAAGTCGTTGGATCGTTTCCATAATAGAACGTATCGTACGTATTTCCAACCTGATTCGTATATCTCCAAGGCTGACTTACGCGAGAATCGAGTTCCGCTTCGATTCCCAAATGTCTCGTAAAGTCCACGTTCGCTTTTACGAACACACGATAACCGTCCAGAATCGGACTGTTGTAGACGTGATACCAGGTTCCGCCTAACTCGAGTTCGCGGATCAAACGGATAAACGGAAGAGTAAATCCGCCCATCTTATACGAAGCGGTAAAACTGTTGGAAAGAGGTTTCGCTTTTGGGTTATGATGTACGTAGTCGTTGTTGATAAAAAGACCGGAATAAAAACTTCTCTTCTTCTCCAATAAGGAAGCTCGTTTCGGACGAAACCCGTCCAGGAAATCGAAGTAACCCGAAAATCTTGCGACCGTAAAATACCATCGTTCCGCGTCCGTTGGTTGTGGTTTGTATTCGGGGGAGAAGTTTCTCAAATCCCGTATGGTACGAACCGAAATCTCGAAGTTCTCAAGCGCGTAACTTTCCAAGGAAAGTTCGAGTTCGTGTTGTCTCGTTTTGGCGAGAATCGGATCCTGTAGTTCCGGTTTATACGCTTCGAGTTTTCTGTATGTCGCATTAAAAAATAACAATGGAACCCCGAATCTTAAATTCGAGGAGGTTCTTACGTATTCGTAGGATTCTCTCGCAAGAAAACGTTCGAGAGAAGTAAACGCGTTATCCGTAACACCGGTGACCGCGGCGTTGTTTCGTACCGTCGCGGATTGTTTTTTAGCTCCGAAAAATGCGTTGGGAGTAAAGGTAAGATAACTTCCGAAATTCAAGGTAGTTCGAAGACCGGACTCGCCTTGCGTAAAATACTGTGTTCTTAAGACGTTTTCCTTGTAATTGCCCCAAGGATCCTGATAAGAACCGTCGAGCGTCGGAATGTTTAAATTCTCCCTTGTGGGAACTCCGTAATACCGGAGAATCATATTGGTGAGATATACGTCCCAATATACGGGCGCGTTGAAATACGGAAGCCTTGTAATCTCGGAAGAATTTCGAATCGTAGTCGTAGGAAGGACGTCCACTGTCGGAAAGTATCCCGACTTACCCGTCGGGTTCAAGATATAGTAGAGCATGTTCCGTTTCATTCCCACGTTGATGGAAAGATCTCCCCGGTTCTCGGTGTAATCGAACTTCCATTCGAGGGTGTTTCGGATAAAACCGAGACGAACGTTTCTCGCGGTGTAAAGGGATTGGAGAGTGTTCGCTGGTTCGTAACGGTTTCCGTATTCGTATTCAAAAAGTCTGTTGGTGTAGTTTTCGTATTGAAGACTGATGTTTCGCGTAACGTCTTTTTCGGTGTTGTGGAATTTGGAGTTCAACATGATTCTCCCCTTCCACCAAGGTTCCGTATCCTCGCCGATTCTTCGAAGAGGAGCGTTCGGATCCGCGGAGTAATACGCCCCGCGATCGACCTGATTGGTAACCGCGCTCGTTCCGATTCCGAAGTTATGAAAACGATCCTCATACGCGCCGGAAATCTGATAGTTTTTATGATTCGCGTAACCGATATCGATCAAATAGTTTAAGAAAGGACTTTGTTTCCACATCTCCAAGTGAAACGCCTGCCCCGTCTTTTCGTAAAAGTCGGCGCGGACCTTGTAACCCATCGGAGCGATCGCGAAGGTCGGCATCACGGACCACTGATACGAGTTCTGCATAAACAGACCCTGCGTATTGTTCTTACCCGCTTGGGTGATCCATCCGTTTCCTAAATTGCTGTTGTATAAAAAAGGCAACCAAAGAACGGTAGTGCCTCCGACCTGATAACGAACGTTAGTCGCCATTACCGTTTTATCGTCGTAGATATAAAGGCGATTGACCTTAAAGGAATAATGCGGTTTTTCCGCGTTACAAATCGTGAAGTAACCCATCTCGAGCGCATAACGTTTGTCGTCTAGTTTCTTGAGTTTCTCCCCGATAAAATGAGCCGGTGCGAAGGTTCCTTTCGTTTTGTAAACGACCCCTTTTTCCAAACGAAAATCGTAGATGAACTTATCGCCTTCCACGACCGCGCGTCCGTCCTTGTAGACGATCCCGCCTTCCGCGTAGATTTCTTGACGTTCGCTGTCGACCGTGATCGTTTCGGCTTCGATGGAACCCGAACGAAGTTTCAAACGAACCCGTCCCCGAAGCACGAGAACGCCCGATTTATTCTTATCTACTTGAAGGAGTTCTCCTTCGGAAGCGTTTTCGATGGAAATCGGAAGGGCCTTTTTTTGTTGAGGAATTTGTGCAAACGGATCGGCCGCGACGGGAACCGCTTCTTCCAAGGCCGCGCGCAAACGTTTTCTTCTGCTGAACAAGGAACCGTCCCGAGTCAAACCGAGGGATAATAAAAGATCGTCCACTTCCCGGTCCGGAAGAGTGTCGATGGACTTTCCAAGAAGACGGTTTTTCGCTCGGAGAATGGCGAGTTTCTTATCGTCTCCCGGAGAAGAAGAAGGACTTTGATCGGAAGATCCCGCTCCGCCCGTGATAAAACGAAGCATCTGTTCTTCGGTCTGGGCAAAGATAGGAAGGCCCAGTAGCATAAAAAATAGAATCAGAATCAGACGGAGATGCATTCCGGTACCGGTGTCAGATTATTCTCGTGAATTAGATTTTCATCTAATAAATTTAGTGAAAACGAGAACGCCGACCCCCAATAAGATTCTGTAAACCCCGAAGACGGAAAACGAATGTCTCTGAAGATAGCGTAAAAACCAACGGATCACCAAGGTGCAAAGAAGAAAGGAAACCAAAAATCCGAAGGCTAAAACGGGGATCGTATCTCCGTTCAGAATGGAACGATATTTATAAAGTTTGTATATACCCGCCGCGAGTAAAACGGGAACCGCAAGAAAGAAGGAAAACTCCGCGCTGCTCCTCGTATCCTTTCCTAAAAAACGAGCCGTGATGATCGTCGCCGCAGATCTAGACATACCGGGAACGAGAGCCATACATTGAAAGATTCCGATGAGAATCGAATCCTTAAAACCGATGGGTTCGCGTTCTCCGCTTCCTTGTTTTTTATGAAAGAACCATTCCGCGATGAGAATGAGAATTCCGCCGAAGATCCAGGCGCCCGCGAGAATCTCCAAAAGATCCGGTCTTGCTTTGATCGTGTCCAAAAATTTCTTCGCGATAAAACCGGCCGCTAAAATCGGAAACGCGCCGATCGCAATCTGAATGAGAAAGTGAAACCCATGAGGGTCCGCGTTTTGTTTGGTTACGTATTGAAAGGAAGAAACGATCTGCGATCTGAATTTTTCCCGATACAAATACAAAACGGAAAGAATCGCTCCGCTTTGAATGAATATATCGAAGAGGTCGTCAAATTCAATTCCGAAATTCTCCCCGCTGAAAGGAAAGAAGGAACTGAATAAGAACAGGTGTCCCGTGGAGGACACCGGTAGAAATTCCGTGATCGCCTCAATGATGCTTCTCAGAAAGGCGTTCAGATAATGGTTCAAGGGGATTTACTGTCCGGGAGTTTTCGGAGTTTCCGTTGTTTTAGGAGCTTCGGTTCCGGTCGCGGGCGTTTCCTTTTTCTCTTCGGTTGCAGGCGCTCCGACTTTTCTCTTTAAGAAAGCTTCGAGGTCGAACTTGTCGTTGTGTTTGATCGAGACTTGTTCTTTGATTCTTTCGAGAACCTTAGGAAGAATTTCCTGAGACTTGTCCTTTTTCAACTTCGCTCTCGCGAAAAGGATACAACGATCGATCGGAAGAGAACCGATTTGAGGTTCTTTCGCGCGGAGTTTCTGACATTCTTCCATCGCTTCTTCTTCGGAGATCTTGATCTTGCTTTCCACAAGGTGCATTACGTAAAGCTGAGAAACGATCTGCATCTCTTGAAACTTAAGAATCTTTTTGATGTCGTCGCGTTTCGTGAAACCGTCTTTTTCGGCCGCGATCGTCGTGATCATCATGTCTCTGTACTGATCGTAAAAATTCTTCTTTTGAAACTGATAGTTCAAAGCTCTCATCTGCTCGGGAACTTCAGCGATATCCTTTTGGATGAACTCGAGAAGATTTTCCTTCTCGATGTTTTGAACTCGGCTCATCGCGTCGATGGCCACGTTATAGGTATCATCAAAACTATTTACAGTGATTTTGTTTCCATCGAGGGTTTCGATCACTTCGGAGTTATCTCCGCAACCCGCAAAAAAAGCGGTAGAAAGAGCAATAAAAATCAGAATAATGTTTTTTTTCATCGGACTTAGGGTTCCTGGTGCAAAGGATAGGATTCGGGGTTTAGTCGTCTATACTTTTTTGGAAGGTAACATTTCCGAAAGAAGAAAGATCAAAGTATCGAGCTTTTCCTTCTCCGATTTTTTTCCGGTCTGAAAAATCAGCACGTTCGGTTCCCTCGGGTTGAGAGTTAAGCCCGTTCTCGCGGAGATCAGTTGAATGATTTTTACGTTATCGCCTCGGAAGTAAGAACCGGATTTCAATTTGATTTCATCCTTCATTTCCGCGACGGATTCGAAACCTAAATTGGATGCGAGAGTTCTAATCTTCTCCAAAAGAATAAAGGTTTTTGCATCTTCGGGAGGTTCTCCGAAACGATCCACCATCTCGGTGTAAACCTCGTCGATCTCTTCCAGATCCCGTGCGCCTTCGAACTTTTTGTAGAACTCGATCTTTTGTCTTGTATCCGCAATATATGTTTCCGGAATGAAGAAGTTCGTGTTCAAGGTCACGGAAGTTCTGACTTCCACGGCCACTTCTTCTCCCTTGATTCTTGCAATCGCCTCTTCGAGCATTCTCACGTAAAGATCGAATCCTACTTCCATGATGTCTCCGGATTGTTCTTTCCCGAGAAGATTTCCCGCGCCTCGGATTTCAAGATCCCGCATCGCAACCTTAAAACCGGAACCTAACTCCTGATATTCGTAGATCGTGTTGAGACGTTTTTCGGCTTGTTCGGTGACGACCCGATCCTTCGGCAAAAGCATATACGCGAACGCCTTTCGATCGCTTCGACCCACTCTTCCCCGAATCTGATACAACTGGGAAAGACCGAATAGATCCGCGCGTTTTACGAACAACGTGTTTACGTTGGGCATGTCGATTCCCGATTCGATGATCGTCGTTGTAACCAAAATGTCGTATTTGCGATTGTAAAAATCGAGAAGCGTTTCTTCGATTTCGTCCTCGGTCATTTGTCCGTGCAGAACTCCGATCGAAACCTCGGGAACGATTTCGTTCAGATATTTCGTTTCTTGTTCGATGGTTTCCACTCGATTGTAGAGATAAAAAACCTGACCGTCCCTTTGAATTTCGTTTCGGATCGCGTCCGCGATCAGATCCTCGTCCTCTTCGAGTACGTAGGTTTCGACCGACTGACGGTTCTTAGGCGGAGTGGCGATGATGGAAAGTTCGCGGATTCCGGTCAAGGCCATGTGAAGCGTTCTCGGAATTGGAGTCGCGGTTAAGGTGAGAACGTCGACGAGATTCTTAAACTTCTTGATCGCTTCCTTGTGATTGACTCCGAATCTTTGTTCCTCGTCGATGATCAGAAGTCCCAGATTTTTCGGTTTCAATTTCGGGGAAAGAATGGCGTGGGTTCCGATGATCATGTCGATTTTTCCGAGACTGAAGTCGGAAAGAATATCTCTCGTTTCCGCGGCCGTTTTAAAACGGGAAACGAGTTCTACGCGAAGCGGATAGTTTTCGAAACGGTTCTTAAACGTATTATAATGTTGTAATGCTAAAATCGTGGTGGGCGCGAGCATCATGATCTGACGGCCCGCCATCGCGACCTTAAACGCGGCTCGGATCGCCACCTCGGTTTTACCGTAACCCACGTCCCCGCAGACAAGACGATCCATAGGACGGGGCGATTCCAGATCCTTTTTGACGGCTTCGATCGCGTCGATCTGATCGGGGGTTTCCTCGTATTCGAACTCGGCCTCGAATTCTTCCTGATAGATCGTGTCGGGTGGAAACGCGTAACCCTGAAGTTTCAAACGATTGGAATACATCTGAACCAAATCTTCGGCGAGCGCTTCGACTGCCTTTTGAACACGGTCCTTGGTTTTTTTCCAAGTGCTCTTACCAAGACTGTCCAAACGAGGAGATTCTGTTCCACCGATATATCTCTGCACCAGAGAAATCTGATCCAAGGGAACGAATAAAGAATCCCCTCCCGCGTATTCCAGTTTCAGAAAGTCTCGTTCTTTACCGCCCGCGTTCGTTCTTTCGATCTTTAAAAACTTACCGACCCCGTGATGGATATGAACGACGTAATCCCCTTCTTTGAGATCGATAAAACTCTGAAGAGCCTTGCTGTTCTGCTTTTTAAAACGGGTTTTGCGTTTGTATTCTCGGCCGAAAATATCGTTTTCGGAAAGGATTAGAATTTTCTGATTTTCGAATATGAATCCGTTTCTGAGTTCGGATAACACGAGAAAGGCGTCCTTTTTGTGTTTGCCCAGATGAAACGGAATCGGCTCGGCGGAGTCTTCGTTTAACAAAACGATTCCTTCCTTTTCGAAAAGCCCTTGTAGTCTTTTTGTCTGAGCCTCGAACGAGGAAGTTAAGACGATCTTCCAACCGCCTTCGTTTCTGAGTTCGGCGATCTTTTCGCGGACTTCGCGGATTTTTCCCTTAAAGGCCGGAGCTTCCTTCAAAGAAGAAACCAGATCGTTTCCGTTTCTCGGAGGAAGACCGATGAACGACAAACCGATCGAATCGGTCAGAACCCGATGTTCTTCCCCGAAGGATAAAAGTTTTTCGGGCGGAGCGCAGAGGATTTCTTTGGAACGTTTTTCGAACAAGGAAACGTATTCCCGTTCCAAGTGGAGAATTCTTTCCTTCACCGTATTCGGAGAAGGAAACAAAAGAACCGGAGGTTCCGGAAAATAGGAAAGAATCCCGTGATTCTCCCTTACCAAAGGAACGAGTTCCTCGTAATAAATTCCGTAGTTCGCTTCCGGGATTTCGGGAAGATGCAGGGAAGAATCCGCAGACTTTAGAAGATTCTGATATTCTAATTTTTGTTCGTCCGAAAGGATATATTCGTCCGCGGGAAGAAGAACCGCTTTGTTCAGATCCGCCATCGATCTTTGGCTGTCCGGATCGAAGGTTCGAATCGATTCGATTTCCTCTCCGAAAAGGTCGATCCGCACGGGTTCGGTGGAATAGGAAGAATAAATATCCAGGATCCCGCCCTTCAAACTGAATTCGCCGAAGGTTTCACAAACGTCCGTACGTTTATAACCGAGATCGATGAGCCCGATGAGAAGACTTTCGAGATCGATTTCCTTTCCCTTTTCCAAAACGATCGCTCGTCCTTGCATCGTTTCGATCGGAGGAAGCGTTTTTAAAAAACCGGCGACGGAAGTAAAGATGAGCGCGGGTTCGCCGGAGAGAATCTTTGCGATCGCCTTGATTCTTTCCCGTTTCATTTCGGTCGGATAACGAAGATATTCGTAAGGAAGAACTTCTTGACCCGGAAAATAAACGAGATCGCTCGCGGGAAGAAAACTCAAGGCTTCCCGGTATAAAAACTCGGCGGCGGTGTTGTTTTCCGAAACGACCACGACCGTTTGATTCAATTTTTGGAATAAAGAAGAAGCTAATATGGAATGACTTCCCGCCGTCACGGAATACACGTTACCCGAAATCTCTTCGTTTACGGAAGAAGAGGATTTCGCGGCCGCCGCGGAAGCGACGGATGTTTTCTTTTTGGGAACGACGTTCTTTTTTTTGGGTGAAGAATCGAATTGGGAAAACAATTCTTCGCCGATGATCCGAAGAAGATCCTTCATAAGGGATTCACGCTCAAGGTGATGTTGTCGATCAAACGCACAGGTCCGATAAAAACGGCGACCGCGAGAAGAATGTTCCCTACCAAATTTTCCAAAGGTTCGAGAGTGTCCGCGTTCAAAACTTCAAGATAATCCAAACGAATTTTGGAAGAAGAATCCAAAACGTCCTTCATGATGTCGCGCACGAGAACCGGATCTTTCATCCCGGAAAGAATTTGGGTTTCGCCGAGACGAAGGGCTCTGGAAACCAACAAGGATTCTTCCCTTTCCTCTTCGCTGAGTCTTGCATTTCTGGAACTCAAAGCCAAACCCTTTCCCGATCGAATCGTTTCACAACCGATCACTTCGACCGGAAACGCAAGCGTCTTACAAAACTCGCGGATCAAAAGATATTGTTGATAATCCTTCTTTCCAAAAAACGCGAGGTCCGGTTCCACGAAGTGAAACAATCGGGAGATCACGAGAAGAACTCCCTCGAAATGTCCGGGTCTTGAGACGGCGCAGAGATTTTTCATCAGATGAGGAATTTGCAAAATTACGTTCGGAATTCCGCCGGGATACATGGCCTCTTTGTCCGGTAAAAAAACGAGATCCACTTTTTTGGATTCGCAGAGTTTCAAATCCCCTTCCGTGTTGACCGGATATTTGGCGTAGTCTTCCGGATCGTTGAACTGGGCCGGGTTTACGAAAATCGAAACCACGGTTTTATCCGCTTTGGAAACGGATTCGTCGAACAAGGTCGCGTGACCTTCGTGAAGATAACCCATCGTGGGAACAAATCCCACTTTTTTACCTTCGGCCTTCCACTTGCGGACTTGGGCCCCGACTTCTTCTGGAGTTTTACAGATAATCATAAAATTTGAATATTCTTAAGTTCTAATTTTTACGGAGGTTCCGTGTTCCTCGTCCAGACCTTCGAATTCCGAAAGAACCTTTACGTGCGGATAAAGATCCGCCAAGGATTCCTTGGAAACCTCCTGCCAGGTGACCCGTTTTAAAAACGTGGAAACTCCCAAAGAAGAATAGATTCTCGCGGCGCCCGCGGTGGGAAGAATATGATTGGTCCCGCTGATATAATCTCCCATCGCCACGGGAGAATAATTCCCCAAAAACACCGAACCCGCGTGGCGGATTTTTTTCAGATCCTCTTTGAAGTTTCGAGTCTGGATCTCCAGGTGTTCGGGAGCGAAAAGATCGGAAAACGCAAAACATTCTTCTAAATTAGGAAAAACGAATATTCTTCCGTGATCCTCGACGGACTTGCGTTTCATTTCGCCCCGTTTGGGTCTTTCGACCAGGGCCTTTTCGACTTCGACTTGAACCTTTTTGGCGAGTTCGATCGAATCCGTACAAAGGATCGCAACCGAATCCTCTCCGTGTTCGGCTTGGGATAAAAGATCCGCGGCGACCCAGACCGGATTTGCGGAATCGTCCGCGATCACGAGCACTTCGCTCGGACCGGCGGGGCTGTCGATTCCGATCACACCTTGACCGCTGAGATAAACTTTTGCGGCAGTCACAAACTTACTACCCGGACCGATGACGAATTCGGAAGAAGGAATACTTTCGGTTCCGTAAGAAACCGCCGCGATTCCCTGCGCTCCTCCCGCGAGAATGATCCGATCCGCGCCCGCAATCTTCGCTGCGGCAACGAGTCCGTCGGGCAAGGCCCCTTGTTGTGGAGGTGTAACGATTTGAATGTTTTTCACTCCCGCGAGTTTGGCGGGAATCACTCCCATCAAAATCGTGGAAGGATACAACGCCTTTCCGCCGGGCGCGTAAACCGAAACCGATTCCACGGGAGTATGGCGAATCCCGAGTCGGTTTCCATGAACGACGATTTCCTTATCTTCCGGAATTTGAATCCGATGAAACGCTTCTATGTTTTGGGCGGCTTTTTGAAGAGCGGTTTCGAGTTCCGAATCGATCTTCGGTTTCAAACCGGCAAGATCGAGAACGAAAGAATCGGGAACCATTCCGTCGAACTTCCGAGTATATTCTCTGAGCGCAGAATCCCCGTTTTTTTGAACGTCTTCGATGATCGGTTTTACGATCGTCAAGGTGGAACTTAAGTCCTCTCGAGCGCGTTTCAGAACCGGATCCAAAACGGACCGATCTTTCAGACCGACTTGCAGAATTTGTATCGCCATTTCAAAAACCAGAATTTCCGGAAGAACTGTTCCTGCATCTGAAATTTACACAAAAAACAATTGCCCGGAAGAAGAATTCGTTCAATTTACACCTTGCCTATGAAACTCATATCTCTCAACTGCAACGGAATCAGATCCTCGTTGGAAAAAGGACTCGCCGATTACATTCGGAATACGAAACCCGATTTCGTTTCCTTTCAGGAAACCAAGGCGATGCAGGAACAAGTGTCTCCTTTTTGGGAAGAACTCGGTTACAGTCCCGTCTTCAACAGCGCCGAAAAAAAGGGATACAGCGGGGTCGCGATTCTTTATAAAAAGCCGCCTCAAAAAATCACGATCGGAATCGGAGATCCTTTTTTCGACAAGGAAGGAAGAAGCATCTATCTGGAATATCCCGGTTTTGCCCTTTGGAACTTGTACTTTCCATCCGGTACGACGGGGGACGTGCGTCAAACCGCGAAGATGAAATTTCTGGATCTGTTTCAAAAAGAAGCCGCGAAAAGAAGAAAAAAACAACCCAACATCATCGTATGCGGGGACGTAAACATCGCGCATACTCCGCAGGACATTCACGATCCGAAAGGAAACGCGAAGAGTAGCGGATTCTTACCCGAAGAAAGAGAGTGGTTGAGCGGATTTTTAAACCAAGGCTGGGTGGATACGTTTCGATATCTGTATCCGGAGAAACAGGAATATTCGTGGTGGACGTTTCGCGCCGGAGCTCGCGCTAAAAATAAGGGATGGAGAATCGATTATTTTTTTGTTACCGAAGAACTTAAGAAAAACGTAAAGTCTCATTCTATTTACAGAGAAAAACCGCTTTCCGATCACGCTCCTTTGGAATTTGAGATCAAACTTTAAAGGAATTTTTAGAAATGTGGGAACTCTTACAAGCTGATCGTTTTTGAGTAAATCCTTAAAAATGTAGGATCTCCCACAAGCTGATCGTTTCCGAGTAAATCCTTAAAAATGTAGGATCTCCCACAAGCTGATCGTTTCCGAGTAAATCCTGAAAAATGTAGGAACTACCACAAAATCAAAACAAAGCTCTCACCTCCAACGGACAATAAAAAAGGACGCTTTAGAGCGTCCTTTTTAAACTGTTCAAAAACTTCCGATTTCCGGAAGAACGAACCGATCTTTCGATCAGCTCGCTTTTTTCGGAAAATCCGGAATTTTCCAATCCTTCAGATCCACCGGAAATTTCGGTAAGAATTTTTTAACCAATCCGATCGCATCCGATTCGAACAAAAGTACGTTATCCGTAATTCTATCTTGAGACTTGGAACGGACGATTTTCTTTTCGGTAATCGTCCCGTGCAGTAGGATCGGATCTTTCCAGAAAGGAATTCTCACTTCCAAGGTAGCCGATTCGCCCACCGAGTCCGTGTTAAAACGTCCGAGATTTAAACTCATGGACGTGCCTTCCCAACCGCCGATTTCAGCGGAATAATTTCCTGTTTTACTGTGAACTTCCAAGGGAATGCGAACGGATTT
The DNA here is from genome assembly GCF_000243735.2 of Leptospira kmetyi serovar Malaysia str. Bejo-Iso9. NCBI lineage: Bacteria > Pseudomonadati > Spirochaetota > Leptospiria > Leptospirales > Leptospiraceae > Leptospira > Leptospira kmetyi. The sequence continues at coordinate 361,538 of NZ_AHMP02000003.1, read as the reverse complement.
TACGGATTCCTTTACGGAATCTTTTAAATCTTCGATCATTTTTTCGAGCATTTGGCGCCTCCCTTCTAAGGAGAAAAGAACATTATTTTGTCCCATTATCTTTGTCCTATTAGACGTTGTGCAACGCAACAACAAAACAAATTTCCCAAACTATTGGAATCTTAAACGAATCTGTTTCTTGTAAAAACATCTGAATTCTTTGTTTTTTTCATTCTTTCGTATGTTTTTAATTTTTTCAGTTTTGGATCCCAATGAAACCGAGCGAGGACGGGTTTTGGCTCAACATTCCTATCCACACCGCCGCCCGACCTTCTGATTCTCGGAAATCCGAGAAAGAATATAAGGAGTTCGAACCCTTTTTTCTTGCGATCGTTCCATTTTCGGCAGAATCAAACGTTCTTTTTATACCCCCAAAAGCTTAGTTTTGCTTTCCAAAGGAATGAACTCGGTTATCCTACGAAAAAAGTTCCATGTTTGCGTTTAGCCTCGGAAATTTAGAAATCCATTCCATCGTTTCCGGATTCGTCGGGTTTACCTCCGCGCTTTCCCTGCTTTTTATTTTGGGAGAAATCCCTCTCGCGCTCAAAAATCGGAGAAATACGATTCTTCTCATTTTGTTCGTGGCCGTTTTTATCTTTCAGATCCACGCCTATCTTTTGGTGAGTAAGAATATTCGATTCTTCCCTCATCTGTATGCGATCCATCTTCCTTTGGCGGTTTTGTTCGGACCGTTGTTGCGATCCTACATCTCCAATCTTTGGGAAGAAGAAAGTAAGATTCCCCTCTTTCGTCTTTGGGATTTGATTCCGTTAGTCGTCATTCTCGTCATTATGTTCCCGTTTTACCTCTCTTCGGAAGAAAACAAACTGGAATGTCTGAGACAATCCGCCGCAGGAAATTTCTCCACCGATCTAAGAATCGGAATCGCGGTGATGTCCTTGACCCTGCTCGGTTATCTCATCGATATCATTCTCAACCTAGTGCATAGAATCCGTTGGATCGTGATTTACACTCGGCCCGAAATCCGTTTGATTCTGTTTATTCTCGCGGTTGCCGTTTCTTCTTCCCTTTTGGGTTTATCCACGAGCATCCAACAAACCGGCGTAGTTCGTTTGGAAATTTCTTCCGTTCTCATCGGAGTTCTTCTTTGCGGGATTTATATCATTCGTCAGAGCCATCCCGAAATTTTCAGCGCGGTTCAAAAGATCGTGGAAGAGGAAAGAAAATACAAAACGACCCAGCTCAAGTCCGTGGATCTGGAATCCCTGGAAAAGAATCTGAATTCCCTGATGAAAGAAAAAAAGATGTACAAAGAGGAGAATCTCGGGCTCGCAAGATTGGCCGAGGAACTCGGAATCTCTTCGCATCAACTTTCGGAATATCTCAATCTTCACGTAAAAAGAAGTTTTTTCCAACTCGTCAACGGATATAGAATCTCCGAGGCGAAACATCTGCTCCTCCATTCTCCCAAGGATACGGTTTTGTCGATCGCCTACGAAGTCGGTTTTCAATCCAAATCCTCGTTCAACGAAGCGTTTCGAAAAGAAGTGGGTTTGAGTCCGACCGAATTTAGAAAAAAAGGCGAATCCAAGGACCTGATTGATAAGTCAGGTCGTTTTTTTTCGACCGTCTCGACCAAGTCGGACGATTGATTTCCGAAACGAAAGTAAACTCTTCTCAAGTAAACAGGGGAGATTCTTTCCATGAATCCAATTCAGTGTGAGTTAGTCCTAGACTGCGTTCAAAAGATCGGATTGTTTCAGTTCACGATGAACGTCATCCGTTATTATCCGATCGCGGGTTTGGCATTTTTGATTTTTTACGTTTGGAAAAAGGACAGTTTCCATCGTTTCAGAATCCAATCCGTTTATCCAAAGATGGAAAAGATCAAAAACGAAATCAAACAATCGGCCGTGACCCTTTTCGTTTTCACGATCATCGCAACGACCAATATCGTTTCAGCGAGAATGGGACTGATTCCGAACAACGTCTACTTCGGAGATTATTCCTCACACGGCGGAATCCCTTATATGATTCTTTCCTTTCTTTTGATTACGGTCTGGCACGAAACCTGGTTTTATTGGGCGCATCGTTTGATGCATCATAAGAAGGTTTATTCCAGAGTGCATTCGGTGCATCATCAATCGGTCAACCCTTCTCCGATCGCCGCGTATCACTTTCATTTTCTGGAAGCGTTTTTGGAAGGAATCTACATCGTATTCTTCGTTCTTTTGATTCCGATCCATTTTCACGTGCTTTTGTTTCACACGTTTTACGCGATGATCATGAACATCTGGTGGCATTTGGGATACGAGTTTCTTCCCAAGTCCTGGACTAGACATCCGATTCTCAAATGGATCAACACTTCGACGCACCACAATCTCCATCACCAAAAGTTTCACGGCAACTACAGCCTTTACTTCAACTTTTGGGATCGGATTATGGGAACGAACTTTCCTTACTACGAAGACTACTTCGAATCTCTTGCGGACAAACGTTCCGCCAAAGGAAGCGATTCCAATCCTAAGATTCAGTGGTCCGAGTCACCCGCGGAAAGTTAAGCGGCAACGAACCCTTCCTCAACCCAAACTTACGAAACACATCTGGCCGCGTTTCGGTGAAAACCGAACGCGGTTTTTTTATTTTGAACGGAGAATGTAGAACGCGGACTTCCCTCACCTTCGCGGAAACCCGAAAGAATATGCAGTTATTCTAATTTCAAAAACTTGAATATTTCTTTGGAGACTTGGGCAGGCGCTTCCAAGGGTAAAAAATGTCCGGCCTTTCCGATCACCTGAAACGAAACTCTGGAATAGAACTCGGATTCCAATCCCTTATATACCGAAGTGGAAATACATTCGTCGTTCTCTCCGGCCAAAACCAAGGTGGGAACAGAAATTTTTTGAAACACGAGTTCCCGACTCGAGTTCCAGAGCGCGAGATTTCCCGGGGTCAACAATCCTCTGTAATACCCGAGCGCGGCGGTGAGATGTTCGGGAACTTTTAGGTTTTCGGAAACCTCCCGGAAACGATCTTCGGGAATTTTCCAACCGGGGCTCCAATCCTCCCAAAGTCTGCGTAGAAGTTCGTTTTTGAGAAGAGCCGATTCCGGAATCCCCGCCCTCAATTGAAAGAATAGAATGTACCAGCTTCTTACGATTTGGGAAGGATATACGAACAGGTTTTTGATATATGTCGGAAGCGGTGGAACGGAAAGAGCGACTAACGCATCGATGGATCCCGGCGAAAGATTCGCGACGGCGTAGGAAGCGATCGCCCCCCAATCGTGACCGATCAAAACCGTGTTTTCCGATTTGAATTTCGTCTTTAAGGATTCTATGATAAACTTCAGATCGCCCGCGAGTTCGGCGATGCTTACGGTCGTCGAAAAAGGAACGTTGGAACCGGGAGAATATCCTCTCATATACGGAGCGATACAGGTGAAATCCTTCTTCGAAAAAATTTCCATGAGTTCCTTCATGGAACCCGCGTCGTCCGGAAATCCGTGAAAGAAAAAGGCGAGATTTTTCCCCTTACCCAGACTTAGATATTTATATTCCCTTTCTCCGTTTTTTAAGCTAGAGGTTTTGATTTCGGACATGAATTCTCCTGATTGCAAACGCCGATTCGAATGCGGCGTCTAACGTTTCCGCGATTCCCGCGCGGAACTACATTGGTTTTTCGAAATCAAATGTCAAAGGAAATAAAGACTTCTTTTTTTCCCCGAAGATTCGGATTCTGATTTCGTGCCTCGTTTCGATTTTGATCAAACTCGAATCCCGAATCTCCATTATCCCCGATCCGTTTTATCGTATCTGGGCGCGTTTGCGATCCGCAAATCCCTTCCGGGTCCGGCAGTTCACAACTTTTTGACAAACTCAAAACCTTCCGGAAGAATCCTTCTTCTTTCGATCGGAAAAGCCGCCGAGGAAATGTCCGCGGCCGCGTATGAAATTTTAAAAGATCAAATTTTCGCGGGAATGATTCTTACCAAATATGGACATACGTCCGGAAAAAAATTTCCGCCCTTGGAAATTTTGGAAGCGGGTCATCCGATCCCCGATGCGAACAGCATTCTCGGCGGAAAAAGAATTTTGGAACTTTGTTCTCTTTTGAAACCGGAAGATACGGTTTTGGTTCTTCTTTCGGGCGGGGGTTCGGCCTTGATGGAAGTTCCCGCGGAAGGTTTGGAATTGGAGGATTTGATTTCCTGGAACTCGAAACTTTTGGCGAGCGGAGCGGAGATTCAAGACGTGAACTCGGTTCGAATTCTATTGTCCTCGATCAAGGGAGGCGGACTTTTGTCAAAGATTCTTCCCTCGAAATCGATCACTTTGATTCTTTCGGACGTTCTCGGAGACGATTTATCCAAGGTCGCTTCGGGGCCTACGATCCCTTCTCGGATCGAAAATAATTCTATTTTAAGAATATTCAAAAAATATAATTTATCAACGGATTCCAAACTCGAATCGATTCTGGATCGGCGAGTCCAAGAAAACCAACGACCGACGATGTCAAAAGAGAATCCGTCAAGTTCGAAATCAACCCCTTTCGACGAAAAAAGAAACTCCGTAGAATCTATCGGAAACGTATCCCAAACCCTGGCGCATCTTCAAGAAGAATGCAAGAATCTAAATATTCCCGTTTTATTATATACTTCCTCCTTAAACGGAGAAGCGAAGGAAGCCGGGTATTCTCTCGCGTCTCTTGCTTTGAAAAAACTCAAAGATACAACCGGGCCTTTGTTGATTCTTTGCGGAGGGGAAACTACCGTGACACACGACGGAAAGGGAAAAGGAGGAAGAAATCAGGAACTCGCCTTGGCCTTTGCCGAAAAAATCTCGGGACAAAGAGGAATCACGTTCTTATCCCTGGCAACGGACGGAAGCGACGGACCGACCGACGCAGCGGGAGCGATCGTAGACGGAAGCACTTGGAAAAAAATCGAGGAATCTACGGACCCGCAAGCGGCTCTTCGAACTCACAATTCGTACGAGGCTTTGAAGACGGCGGATTGTCTCGTATTTACGGGAGCGACCGGAACCAACGTAAACGACATTCAATTTTTATGGATCGATCCAAACGAAGAACGTTAGTCGAAATTTCGCGCGTTCAATCGCCTTGAGGATAAAACCGAAGACAGTTTCTTCCTTCTTCCTTCGCTAAGTAGAGGGCCTTATCCGCCCGTTCGATCAATTCCGCGATAGAATTTTCGGGACTCGGACTCAAAGTGGCCATTCCGATGCTGATCGTGACGATCGAAGAAGTTTTGGAAGCGATATGGGGAATCGCGAGTTTTTCCACCCTTTCCAAAATGTTTCTGCTTACGATGACCGCGTTGGACTCGCTCGTTTCCGGAAGAATCACGGAAAATTCCTCGCCCCCGTAACGCGCTGCTACGTCGCCCGCTCTTCTCGCACAATCTCGAATCGCGGAGGCGACTTGTTTCAAACATTGATCCCCGCCTTGATGACCGTACGAATCGTTGTAGAGTTTAAAATGATCGATGTCCAACATCAAAAGCGCGACGCTCGTTCCCGTTCTCCAGCAACGTTTCCATTCGGTGGCGAGAACCTCGTCGAAATATCTTCGGTTGTAAAGACCGGTTAACGCGTCCGTTCTCGCGATCGCCACGAGATAAGCGTTCACTTCTTGGAGTTGATCGGTGAGTTTTTCGAGTTCTTTTTCCCTTTCCTTTCTTCGAGTCATCTCTTCAAAAAGACGAAGAGCGGAACGAACCCGCGCCAAAAGTTCGTTGGCGTCGAACGGCTTTACCACGTAATCGATCGCGCCCGTATCGAACGCTTCTTGCAGAACGTTCGATTCTTTGAGCGCGGTGATCATGATGACGGGGATGTCCTTTAATTCTTCCTTTTCACGGATCATCTTTAGAATTTCAAGACCGGTGATTCCGGGTAAAAGAATATCTAATAGGATGAGTGAGAATTCCTTTTGAGGAGGATCCGAACTTTTTAAACTCAGCCAACCGATGACCTCATCCGGAGATTGACTCGTCTTCGTGTCCTTGTATCCCGACTTTCTCAGAATACCTTGCATCAACATGCAATTCTCCTGTGCGTCGTCTAAAATGAGAATGGAATTCATCACGGATGTTCTCCTCGGTGTTTCAAAGTTTCGCCGAGCCTCGGAAGGATACTAAGCTCTACCGAATTATAAATGAAATCAAACGAATTTTTTAAAAACTTCTTGCCTGATCCTTTGATTCCCAAAGTCTAAGGGGCAGGATGAGCAAAAAAACGAAACGTCTGGCCGCTCTTTTTGGCATGACCGGTTTGGTGGTTGCCCTCCTTTGTTTTACCGTAATGCTTTCCGGAAATCAATGTCCGGCCTTCGGATTTTCCGAACAAATCTCGGCTAACGATCTTCCTCCTTGTCATCAAACCGAAAAGTCGAACGATCCCGTTCCAACCTGTTCTTCCTGCGACATACTCGTTTCTCCGGAATCCGTTCATCCGAAAACTCCCGAGTTGGATAGAAATTATTTTTTGGTTTTGTCCGTTCTGCAGAACCCCTTCGATTTCGGATTCGGAATTCATACCGATCGCAAAGATTTGTATGGTCGAAGTCCGAACCCGAGCTCTCAAAAATTCACGTTTCAATCGATCGCATCGGTTCGACTTCTGATCTGATCCATCCTTCCCTTTTTTGTTTTACCCTTTAAACTCGTTTTTTGAATTTTAGAATTAAGGAATATTGTATGTTGACTAGAAAAGAATTAATCTCTCAATCCGCCGCACTGCTCGCGTTTGCATCCGCCGGTTCCCTTTTGGCAAAAGAATCCGGACACAAACACCACGAGTCCTCCAAGAAATCGGAAAAACCCGCATCGGGCGCGGCTCCGAAAAAAGTGGATCGTAAAACACTCGAAGCGGCTTCCAAATGTATCTTAAACGCGGAAATCTGTCTTTCTCATTGTGAGGAGAATCTTTCCACCGGAGATACGATGCTCGCCGATTGTTTAAAAACCGTAAAGGACACTCTGGCTCTTTGTAAGGCGTTCGTAAGTTTGGGCGCTTCCAATTCTCCGCTTACAAAGGAAATCGCCGCGGTTTGCATCAAGGCTTGCGAAACCTGCGAGAAAGAATGTAGAGTTCACGAATCCCATCACGAAATCTGCAAGAATTGCGCGGACAGCTGTAAAGAATGTATCGCGGAACTGAAAAAAGTCGCGTAATCCAGGAAGGAATAAAAAAAATGAAACAGAAAATTATAATATTCTCATTGATAGCTCTTGTCGCGTTCGGTACCGCCGAAGCGAAGTCGATTCTTCCCACAAGACCGACGGTCCTCGCGGAACTGGATCAGATCCATCATTCCTTTTTACACGGAAAGGAAGTGAACACGGATAAATTGATCGCGGTTTTACAACAGGAAGTGGCAAGGGATAAATCGCTGACTCCCGCGTTGAAAGCGGCCGAAAAACTCAAGGCGTCGACCGACGAAAAAACGAAACTCGATGCCTACGGAGAACTTTCGGAAAGCCTCAAAGAGTATATTCAAAAAGATGAATCCACCGGGTTCCACGTTTTTTACTGTCCCATGGTAAAAAAGAAATGGATCGCGTCCGGCGATAAGGTTCAAAATCCGTACGATCCTTCGATGAAGGGTTGCGGAAAAAAAATCTAAGAAAGCTCCTTTTCCGGGAATTGGATTTGAAATCTGGTTCCCGGACTTAAGGTTTCCAACTTCAACTTCCCTTGGATCTGTTTGGTTAAAATCGTAACGAGCTGTAACCCGAGCGTTTCGTGATCCGCATTTAAAAATTCTTCTGGAATTCCTTTTCCGTTGTCTTCGATCACTACCGTAACGATTCCGTTTTCGGAACGCGCGATTACCTTTAACGTTCCTTGAATTCCGTCCGAAAACGCGTGTTTGATCGCGTTGGTCACGAGTTCGCATACGATCAATCCCAAAGAAATCGCGATGTTCATGCTGAGAATCAAACCCTTCGCTTCGATCGTTTGACGGATCTTAGGATCGACACCGTAAAGATTCCAAAGATTTTGAAGAAGCATGTTCAAATAACTGTCGAAGTCCACGTGAGAAAGATCTCTGGACTTATACAATTCGTTGTGGACCAAAGACATGGAGAATACGCGGCTCTCCGTATCCTTTAGCAGACCGTAAAGTTCTTTTGCGGTGAGTTCCCTTGACATAGCATTGTCCGCTTGCAGATTCAAAAGGGAAACCATGATCTGCATGTTGTTCTTGACCCTGTGATGAATTTCCTGAATCAGAGTGTCCTTTTCGGCCAAAGAAGCGAGAATCGATTCGCGGTTGCGGACCATTTCGGTAACGTCCGTAACCACCGCTAAATCCAGAATCTGGTTTCGATAACGAAATTTATAAACGGTCGTATCGGCGATCAATTCTTCCCCGTTCTTTTTTTTGTGAACGACGGAGGAAGCCCGATTGACTCCGAATTTAAAGGTAAGAATTTCCTTTCGAACCATATCAAAATCGACCGGCTCGAAAATCTTGAGAATGTTTTTGCCGATCAAATCCTTTTCTTCGTAACCGTATTTTTCAAGGACGGCCTGATTCACTTCCAAAATTTCAAACGTATCGTGTTCGAATAAAAACGCAGGATGCGGATTGTATTGAAAAAACAAACGGTATCTTTCTTCGCTTTCCTGTTCGAATACGTTTTTCTTTTCGAGTTCCAAAGCGAGACGATTTCGTTCATACGCAAAGATCAAAGAACGGCTCAAGGAATAAGAATCGAACTTTCCCTTATAAACGTAATCCTGCGCACCGATCTGAAGCGCGTTCACCGTAATTTCCTTGTCCTCGGCTCCACTGCAGATGATGACCGGAATTTGCGGAAATTTTTTCTTGATTTCGGATAACGCTTCGAGACCGGCCCGATCCGGAAGCGAAAGATCCAAAAGGACGAGGTCCGGATTTTCGTGCGTAATTCTACTGAGACCCGCGGTAAAATCCTCGCTTCGGCTGATTCGAAACGAAGGGCTCTGCGACTCGCCCAGATATTCCTGGATCAATCTGTAATCCGCGTTCGAGTCTTCGATCAAAAGGACTGAAAAAGAATCTTTAAACATAAAGGGGAAACTCTCTTCTCTATTTATAATTGTTCTAACTTAAATTCCAACGGAAAGCGTACGATCGCTTCGAACCCCGAGCCGATATCGGTGCGGATTTCCAAACCGCCTCCGTGAAGTTCCGCTATCCTTTTACAAAAAAACAAACCGGTTCCGGGTCCGGAAAATTCCTCCGCAATATGATACTTTTTGAATAGATCTATGAAATAACTTTTTTCCATTCGATCGATACCGATTCCGTTGTCTCGAACGCGGACGACGTGACGATCCGATTCGCGCTCGTACGAAAAAGAAAGAACGCGGTTTCCGTCCTCGTTTTTAAATTGAATCGAATTCGAGATTAGATTTCCGAAAAGTTCTTTTAAAAGAGGAAGGTTTCCCACAAGTTCGGGAAATTCTCCCGTAAAACCGATCTTCATACCTGCGTCGTCGAGACTTTCGCGAAAGGGAAGAATCGATTCTTCCAAAACTTCTCGAAGGGAAAGAGTTTTAAAAACGTTTCTTTCCTTTTCGATTCTTAAGAACAAAAGCAAACCGTTGATCCGATTCCAAAGACGACCCGCACCATCCAAACTGAGTTGTAGAAATTCTTTTCCCTTGCCGTCGAGCGCGTCCGAATATTTTTCGGAAACGAATTTTAAAAAGGTGGTATGATTACGAATCGGTTCCTGAAGATCGTGATACATTCTGGAAACGATCGTCGCGATTTCCTTTTCTTGGATCTTCCCCGTTTCTTCCGAAGAAGAATCCCAAATTTCCAAAAACAAAACTTCGTCTTCGCCGGATCTTTGCCGCGTTAAGGCGCCTTTGAGATCGAGTTCCTCCGCAAATCGGTTTTTAAAATGTTCCTTAAAATAAATCGTTTTTTCTAATTTAGAATTTTTGAATTCTTCCCAAAGGGAAACATTTTGAAACGGAAGGACTTGAGAAAGGTCTTGGCTTTTTAAATCTTCCGGATTGGAGCAAGAACATCGATTTGCAAAAGAAGAATTGCATATTATAATACGTAAATCATTGTCCAAAACACCGATGGGCGTTTTCAAATGGGACAAAATCTGAAAATCGGATTCAGTCAACGGAAATGACTCCTGAATTTTTCCGGGTCTTAAAAAGAATCCAATGCGTGTTCAAAGTTCGAACCCTCGATCCACCGAACGATTTAGAAAATTCTATCGAATTTCCTAAGACCCGTTCTTATTGACGTTAAAAAGTAGAGATTTCGATAAAAATGTCAATCCTGGTTTTTGGTTTTCCTTCTTTTTTACGCATTTCAGAATATTCTTTTTTTCGAAATTAGAATCCTCTAAAGCATACGCATTAGTACGAAGTGATTAGAAAACGATTTTGAAAGAAAAAGGCTTGCCCCCGTTCAAAATGAAAAGGTGAAACCCAAAAGAAAACAATCTCTCGAAGAATACATTCAAATCGGATTCGTTTTTTCTTGGATGGTTCGGTAAGATTGGAAAATCGAGGTTTGGAAATTACTTATTTATAAAAGTGGAGCGGCAAACCGCCCTACTTTTTGTTTCGAGCGGTTTTATATCGTTTTTATGGTAGATCGTTTATTCAGAAAATGTGATAGACTCGATCACGACTGCTTTCGTTGGTTTGTCTTGGAAACCGGTTTCGGTTTCGGAAATTTTTTCCACGATATCCGATCCTTCGGTAACCTTTCCAAACACGGCGTGGCGGTTGTCCAAATAGAAATTGTCTCTTACGTTGATAAAAAATTGAGATCCACCCGTGTTCGGTCCCGCGTTTGCCATAGAAAGGGTGAATTTCTCATTCTTAAGATCCTTGTGAAACTCGTCTTGGATCTTGTATCCGGGCCCGCCCGTTCCGTTCCCCGTCGGACAACCTCCTTGGATCATAAAATTTTTGATAACACGGTGAAATGTAAGACCGTTGTAAAATCCGTCCTTCGCTAATTTGATAAAATTGCCCGCAGTGATCGGAGCTCTTTCTTCGTCCAGAAAGACCGAAAAATTTCCATAATTTGTCTTAAATAATGCAGTTGCCATGTCCGTTTTCCTCTATTTTAAGAATTCAACTCCATTTTCCGAAACTAGAGAATAGCAGAAAGCGATTTCTTGCGAAAAACAAACAAAAACGCGGAATTGAGCGATTATATTATATAAGAGGAAAATCTAAGATTAAAATAGAATATTCCTCCCAGTGGAATTATTTTTTTCTGGATAAGAGAGTCTTCATACATGTTAGAAATCAATCATCGTTATCTTCCATTCGGAACCTCGGGCGCTCTGATTTTTATTTCGGGCGCGCATTCGAATTCGAGAACCGACCATTCCATTCTCTCGGAAGAAATCGCCAAAAAAGAAATAGGCACCGTCTGCGTCGTGTCAAGCGATCATTCGATCGATGCGGAAACGTTAGACTCCATCGATCCTTCGGCGACCGTACTTTCCATTCTCATCCCACCCGGACCCGAAACGAACGATTCGGTGTACGGAACGTATTTAAAAATCCGAAAATTCTTAAAAAGAGGAAACCTTCTTTTTTTGATCGCGCCCGATTGCGAATCCAGATTCCCTCTTTTTCTTTCCAAACTTTTACTCGCAAGCGATCCGTCGATCACGGACTCCGATCTTCAGGATCGAATTTCCCGTTTCGGATATTCTTACCCGGAAGCGGACCAAGCCGTTTTTAGGAAATTTCTTTCCAGACACAAAGACGGTCACGCGTTTCATGAAATTCCTCCGGGAGAATTTTCGGTTTCTTCCCATCTCGCTCGGGAAGGCCGACGTCCGTCCGCGCTCAAATACAAAATCCAATACGAACCCGGCGTGGAAAATCTGACCAAAATCAAAGCGGTTCCTTATTCCGAAGAGGAAAGAAAAATTTCCAAACCCGGTTTTCAATCCTCTCCGATTCATGCGATCGAAATCGATCATATGGACGAGGCGCAAAGACCGAAGGAAATTTCGGTAAAAATCCCCGATTCTTCCCATGAAAACGGAACGAACAACGCCGAAGTTCAAAACGTTGCCGCTCCGGCCGCGGCGACTGCCCCCGCTTCTGCTCCACCCACGGAGAATTCTCCCGCAACTACAAACGAAACTTCTGCGTCTTCGACGGTTTCCGATACAGTTCCGTCGCAGAACGCAACTCCGGCCGTTTCCGATTCTTCCAACGGAAATAAAACATTAGAAAAATCGAATACAACTTCGCCCGCGAAAGAATCTTCCACGCCCAAAGCCGAACCGCAAAAAGTAGAAAACGGTTCTTCCGCTTCCGTAAAAACGAAACTGCCGTTGCAAATCAAGTTGATGGCGGTGATTTCCCTTTTGATGACCTTGACGGTTTCCACGATCATCTTCTTCGCTTCTTCCGCGTTTCGAGGCGATTCCGAGGTTCGGGTTCTTCAAAACAATTTAAGTTTAGTGAATATTCTCGGTTTAAAAATCAAAACCGATATCAACGAAATTCTCGGAAACGGAAAACAAATCGTCGGGGCGTTGGCTCAAGGAAAGGAAGGAATTTCCTTCGCGGATATTTTCTTTCAAAACGATCCGGACTTTATCTACGCGGGGCTTTATCAGATCGAAGGAAACGCGCCGACCGCGATCAACGAATTCTTCAACGAACCGTATTTAAGCGAGGTGAAGGTTTCGCAAAAAGAAGTTTCGGATCTCATCGCGGGAAGACCGGGACTGATTCAAAAATCGGTTCTTACCGGCGGGAGAATGGAGAATCTAAGCGCGGAGTTCAAAGAACCGATCTTTGCGATCGCGGTTCCCTCTTCCAGTTCCAATCCGAAGGTTTTGGTTTTGATTCTTCGTTTGGAAAAATTCTTAAACGCATTCCAAAAACAAGATATATCCGAAGTCTTTTTAGTAAACGGAGAAGGCGATCTGATCGCGCATTCCGACGCGAAACTGCTTCAATCCAATACGAACTTTATGAATCTTCCGATCGTCGAGTCCATGATCAACAGTTCGGAAAACACGAAACAAACCGAGTATAAGGACAAGGAAGGTAAATCCTGGTTCGGTTCGTATCAAAAACTCGGCTTCGGCGGCGGCGCGGTCATCTCCATCGTTCCCGAAGACAAGGCCTTCGAAGCGGTTTATAGAATTCAAAGAACCAATCTTCTCATCATGGGAATCGCGCTTTGTTTGGCGCTCATCATCGTATTCTTTTTCGCAAAAACGATCACCAAACCGTTGTTAAATCTTCTTCAGGCGACGACCGAAATCGCGAGAGGAAACTTCAAAATCGGAATCAGCTCCACGACAAGGGACGAGGTCGGACTTCTCACCGACTACTTCGTGGACATGGGTAAGGGTTTGGAAGAAAGGGAAAAGGTTAAGGACGCCCTCGGAAGATTCGTAAACAAGGAAATCGCGGAAATGGTTCTGAAACAGGAACTTACCCTCGGCGGGGAAAGAAAGATGTGCGCGATTTTCTTTTCCGATATCCGCAGTTTTACGGCGATTTCCGAAAAATTACAACCGGAAGAAGTCGTCGAATTCTTAAACGAGTACATGACCGAAATGGTCCATTGCGTAAACGAAACACACGGAATCGTGGATAAGTTTATCGGGGACGCGATCATGGCGACTTGGGGAGCCGCAAAAACTTCGGACCAAGACGCGGTCAATTCGGTCAACGGAGCTCTTATGATGAGAGAAGCTTTGATTCGATTCAACCAAGGCAGAGGCGGAGATAAAAAACCGATCATCAAAATCGGTTGTGGTCTGAACTATGGCCCGGTCATCGCGGGACAAATCGGTTCCGAACAAAGATTGGAATACACGGTAATCGGAGACGCGGTAAACCTCGCTTCCAGAGTCGAGGCCCTCAATAAACCTTTCGGAACGGACATTCTCATCACTCAGGATCTTTTGGATCACGTTCCCGGCATCTTCAACGTGGAGAAGATGCAATCCATCAAGGTAAAAGGAAAGGAAGAACCGCAGGTCATCTATGCGGTTTTGGGAAGAAAGGACGATCCGAACTGCCCCAAAAATATCGAGGAACTCAGAGCGAGAATCGGAATCGTATGGGAACCGCCTAAGAAGGATAAGGCGAAGGATTCGGAACCGGGGGAAGAAGTTAAGTATGAGATACTTGACTGAAGGAAAATACGTAGTATCTTTTTTGACGGGGCTGATAGTCCTCTTCAGTGTATTACTGTACCTTCATATAACTTCCGGTCACAAAAAGGGAAACAATCCCGAAATCGGAAAAATCATATTCAAAAACCGTAAAGCTCAGAGAAAATTCGACTCCGAGGTGGTCTGGGAGGAAATCGAAACCGAAATGAAGGTTCGAAACCGAGACACGGTCCGCACCGACGACGGGGCGGAAGCCATTCTCGTTTTGAACGACGGGACCGAAATCAAACTCGATCAAAAGAGTATGATCTTTCTCGACTTTTCGGATAAGAATCTTTCCATCGATTTCGCATACGGTTCCGTTTCCGCGAACAAGGACAGTGGAACCGAGATGAAGATCAAAAGCGGTGAGACGACCGTCGAAGTCAACAAAGGCGATCTAAAACTTTCCAAATCCGAAGACCAGGCCCTGAACCTCGAAGTTTCCAAAGGAAACGCAAAGGTAAAATCGGGAAACCAAGAATCGAACGTGGCGAACAACCAAGCCATCGAACTCAAAAACGGAAAATCCGAAATTCGATCCTTATCCATCTCTCTCAATTCTCCGCAGGAAAGAAAATTTTTTCAAACATCGGGCGGTTCTTATCCGGTTTCTTTCGGCTGGAACAAGGTCGAATCGGTAAAAGATTATACGTTGGAAATTTCGAATCATCCTAGTTTTTCCAAAAACGTGATCCGAACAAAATCGAATTCCATTTCGCTGAACAAATCCCTGGAAAAGGGAACTTACTTTTGGAGAGTCACCGCGGTCAATCCGGGAAGTGGAACTCCGGAATACAGCGAAACCCGCTCCTTAATTATATTAGGAGAATTGAAACCTTCTCTCTTCGCTCCATCCAAATCCGAGGAGTTCAAGTTCACATCCAATCCTCCGAACGTCGTCTTCCAATGGACACCTTCGGATTTTACGAAGAATTACACGTTCGAACTCGCAAAGGATAAAACCTTTAAGGAAACGGTCGTCAGTCAGGAAATCCAAGGAACCTTGTATCGCTGGGATAAAACGAAGGAAGGAACGTATTACGCAAGGGTCACTCCGAAACCTTTGATGAACGACTTGAAAACGTCCGTATCGGAAACGATTTCGTTTAACGTAAGAAAGCTGGAAAAACCCGAACCTCCCGTATTGAAAAAACCTTCCGATCAGGAAGAGGTATCCTTACGCAAAATTTCCAAAGAAGGAAATCTATTTGTTTGGACCGGCTCCGCCGACTTAGCGGAATACAATCTTGAAATCGCAAACGATTCCGACTTTAAGAATATTCTATTCTCCAAAAAAACGAATTCTTCTTCCGCGACTTCCTCCCCGATCGCCAACGCGGGCGTTTACTACTGGAGGGTCAAAGCGAACCCGAAAGAAGGAGAGCCGATCTCTTCGTCCGCCAGAAAATTTACGGTTCAATCTCAGGAGAATTTGGATCTTCTGTTTCCCGCAAATCAGCAGGAACTCGGACATCCGGCCAATCAAAAACTTACGTTTCGTTGGCAAAGACCCGAACCTTCGGGAGTATATAAATTGGAAGTCTCCAAAAATTCCGAGTTCAGCGAGAACGTGATTCGCGAGAATTTCCGTGCGTCCTCCGGAACGATCTCTCTTCCTTCCGTGGGAGAATACTATTGGAAGGTTTCGCTGCTCGGATCCAATGGGGAGAATTTATTGACCAGTAAAACCCAGAACTTTAAAACCTCGGACAGCGCTCCTTTCCTAAGCCAGAACAGTCCGGCCACCGAGGAAAGTATAGACATCACCAATCGGGAAAGTATAGACTTCCGATGGGAAACCGAGGGAAACACGGAATCGATCACGTTGGAAATTTTCGAGGTTCGTGCAAAAGGAAATAAAACGATTTGGAAACGCGAACTCAAGGGCGATTCCTATTCGTTTAAGGATTTTGGAATATTAGAAGAAGGTAAATTTCAGTGGAGAATCTCCGCGAAATACAAGGACAAGGCGGGAATTCAGAAGTTCACGATTCCCGTTTCCAGAAATTTTGAAATTAAGTTGAGTAAGACGATCCGACCTCCGGAAATACTTTCGCCGAAGGAAATTTATGTGGAATAAGATTCTTTTATACTTCGTTCTTTTGTTGATCGTTTCCCTTTCGGTTTTTGCGGAAGAGGAAAATCAATATTTGGAATGGAAACCCGTACCCGAAGCGGGATCCTATATGGTCGAAATCAAGGATTCCAGCGGAAGGATCACGAGGGAAAAAACGAAGTCAACGCGCTTCGAGGTCAATCTTCCCCCCGGGATTTACGAACACAGAATCGGCGTTTTGAATAAGTTCGGAAGGGTTTCCGTTTTTTCGGAATGGATTTCCTTCGAGGTGATTCTTTCCCGCGCTCCCGTGGTCGATCCGGAATCCAACATGAAATTGTTAAAGGAAAAACTCGGGCCCTCGCTCGTCGTAAAGGGAGAGAACTTTACCGAGGCGATGAACGTTAGTCTTCTTTTACCCTCCGGAGAAACGATCAAACCCGAATTCGAATATATCAACTCGAAGGAAATCAAGATCAAAATCGAAGGTTTGAATCTGAAAAACGGGAGTTATACTCTTTCCCTGGAAAATCCTCGAAACAAAAAGACCGCGAAAAAAGGTTTTTTGGTCTTGGCCGATTCCGAACAAGAACTTGCGGAAATCGTAAAGCAGAACGAACGGGAGAATCGGGTCGCAACGCCCGGAATCAACTGGGGTCCTGCGTTGCAATCGGCCGTTCTTCCGGGTTGGGGACAATCCAATCAGGACAAAACGTATAGAACTTGGATTTTTCCGATCTTGATCGCGGGAGCAATCGCCTATTCGGCGCAACAGTATTCGGAGTATAACGCGAGTTTGGCGGCCTTAGATCAAAGTAAGAATCTGAATTCGAGTCTTCTTCTACTCGATAATCCGACTTTTATTCCGTTTGCGACTTACAACTACCTGCAGGTCCAGTCGGACTATTCAAACGCGGTTTCGCATTACAATTCGTTTAACGTTTCCTTGGGAATTGTGGCATTGCTTTACCTTTTAAATGTGTCAGATGCGGCATTTGTCGGCCCGTCCTCTTCGAAAACGACGGTCTCGGAATCGGACCGCAAATTCGTCCCGTATTTCAAAACCGGGACGATCGATTCCAGAAACGGAGGAACTGGTTCCGGCAATTTTTTTCCAAATTCATTTGAATTTGGGATGAAAATTTTTCTATAGATACGTGTTGTTATTTATAGAAAAGGATATTTTTTCCGTGGAAGAACCAAACCGACAATCGAGGACCGTACATACCCTTCTATTCTTCCTAAGCTTCCTTTTGCTTCAAAACTGTTTTCCAAAGCCGTCCGGGACCTCTTTCTTAGACACATTTACCTTTGCCAATTTTGCTTCCATCGCACAAACCCCGATTCCTCTCAAAGTAAGACTTTCCGGTTTGACCGGTGGAACCCTGGTCCTTGCAAACCAAGACAACGAAACTCTTTCTCTGAGTTCCAACGGGGATTTCAATTTTCCTGAATTCAAGCCGAAGTATTCTTCTTATAGCGTGAGCGTCAAAACCCAACCGACGGTCACTCCGGCGATCGATTGCGTGATCACCAACGCGAACGGAATTCTTTCTCCTTTTTTTGAATACGTGGAAGTTGTTTGTGCCACAAGGTCTTATCCCCTTTCCGTTCAAGTCTACGGAATTTCCTCATCGGTCAGCGGGACCTTGCAGATCCGAAGCGGGAATGTGGATTTATTGAATCTCAGCGCGGACGGAACCAATACGTTCGCCGCTCCAATTCCGGATCAATCGAGTTATACGATTCAAATCGTGGCAAGTCCTCAGAATCACATTTGTCAGTTCGAGATTCCGGCTAACGCGACCGGTACGATGACGGGACCGAATACGGTCTTAATAAACTGTTTGAGCGTTACGAACTCGAGTCCTCCGAGTCAAACGGTTCTCAAACCTTCGGACAATGTCGATCTTACATTCTCCAAAAACGTATCGGGTTGTGTTTTGGATCCGGTCAATACGCCCGCTGGAAATCTAAAATCCACCCATCCCGGCTCCAATTTTAGTTATCCGACTTCCAATACGATACGAATCACTTCGGGAGGAACTTGGACAACGGGAGTAAATCAATATCTCCGCCTAACGGGGTGTATAGATCCCGGTTCCGGAAAAGCGTATAACAACGGAACCCCTTTGACGTTCACCTATACGGTCGCAAACGAAGTGAAGTATGCAAGTCCTGGAGGAGCCGGAGCCGGTCTTTGTGATACGGTCGCGACCGCTTGTTCCTCGATCCGTTATGCGGTCGCTCAGTGTTCCGCGGTTCCTTGTTTCGTTTTGGTTTCGGAAGGAATCTTCTCGATTTCGGATAACGCGACTCAAAGGATCGATCTCAAGGACGGGGTCAATCTTATGGGCGGTTTCGACTCGACGTTTACTCAAAGAAACGGAACGACTCATACCACGATCATCGAAGACATATCCCCTCCCGGAAACTGCGGCGCTTCCGAAGGTGTTACATGCGCCCCGATCTTTGCGGGACCTCCGTTTACGACGATGACGAGCAATCTTGTGGTGAATTTATTCACGATCAAATCGAATCCGAACAACCCGTGGGCGACCGGCATTTTCTTAAACGGATTGGCTACGGGCGCGTCCCAGTTGATCATCGCCGGAAACGTGATCCAAGGAACGGATTCGTCCAGTGCGTATACGGCGACCACGATTCGATCGGGAATCGCGACGTATAACGTAACTCCGAACTTAAACGTGTCTTATAATTATATCGTCGGCGGAAGCGGAAACAGTATCTCCGCGGGAATCTACAACAACGGAAGCTGGGGTGTGATTTATTCCAATTGGCTGAACGGAAATTCTCATGTAGGATCTACGGCAGCAGATTTTTCAACAGCGCTTCTCGTACGAAATTTAACGGCCGCACAACCTCTGATCGTATCGAACAACGTGGTCAATTCTTTTCAACAATTGGGAACCCCTGCGGTTACGGCGGCGAGCACATCGGGACTTAGATTTCAAAACGTAACTTCCACGAACTTACATCTGATCCACAATACGGTTTTTGGCGGAGTCGGAACTTCGGAATCGATCGGAATTTATTCTCTCGGAACCGCGGTGGAAACCAAAATCGCGAACAATCAGATCTTTACAAACTCGACCGCTCCGAGCAGAATCTGTATCAATTACGGGGTCGCACCGGGCGCGAGCGCGGAAGTCAAAGGAAATAACTTATTCAACTGTTCGACCTTGGCGCAAACCCCGTTATTCGGTTTTAGTCTTTGTGCGGGAAACCCCGGACCTTTACGGAACAACGTACTTTGTCTTACGAACCTCGTGACTGGAGCCAACACTCAAAATTTCAGTCACAATCCGGGGTTCTTACCGCCTACAAGTCCTCTTACGTATTATCTGATCGGCGCGGGTTCTAAATGTGATACCGTCTACGGCGGGGTGGATCCGAATTACGGCGGGTTTATCACTCTGTATCAAAACGACTTTTTCGGAACCGCAAGAACGACAAACTCGGCCCCTGCTCCCGTTCCGGTCGGATCGTTCGGATATACGATCGGAGTTAAGGAACACGACGGAACCTGTTCCCCTTAATCACATTCAACTTTCTTAAAGTAGATTTTGAAGTTCTTCCCAACGTTCCATCTTTAAGGGAAGAATGGAGTGAATCTCGGTAAGTCTGTTCCCGGAAGAAACGAGTTCTTCGGGTTTTCCCGCGCCCGATTGGAGAATTTCGGTGAGTTTCTTTTCCTCCCCTTCGAGTTCCGCGATTTCCGCTTCCAAGGTTTCGAGTTCCTTTTTCTGATTGAAATTCAGACCTTTTTTGGTTTTGGAAGAATCGTTCTCCTTGACTCTCGTTTCGGGTTCTTTTTTATCTTTCTGCTTGTTTAGATAATTCTTATATTCCAAATATTCGGAATAGTTTCCCGGAAATTTTTCGACCACCCCGTTCCCTTCGAAGACAAAAAGATAATCCACGGTCCGGTCCATAAAGTAACGATCGTGGGAAACCGCGAGAATACAACCGCCGAATTCGGCGAGAAATTCCTCCAAAACCGACAAGGTTTTGATGTCCAAGTCGTTCGTAGGTTCGTCCAAAATCAAAAAGTTCGGATTAGTCATAAGAATCGAAACGAGATACAACCTTCTTCGTTCTCCGCCCGAAAGATTTTTGATATATCCCGCCTGCAATCTTCCGTCGAAGAGAAAAAGTTCGAGCATATCCGCCGCGCTCAAAACGCGATCGTCGCTCATCTTTACGGAAACTCCGCATTCTTTTTTGATGTATTCGATCACTCGCGTATCTCCGGAGAGTTCCTTGGAAATCTGATCGAAGTAACCGAAGTTCGTGTTCATCCCTACGCTTACGTCGCCCGAATCGGGTTTTTCCCGTCCCGCGATCAGATTGAGAAGCGTGGATTTTCCGGCCCCGTTCGGACCCACGACTCCGATCCGTTCCCCGTTTTTAAACGTATAAGAAAAATTAGATATTAGAGTTTTTTGATATGATTTGTTGAGGTTTTTCAACTCGAGAATCTTTTTGCCGAGCCTTCTTCCCGAAACCGAAAAATCCAAAACGATTTCCTTTCCGGTTTTTTTCCGGTTTAAAACCTCGAGCGCGCGGTCCGTTCTTCCTTTTTGTTTTGTTCCACGGGCTTTGGGTTGTCTTCGGAGCCATTCCAATTCCTTTTTGAGAAACTGTTTTTCCTTTTGTTCGGTTTTTTCGCGGACGATTTCGGCTTCGGCTTTTTTTTCGAGATAAAATCCGAAGTTCCCCGGAAAGGAAAATAAATTTCCATTCTCCAGTTCTATGATCCGATCGCAGACCTCTTCCAAAAAATAACGATCGTGGGTTACGAGAAGGACCGCCTTTTTCGTTTCGATCAGATAATCCTGAAGCCACAGAATCGCGTCCACGTCCAAATGGTTGGTCGGTTCGTCGAGAATGATCAGATTGGATTCTTCGATTAACGTTTGTGCTAATGCGACTTTCTTGAGCATTCCCCCCGAAAGAGAACCCATCTTCAAGGAAAGATCGGGGATCGCCAATTCCTTCAAGAGCGATCGGAACCAAGACTCGAGCTCCCAAGCATCGAGACGATCCATCTCCTGCATCAAACGATTGTATTCTTCCTCTACGTCCGAGTCGCCGGATTCCAGACGTTCGCAAACCGCTTCGTAAGAACGAACCGTTTTTAAGAGCGGACTCGGACTCGAAAAGATATGTTCCAAGATGGAATGATCCGGATCAAAAGAAGGCGACTGCGATAAAACGGAGGTCTGAAGAATTTTGTTCTTCAAAATCTGCCCGCTATCGGGAACGTCCAAACCCGCGAGCATTTTTAAAAGGGTCGTTTTACCGGAACCGTTGATTCCGAGGATTCCGATTTTTTCTCCCTCGTTGATTCCGAAACTGATTTGATCGAGTAAAACTTTGGCGCCGATCTCTTTCGAGATCTTGTCGACGGATATTAAATTCATAGGAGATACCAGCAGGGTCCGAATCGGAACGTCTTAGGACAAGTGTTTTTAGATCTTAAATCGAACCTGAAACTTCGTTCCCTTATCTTCGTTGCCGGGAAGAAGAGAAGACTTTCCTCTCAACTGTTTGGAAAGAATTTCCACAAGGCGTAAACCCAAGGATTCCGATTTTGCGAGATCGAATTTTTCGGGCATTCCGATTCCGTTATCTTCCACTTCCAAAACGGATTCGTTCATATCCGATCGGAGTTTGACGGAAATAAGCCCCGAGTTCTCGTCCGGGAACGCGTATTTTAAGGAATTGGTGACGAGTTCGTTTACGATCAATCCCAATGGAATCGCGGTTTCGATCGAAACAAAATTCGGTTTTGAGGAAATTCGAAATTCAACCTTCTTCTCTTTTCCGAAAGAATGAAGAAGACTTACGAGAAGAGTGTTTAGATAATCATAAAAATCGATTTTTGTAATATTCTCGGATTGATAGAGTTCCTTATGAATGAGGGCCATGGATTGGATTCTACGTTCGCATTCCTTTAAGATCTGGGAGATCTTTTCGTTTTCGGAATGTTCCGCCTGTAAACCCAAAAGACTCGCGACCACTTGAAGATTATTCTTCACTCTGTGATGAATCTCCTTCAACATCACTTCCTTTTCTTCCAGGGTTTTTTTGAGCTTTTCCTCACCGCGTTTTCTTTCGGTGATGTCGCGGATGATCTGCGTCGCGCCGATCAGATTGTGGGAAGAATCCTTTATGGAACTATAACTGATTTCTAATATAGCCACGTCCTGAACGAAACCGCGCATCGTTCTTTCCGTCGTGTAGACCTCACCTCGGAGAGCGCGGCTCCAATTTTCGATGACCACACTTCGTTCGAGCGGATCCAAAATGAGTTCGGGTAAAAGATTTCCCTCTTCGATTTTTTTACCGTAGAGTTTCCAGAAGTTCAGCTCGAAGGAAGAATTGAACGCGATCACTCGGAAGTTGATGTCCACCGCGCAGATCGCATCCTTGGTTCCTTCGATCACGCCGATCAATCGATCCCTTGTGGTTTTGAGTTTGGAACGGAGTCTTTCCAATTCCAACTCGGCTCTTCTTCGCGTATTGATGTCCCTTACGATCACTTGAACATACTGGCGTTCGTTTTCAAAGAACGCCGTGGCGACTACTTCGACGAACAAGGTGGAACCGTCTTTGCGAACGAATTCCTCCTCGAGAACTCCGACAGCAACGCCTTCTTGGTTCATTTTTTGGATTCTTTGTTTTACTACGTTTTGCGATCTATGATGTACAAATTGAAGAACGGATTTTCCAAGCACCTCGTCGACCGAGTCGTACCCGAGCATTTGAACGAGCGCGTCATTCGCTCTTAGAATTTTTCCTTCGGAATGAATCGCCAGACCGTCTCGGGAGAGATCAAAAAGGAGCTGATAACGTTCTTCTGTAATTGGGATCGGTTCCATGATTCTTTTTATAAACGAGCAATAAACGCATCCTAAAGAGAAGGAACGGGACGTCAATCAAACCCGATTTGCGATCCCATACTGATTTATCAAAAAGAAAGAATGGTAAATTCACTCAAATTACCTGAAAAATGAATGCCGGATTCAAATGTCCGTCCAAGATTCAATTTTTTTAATTTGATAACCAATTCCTAAAAAATATACGAGGATTTGACAAAAATCGAATCTGAGAAAGGATTCTTCCGTCTCATGGAAAATAAATGACTCCGAGGGCATTTTGATTTTTTATTTTGCTTGTTTGCGTTTTCCCTACGAGAAATTATAATACCCTTTGTCTCGATTATAGAAAGAAATGTCCATCTTACGATCTGATTCAGACTTTCTCATTCTCGATTCCGCCGGACAGGCGGTGACCTGGAATTTCTCCGAGCCGCTTCGAGAATTTTCGGAGAATTTGGACCATCAAATCCATCCTTCCCAGTGGAATTGGTCGGAAAGCGATTCCTGGGATTCTCTGTGGAAAAGCGCGCAGAATCTAAAAGAAAATTCGGCCTTTTTTAAGACCGCGTATCGAAACCGAAATCGAACCTTTTTGGATTTGGAAATTCGGATCCTTCCTTCCGGCAAAAATCATATTCTGCTTTTATTTTTTACCGATTCGGAATCCTCTTCCTCGGAAACTCCGAACATCTTTTTGAGGGATTCCGAACTTCGTTCGATGATCTTTCAGAAATCGGCGAACGCGATTCTTTTGTTAAACCCCGAAGACGATCGGATTTTAGAAATCAATCATACGTCGAGTCAGTATTTCGAAACCGAAGGTTCATCCGAAATTTTGAATATTCCATTTTCCGATTTATTGGCGGAGGGATTCTCCCCTTCCGAATACGAATCCAGAAAAAAAAAGATTCTTTCGGGAGAAGGAGTTTCCTGGGAAGTGGAATTCAAAACGTTTCGGGACAGAAAATTCTGGGGATACGCTTCGTTTCGAATTCTCACCTCGAATCTAAACCGGATCGTTCTCGTACAAATCAAGGATATCACCGATAAGATCAACGCTCGCAAATCGCTTTTGAAACAATCCAAAACGATCGCGGAACACGAAGCGAATCTGAACGCGATCATCGAAAATTCGGACGCGATGATCTGGTCCATCAATACGAATTATGAATTGCTAATATTCAATTCCCAGTTTCAGAAGATGATGCAGGATTTTTATCATTCCGAAATCTCGACAGGTTTTAACGTGTTCCAAAAGGAACTTCCTCCCGATATCGTCCAGTATTGGAAAGAATTTTACGATCGGGCTCTTTCCGGGGAACGATTTAGCGTAACTCGAAGCAGACCGAATCAGGACGGCAGTTTTGTGTTCAGCGAACTTTCCTTTTATCCCATCGTGAACACGGAAGATACGATCACGGGAGTCAGCGCGGTTTCCGTGGACATCACGGATAAAAAATTAGCCGAAGAAAAGTTCAGACTTCTTTTCGAACGTTCGAGCGAACCGCACGTTCTCTACGACGAATCCGGAATTTTCGAATGTAACCCCGCGACTTTGAAGATGCTTCGTTGTCCCGATAAAAAACTCGTCCTCGGAAGACATCCCGCGGATTTTTCGGCGCAGATACAAGCCGACGGAAAAAGGGAGCGGGAAAGTATTTCCGAGTTAGAGGCGATCGCTCTGAAAAAAGGTTCTTATACGTTCGAATGGATTTACAAACGGTTTAACGGAGAAGAATTCCAAACCGAAATCACTCTGACTCCGATGTTGATCAATCAGAAACGAGTCTTTCTCGCGGTTTGGCACGAGATCACGGAACGTAAAGTATATGAGGATTCTCTAAAGCGCGCCAAGGAGATCGCCGAGGCCGCTTCGAAAGCGAAAACGGACTTCCTCGCGATGATGAGCCACGAGATCCGAACTCCTTTGAACGGAGTGATCGGCACGGTGAGTCTTTTGGAAGGAACCTCGCTCAACGTGGAACAGAAGGAATATCTGGACATCATCAAGTCGAGCGGTCAAAATCTTCTAATTTTGTTAAACGACATTCTGGATCTTTCCAGAATCGAATCGGGCCAGCTCAAACTCGAAATGCAACCCGTTTCTCCCGAAAAACTCACCAAGGACGTGGTCAATCTTTTTCGTTCGATGGCAGAAGAGAAAGGTCTTGTGATCGAATCCAGAATTTCCTCCCAGGTTCCGAACTGGATCATCTCCGATCCGTATCGACTCAGGCAGATTCTCATGAACCTTCTCGGCAACTCGGTGAAGTTCACGGAAAAAGGAAAAATTCTCGTGGATGTGGAAGCCGAAAAGTTTCCGAACGAAAAGTTACGATTGATCTTTCGCGTTCAAGACACGGGGATCGGAATCGCGGAAGACAAATTGGAACTTCTTTTCAAAGCGTTCAATCAAGTCGATTCTTCCACGACCCGTAAATACGGAGGCTCGGGTCTCGGCCTTACCATCAGTAAAAAATTGGCCGAACTTATGAAAGGAGAAATCATCGTCAAAAGCCAAGTGGGCCGCGGTTCCGAATTCTCCCTTTCGCTCATCACGGAAAGATTGGAATATAGAATTCCGGTCGGAGTTCAGGAACTTCATTCCAAAAACTTGGCGACTACCGCCATTCTTTCCATCCAAGAATTCACTCTCAGAGATCAGATCAAAAAGTTCTGCGAACGAAACGGGTTTTCCGTTAAGATTGTACGAACCGCAAAGGAGGCGATCCGCGCGCTCGTAGAGGAGGATCGAATCGGAATCTTTCTTACGGATCTCAACTTTCCGGACATGACATTGCCCGAGGTTCTCGACGAACTCAAAAATCAAAACCCGACCTTAAAACTTACGATCATTCTTTTTATGGAAAAGGAACTCAGGGATTCGTATTATCTCGTCACGGAAGGATTGTTCAATCGTCCTGGGTTTAAGATTTTTATGATGTTTAAACCGATTCTTTTGGACGAACTGAGTAAGAATTTCGAAAAGGCGTTTCCTACAAAAACCTTAAAGGAAGAGAAACAAGGAGATTCGAAAAAACTTCTTTCGGAAAAAATTCCTCTGAAGATTCTTTTGGTGGAGGACAACGTAATCAATCAGAAGATCGCGCTCCGACTTCTTTCCAAACTCGGTTACTCCGCGGACACGGCGCTGAACGGCGTCGAGGCGATCGCAAATCTTCAAAACAACCGATACGATCTGATCTTTATGGATATTCAAATGCCCGAGATGGACGGATTCGAAACCACGTTTCATATCCGAAAGGATTTCGCAAAACAAAAACCCACGATCGTCGCGATGACGGCTAACGCGATGGAAGGCGACAAGGAAAAATGTCTGGAAGCGGGAATGGACGCGTATATCTCGAAACCGATCCAGACTCAGGACATAGAATCGACGATCGTTCTTCTGTTTCAGTCTTAGGTCATTGACCCTTTAGGAAATCCGCGTATAGCTCGGCCAATTCGGTCGGACGTTCGAGTTGAGGACTGTGACCGCATTCTTTCAACACGACTCTTCTGGAATTTTTAATTCCTTTCAACATCACGTCGGACGCGCTGATATGAATCACACGATCCGAATCTCCCCAAAGGATCAACGTTCTCGCCTGAATTTTTCCGAGTCTTTCCTCGAGCGCGGTGGATTGCGTTCTGATTTCGCTATAAATTTTTGTGTTGAAATCCCGGCTTTCGATCGCCTTGTTCGCAAAGTATTCTTTTAAAAAAGAAGGAACATACGGCGGCTTCACGAAAATAAAATTCATTAGAAAATCGAATTCTTCCGCGTTACCCGCAACCAGAGGATTTTTTCCTTGTTCAAGCAAGGTAAGAAGTTCGCTTTTGATCGGAGCCTTGACCCCGGCGGAATCGACAAGACCCAAGGTAAGAATTTGATCCGGATACGTCGCCGCGTAAACTCCGGAGATCGAACCTCCCATCGAATTTCCGATGATATGAAACTTTTCTAATCCAAGACTTTTGCGAAATTCGTTCAAACGACTTACCTGGGTAAGAATGGAATATTCGTCTTCTTGTTTGCGATCGTTTTCTCCGAAACCCGGAAGATCGGGAATCACCACGCGATAGTGAGGCGTTAACGTTCTTACGAATCTCGTCCAGTTATCCTTGTCTCCGCCGAAACCGTGAACCAGAAGAATCGTTTCCCCCTTCCCGCCTTCCAAATATTTCCAATGATACGTACCGACTTGGATTTCTTTCTTTTCGAGCTCGGATTTGGATCGTTCGTAGTAAAGACCGCCGCTCACCAAAAGGTTCGTGCACGAGGAAAAGACGAATAAAACCAGAAGGGAAACAAAAGCGGATCGAACGAAGGGAAGAATGGAAAGAGAAGAAGTTTTGGATTTCATTTCAATGTCCTTTTGAGGAGAGAAAGACCGGAATCGGATTTTAAATACGTTTCCGAAACCGGTCGAAGAAATCAGATGGTGTATCTTTTTCTGAGTTCTCTCGCGTATGTTAAATCGTGTGTGAGCATTCTCAAGCGTTTGGCTAAGAAATGGGAAATCGCTTGGTAGAATTTTAAGGAAGCGTTCTTATCCTTTTCGAAAACCGCCTTGAGATGATCGTAAGGAATTCGAAGAAGTTCGGATCTTTCCATCGCTTCGACGGAAGCGGAACGTTTGCCAGGATCGAGATAAGGAAGTTCGCCGAAGTGATCGCCGGTTGCGATCGTGGTTACGTTTACGTCGTCCCCTTTTTCGGTGGAAGCGAGGACCTTTAAGGTTCCGTAGATTACAACGAAGAACGCTTTCGCTTCGTTGCCTTCGTGAAAAATCGAGTCGCCTTGGTCGTAGACTTTGTATTCGGTCTTCTCGGCGATCGCCCCTAATTCGTCTTCCGTAAAATTGGAGAAAAGATATATCTGTTTGAGAATTTCTTCTTTTGTATGTTGCATAATATTTCCCGAAATGCGACTGTAAATCGCAGTTTAAATAATGCAAGCAGGTTCCGAAATCGGACAAGCCCTCTTCTTTCGAAAATGTTCTAGTCCTTCCAACCCGCGAAGTGCATTCTCAGATAAAATCCGTTTTCGGTTTCGAAGGAAAGTTTTGCGTGGAGTTGCATGGAAAGCATGTCGATCAATTTCAAACCGAGACCGCTTTGTTTGTTCTGCGCTCCGTCGAGATGAAAGCCGACTCCGGTGTCCCTGTATTCGAGTTCCACGTTGCCTCCGGTATGTTTTAAGATCAGAAAAATTTCTCCTTTGTCCTGATCGGCAAACGCGTATTTTAGGGAATTGGTAAGAAGTTCGTTCAGAATCAATCCGATCGGGATCGCGCGGTCGATCGAGATAAAGAAAGAATTTTCCAAATTGTGAAAACGGATTTTTCCAGCCTGACCGTAGATCGAAAGAAGATTCGAGGAAAGGGAAAAACAATAATTCTTCAGATCCACCTTGGCAAGATTGTCCGAACGGTATAACTCCTCGTGAACCAAGGCCATGGATTTGACTCTGAGTTCGCATTCCCGAAGAACCTTTTGCAGATAAGGATCTTCCTTGTATTCCGCGTGAAGACTCAAAAGACTCGAAACGATCTGCAGATTGTTTTTCACCCTGTGATGAATTTCCTGAAGCATCAATTCCTTTTCCTTCAAAGAAGTTTCGAGTTTCTTTCGGATGAGGTTTCGTTCCGTAACGTCGTGGATGATGGAATAAAGATGAATTCTTCCGTTGATCGAAATCGGACCCGAAAAAACTTCCACGTCCCTCAGTTCTCCCGATTTCAAACGATGGATGAAGTTGAAATAAAGACGGTTTTCCGAACTCGCTTTGAGCATCTCGGTTTTCACCTCTTCGGGACCGAGCATGTTGACGTCGCTGATTTTTAGATTTAAAAATTCTTCCCGGGTATATCCGTAAAATTCGAGGGCGGAATCGCTTACGTTTACGAGCCTTCCCGTTTCCACGTCAATGACGAGTTTGATTGCGAGGTTTTTGTGAAAGATCTGAAAGAACTGTTCCTCCAAACGGAAACCCGCTTTCAGATTCTGAAAACGAATCAGAAAAAGTTCTTCGCTTAACAATTCTATTAAAACGTCAAAAGGAATCCGAACGCCCTTCGAATCGATCAGACGTAACGTTCCCGACCAGGGAGAACGGAGATCCGCGATCTTCGTCCAGTCCTCGAAAAAATTCTCCGCAGAGGCGGGAGGTTCCGTTTCGTAACCGAGATATTTTATAATTCCGGAATCGATCGAAAGGATTTCCCCGTTCTTTTTCAGAAGTACGGAGATTCGGGGTTCGAAATCCGGTTTTATCTCCGGATTCTCCCCTTTCTGATTCGGACTTTGTGAATTCATATCGAATGAACCCATAGAATCGCTCAAATCGCCAAAACTGCAAATGAAAATTTATTTCCAAACTCTCCGAAAAGGGCGCGGGCGGCGGAAATTTTAGGCTGGAAAGACATCTTCGATCTTGTCCAATTCGAGTATTTTATTCTAACCGTTCAAAAAAAATGATTTGCCCTCTTTCAACGAGGAACCGAACTTGCTAGAAGTTGAAAAATTATAGCGGTTGCTACAGGAAATTGTATGGAATTTTTAGCTGAAAACAAGGAATTGATCGGGATTTTGATGATGCCGATCACCTACGGATTCGTGGGTTGGTTTACAAACGTAGTCGCTCTCAAAATGACCTTTTATCCGCTGGAGTTCGTAGGAATTCCGCCTTACTTAGGTTGGCAGGGAATCGTTCCCAAAAAATCGCAAAAACTCGCGTTGAAATCGGTCAACATCATGACCGAAAGATTGATCAAGGTGGAAGACTTCTTTTCGAAGGTGGACCCGGATCAGTTGGAAAAAGAATTCCAACCCGTATTGGACGAACTCGTTCCCGAGGCCACGCGCGAAATCGTACATCATATCAATCCGGCCCTTCGCGCCAAATTGGAAGGACAAGAAGAAGCGAGAATCATCTCCGGCGTTCAGAAAAAAAGCGAACATACGGTTAAGAATATTATGATCCAGGTAAAGGAGAACGTTTCGAGCGTATTCAATTTCCGCTCCTTGGTTCTTCGTAAACTCACCGGTCCCAACGTAAAAAGAATCGTGGACATCTTTCAGGAAGTCGGTTCGAAAGAATTCAAATTCATAGAACACTGCGGTTGGTATTTGGGCGGAGCGATGGGAATTCTACAAGCCCTTGCATGGAATTTATTTCCGTATTGGTGGACTCTTCCGATCCAAGGCGTGGTGGTAGGTTATATCACGAACTGGGTCGCCCTTACGATGATCTTTCGTCCCTTGTATGAAAAGAAGATCGGACCGATCCGTTACCAAGGTCTTTTTTTAAAAAGACAAGAAGACGTTTCCAAAAAATATTCCAACGTATTCGCGACTCAAGTGTTGACCGCAAGAAACGTTCTCGAAGAAATCTTATACAAACGCGCCGCACGTTCCCTCGTGGAAACGATCCAAAGCGAAACCGAAGAAGCGGCGAAACGTCTGCATCTCAACGGAGGTTTGGATTCGGAGACGAGCAACGAAAATTCCGAATTCGAAACGACGAAGAAGGAAGTGATCGCGAGAGTTTCCGAATCTCTCGCAAACAGTTCGAACAAACTCGAAACGTATATGGGACGCGCGATGTCCATCGAGAACAATATGTTTAAAAGAATGAAGGATCTTCCGCCCGAGGAGTTCGAACCGATTCTTCGTTCCGCGTTTCAAGAAGACGAATACGTTTTGATTCTCATCGGATCGGTGCTCGGAGCCATCGTGGGTCTTTTCCAAGGCATCTATATGCTCTACGTTTCCTAACAGGGAGAACTGAGATGAAAACGATACGATTGTCCGAAGATTCTCCCGAGATCTTTTTGAAAAAGATCCAAAAGGCTCTGAGCGGAAAGGAACTCGGAAACATCGTCAGCTTTCTTTTAGAAGGAGAAAAGTTGACGATCCGTTTTGCCGGTCTCGGAGAATCCAAAATCTGGTACAACGTTTCCAAATCACAAACGGGTTACGAAGCGATCAAACAAAAAGAAAAGATCGCGTTTACGCATCTCGCGTTTCGATCTGGAATCGAATCCGAGTTAAGAAGCTTGATGGAAAGATTCGGAGCTGAAATAACGGACGAATGAAGAATTCAACTTCCGCTTCGAACCCGAAAACGATTTCGAAATCATTACAAATCCCGATCGGCGGTTCCGAGTTTTTAGCGGCGGAGGTGTACGGCAAGTTTCCACTTTCCAAAAATTCTCCGTCGCCCGTGATTTGTATCCACGGTCTTACGGGGAATTTAAAAAACTTCGCGCCTCTTGCGAGAGATCTCGTCAAACAAGGCCTTACCGTTATCGCATACGATCTGAAAGGAAGAGGAAATTCCTCCAAACCCGATACGCAATATTCCCACGAATCACATGCAAAAGATCTAAAGTTTATGCTCGATTTTTTAAAAATCGACAAAGCCAATCTGCTCGCACATTCCCTCGGCTGTTGGATTTCTCTCGCGTTCGGAAAGAATTATCCCGAAAGAACCGGCAAACTTTGTCTCATCGACGGGGGCGGACAACTTTCGGTCCGAAGAAAACTTTCCAATCTCGTCATGATACAACAATCTCTGGAACGTCTTGGAAAGATTTTTCCTTCCAGAGAAGCCTATCTAAAACTCGCCAAAGCATCCCCGATTCTGAGTTCTTGGAACAAGGACGTTGAGAATTTCCTAAACTACGAATTGGAAGAGGTTTCGGATAACGGATCGGGAACGACCGGTTTTCGATGTAGTATTCCGGAATCCATCATCGACTCGGAACTAAAAAGTATGGGAGGCGCGCGATCTCCTTGGCAGATTCCGCTTCGTTTTTTGAAAAGCCCGATCGCAAGCGTTCGAACATTAAAAAAGAATAAAATACTTCCCTACTCCAAAATTCATTCGCCGGTGCTCGTGATCCGCGCCGGAAAATCGAACTTTAAAAAAGGGGACGAATTGCTTCCCGATTCCGCGATCCAAGTTTTTCAAAGGGAACTAAGGACGTCCGTTTATTTGACCTTACCGGATAAGAATCATTACGAGGCGATCCTTCTTCCCGATCTCAAACGGGACGAAACCATCGCCTGGTTTTTTTCCAAATTTAAGAACGAATAGCCTGTGGACGCCGCGGCCGCATCGGGACGTTGTTTCGTTTTTCGATTCCTCGTTCGAAAAGTTTTTCTTAAAGAAAAAAAGAATTTTCCTTTTTCGTATCGGTTAAAGAGATCCAAGGCGAAAGTTTCCAGATCATTGCGCTTAACAAAACGAAAAGAAAACCGGCAAGCCAACGATTCTTTTCCTTTTTAAAAATCAGATCGGAACTTCCCGGACTGGAAAGTCGATCCGATTCGTATTTCATACCGGATTCTTTTGCGATCGTTTCGATCCCGCTTACGTGCAACACCGGGATCTTTTGCAACAGATAGTTTTTTAAAATCGAATCCGGTAAATCGGCAACTGCAAGATCGTCTTCGCCGATCACGGTTCCCTTAGGAATTTTCTTTTTTCCAAGGCTTGTTCCCGAGGAAATCGTTCCTCCTCCTATGTTGACATAGAGGGAAACCGGTTTTTGATCGTAGATTTTTTTTCTTTGAATCAGGGAATCCTCGAACGAATCGGAAGAAAGATGGGCGTATCCGTTTTTTCGGATCGAGTTTAGAATTTTTTCCCTACCCTCTTTTCCGATGCCAATTCCGAGATCGGAAATTCCGCCGATGGACATAAAAACAGATTTTTGGAATATACTATTTTCTTGATACAGGCGATTTTCAAGATCCGGCCAAAGAAGATCCGGGTGATTCGCTCCGT
This sequence comes from Leptospira kmetyi serovar Malaysia str. Bejo-Iso9, assembly GCF_000243735.2. Lineage (NCBI taxonomy): Bacteria > Pseudomonadati > Spirochaetota > Leptospiria > Leptospirales > Leptospiraceae > Leptospira > Leptospira kmetyi. The sequence goes on along the minus strand of NZ_AHMP02000003.1, from coordinate 328,575 downwards.
ATTGAGAAGAAGCCACGCTCGCGATCGAAATCACGTTCAACCTCATCGTGTCCGCCGCGATCCAAAAACAAACGTTCAACGCCGGAAAAGAACCGGACATTCCCACTGCGATCGTATCTCCCGGTTTTAAACCCGCATTTTGAAAACGATCTAGAAACCAAACCGCAAAGTCCGGATGGATCGACGCCTGTTTGGAGGAGAGTTTTCCGGAAGAACTGGTGACCGGGGAACTTTCCAATCCGATCCAACCCGTTCGAGCCGGATCGATCGTAGGATCGATCGGAACGTTTTGGGAAAGTCTCCATTCTTTGATTTTTTGAAACGCGTTATACGCTCTTTGGCTCGCTTCTTTTTTTATAACGGCGTGATCGGCTTCTTTTACGATCGGAACCGTTTCGATCCAAACCACAAAACCGAACGAAACCGAACACAACAAGACCACGGCGATCGCCGAATTCATTCGAAACGGATTTGATTTCAAAAAGGAAATTTTCACGGAAGCAAAACGTCTCCGAAAACGAAAATCAAAAACAAACGAACGAGTATCGAACAGATCCAGATCGAGGAAAGTGTCTTGGGAATTCCTTGTTTTTCCGCGGAAAGTGCGATCAACCCGGGAACGATATGAGAGATCGTTTTAGATTCAAAATCTCGAATATACCCGAAGTGACTCACCGCAAAATAATCCAAAATCATCGAAACTAAAATCGAAAGGAGCAAAATCAAAACCGTCTTTCTTTGGCCAAAACTTAAAAAATAAAATTCGGAAATCCTATAGATCCCGATCGTCAGAATCGAACTGAATACCAAGATTCCTATGACCCAAGGTTGAAATAGAAAAAGGGCAACGTAACCCGGAACGACCCAACCGCCGGGATAGAGACCGGTCTTTTCCCAAAGTAAAAAACCGAAAAGAATTCCCACACCGATCGATAAAGTTATGATTTCCATTCTTTCTTATCCAATGTGAGCGCCGTCGCCGTGTTCGGTTTGGATCCGTTCTACGAATTCCAGCAAACGAGTTCGACCCGGTCCTTGGAAATTTCCCGCGCCGATCCAAAGATGAGAACCGCGTTGACATTCGTTTTCATCAAAGCAAAAATCATTCTTACAAAAAATCAATTCGGCGTTTCCTTGATAAAAGGATCGAAACAAGTTTTTCCAGGCTCCGAAAAAATAAATTTTAGAAAACTCTTCTTTCTTACTGAAGAATTTTGCGAACTCCATCGTTCGAATCGGTCTTTCTTGTTTCGAATTGAAGACGACGACTACGGAATCAAAACTTTGTTTCTTATCTTTGCCGGTCTTTCGAGTTTCCTGCAAGATAGAATTCCAGGAAACCGTATCGTTGGCGGCAAACGCAAATACGAATCTTTGTTTCTTTCCCTCAAACTCCGTTTCCGTAATCCTAAGCGCGCCCGGATCGGGAAATGTTTTCGCGATGCCGGACAAGATCGACGTTTCGGTTACGCCTAACGTTTTACAAACGCGGACAGCGATTTCCACATTCTCCGGGTGTTCCGGATAACGGAGAGAACGTAAGGCCGCTTGTATAAAATCCGAAGAATGGCTTGTTTCCCCGTTTGGCATTTCCGCGTTTACAACGTTTGTGTTTCTTTGGTCTGCGATCGTTTCAAAATACGTTGCGGCCTTTGAGTTCGTAACGGAACTTCCGAGGATCAAAATCCCTTCCTTCGGAATCGTTTCCGAAAATCCTTTCCAGATTTCTTCTTCCAATTGGGTCCATTCTCCGTGATCGGGTCGAACGTTCGTAAGAACGGTATGCGTCGCTTGTACGAGAATCTCTTCCGATTCTTTTTGATAACGGGGTTGAACCGCCATACATTCGAGCACAACCGCCTGTGCGTCGTTAGTCGAAGCAAAACGTAAAAAGGAACCTTGTTCTCCGATGGAAATCTTATTTCGAAAGATTCTTCTTTCGTTTCGATCGGGGAACAAAAGACTCGGAACCGAGCCGGTCGTCTTTGCGAATACGTTCCAACCTTCTTCGACTAAAATGGAATGAATCAAACGGGTCACCGAGGACTTTCCCCTCGTTCCGTTTATATGGATGCGGATCGGAACGTTTTCGATCGAAAGATCGTGTTTTCTTTTTTCGTTTTTTAAAAAAAGAAAAAAGAAAAGAATCAAAAGACCGAAAACAAAAATCGAAAAAGACATATCAAAGATCGGGAGAATCCAACGCTATCAAAATGGCCGTGATATCGTCTTGTATTTTTTGCGGTCCAAGATGATCCATAAGACTTTGAAGAATCGCCGGAATCGTTTCTTCCATCGGTTCCGAGAATTTTTTCGCGAGAATATTCTGAACCGCAAGTTCGCCAAACTGCTGTTTGTCGGAGTTGAATTCTTCGTAGATCCCGTCCGTCAGTAAAAATAAACGGTCCCCGTATTGATAGTTCAGTTTAAAGATCGCGTAACGGTTGTTCGGATCGAGCCCCAAAAGTGAACCGGTCCGATCCAAACCCATGACCAAATCCTGGGAAAGAAAAAATTGAGGAGGATGACCGCCCGAAGAATACACGATCGTTTTTGAAATCGTATCTATGTCCGCGAGAAAACACGAAAAGAACATTCCTATATTGCCGAAGTTTCTGCAATATTCTCCGTTGAATTCGGTGAGAATACTTCCCGGATCCGTATCCTTTTTTTTGATCGATTCCAAAATCCCCTTAAGAGTCATCGTAAGAAGCGCAGCCTGTACGCCGTGACCGGTCGCGTCCGCAAGAAACACGCGCAGAACTCCGGGACGAATTTCGAATATATCGTAAAGATCCCCGCCCACTTCCATCATCGGAAGATACGCCGAATGAATCTGCACTCCGGCGACCGAAGGAATATCGGGAAGAATTTCGGTTTGAAGTTTTTTGGCGAGACTGAGTTCTTCCTTCATTACCTTGTAATAGTTCGCGAGAAGTCTGGATCTTTGTCTTACCTTTTCTTCGAGTTTTTCGAGAAGTTCCTCTTTTTCGCGGTCCATCTTTTTCAAGGTCTGATTGGCCCGTTTCAACTCTATTAGAATTCTATGTTTTTCTGATATATCTCGGATGATGATATGATATTGATAGTCGTCGGCGGGCCCGGTGACGGAAACGGAAACCTCCGAGATCAAAATGCTTTTGTCCTTTCGAATCAAACGGATCGGACCGAAGGGCTTTTGTCTTTTTTTATCCGGAAGTTTGGCTACGTTTTTTAGAATTTTATAAAATCGATTTCGAATTCTCAGAGGAAACTGTTGTTCTATGGAATTGCCGATCAGTTCCGATGCGAGAAAACCGGACATTTTTTCGGCGGCCGGATTGATGAGAAACACGCGGAAATTCTTATCCAAAGAAACGATTGCGTCGATCGCGGAATGAAATAGAATCGAATAACGTTCCTCGGGATCGTAACTTTTGTGTTCTGAACGCGTGGAACCGGTCATGAGGGGTTTGAAAGAGAGTCTATTAGAATCCGATAATTCTCCCCAAAGTCAAGGATCTTTCAGAAAGATTCGGGAAGATCCACGTAAAAGCGGGTCGTTCCGTTTGCGCATTCGAAGGAAAGATCCCCGCCCATTTCTCGAACCAAATTGTAGGAAACGGTGAGACCGAGTCCCGTGCCTTTTCCGATTTCCTTGGTGGTGTAAAACGGATCGAAAAGTTTATGTCTGTTTTGCTCCGGAATCCCCGGTCCCGTATCCTCGACGATCGTGCGAACGTAATTGCGATTTCCCTTTTTGATCTTTTCCCAATATACGGTGAGAATCTTTTTATGATCCGGATCGGGATGACTTTCGATCGCGTCTTTTGCGTTTGTCAGAAGATTGAGATAAACCTGTCTGAGTCTTCCGGCGGAACAAACCGCGTAGATCGGAATGTCCAAGGCCGGAGCGACGGTTTCGATTTCTGCTTTTCGAAAACCGCTTTTCAAAAGACCGAACGTGGAACAAAAAACGGTCGTGAGGTCGTGGACCTTCGCTTCTTCCTTTTCCAAACGTGTGAACGTAAGCATGTCCTTGACGATCTCGGAGATACGATTGCTTTCCTGAAGAATGATTCCCGCGTATTTGCGAAGAGGATTTCCGGTTTCGATTCCGTTGAACACCATCTCCGCGTAGTTGATCACTCCCATCAGAGGATTGTTGATTTCGTGCGCGACCCCGGCGGAAAGAGTTCCGATCGCTTCCAGTTTTTGTTTTTGAACCCAGGAATCGCTCGGTCTTTCCCAATCGCCGTTTCCTGCGAGAACTTTGGCGGAATCGTAACGGATCGGAGAAAGGTCCGAAAAGGGAGAAGCTTCCAAATACGCGAAGATCTGAAATTCTTCCGAATCGAATGCAAAGGAAACCGAATATTCTTTTCTCGTTCCATCTTTGGTAAGAATGGAGACTGCGTAGGATGAATTCTCATCCAGAACGTTTACGGAAGGCCAAAGAGAAGGATCGGAAAGATTGGGTTTTGAGTTTTTAAACTCGCAGATATGATTCCAGTTTTGAATTCCTTCGAGTTCCGATTTGGAAAAACCGAAGGCTCGGCTAAACGCGGTATTGACTCGAAGGAGCAAAAGGGACGGCTCTAAGATACAGGCCGGAACCGGGGAATGTTCGAAAAAGTTGTAAGACATCCGGTTTAAGCTATCGCAGTGGAAGAAAGCCCCTCCTTTCCATGATAGATTAGAACCGGAAACCTCTCAGAATCTAACGTCAGAATCCGGTAAATTCTGTTTCAAAAGAATTGAATCTCAGTACACTTTCAGCAATTCCACTTCGAAAATGAGAGTGGAATTCGGAGGAATCGCGGCTCCCGCACCTCTGGAACCGTAGCCGAGTTCGGGAGGAATGGTAAGTTTGCGAATCCCGCCTTCTTTCATCCCGCGCACGCCTCTGTCCCAACCTTTGATGACTTCGCCCGCTCCGAGATTGAACGTAAACGGAGTTCTTCTGTCTCTGGAACTGTCGAACTTCTTACCGTTCGTAAGAGTTCCCACATAATGAACGGTCACGTTGGAACCGGAGAAAGCTTCCTTACCGGTTCCGATACGAATGTCCTTGATGACTAAATCTTCCGCAAACGCGGGAGCGATAAAAACAAAAAGAACGACTAAGATCAACGTTAAACGGATTGATTTCATTTTCCTCTCCCTCCGGTTCTTCTTACGGTTGCTCCACCAGCAAATCCGCCTTTCGCTTGATTTCCGTGGATCTTACCGGAGGAAGTTCCACCTTTTAAAGATTGTTTTTTCTCGAATTCTTTTTTCAGTTCTTCAGAATCGACGACCGCGATCTGTTTGCCTTGGATTTCTTTTTTATTCAAAGCCGCGACCGCTTTTGCGCCCGCAGAGTCTTCCATTTCGACGGATCCATAGGATAAGGAACGACCTGTGGTTTTGTCTTTTTTAATATGCGCTTCCTGAACCGTACCGAACTCCGAAAATATCTTTTTTAACTCGTCTTCGGTAAGCTCCTGAGGCAGATTTCCTACTGATATCTTCATGATTTTTCCTTCTCGGGAATCAATTTGCAAAATCCAATTCTATTGAAAACCAAATTCTAAAGCGATCAGAACAAAACGATCAAGTTGGAAGACCATTCCAATAAAAAAATTTCCAAGGAAACCGGAAGCGGGAATCCTGGAGTCGATGGCCGATTTTTTTAAACTCAATCCGGGAGAAATTCTCACCCTTGTCGAAAAGGCGGGTTACGAACCTTCCGGTCATTGTATGGCTTTGAACAGTTTGGAGAATCGGGTTTTCGATCTTCGGCTCGAAGACGGTTCGCATATCATCTCGAAATTCTACCGTCCGGGACGATGGAACCGAGAACAGATTTTGGAAGAACATCGTTTCTTAGAGGATTTGAAAGAGGAAGAAATTCCGGTTTGCGCTCCCTATCGTTTTCAAGACGGAACGAGCCTCGCCTCGTTTCAGGATGAGATCCATTATTCTTTTTGGCCGAGGGTCGGAGGAAGATCGCCCGACGAACTCAGCCCCGACAATCTGAAAATCTTAGGAAGACTTCTCGCGAGAATTCACAACGTCGGCGAAGCGAAACGGTTCGAACATAGGATCACCCTCGATTCCAAAACATACGGAAGCGGACCTTTGGAAACCTTACTCCAGGGAGAATGGATTCCTTCGAGTTGCAGGACCCAATATCTGGAAACCGCAAACGCGATCCTGGATCTTTTCCGGGAAAAAATCGAATCGGTTCCGTTGCATCGTATCCACGGAGATTGTCATAAGGGAAATCTTCTCTTCGGAAAAGACGGTTGGTTCTTTGTCGACTTCGACGATTGTTTGAAAGGTCCGGCCGTTCAAGATTTTTGGATGCTTCTTTCCCGAGGAAAAGAAGGGCTCGAAGAAAGAGAACATCTTCTTTCCGGTTACAGAGAATTTAGGGATTTTGAAGAGCGTTGGTTTGATCTGATCGAAATTCTCAGAGCGATGCGGTTCGTTCACTACTCCGCATGGATTTCGACTCGCTTCCAAACCGATCCTTCCTTCCCGACCGCGTTTCCTCATTTTGCCGGAAACGAATATTGGGAAAAGGAAACCTTGGAACTTAAGGAACAATACAAGTTGATTTTGGATTCCTTAGGGGGAAAACATTTCTTTTCCGTTACAGATTCTCTTCCCGAGGAAGAAGAACTTACCAATAAAGATTTTTTTTGGGATTTGGAAGATTAACCGGTTGATTTTGTAACGGAAAAGTAATAATCACGGATGGGTTTCCGGCAAAATTTCAGTTGTCCGGTTCCCAGGATCAAAAACACTCAATCGAACTCGAAATTGACGAGTGAATGCGAAAACTTAAAACTGTAGATTCTACAAAACAATCAACGGAAGCGTTTCATGGACTTTTTTTTAATCATCGTTGTACTCATGGCGATCCTCGGTGTCGGCGACCTCTTGGTCGGGGTTTCAAACGACGCCGTAAACTTTACGAACTCGGCCGTGGGTTCCAAAGCCTCTTCTAAAAGAATCATTCTGGTCGTGGCCGGAATCGGGATCATCCTCGGCGCTCTTTCTTCCACTGGAATGATGGAAGTCGCGAGAAAAGGGATCTTTCATCCGAGCGGTTTCGCGCTTCAAGATCTGATGTTCTTATTCTTAGCGGTGATGCTGACGGACATCGTTCTTCTGGATCTTTACAACACTCTCGGACTTCCGACCTCGACTACGGTGTCCTTGGTTTTCGAACTTTTAGGAGCGGCTCTTGCGATCGCATTCTTAAAAACCGGAACCTTAAACGGAGCGTTTCAGATCATCAACTCCGAAAGCGCGCTCAAGATCATCTTCGGTATCATTACGAGCGTGATCGTGGCGTTCTTCTCGGGAATGATCTTACAGTTCGTTTTCCGATTCATCTTCTCCTTCAATCTTAAGAATTCGTTGAAATACTTCGGAGGATTGTTCGGCGGTCTTTCCATGACGACGGTGGCGTTTTTTACGCTATTGTCCGCGATGAAAGGTTCCACCGTAATCCCGCCCGAAATCGTAAAATACATCAACGAAAACTTTACGAACATTCTTCTCGTTACGTTCGCGAGTTTCGCGGTCGTTTTCCAATTCTTAGTATTATTAGAATGGAATATTCTAAAATTCTTAGTTTTGGTCGGAACCGGCTCCTTGGCGATGGCGTTTGCGAGCAACGACTTAGTGAACTTCATCGGGGTTCCGCTCGCGAGTTTCGCGACTTGGACCTTGATCCAAGCGGGAGGCGGAGACGCGAGCGCTCTTGCAACCGGTCTTGCCGGAAACGTTCCCACTCCGAACTTCATCCTTTTGGGCGCGGCTTGTGTGATGCTTTTCCCTCTTTGGTTCTCCAAAAAGGCGGAGACGGTGACACAAACCGAAGTCACCTTGGGTTCTCAAGGAGAAACATTAGAAAGTTTTAATACGAGTTTAGTGGCCCGCGTTTTCGTTCAGATCGCTCTCGGAATCTACACTCCGATCAAGGCGATTCTTCCGGCGAGCGTCCGCAACTTTATCGGAAAACGTTTCGAACAGAAAAACGGTTTTGCCGAAATCGTAAAGGTTCACGAAACCGAAGCGTTCGACTTGCTCAGAGCTTCCGTAAACATTCAGATTTCCAGCGCGTTGATTCTGATCGGAACCCTTTACAAACTTCCGCTTTCCACAACGTTCGTTACCTTTATGGTTGCGATGGGAACGTCTTTGACGGACGGAGCTTGGAACAAGGACAACGCGGTCAACCGAGTGAGCGGGGTTCTTACCGTCGTAGGCGGTTGGTTCTTCACGGCGATCATCGCGTCGACAACCGCGGGAATCATCGGATCGATTCTTTACATCTTCGGATTTTCTTCCGTGATCGTTCTCGTGTTGGTAGCGGGGCTTTTGATTTTCCTCTTCGGAAGAATTCACAAAAAACGCCAAGAAGCATACGATGAGAATCTCGAAAAACTCATTACTCTCAAAAAACATCCGGAGAGAGCTCTTTCCAGAACGATATCTTCCATGCTCGCGAGTTTGAGCGTCGCCAGAAAGGCTTTGAACAACGCGTGCGCGGGTTACGTAAACGGTAAAAAGAAGAATTTCAGACAGACCCAAAAACTTCTGAAAGACTTAAAGAAGATGAGAGAAAATTCCCTCTCCAGCTTCTTATCCATCGCCAACAAACATTTGGAAGAAGACGATCTTTCCTCCATTCATCCGATCACCGAGTCGATCAATCATTTGGATCGAATCACCGAAAGTATTTGGAACATTCTGAGAACTTCCTCGAACGGAATCAGCACTTTCCAGGAAGTTTCCAAAGACGAAAAGGAAGAAGTCAAGGAACTCAGAAAGTCCGCTACCAATCTCATGGAACTCCTCGCGGATTCGGATAAGTTCCCCGATCTTTTGGAAAAAGCGAGATCGGAAAAGAAAACCAAAAATCTCGAGAAGATGAAACAGAACATCTACAAGAGTCAGATGAAACGGATCAAAAAAGGTGACAGCAAACTGAAGTCCAGCGTCTCCTACTTCGTGATCATCGACGAACTGATCGACATCAACGAAAACCTTCTTTCTCTCGCGGAAGAATTGAGCGTTGCGATTCCTTGGACCGAAAAGAAAAAGATAGAATTGCAGAGCAAATCGATTCTCGCTTTGAAAGCGGAAGAAAAGAAAAAGAAGAAATAAGAAAAGGACTAACCCGTAAAAATCGGTCGATTTCTTCGTTTGAACCCCGTGATCCTTTTGGACATCACGGGGTTTTTTATTTTCTGGATTTGGGAAGAATGGAAAACGAAAAACCGAACCGATTTACGGGATTAATCCGAAAACGAACCAAGGGACCGGGCACGAGAAGCCGAAGATTTTTTCTTCGTTGGAATATGCCAAATCCAGAATATACTCTAATTCGAATACGGTAGATCGTTATACGTTCCATGCACCTGTGCAGCACACGTTTCACGTTTGATACGCCCCGAGTGATACGTTTAGGCTCTAGTTTTTGGAGGGAGTGAGAACGGACGGTATTTTGTCCTTTTGGACGCGATGACAACGCCCTTTACGTTTGAAACGGAAGATCGAAAATCGATTAAGCGATCTTCGATTCTTTTTTCAAAACTAAAGTAGGAGTCACTCGATCGGTGATCACTTCTGCGGTGATAATCACCTCTTCGATATCCTTGCGCGAAGGAATATCGAACATCAGATCCAACATGATGTTTTCCACGATCGCTCTGAGACCGCGAGCGCCGGATTCTCTTTTGATCGCGAGTTCCGCGATTTTGTCGATCGCGTCTTCTCGGAAAGTCAATTTTACGTTTTCGAGTTCTAAAAGACGAGTATATTGTTTGAGAACGGAGTTCTTCGGTTCGCGGAAGATTTGTTTGAGCATTTCCACGTCCAACTCTTGCAGAGTCGCAACGATCGGAAGTCTTCCGATAAACTCCGGAATCAATCCGAACTTGATCAGATCTTCGGGGATCACTTGTTCCATCAGAGCGTCCTTACTATCGCCTTGGATTCTCTGTTCTTCGGAGCCGAAACCGATCGTTTTCACGCCGGTTCTGGACTTGATGATGTTCGGAAGATCCACAAAGGCTCCTCCGAGGATAAAAAGAATGTTCTTCGTATCCACTTGTAAGTATTCCTGATGCGGATGTTTTCTTCCGCCTTGCGGAGGAACGTTAGCCACCGTTCCCTCGATGATTTTCAGAAGCGCTTGTTGCACTCCTTCTCCGCTCACGTCCCTCGTAATGGAAGCGCTGTCGGATTTACGGGCGATCTTATCCACCTCGTCGATATAGATGATTCCTACTTCGGCCTTTTTGATATCGTTGTCCGCGTTTTGGATCAACTTGAGAATGATATTCTCCACATCTTCCCCGACGTAACCGGCTTCGGTGAGCGCGGTCGCGTCTACGATCGCAAAAGGAACTTTGATGATTCTGGCAAGTGTTTGAGCAAGAAGGGTTTTACCGCTTCCGGTCGGTCCGATCAAAAGAATATTCGATTTTTCGATTTCTATGTCGGACTTCTTCTCTTTGAGATTCACTCGTTTGTAGTGGTTGTAAACCGCTACGGAAAGCGCTTTCTTAGCGTGGTCTTGACCGATCACATACTGGTCTAAAATGGATTTGATGTCTGCGGGGCTTGGAACCTCGCTGAACACTTCCGATTTTTCGTGTGCGTTGTGATCATGATCTTCGGCGATGATTTCGTTACAGAGGGAAATACATTCGTCACAGATATAAACACCAGGTCCGGCGACTAAACGTTTTACTGCATCTTGTTCCTTTCCGCAGAAAGAGCAGAATAGTTTTTGTTTACCGTTGGTTCCCGGTGTTTTCTTAGCCAAGGGAGCGCTCCTTTATTAAGCTTGTTTGCGATCGATCTGAATGACGGTGTCGATGATCCCGTAATTCTTCGCTTCTTCCGCAGTCATATAGAAGTTTCTTTCGGTATCCTTCTGTATCTGCTCCACACTTTTTCCCGTGTGTTTATGATAGATGGAATTGAGAATTTCCTTCAGCTTGAGAACCTCTCTCGCTTGAATCTCGATATCACTCGCTTGTCCGGTTGCCCCGCCCATTGGTTGGTGCATCATGATTCTTGAATTCGGAAGCGCGGAACGTTTTCCCGCCGCTCCTCCCGCAAGAAGCAGAGCCGCCATAGAGGAAGCCTGTCCCAGACAAAGAGTTCTCACATCCGGTTTAATATACTGCATTGTATCGTAAATTGCAAGACCGGAAGATACGTAACCACCGGGAGAATTCAGATAAAGATAAATATCTCTTTCGGGATTTTCGGCCTCGAGGAATAACAACTGCGCCGTGATGACGTTTGCGTAATCGTCGTTGATTGCATTCCCGAGAAAGATGATTCTATCTTTTAAAAGTCGGGAAAAAATATCGTAAGATCTTTCCCCTCTGCTCGTTTGCTCGATCACATACGGAATTACACTCATGCTTTCTGTTCTTCCTTTTGGTTCAGATAGTCTTTTACCTGGCCAATACTCAATTTGTCAGTGTATTTCTTTTCTACAAGATCAAAGAGGGTATCATCCACCTTTTTTGCGAAAAAATTCTCTCGATAATTATCCATGAGTTTTCCCTTTTCCAGCTCTTTTTTAAGATCGGACAGGGAAATTTGGTAACTTGACGCAAGTTTTTCTAAATCGGCATCAAAATCCGTATCGGAATACGTAATATTCTCGGTTTGCGCAATTTTTTGGCGGGTAAAGAAGTGTTTGAGACGGGTTTCCGCCAGATTCTTAAAGGATTCTTGAACTTCTTTCAGATCCTTTTTGATCATCTCGGCGTATTTTTCCATGGTAATGTGAGGAAGTCTGAATTCGTGGATCATATTGTGGAAAACGTGTTCCGATTCTTCCTTCACGTAAGAATCCGGGAAGATATACTTGGAATCGTCGATGATTTCCTTATAAATCTCCTCCATCTTCTTATTGCGGATTCCTTCCTCAAAACGTTCCTTCAGATTCTTGCGAATCTTTTCTTTCAGAGCCTTTAGGGACTCGGAACCGTCGAACTCGGACGCAAGATCGTCGTCCACAGCGGGAAGAATGTTCGCATAAAGCGCCTTTACGGTAACCGAGTATTCGAACGTTTTACCGGCCACTTCGTTTTGGGAATAATCTTCGGGGAAAGTATGGGAGAATTCTTTTTTCTCTCCGGCTTTCAAACCGTAGAGGTTTTCGTCGAAACCTTTCAGATTGCTTTCATGACCCAAGTGATAGTCGTTGGAAGTGTTGCTTGCGTTTTTCGGTTCCTGATCTTTTTCGTGAACCGTATATTCCATATCGATAATGTCTCCGGAAGCCGCGGTTTGACCTTCTTCCTTGAGCTGTTTACGAGCGAGTTGTTTGCGAATGGTTTCGAGTTCTTCGGCGACGTCGGAATCGGTTACGTTGACTTCGGGAAGTTTTATTTTTACTTTTTTATACTTTCCGAGGGTGATTTCGGGATTGGTTTCGTAAACCGCGGTTGCAACGAGGGTTTTACCCGGTTGATAATCCTGAATTTCGAATTTCGGAAAACGCACCATCGGATGTTCCAGTTTGGTGAGAATGGAAGTCATTCCGTCTAGGATGAGATTGTTGATCGCGTCACTCGCCACCGCGTCGCCGAGTTGTTTTTTAACCAGGTGAAGCGGAGCCTTTCCTTGTCGGAAGCCCGGAATCTTTACGTCTTTCTGTTTTTCTGCGTAAGTTTTATCAAAAGCTTTTTCGATGTCGGAAGCTTCGAAGGTAAGTTTAATATCAACGGTAGCGTTGGAATTTTTTTTTGTTTTATAATCCATGATGTAAATCGGCCTGGGGAAGGGTGATATAAAAGAAAAAGCGGGAAACGGGATTCGAACCCGCGACCCCCTCCTTGGCAAGGAGGTGCTCTACCACTGAGCTATTCCCGCGATTATTCAGGTAGATCCATAATTTTCTTCAAAAGTCCGGTGTAAACTCACTTTTTGGAGAATCATCCTTTCTTCAGAATTTTTTGAACGAAGGGCAAAAGATTTTTCGCAAGAATCTTATGACCTTCCGCAGTCGGATGAATTCCGTCTTTCTGATTGAGTTTTTTGATTCCGGCAACGCCGTCCATAAAGAAAGGAACGAGTGGAAGATTCTCTTCTTTGGAAATTTTTGGAAAAACGGCTTCGAATTTTTTTCGATATTCTTTTCCGAGATTCGGAAACGTTTTCATTCCCACGAGAAGGATCTTCGCTTTCGGATTTTTCTTTCTGACCCTCGTAAGAATCTCCTTCAGATTCTTTTCGGTTTGATCGGGAGAAATTCCTCTCATAGAATCGTTCGCTCCGAGCTCCAACACGAACAGATCGAATCCCGCGCTCATCGCCCATTCCAAACGCGCAAGCCCGCCCGAGGTCGTATCCCCGCTCATTCCTGCGTTCACGGCTTGGCAAGAAATTCCGTTTTGATTCAGAGCCTTTTCGATCAAGGCGGGAAACGCCTCATCGGGAGAATTCAGTCCGAGCCCCGCGGTCAAACTATCTCCGAAGAAAAGAATTCGAACTTTCGAATCCTTGGATTGCGCGGACAAGGAAAGCGAACACAAAGAACACAGAATTATAATTAAGAGTTTGGATCGAATCATAACGAAGGTCTTCTCCACGGAATTTGTTTTTACAGAATTTCCGGTTTTGATATTCTGTCAAACTATGATCCGACGTTTTTCCTTCGCGTTCCTCCTTCTTTTGGGTTTCCTCACCGTGTTCTACTACGTAAGTTCTTATCAACAAGAACTCCAAGCGCAAGGCTGGGACGGATATTTAGAATCCCAAGCCAAATCCATCGTCGATAAAATGACCCCGGAAGAATTGACCGGGCAAGTGATTCACGTGGCGATTCCGGGTAAATCCCTGGATCAAACCGCTGAAAAAGAAATCGAGGAGATTCTTCCCGGCGGAATCATTCTGTTCGGAATGAATCTCGGAACCAAACAGGAAATCTTAAAACTCAACTTCGAATTGCAGAAGAAGAGCATGGAGTTTTCCAAACTTCCTCTTTTGATTTCCGTCGACCAAGAAGGCGGAAGAGTCCTTCGAGTGAAGGACGGGGTCACTCAGTTTCCCGGTGCGATGGCGCTCGGACAAACCAAGAACGCGGATTACGCGTATAAGGTCGGCTTTGTAACTTCTTACCAACTTCGTAAACTCGGACTCAATTTCGTTTTTGCTCCCGACTTGGACATCAACAACAATCCGGACAATCCGGTCATCAACACACGTTCTCTAGGCAGTACTCCCGAGATGGTTTCGACCGCCGGGATCGCTTACGAAAAAGGCGCGAGAGTCGGCGGTGCGATTCCCACGATCAAACATTTTCCGGGACACGGAGATACGAACGTGGACAGTCATCTCGGACTTCCGAAGATCGACAAGACCTTGGAAGAATTGGAAAGAATGGAACTCATTCCGTTTCAAGAATCCATCAAACAAGGCGCGGAAGTCGTGATGAGCGCGCATATCGTATATCCCAAGTTGGATCCGAATTTTCCGGCGACTCTTTCTTCCAAAATTCTTACCGGAATCTTAAGAGAGAAGATGGGATTTCAAGGAGTTATCATCACGGATGCGATGGAGATGGACGCGATCGACGTACATTACAAGGACAGCGATCCGGGCGTTTTGGCTCTATTAGCAGGCGCTGATATACTTCTTATGACGAGCTGGGGAAAAACCACGCGTGATATGAAGAATCAAATCTTAAGCGCGTATAAAAAAGGAACCTTTCAAAAAGGAGAACGCGACCTATTGAAAGAGGCCGCTTACAGACAGGTTCTTTTAAAACTCAAACACGGAATCGTATTCGAATTCTCCCCTAAAAAAACGGCGGCGAAAGAAAAACTTTCCGACATCGAACAAAAGGAAGTCGCGTTCTTTCAAGATCAGCTCGCACAAAGAGAAAAAAGTTTCTTGGAAATTTTTTCTCCCACGTTAAACGCCGAAATCTCCAGGGCGACCATCGTTTCGTTTCCTTCTTCCTTCAATCCGGCTTCGGTGAAAGCGGAAGAAACGATCTTTGCCGTTCGCGGAAAAGAATTCGAAACCGTTCTTGCGGAAAAGAATCTTCCGAACGCGAACGCGGGTAAAATTCCTTCTCTCGTTAAAGAGAATCAATTCAAAAGAATCGTGGTGACCACCTTCAGCCAATTGGAGTTGGATCTCGCCGCGGGACTCGCGAAACGTCATACCGATTTGGAAATCGTCGCGCTTCACTACGGAACTCCATTCTTAAAATTGAATACGCTTCCGAACCTAAAAATTCTATTCTCCTTTTCTCCGACCTTGGAATCCAAAAAGGCTCTTTTGTATTCCGTGTTGGAAAGAACTTCTCCGATTCCGGTCGTAGATCTGATCCTAAAGGGTCAAAACGAGAAAACGGCTTCCCAAAAGCCATGAAATCCGTTTCCGGAAATCCTGTTTCTAAAACGGGAATTCCGGGAATCTATGTCCACTACCCCTACTGCATTCAAAAATGTGAATATTGCGATTTTTATTCGGTAGGGAACGGCCAAAATCCGATCCCGGACGAATCCGCCCTCTTCCGAAGATACAAAGAGGAAATCGAACGCAGGATTTCGGACGATCCTTCGAGCGCGGACCTCGAATTCGATACGATCTTTTTCGGCGGAGGAACCCCTTCCCGCGCTGACGTCGCACAGATCGCCGATCTGATCGTTTTTCTAAAACGAAACATCAAAGTTTCCGAATATTCGGAAATTACGATGGAATGCAATCCCGAGGACATCACTCCCGATTTTCTAAAATCCATCGAACAGGCCGGAATCAATCGGATCTCCGTGGGGATTCAAAGTTTTCATCCGGAAAAGCTGAAATTTCTGGGACGACACTACGATCCGGATCGATACGGAACGATTTTGGAAACGGTAAAGAATTCTGCGATCACCAACTTCTCGGCGGATTTGATCTACGGAATTCCAGGACAAACGATCGAAGAAATTCTTCAGGATATCGTACAGGTTTTATCTGCCGGAGGAAAACACATCAGCCTTTACGCGCTGACCGTGGAAAAGGGAACCGAATATTCAAGAAAAGTAATGGACCGCGTCGTACCCGCGCCCGAAGAGGAAATCCAGGAAGAGATTCTGAAACTTTTACCGGATCTACTTTCTCCTCACGAACTGCGTCAATACGAGGTAAGCAATTATTCAAAACCCGGATTTCATTCCAGACACAATCTCAAGTATTGGACGATGGAACAGTATTTGGGAATCGGACCGGGAGCGCACGGATTTCTTTCATCGGGAAGATATTCCAATCCGAGAAACGTGGAAACTTACAAACGGAAAGATTTTTCCAAAGAATATACGAAACCCGACGTTTACGAAGAATTGATTCTTTCCTTATTCCGACTTTTTCAACCGATCGCCATGGAAAGTTTTTATTCCCTCATCCCCGATCGGAAACAAGTTTTGGACAAACATTTAAAACGACTTGAAGAAACCGGATTCTGCGAGTTTTCCAACGGGATCTTTCAGTGGAAACCGGAAGCGGTGTTATTCTTAGATACTAAGATTCTCGAACTCGCCTCCTTATAACCTCGCAAAAATTTATTTCCCGATTTATAAGCGCCGATCAGTCGCGACTTATAAACAGTTCGACAAATGATAAATTCGTTTTTTGAATCCTCACCCGCGCCCCATTCTTTCGCAAAAGAACTCGATTTTCAAAGTAAAAACGGAAATGAAATATTCAAAAATAATTGTATACAATTTTTAATATATATCAGATCCATAAACTGTGTCCAAGAAGAACGATACAGAAGAGAAGATTCTCCGTTTTGTATCCAAACGATTAACACTTGCAAAGATGGATTTCAAAGATTCCAAGAAAGAATTTTTTTACGCAAGTTCCAACGGCACTTTTTTTTATTCAAAGCAGTTAGACTGAAGAGACAAACCAATGATTTCCGACACAAAAATATACAACTATGAGATTTCCATAGCGAGTCATCAATGCGACAAGGATGGAAGCCTGATGATCGAAAACGCACAAACCGTTTTGAACGAAGCGAGAAACCACGCGCTTCAAGAAGTTCAGCTCGATTCTTCGAATTCGAATCTGAGCCGCATAGAACCCATCGTTCTTTGGTCCGAAAGCGATTACAGAGGAAAGATTAAATTCCCGGATTCGCTTCTCGTTCAGACCGAGTTTAGAACGATCTCAAACGCGCGGTATCGGATTCTTCAGAGATTGATTCGTAAATCGGATCGTAAGGTGATCTGCAACTCGAATTCGTTCTGCATTCTATTCGATTACGATCGCAAAAGACCTTGGAAACAATCTGCTTCCACTCCATTGCGAATCAGAGCCGTTTGAATTCGGAAGTTTTGAATTCGGGATTTGCACCTAACGAAACGTAGGCGAACACGACGAAAACGATCAGGATCCGATGCTTCTGTATCGGATCGCGATTTGTCCGGTGCGGACGATCTCTTCGATTCCGTATTTGGAAAGAATCTCCACGATCGCGTTCACCTTACGCGAGTTACCCGAATATTCGATCGTAAGGGAAGAATGCGTTAAATCCGCGACCTTCGCTTCGAACACGTCGCAAACGGAAAGAATTTCGGTTCTTGTGGCTTCTGTGAGTTTGACCACGATCAAAACGAGTTCTCTGCTGACACAATCGTGATAAGCAAGGTCTTCCACTTCCAAAACGTCCGGGAGTTTTAAAAGTTGTCTTTTGACCTGATCCACCGTGGATTCGTCGCCTTTGACGACGATCACCATACTCGAAACTTCGGGATTAACGGTCACACCGACCGCGATCGAATCTATATTATAACTTCTACGAGTGAATAAGCCGGAAACATGACTCATGACCCCGGGATGATTGTTAACCAGAATTTTTAGAATGTGTTTCATGCTTTTTTCAGTCCGGCCAGATCCTTAAATTCGATCATATCTTTTTGGGATTTTCCCGCGGGAATCATCGGAAATACTTTTTCCTCGGCGGGAATCATCACTTCCAAGAAAGCCGCGCCGTCGTCTTTGGTGAAAAATTCGATCGCTTTGTCGATCTCGGATTTATCGGAGATTTTCATCGCGGGAATCGAATACGCTTCCGCGAGTTTCACGAAATCCGGATTGAAGTTCCATTCCGATTGCGAGAATCGTTCCTCATAAAAAAGTTCCTGCCACTGACGAACCATTCCGAGAAAGTTATTGTTGAACACGAGAATTTTCACCCCGAGTTTGTTCGCCGCAATGGTTGCCAATTCTTGAATATTCATTTGGATGGATCCGTCACCGGAAACACAGATGACCATCTTATCCGGTCTTCCGAATTTCGCTCCGATCGCCGCGGGCAAACCGTAACCCATCGTTCCGAGTCCGCCGGACGTAAGCCAGTTGTTCGGTTCATCCAAAAGATAATACTGAGCGGCCCACATCTGGTGTTGTCCCACGTCCGTGGAAACGATCGCCTTACCCTGGGTTTTTTTATAAAGACGATCCAGAAAGTCCTGAGGTTTGATCGTTTTTCCGGAGTTATCAAAATCGAGAGGATGTTCTTTTTTCAATCCTTGCAGATATTGAATCCAGGAAGTTCTCTCCTTCTTTTTCACGAAGGGAAGAATGGCGCTTAACGCGTCCTTCAGATCTCCGTGCAGAAGATGATCCACTTGAATTCGTTTATTAAATTCCGCGGTGTCGATGTCAACATGCGCCTTTACCGCTTTTTCGGCAAACTCTCCGATTTTTGCCACACGGTCGTCGAATCTCGCACCTAAGTTGAGAATATAATCACATTCTAATACTGCTTTGTTGGCCGCGGCGGTTCCGTGCATCCCGAGCATTCCCACGCTCAAAGGATGTGTTCCCGGAAAAGAACCGAGCCCCATCAAAGTTGTCGTTACCGGGATACCGGCCTTGGTCGCGAGTTCGAAAATTTCCTTCGAAGCCCCCGCGTTGATCGCTCCTCCTCCGACATACAAAAGAGGTTTTTCAGCTCGGTTGATCGCTTCGGCGAATTCTTCCAAGTTACCGCGAACTTCCGGCTTTTTATAGTGGTGTGCGGCGATTTTCAGACGGCTCGCCTTTCTTACGTTAGTCAGCTCGGTTTGAACGTCCTTTGGAAAATCCAAAAGAACCGGACCGGGACGACCGCCTAACGCGATCAAGGTGGCTTCCTCGAAATGTCTCGCGATATCGTCCGCGGACTTCATCAGCGCGTTGTATTTCGTGATCGGGATCGTAATACCGAAAATATCGGCTTCTTGAAACGCGTCGGTTCCGATCGTGTTGGTCGCAACCTGACCCGTGATCGCAAGTACCGGAACCGAATCCATCTTTGCGTCCGTAAGTCCGGTCACTAAGTTCGTCGCTCCGGGTCCCGATGTTGCAATGCACACACCGAGTTTGCCGGTCGCTCTCGCATATCCTTCCGCCATATGAACCGCGCCTTGTTCGTGTCTTACGAGGATATGTTTGATCTTTTTGCTTTTATAAATTTCATCGTAAAAGGGAAGAATGGCTCCGCCCGGATAACCGAAAACGACATCCACCCCATATTCTTCCAGAAGTTCCACCATCAGTCTGGCGCCTGTAATTCTCACTGATTCTGCGGACATGATCCCACCCCTTACGTCCATAAAGATACCGGAAAGGCTACTGTCAAGAGGAACCGTGTTCTTCGATCGTCGCCCTTCTCCCGAGAATTCGCTTTTTCGGGCGTTCAAGGAACTCAAAAAATTAATGAGCAAAGTCGTATCGGTTCGATGGTTTTTTATACGGAGACAAACGCACATCTTCCCACTCGAATTCATCGGATGAAAATCATGGTTGCTATTTAATTGAACATTTTTATAAAAAAGAGAAACGGAAATTTTTTTCCAAAATCTAATAGATAGAAAGGACTAATTTCCGGTTCAAATTACTTTTTGTTTTGAGAATGTAGCTATCTGTTCTTATTTTCTTTACAGAATATTTGAGCCTCAAAAGAATATTCAATGAATCTCGCGCGTCAAAAAATAATAATGCGAATTCTAAATTTGGAAGAGAGCAAACTTTAAAAAGAGAGAATCAAATGGAAAATCCTAATATTGAAAAAGAAGAAGAGGACAAACAATTCGCGGTTATCAAAAGTCTCGCGAAAGAAGCCTATAAACTTTTAGATTCTCATCAGTTCCCGAAGGCGGAAGCAAAACTCAAGGAACTTCTGGAAAAAGATCCGCATAACACATACGGATTGGTCGGTATGGGCGACCTTTACTTTAAGAAGAAAGACTATAAGAACGCGATCGAATATTATCATAAATGTATACAAGAAGATCCCTCAAACAAGTTCTCTTTGATGGGCCTTATGAATTGCTACCGCGAGATGAATCTTCTTTCCAGAGTGATCGAAGTAGCCGAAGATTACAGACATATCACCATTACGGACGCTTCCATTCTCAGCCGGGTCGCGGATGCTCATCGAAAACTGAAAAACTTTAAAGAATCAGAAATTTATTATATGCAGGCTTTGCAGATCAATCCCAAGGATCAGTATGTGATCGTAGGTTTGGGTCATCTCTACTTCGCGTGTCAGAAATACAAGGATGCGATTCACTGGTGGGAAAAACTTCTTTTGATCCAACCGGACAATATCAAAATTCTCACGGAAATCGGGAATTCTTACCGTAAAATCAAGGATTACGACGAAGCGATTCAGTATTATCACAGGGCCGCCGAACTCGATCGTAAAAACTTTTTCGCGTTATACGGTCTTGCGGAAAGTTATCGAGGTAAGAAGGATTTTCACAAAGCCAATCAATATTGGGAAAGAATTTTGGAATTCGATCCGGACAACAAACTCATCATCAATCGTTATGCGGACAGCTTGCGCGGAATGGGAGAATTCGACAAGGCACTCGAGTGTTTTAACCGGATTCTCGCGGAAGTAGAAGACTACTTCGCTCTTTTGGGCAAGGCTTCTTCCCTCAAGCTCATCGGCAAACGCGACAAGGCGGAGGAAATCTATCTCGATCTCCACAAAAAGTTTCCGATGGATCCGAGACCTCTTCTCGAACTTTCGGATCTTTACGTCGAAGTCGACAAACCGACCGAGGCCGTTCGTTTGCTCGAAGACTTTCAGAAGAAACAACCTCTCAACGAAGAAATCAAACACAAACTCGAAAGCATTCGAGGAGAATGACTCCGTTCTTTCCGGGAGGAAATTTCTTTCCTCCCTTAAGTCGTCCTGTATCGTCCTTCCTTCCGATTCCTTTTTTGATTTCAGTTTAGAGTCGAACACCACTTAGGAAATAAGCGCCGATTCGAGTGATGTCGCATTAAAATTCCGGATTTCTTGCACGGAAAATTCGACACAAACCGAGTCAATCGTTTGTCTTTTAAATCGAGTTAGACGAAATCAATCTCGCTTCCGTCGCCTAATTCCTACGCGTTTTCTTTTTTTCCGAAGCAGAATTTCCCCCTCTTCTTACTTTAATCCTTGTGTTCAAGGACCCAAATTCGGAAATTTACTCAGGAAATAAAAACTAATTCAAAAACGCGTAACGTAGCGTCTGGATTTCGGAACCGACAACTCATGGATGATATTACAAAATCGATACGTAGATTCACTTTTCAGTTTATCTTGATTACGGAAGTCGTAGGTTTCGTTCTTACGATCGGAGCCGCCGTCCTATTTTATAAAACGTTTCTCGAAATGGATCCCGATCAACTTTCGATCGCGATTCGCATCACTTTAGCGACGTCCGTTTTTACGCTGGCCTTAACCGTGCTTTCGGATCTGCGAAGACTGAAACCAATCCGCAAATATCTTCATACGGTGGAACAGGGAATCATCGACAAGGAAACCGCGCTCAGTGCGCAGAAGTCCATTCTTCGTTTGCCTTTGTTTCATTCGATCGAGATCGCGGTTCGAATTTTGATCACCGCTTCGATCATCGTCGCTGTGTTGAGTCGTTTTGCGGCCTTGGACATGGCGGATTATTATAATCTTTTTGCGATCGCGCTTCTCATGTCCCTTTCCGTGGGCGTGTATACTTTTTTGGTCTGCGAGAAGTTGACTTCGAGTTTGATCGAATCGGGCGCATTCAGCAATATCGATATTTCCTCTTTGGTAAAGATCCGTTTGACCCGTTCCCTTACGATGACCTTTATCTTTATCGTTTTGATCTTAGCGATCGGAGTTTCCAGTCTCGTTTTTAAACTCAACTACAACGCGATCCGCAAATCCTATTTCAACCAGATGTTGAACGTAAACGAGACGCTTCATATTCTCACCGAATCCATCTTTGAAGAAGTGCAATCCGACGCGGACAAACTCAAAAACGACGGAATCTTTCTTTCCCTTGCGAAGAGTTTTAAAATTTCCGAAACGCAAAAACTTTTGGAAACGCTTTTATCGCGTTCGCCTAAATACGAATCGATTTCGCTGATCCAATCCCAAAACGGAACTTGGAAACTTCTCTCCGCGACCGGAACCCTCGCAAAAGACGGAGAATCCGCGCTCCGCGCCTTCGATCTTCCTTCCGAACAAACGGTTTTGGAAACGATCGAAAAGAAGAAGATGTTTTTGAGTAAACCTCTTCCGTCTCCCGTTTCGGGAACTCCCGTTTTTTTGGTTTTGGAAACGATCCCCGAAACTCCGAATCTTTACCTCGCTTATTCTTTGAGAATCGCGGATCTTACGAGTAAGTTGATCGGTTCGATTCAAATCGGTAAATCGGGATATCCCGGACTTTTGGATCGTTACGAAACGGTCATCAATCACGTGAACCCCGCGTTGAATCTGAAAAAACTGAAGGACTTTCCCTTTTACGAACAGGTGAAGGATTATCAGGACAACGTTCCGGTGCGTTATCTGTTTTCCGGTAAGTATAAATATATGATCCTGAGAAGAAATCTGAAATACGATTTTCTTACCTTCGCCTCCATCGAAAACGAGGAGATCACGGGAGAAGCGATCGTTTCCGTGTATGCGATGGCAGGGATTTCGTTCGTCGGTTTGCTCTTCGTGGGACTTTTGATCTACATCATTCTCAGCAAAAGACTTTTTCCTTTGGAAGAAAGTAAGAACGTCCTCGAAGCGATGGCGGAAGGAAATCTCACCAAAGGTCTTAAGGTTCTTTCCATGGACGAGATCGGCGAGATGGCGGTTTCGATCAATTCGTTTAACAAAAAGGTGAAGACGATCCTCGGTAAGATCGTAAACGCTTCCACCAATCTCGCGTCCTCTTCGGAGGAAATGTCCGGAGCTCTGAATTTTATTTCGGACAACGCGCAAAATCAAGCGGCTTCTTCGGAGGAAATTTCCGCGTCGATCGAAGAGATTTCCGCGGGAATGGACGGAGTGGAAATGCAGACCAAGGAACAGGTCAGCCTTCTGAACAAACTCGCGACGGATATGAATCAATTCTCCGCTTCCATCCATGAAACTTCGAGCAACTTGGAAAACACGATGTCCGACGTGGAACGAATCACCTTGGACGCGAAAAAAGGAGGAAGCTCCTTGGAGTTGACCAATCTTTCGATCACCAAGATCAGCCGAAGTTCGGAAGACATCGTCGGAGTCATCGAAATCATCAACACCATCTCGGAACAGATTCATCTTCTCGCTCTCAACGCGGCGATCGAAGCCGCAAGAGCGGGAAGCGCAGGAAGAGGTTTTGCCGTGGTCGCCGACGAGATTTCAAAACTCGCGGATAAGACGACGAACAGCATCAAAGACATCGAACAGATCATTCAAAGCAACGAAGCCGAGATCGGAATCGGAATTCAAAACATCACCGATACCGTAAAGGTCATCTCGGGAATCATCAGCGGAATCTCCGAGATCAATCGTCAGATGAAGGTCGTGAATCAATTTATGGAGAATCAACTTTCCAAAAACGATCAGATGAATCTAACGGCCAAGGAAGTCAAAGGAAGATCGGACGTGATTCAAGTCGCGGTGCGGGAACAAAAAATCGCGATCGAGGAAATTTCAAGAACGATCACGACCATCAACGAACTCAACCAATCCTCGGCGGCTTCTTCGGAGGAACTCAGCTCTAGTTCGATCGGGTTAGCGAAATTAGCGGAAGAGTTGAAACGCGAAGTGGAATTTTTTAAACTTTAGGAAATCGGGGAACTTGTTTCCCCGCTCCGAACGGTCGGACGATCGCAAAAACCCTTGATTTTTCCCCCCTTCCTTTTAGTTTGCACTTTATGGAATGGGAAAAGATACTCCGGGACTCCGTTAAAGACAATAAGATCAAGGAACTGCATCTTAGAAAAGTCCCCACTCTCAAAACCTGCGACGATTGGAGCAAGGTTCGAGAGATCGGTCTGATCGATCATAAGACCAAATACGCGCATTATAAAGGAGGACTCGTTAAATACGGCGAAGCCCTCTTTTTTGTAACCGACGAAAGACTCCAAGCGATCGCTCCGTATCGCAAATGGGAATTCAAAACCAAAATCAAAGTGGAAGAATAATTCTCCCCATCCGAGCCGCGCGGCTCGGAATTCTTCCGAACTCCCCTTTCTTTTTCAAAATCCATCCAATTGAATTGAACGCAGACTTTCTTTTTTAAAAGGGAAGAATCTGGAAATTGGAAAAATCGTACTCGGACTCGAGTTCGGTTTAACGAGTCAGGTTGACGATGAGATTGAGTTTTTCGGAAACCGTGATCACGTCCTGAACGCGGTTTTTATCCACAAGAACCGCAGTCGGACCGATTTCATCCAGAACGATCTTCTTCCCTTTGATCTGACCGAGCAGAAGTTCCATCGTATTCTGATCCTTGGTGCGAACCAAAACACAATCTTCCGTGATGTCGACGACGGGAAGATTTCCGCCCCAGTCTTCCAATAAGAAGAGAAGGTTCTGCGCGAGATCGGCCTTGCTCGAATTCTTTAAGAAGTCGATGAACTCGGAAGGTTTATAACCGAGAAGAATTCCCAACTGAAACGCTTCCTTGGTAAGAACGAACGTATAAACACGATCGTAGTCCTTGAGTTCCGTAAAGGCTTTGAGGATATGAAGTCCGTGAATCGAAACACGATCCGGGAACGCGATGATCGTGAAGTCCGGGTTGATCGTGATTCCGCCCTTTTCGGTTTTGTGCGAAAGTTCTCCGGTTTGGAAAAAGTATTCGCCCAACTTCGAAAGGCCGAGAAAACGATTCGGATATTCCACTTCCAAAAGTCCGAACAGATGCAGATAAAAAATGGCGCTCATGATTTCCTTACGGAGCTCCGCAAGGTCGGACTGAAAATTCTTAGTCCGAAATCCGGGAGAAAGAATCATGTGTTCCCGAATGATATTGGAAAAGATCACCGATAGATGAATCCGTTTCGCCTTGATGATGAGGCTCACGCACTTATCCAGTATAGGTTTATCGTAAAAAGGCATTTCGGTCGCCGTAAAAACTTCCGCAGGAACGACACGTTTCATACGCGCTTCGTTCACCTCGTGTACGACGAGTTTCATGATTTCGAATATATCTTTCTCGTTAAACCCGTTTACGTCCCCTTTCAGAACGATGTTTTCGCCTTTGATATCCACAAGATTCAAAAGTTTTAATACGGGGAGAATCAGTTCCATTTGATAGATCTGACTTTTTTCCGGAAAAATTCCGATATCGGGGTTCAAAAGTTCCTGTTCGGTTCTTTTGTGATCGGCTTGTTTCACCTTCCCCGATTTTGCAAGAACGAGTCCTTTGCGGCTGATATAAGAGATCAGTTTTTTCGTATTGAGAAAGAAATCGAGGTCGTTGGCCGCGAGTTTTTCCGTTCTTTGTTTGGTTCCTTTTTTTACGGAAGGAAGAATCGGATGCGTCTGAACGTATTTTAAGATTTCATCGGGAATCGCGAACACGCGCACGAACTTCTCGTCGACGAAACAAA
Source organism: Leptospira kmetyi serovar Malaysia str. Bejo-Iso9 (assembly GCF_000243735.2). Taxonomy (NCBI): domain Bacteria; kingdom Pseudomonadati; phylum Spirochaetota; class Leptospiria; order Leptospirales; family Leptospiraceae; genus Leptospira; species Leptospira kmetyi. The sequence goes on along the minus strand of NZ_AHMP02000003.1, from coordinate 302,718 downwards.
CGTCCACGACAAGACCCTTCGCGATCAAAGCCGGAACGATCTGTTCGTATTTGCCGCGACTGGTCACCACGTAACTGCGGATGTCTTCGGCTTCGGAAACGCCTCCGCTCAGATAGATACGAACCAAGGTGTCTCTTTCCAAATCGGCAAGAGATTGAAGATTGAGATCGATTCCTTCTTCGGAAGCAGCGATCGTATAAAACTTCTTAATCGAATCGAGTTGTTTCGGCGCCTTAACGGCGGCTTTCCACTCGTCTGCGATCTCCGTCGTCTTTTTACGATCGAGATATTTCTCCAAGGAGATCTTATACTTATCGCCTTTGAGGTTCTGATCGAGCGGAACCAGATCCGCGATCTCCTCAAACGCATGATACTTATCTAAATTATTGGTAAGACGTTCGCGGTTCTTTCTTTGATAAACGAGTTGATACTTTCTGAGAAGGTTCAATTCCATCTCGACGTTGATCGGAGGAATGTTCACCTTTCTCGAAATCTCACCGAGAGTCAGAACGTTCTTATTCTTAAGAATGCTCGTATAAATCGTAACCTGGAGTTGAGTGAGTTTTTCAAGAACGCCTTTGAGATAAAACTCGTCCTGAAAGGTTTCGTAGAGATAGGCTACGTTCTTATTTTTTTCTTTATAAGGAAGTTTGGCAAGGTTCCAAAGAGTCGCTACTTTCTTCAGATCGTTGAGTTCAAGTTTATCGAGTTCTTGAAGTAATACTGAATCGCTACTCATAAGGGAAGATACGCCGGACGGAGTATTTTATGTAGCCATAATCAGAATTTGAGTTCGTTCGTAAACAAAAAAGCTGTTTTGACCCGCAGGCAAATCCGGGAATTCTACGGTTTTTTAAGGTTCCGTTCTGTAGTTGTCATTTGAATCGAAGTGCAAAATCTTTGTGAATATGGCCGGTTTTTTTGATTCCCTGAAAATGGGTTTTGGCGGTGCCTCCCGAATCCTGAACAGCGGTTTTGTATTTTCTACGAAGACCATCCTCCTTTTAAAAGATCTCGCTCTCGGAGGAGATTCGATGGAAACCTTTCCGATCCGTCTTCGGGAAGCGTTCGAAGAGTTAGGCGCCACCTACATCAAGTTAGGTCAATTCATCGCATCCGCTCCTTCCCTTTTCCCGGACGAGTTCGTTACCGAAATGCAAAAATGTTTGGATTCGATCCGACCGATTCCGTTTGCAACCGTGGAAAAAATCGTCCAAAAGGAACTCGGCGGCAAACTCAGCGATCATTTTTACAGCGTGGAACCCGTTCCGATCGCCTCCGCTTCCATCGCACAAGTTCATTCCGCGGTGACCAAGGATGGACTCGACGTAGTCATCAAAGTACAAAGACCCGATATAGAATCCACGTTATCCGCCGATTTAAACCTCATCTACTTCGCTTCCGTTTTATTCGAAAGATTCGCGCCCGGTTTGAGTAAGTCCGGGATCTCCGATATGGTCGAACAGTTCCAAACATCCATATTAGAAGAAATTGATTTTTATAAGGAAGCGGACAACATCGAAGAGTTCGAAAGAGAACTTCTTGCGATGGGAGAAACCAGAGCGAGGGTTCCCAAGGTTTATAGAGAGTTATCCACGAAAAAAATTCTTACCATGGAACGTTTTTACGGAGCTCCGATCACGGACGAGAATTCCATCCGAAAGTATTCCTCCGATCCGCAGAAAACTTTGACGGAGGCGCTTGAGATTTGGTTTTCCACTCTCGCCCGAAACGGATTCTTTCACGCGGATGTACATGCAGGAAATCTAATGATTCTTCGGGACGGAACCGTCGGTTTTATCGACTTCGGCATTGTCGGAAGAATTTCTCCCCGCGTCTGGGACGGTTTGATGATCTTTTTGGAAGGTCTGAGTTTGAACAGGACCGAAAAGATCGCCAAGGGTTTGATTCAGATGGATTCCACGGCCAAGGGCGTGGACGAAAAAAAACTTTCCAAGGATTTGGAAGCGGTTTTTTCCAGAATGACCGAGATGGTGATGAAGGTTCAGATGGGAGACCTCGAATCCTTGGACGATAAAAAGTTGAACGCGATTCTATTCGAGTTCCGGGAAATTGCGCAGAGAAACGGCCTTAAAATTCCGAAAGAATTCGGACTTCTGATCAAACAGATTCTCTACTTCGATCGTTACGTAAAAACAATGGCGCCCGACATCGATCTCATCCGGGATCGTGATAAATTTCTAATATGAAAAAATTGTTAAACGAATTGGAAAAAGGTCAGGAAGCCTCCATTCTTTCCTTGGTTTCCCAACCCGGCAAAGAGGATCTTTTCCGAAACATCCTGGACATCGGTCTTCTTCCCGGAACCAAAGTTTTGATTCTAGAAAAGTATTCTTCCCAAAAAAAGATCGTGCTCCGCGCGGGCGAAGTCGAAATCGCGATCCGAGAAGGAGAAGCCGAGCTGATTCAAATAGGAGATATCCGTGGGTCACTCTAACGTCCAAGCGCATTCAAAAACTTCCCGGATATTGATGGCCGGTAATCCGAACTGCGGTAAGTCCACTCTCTTCAATCGCCTAACAGGGCTTAGACAAAAAACCGGAAACTACCACGGAGTCACCGTGGAAAAAGCGGAAGGTCTTTTGTCTCACGCGGATCATTCTCTCAAGGTACTCGATCTTCCGGGCGCGTTCAGTCTCGGCGGAAACGCGGAAGACAAACAGGTCACAAGCAGAGTTTTGATCGGTCACGAAGAAGGAGATCGGATTCTTTTCGTGATGGACGCTTCTCTTGCGGAAAGAAGTCTTCAATTCCTTTTACAGATTTTGGAACTCGACGTTCCCGTTTTGGTCGCTGTGACGATGAAGGACGTTCTCGAAAAAAAAAGAATCTCCTTGGACTTGGATTCTCTTTCGAGGGAATTCGGAATTCAGTTTCAATACGTAAATCCTAAAACCGGTCACGGAATCTCCGAACTCAAGGAATTGATCGTTTCCCCGGGAGCGTTTCGTCTTCCGATCAAATCCTTTCAGTGGGACGCGGACCGCGAAAAATTCTTAAACGGTCTTTTGAAATCCCTTTCTTCCGAACATTCAAATTCTTTAAAGTTCGTTTTGACCAATTCCGTTAAGGAACTTTCGGGAGAAACGTTGCAGAAAGGTCTTCCCGGAATTTCTCTTTTTCCCGAAAATTCCCGCAAATACATTCGGAAAGAATTTACGCGTTTCAGAAAAACGTTTACCTATCTCGAAGAACTCACTCAAAAATCGATGTATATCAAGAAGATTTTGGGTAAGGCCCTCGTAGGAAACGCAAGCGACAACGAAAGAGTTCTTTCCAAAGCGGATAAGATTCTTCTGCATCCGTTTTGGGGACTTGTTTCCTTTTTGGGAATTATGGCCTTGGTCTTTCAGGCTCTTTTTACCTGGTCCGAAACTCCGATGGACTGGATCGAATCCACCGTTCAAAACCTCGGAAGTTTTGTGGGCGGTTTTATGGAAGAAGGTCCTCTTCGTTCCTTGATTCAGGAAGGAATCATCGGCGGAGTCGGAGCGGTTTTGGTTTTTGTTCCTCAGATCAGTTTGTTGTTTTTGTTCATAGGAATTTTGGAAGAAACCGGTTATATCGCAAGGGCTTCCTTTGTGATGGATCGTTTTATGGGCAAGTTCGGTCTTTCCGGTAAATCGTTTATTCCTCTTTTGTCTTCTGCGGCTTGTGCGGTTCCCGCGATCATGGGAACAAGAACGATCGAAAACAAATCGGATCGACTGACCACGATCTTGGTGGCCCCTCTCATCACTTGTTCCGCTCGTTATCCGGTTTATGTTTTAGTGATCGGCGCGATTTTTCCCGCGGGAAAAATTTTCGGAATCTTCAGCATCCAAGCGCTTACGATGCTCGGACTTTTTCTTTTGGGAATGATCGCGTCCATGATCGTCGCGCTCGTTTTTAAAAAGACATTTTTTAAATCCGATTCTTCTTACTTTCTGATGGAACTTCCGGCGTACAACGCCCCTTCCGTCAAAAGTCTCGCGATTACCGTATTCAAAAAATTGAAAGCGTTTTTGGCTTCCGCGGGTCAGATCATTCTTTTTATCTCCGTTCTTCTTTGGTTTTTGGCGAACTATCCGAGAATCGATTCCGGTCTTCATCCCGGCGCAAACGAAGCCGAGCTGAAAAAAATTCAGATCCGAGAATCGTATGCGGGTTCCGCGGGAAAATTTATGGAACCGGTTTTAAAACCGATCGGTTTTGATTGGAAAATGGGAATCGGAATCATCACTTCGTTTGCGGCGCGGGAAATCATGGTTTCCACTCTTTCCATCATCTACGGCGTAGGCGGGGAAGAATCGGACGACGACCTGAAAGAGGCGATCCGCAAGGACAAGGACGAAAACGGAAAACCCGTCTGGGGAATGAGAAACTCGGTCAGTCTTCTTTTGTTTTTCGCGTTCGCCTGTCAGTGTATGTCCACACTCGCGGTCGTCAAAAAGGAAACCAATTCGATCGCGTGGCCCTTGTTTATGTTCGGATATATGACAGTTTTAGCATATTCAACTTCTTTTATAGTCTTTCAGATCTGGAATCTTTTTTCCTAAACGAAACGGATGTTGAAGAAAATTCCCTCCAACCTCCGAATCGTTTCGGGTTTTACGATCGGTTATCTGATTTTATTTTCCATCTATAGGATCTGTTTTCTTTTCGCGTTTTCTTCTAAGTTCGCGTCCTCTTCCGTTTCGGACGTTCTACTCGCTTTTTTGGCGGGAATCCGTTTTGATCTTTCGGTTTGCGCGATTTTGTTGGGCCCTTTTTGGATTTTGTCCGCGATCCATCCTTTGAATCGATTTCGTGTTTATTCGATCTTCTGGGGAATCGTTCCGATCCTTCTTTTCTTTTGGGCGGGCGCTCATTTGATCGGAGACGTTTTGTATTTCGGAGAAACAAACAAACACCTGGGATACGAGGGTTTTGTCTTTTTAGGTCCCGAATTGGCGATCATTCTCAAATCCTTTTTTGTCGGGCATACGATTTTGGCGATCCTTTCGTTTGCGGCGATCGCAACCCTGCTCCCCTTTTCGATCTTTCAATACATTCAAAAAGAATTATATACCTTCGATCCATCCCGAAAGAAATCCGAACTTCTGCAGCTTTTGATTCTTCCCCCCGTTATATTTCTGCTCGTTCGGGGAGGATTTCAATCCAGGCCTTTACGCGCGAGCGACGCTATGATTTCGGAAACGTATATCGTCAATCAACTGGTTTTAAACGGAATCTTCACCTCCGTTATGGACATTAAGAATCAGTCGATTCCTCGAAATCTTTTCGTTTCGTACGAGGATTCGATCGTTTCCGTGCGGAAAGAAATCGATTATCCGGGCGCAACGTTCGTTTCGGAAAAATATCCGATCTTGCGGGAAACAAAAGAAACGAATCCGAACACTCCACCTAACATCGTTTTGGTGCTTCTCGAAAGTTGGACCGGAAAATACGCGTATACGAACGGGACGATTCTCCTCCAGGGAAAAAAGATCGCCCCTCATTTCGAAAATTTAATCCGACAAGGAACGTATTTCTCTTCCTTTTTTGCGAGCGGAGGAAGGACGACCAACGGTCTTCTTTCCACGTTAACCGGAATTCCGGACGGTCCGGGTTTGACCGTGGTTCGAACACCCCAAATCTTAAGTCGTTTCGGCGGACTCGGAACGATCCTAAAGTCGGTCGGATACGAAACGTTCTTTCTACACGGAGGGGACGTAAACTTCGACAACATGAATTTTCTTTTTTCGCATTGGGGATTCGATACAATTCTCGGTCAGGAATATTTCGATTCCCTCGGCAAATACAAACCGGGGCCCTGGGGTTATTACGACGGGGATTTGTTAAACGAATTACACGAAATTCTAATGCGTCAACGCGCGCCCTTTCTTGCAGTGACTTTGACGTTGACCACCCATTATCCGTACAAAACGCCCGAACAAGAAGACGAAGTATTCTCCGCGCCTCTTGAAGAAGCGGACTACTTCAACGTGTATCGTTATGCGGATAAATCGATTCATAACTTTTTGGAAAAAGCGAAGAAGGCTCCCTATTTCAAGAATACGGTGTTCATCTTCGTAGGCGATCACGCGCATCACAGAAATTTGGACTATTTCGAGGACCGCAACATTCCGTTTTTGATATATTCTCCGGGAAGAATTCCTTCGAAAATCGATCCGCGTATTTCCTCCCAACTCGACGTGATTCCGACAATTCTCGGGATCGTGGGAAAGAAGGTTCGATTCTCGGCTATGGGAAGGGATTTGTTAAGCGAAGACATCTCCGGAGGGGTCGCCTACTTCGCGTTCGGAAATTTCATCGGATGGATCGAGGGAAATTGGATCTTTTACAGTTTGACCGATAAGGTTCGGATTTCCCCGTTCTCCATCGTTCCTCGGATCGGAGAAACCGAAGAATGCAAAACGACACCCGCGAAATGTGAAGCCTATCATACGAAAGCGAAATCTTTTTGGAACTTAAGTTATGAGCTGATGAACTCCAATCTTATATATCCTCCTAAAAAATAAAAACGAAGTAGAACAATGACATTTAAAAAAGAATTTTCACTTTCCTCCGCTCTGCAAGTCGGTTCGGAACATCCTCCGATCGTAGTCGCCGAAATCGGACTCAATCACAACAACGACGCAGAGATCGGGAAACGCACCATCGCCGCCGCAAAAAAAGCCGGGGCACAAGCGGTTAAGTTTCAATCCTACGTAACGGAAGAATTTATAGACGTTCAAAATCCGGACGCCAAGATCCTCGTGGATATATTCAAAAAGTATGAACTATCCGAGGCGATGCATCGTACGTTTCAAAAAGCCGCCGAAGATGAGGGTTTGCTCTTTTTTTCGACTCCGTTGTGCGTCAGTTCCTTGAAGATGCTTGTCGCTTTAAAAGTTCCCGCGATCAAAATCGCAAGCGGAGACGTGACCAACAAAACCCTTTTGGAAGAGACGGCTCGAACAAAACTTCCGGTGATTCTTTCCTCCGGCGCGGCGGACTTTTTCGAACTGAGCCGCGCGATTTCCTTTTTGGAAAAAGAAGGAACGGATCGACTCTGTCTTTTACACTGCGTTTCGTTGTATCCTACTCCTCCCGAAAAGGCGAATCTCAAGGTCGTGGAAACATTCAAAAATCTTTATACGTTTCCGGTGGGTTTTTCGGATCATACGGCGGGAAGCGTGGCTTCCTCCGTCGCGGTTTCTTTGGGCGCATCCATGATCGAAAAACATTTCACCTTGGATCGGAATTTAGACGGACCGGACCACGGAATTTCGGCGAACCCGGAAGAATTGAAATCGGTTTGCGAAAGCGCGCTCATCGCTTGGAAGATGAAAGGAAACGGAGAAAAAAAACCTTGGCCCGAAGAGGTAAACGGAAGATTTTTCGGAAGAAGATCCCTTTACGCGGATGCAAAAGGATCTCCGATCGCTCTTAGACCGGACCTCACACAAAGGGACCAAAGGTATTTGGATTCCTGGGAAACCGAAAAAACGAACCGATTGAAGGCGGAACCGGGCGAACCCTTTCATGTTTAATCCATTCCATTTTTCTAAATTACAAAATTGGAAAGTAAAATCCCTTCTGGCGATTTTGCTCGTTTCCGTTTCGGCGATGGCCGCTCCCCCTTCGGCGTATGGAAACCTCGGCTCGGAAGTGGACTTTATCGATTTCGGTCGATGGACGACGGCGCCTTTTAGTTATTCCGTTTCCTCTTCCTTTTCCGCGGAATACGGAGGATTTAATCTTTTCGATTCCGATCCGAACTCTCATTGGTATTCCTCCAATCGACCGGGTTCCGAATGGATCATCGTGGACTTCGGTTCCAAACGGCTCATCAACGGTTTGGAAATCACGGTTCCTTTGTTTCGAAAGGAAAGAGCGGTTAAAAAATACGAGATTCAGGTTTTGATTCGGGACGACTGGAGAACCATATTCACAAATCAGAATGTGGAACTCGTCAATTTTCATAAACTTGAGAATTTGGACGCATCCGTTCTGAGAATTTATTTTCCCGATACGACGGAGCGCGGGGTCGTCATCAGCGATCTGAAACTTTTCCTCAACCAAAGGCTTTTAAACGGAATCGAGCAACGGCTTAGAGGTTATACCTTTCCCGTTCCGGGCGGATTGATTCCGAGTTTCGACTTTCAACTTCCGAACGCGCCCCGAGTTTATCGAAACGGAGTTCATAAGGGAATCGATATATACAAAAAACGTGATACGGACGGACAGATTAAGAATCTTTCCTTTCAGGACGAGGCCGTTTCTCCGGCGGACGGAGTGATCGTTCGCGCGGACCAAACCTATTCTCCGATGACTTTGGCCGATTACGAATTCCATACCGCTCAATCCCAAAAAGGAACCGTGACCTATGTGGAAAAGGATTTCGGCGGAAGACAGGTTTGGATCGATCACGGACACGGGGTTATGACGAGTTTCAATCATTTATCTTCGATTCGAAAGAATCTCAAAGTCGGAGACAAGGTAAAACAAGGAGAAGTGATCGGCAACGTCGGAAACTCCGGTTTGATCGAGGAAGCGAAAGGTTCCGCCGATAACGTTCATCTGCACTTTGAAATCTGGGTCGACGGAGAATTCTTCGGAAACGGAGTCGCGCCCGCGCAGGTGCGAAAGTTATTGCAGTTCTTCTTCAAACGAAGCGGCGTGGACTAACGCGAAAGCGATCAATATAAACTCAACAGAACGACTTTCTATGAATCGCCGTTCTGGAGTCACGAAATCGGAATTCGTACATTATAATATTCTTACAATAGATTCGATTTCTTGACTGAAGCCGAGAGAGCGGTTTTCCCCGCGCAAAGCGGAGAAAAATTCGCCCGTTCCACTACACAAAAATTCAGTACGCGTTTTACCCTTCTTAAAAACATTCAAAATAACGAATACTCGCGCTCCACTGCGCTTAACATTTGTGTACCGAAATAAATTTTTCTAAAAAAATTCGAAAAGGGATTGTACTTTCTTTCCGATATTTGATTATGTCCCGTATTGTAAATTCGGTGGAGATTCGTTATGCCTGAGCAGTTACAGAAAATCTTAAACAACGTCCGGGAATTTTTTACTACCCTGGATACGACCAAAAAGCTTATACTCGGTGGAGTGGCTTTGACCGTTTTGATCGCGATCGGAATTCTTTCCACGATCTCGCTTCAAAAGAACCGTGTGGTTCTGTTTAAGGACTTAACGAGCAAGGACTTTGCCGAAGTGACCAAGAAATTGGATTCTCTCGGCTATCAATACGGCTCGTCGGACACGAGCATCATCACGGTCGATCCCGAACAAAGACAGGAGATCGTTACCAAACTCGCTCAGGAGAATTTAATTCCTTCCGGAGTGCAAGGTTGGGAACTTTTCAACGTGGATAAGTTCACAGAGACTCAGTTCGACAAGGATATCAAAAAGTATCGCGCTCTAAAAGGTGCGATCGAACAATCCTTGATGACGCTTCGTTCGGTGGACAAGGCCTACGTCAACATCGCTTTTCCCGAAGACGAGCTCTTCACTTCGAACGCTTCTCCTGTTAAGGCTTCCGTAATTCTCCATTACATTCCTGGCGTCGAATCCCTTTCCAGAAAAGAAGTCAAAGGGATCGTAAACTTGGTTTCCAGAGCGGTTCCCAAGTTGAAACCCGAAAACGTAAGCGTTGCCGACGCGGACGGTAAGATCATCAGCGACTTCGAAGAGGATCTCGAAAAGGAAAGACTCGAACTCAGAATCGTTCAAGAGAAGTTGAGAATCGGCGAAGAACAAAGAATCCAACGTTTGATCGACATGAGAAACACCCTTCGTTGGCTGCTCGGCGGAGAAGAAAGAGTCGACATTACACGTTTTGAATATAACTTAAATTGGGACAAGGAATCCTACAAAGACAACTCCGTTTCTCCGGTTGTCGCAATTCCCGATAACCCGAACACTCCTTACTCCGAATTGAAACTCGTCGACGGCTATTCCTTGAAAGTTTCCTCCAAAGAAACCAAAGAAGACTTCAAAGGAAGAGGTTTTACTCCGGACGGTCCCGCGGGAACCGAGCCGAACATTCCTCCCGGATACAAGGACACGGACTATCAAAAATCGGAATACAGCAAATCCGAAAACATCAACAACTACGAATTCAACAGAAGAGTTTCCGAAGTTCAAAAACAACCTTGGAAAGTGGAGAAGGTAAATCTCTCCGTGGTCATCGACGGCATGTGGGAA
>NZ_AHMP02000003.1:0-290000 GCF_000243735.2 Leptospira kmetyi serovar Malaysia str. Bejo-Iso9 | reverse complement strand
CTTCTTATCGATCTCCCGGGAAAACCGGGAGGTCTTTTCTTTTTTGTAAGAGTTCCCACAGTGTGGAGGATCAAGTCCGCACGATCCGCAGGAGTTCCCACACCGATCGTGAAATCGGAAATTGCAGTAGTTCCTACATTTCCCAAAGCGACATAATTCTTTTATTTTCGCATAGATACTTGACTTTCCCGCAAATTCTGGATACCAAGAGATAATTCCGGCAGTTCTATGATCGAAAAGAAATTTCACGAGAAAGTGGACGTGATGTCCAAATACTTCCTGATTATGGATCGAACCGAAACGATCCGAAAATCGGGAAAGGTCATTCGAGTTTCCGGAAACGTAATCTATTCCGAAGGCCCCCCCGATTCTAAAATCGGCGAACTCATGGACGTTCAAAAAAGCGGAAAAGAAGGTTATCTCCAATGTGAGATCGTGGGCTTTGAAGGACACGTTTATACGCTCATGCCCCTCGGTCCCGTGGAAGGAATTTATCCCGAAGCCTTCGTATTCTCCTCGGGACGTAAACTCGCGATCCCCGTCGGAAAAGAATTGCTCGGTCGGGTCTTAAACGGGGTCGGAAGACCGATCGACAAAAAAGGTCATATCATCACAAAGGAAGAACGCCCGCCCGACAACGAGGTTCCCAATCCTCTAGATCGTCCGATCATCCGGGACATTCTCATGACGGGGGTTCGGGCCATCGACGGAATTCTCACCATAGGAAGAGGACAACGCGTCGGAATTTTTTCCGGCTCGGGCGTCGGTAAATCCAGTTTGCTCGGAATGATCGCGCGTTATACCGACGCGGACGTAAACGTGATTGCGCTCGTAGGTGAACGCGGACGAGAAGTAAACGAATTCATAGAACTCGACCTCGGTAAAGAAGGACTTCAAAAATCCATCGTTCTCGCGGCGACCTCGGACGCACCTAAGATGGAACAGGTCAACTGCGCCCTACTCGCCACTTCCATTGCGGAATACTTTCGCGATCAAGGCAAACACGTGAATCTTATGATGGATTCTTTGACTCGTTTTGCACAGGCCAACCGGGAAATCTCCGCGTCCAATCACGAACCTCCGATCACGAGAGGATTCAGTTCTTCCGTTTTTTCTAAATTGGCAAAACTTGTGGAACGTTCCGGAACCTCCAAGTCCGGCGGAACGATCACCGGTTTTTATACGGTTCTTACCGAAGCGGACGAGATGGAAGATCCGATCGCGGACGCGGTACGAGGTTATATCGACGGGCATATCATTCTCAGCAGAAAACTCGCGGAAAGAAATCATTATCCCGCGGTCGACGTTCCCGCTTCTTTGTCCAGGGTTATGGCGAGAATCGCACCCGAAGATCAAAACCTAAGAGCGGGAATGATCCGAGAACTCATCAGCGTGTATAATTCCGCGGAAGAATTGATCCGCTTAAACGCGTATGTTTCCGGTTCCGATCCGAGAGTGGATCTTGCGATCCGTAAGAAGGATAAGATCGATCGTTATCTGAAACAAAAGATTCAGGAACGCAGTACGTATTCTCAAGCGTTAAAAGGATTGAAGGACGTTTTAGACGACGAACAGGAAGAAGAGGAATTCTAAACCTTGAAACGTTTTCAATTCAATCTCGAACCCGTTTTGAATCTTCGTAAGAAGAAGGAAGACGAAAAATTAAAAGAATTCTCCCTCGTCGCGGGCGAAATCAATCAGATTCGAAATTCCATTCTGGAAAATGAAAGACAAATCGATTTACTCACGGGAGAATCCGCTTCTCTTCACGGCGCTTCTTTGAGAGATTATCAACTTCATCAAGGTTATATCCGTTCTCTCATCACTCAAAACGAAAATCTGGAATCGGATATCGAAAACAGAAAACCGGAACTCGACGCGAAAAGAGCGGAGTTGATTCTCGCTCAAAAAGACCGCAAGATTCTGGAGATTCTCAAAGAGAATCAGTACAAAACATACAGAAAGTTATACTTCAAAAAAGAAAAGTTCGAACTCGAAGAACATTACAACCAGCTAAAATCCATCCAATGGAGAGAAATTCATGAATCTTCCGAACCTGAACCGGCTCCGAGAGTCTTTACATACGATACGGGATCAAGCGTTGAATCCGCAAACGACGACTCAGGGGCCTCAGAGCTTAAAAAACTCTACGATCGATTCAAAAAGTGAATCCTTGTTTCAGAAAATTCTGAACGTCGCGACCGGAAATTCTCCGCAAAACGCGGATTCTATCGTAAGCCTCCAGAGAAAAATCACCGATTTTCAAGAAAAGGCCGAGCAGTTGGAAAATAAGATCAATAGAAATCGGATCGATCTAAAGGTTTAATATGGCATCGTTAAGCGACAAGGCAAGAGCAACGTATCTCGTTCTACTCATTCTATTCTTATTGGGAATCGGTTTTTTCGTTTTCGATTATTTCCAAATCATCAACGCGGCCGAAATTTTTCCGTTTCTTCGCAAGGAACCGGCGCTCGTAAATCAGGACAACGAATCTCCCACGGAACTTCAAAAGTTGGAGTTCACGAAAGCTCAGGAAAGATTCGCGGAAGAATTGGACGAGCTTGAAAAAAGAAAGTCCGAACTTTTGACGGAAAAGGGTCGTCTCGAAGCCGAAATGGAAAAACTCGAGGAAATGCGTAAGGGTTTGATCGCGAAAGAAAAGGAAATGAAGTCTTCCGACGCGGAAAAAAACAGCCGACAAAAGCTGGTTAAAGTTCTTGCGGACAAGGTCGGAAACATGCCCCCGGACTCGGCGGTAGGAATGCTCGTAAACTGGCCGGATGGAGACATCATTGACGTTTTTATTCAGATGGACAAGGACGCGGAAGACGACGGTAGACCTACGATCACGACTTATCTTTTGACGCTTTTCCCTGCGGATCGACGCGCGATGATTACGAACAAATGGCTGAGCAGATCCGGCGGAATCAAAACCCCGGGAATTCCCGACGACGCGGTCGAAGCCAACCCTTAATTCGGAGTAGAATATTATGAAATTTGAATTTAGATCTTTTGCAATTTTAATCGCCTTATTGTCGTTCGGTGTTTCTTCCGTGTCCGCCAAGAAAAAAACGAATTCGGCTCCTCCGAAAGTAAGCGGTTACGAACTCGTTTCCAATCCTTCGGCCGCTTTCGGCAAGACGATTCAAATCTCTGGGACCGTTTCGGAAATTCTTTACAAGGGAAATTCGATCCGCTTCGTCGTTTATTTTTCCGGAAAACCGGTGGCCCTCGATTCGGATTCTCCTTCGTTGATTTCGAACGTTCAAGTCGGAAGCAATGTTTCCGTTTGCGGATTTTATTTAAAGGACCGAGAATTGAAGGCGAACGGAGTTCCGACCACGATGCCTTTTATTTTGGTGGATTCTCCGGATTGTAGATAAGGGAGAATTGTCGGAGTTCCAACAATTCGGTGAACGAAAATCGCGCTTGCAAAAAGTAGAATTTTCTGATATGGAAAATTCGTCCGTTTCTTCCCACTACCTCACCCCCCACCCAAATCAGGGCGGGGGCAATTTGTTCTACGAAAGAATTTTGTAGGAACTCCTACGATTCTTTTCCCTTCGATGTCGAACCGCCCAAAATAATAGCTTCCAACTCTTCGAGAGCTTTTTCCAAACGATCGTTTACGATTTTATAATCGAACTCGTTCTGACGTTCGAGTTCGGCCTTTCCGTTTCGGATTCTTTTGAGAATATTCTCCTCCGAATCGGTTCCCCTTCCCCGAAGACGTCTTTCCCATTCTTCTTCGCTCGGAGGAAGGATAAAAATCGTCACGATCTTACCGGGAAGTTTTTCTTTGATGATCTTAGCGCCTTGAACGTCTATGTCCATGATCACGGATGAACCTTTTGCAAAGGCCTCTTCGATAAACTTCAAAGGAGTTCCGTAGTATTGATCGTGAACCAAGGCCCATTCCAAAAACGCGGAATCGGAAATTCCCTTTTCGAATTCCTCTTTGGAAAGAAAAAAATACGTTACGCCCTCTTTGTCCCCCGGACGAGGCGCGCGGGTCGTGCACGAAATCGAAAAAAGAATCTCGGGATGTTTTTCCCTAAGTTTTTGAATGAGTGTGGACTTCCCTCCTCCTGCAACGGAGGAAAGAACGAAAAGTTTGGGAGAATTCAGTCTAAGTCTTCCTCTTCGGAAGCGATCGAGTTGTCGCTGGATTCGATTCTTTTGGTGAGTGATTCCACTCTTAAGTTGGAAAGAATGAGATGATTGCTGTCGGTCACGATGATCGAACGCGTCTTTTTACCCTGAGTCGCGTCGATCAAACTGTTGTTGCTCTTAGCCTCGTTGCGGATTCTTTTGGCCGAAGCGGAATCCGAATGGATGATGCTAACGATCTTAGAAACCAGAACGATATTCCCGAATCCTACGTTCAATACGCTAAACTGGGACATCAGAGCCTCCTATTTCTGTCCAACCTGAATCTTTCGATGATGTCGACTTCACCCAAGGCAAGGTCGAGAACTTCCGAAATTTCTTCATGAGTATATTTTCTTTTTAAAAGGAAAACAACTTTCTCGATTTTTGTCGAATCTTCTCCGATCTCCAGAAGCGCGGCTTCGGCGGAAATTCTCGCGGAATCCGGTTTAGGGGGTTCGTAACCGTTTACGTTGTCCTGGAGAATTCTTCCGAAATCCGCGTCCTTCGACTTCAGATTGTCCTTAAAAACGGGTGTTCCGCCTAACGTGGAGCCGAAAACCGGTTCGGGTGCGAACGGATCCTCGTCCAAGGAAATATCCAAAGTGGAATTTCTCGTTCCCGGAAAAAAATCGTTTCCGGAAGTCGCGTCGTCTTCGTCCCGAACCGCTTTGATTTCCTGGATTCCGAAAAACTTGCGAACACCCTTGCCGATCGTTTCCAAAACCAGATTGGAAGTGGAACCCTGACTCGTCTGCGTTTGGTTCGGATTGCGCGATTGTGTTTGTGCCGCGCTCGGATTTTGGGTTTTCGGCTTTTGACCCGATGCGGTAGTTTTTGGTTTTTGAATATAAGAATTCTCTGATGAAGAAACGCGCGTGTTCTTCGGGGCGGCGGTTTCGTTCGAAAAAGCGTTCGCGGTCAACGGATTTTGAAGCGGAGTCGATTGTGCGGCGGAACGGACTTCTCCTTCTTCTCGAAAGAGATCCAAATTCTCCTTATAGATATGACCGATTCCTTGTTGAACCGATCCCGGAATTTTACCGTAAGAAGAATCTTGAAGCCGACTCGGAGCCTGCGTTTCCACGTTTCCGATCTCGGAAGCCGGTGAATCGATTTTTATCTTCCCGAGAATATCGGGGGTCGTAGCCTGTTCGATTCTTTTGACGAGTTCTTCCACTTTGGCCGTCATTTCCTTGAAGGTAAGAATTCTCGAACCGATCAGATCGACCTGTCTCAGAGATTCCGTTTCCAACTCGTCCACGAAATCCCGGATTTCTTCGTTGATCTTTCCCAGCATATGAGTGCGAATTCTTTCCGTTACTTTCGAAGTGATCGTATAGTATAAAACCACGGAAATAACCGCGTTGATCGCTAAAACTGCAAATAACTCCATACCTTTTCCTCCGGGCCGTCTCCAACAACATTCCTTCGGATAAGATTAAGCGAAGAATTCGATTCTACCCCGATTGGCGGGCGCGTTAGACGTCTTTTGACCCAGTGCGGAATAAGTCACGGACTCGGTCCTGCCTTCCACGGCCGGTTTGTATGTTTTTAACCGGTCCTTGATCTGGTCGATTTTTTGATTTCGGGCCGAAGCCATTCTTTCCCTGGATTCCGGAGAAAGAGAAAAAACGTCCGTATACAATTCCACCGCATACTTGCGCGTATCGTTGTATTCTTTGACCATCCGAGCGGTTTCGGAGATCATATGAGGCATGGTGAAAGGATTTTCCACCTGTTGCTTCCGAATTAGATCGGGAGCTTGACCGTAACCTAAAAAAGTATCGCTCAGCCTCATCCTATGGTTTAATTACCACGGTTTCGTTTTTTTCTCCAGTCTTTTTTGTCCGGTTCGGGATCCTCGTAGGGAACTTGGCGAATCATTCCGTTCTCTTCCACGAAGGTCTTGTTCTTGATTTCGTTCCGAGTTTTGTAGTCCGAGTTTCGGATCTTCATCGTTACGCCCCCGTAGAGAACCTTTTCGATGCTGATCTTCCCGTGAGAAGACTTTTCTTCCATGTAGTTTTTGAGATTGTTGATTTCGGTTTCGAATTCCTTGATCCGGGAATCCAGTTTTTCAACCGCCTTCTGCATCTTGATAAGCTGATTCTCGTGATCTTCCGTAAACGAAGCCGGATCGGATTCTTTTCTGGCCTGAAGCGTCTTGAGACTTTTAAAAACCTGTTCGTGTTTGGTCTGACTCTCGTGCATCTTCGCTTCGTAGTCCGCGATCTGCTTGAGAACCTTCGGATCGATCCCGACCACGAGTTCGGTCGCGGGGTTTGCGGAAGAACCGATGCTCCTTGCGCCGATCAGTTCGGACGCACGCACCGTTCCGCCCACGATCTGACCGCGTTTTCCGTTGCAGAGAATTTTACCGCCCGCGCTTACGAAAGAATGGAGAATACCTTCCTGAACGAGAACGTCTTTTTCCGTAATCACGGTCGCGCTCTGGATAAACTTGGCGATCACGTTTCCGCCGGTGGATTCGATATGAGCTTCTTCCCTTCCGGAAATTCCCTGACGAATGATGATGTCTCCGTCGGCTTCCACTCTCGCCTTTTGAACCGTTCCGTAGATTTCGATGTTTCCCGCGGCTTTGACCGAGTAGTTGTCTTCCACGTTACCCGTAATCACGATCGAACCGAGAAAGGTCACGTTCCCGGTTTTGATACCGACGTCACCGTTGACGCGATATACGGTTTCCACGGAAAGTCTTCCCGTCGCAAACACGACCTGACCGTTGACTTCGGCGGTGAGTTTGCTTCTGTCTTCGGAAAGAATGGTTCCCTTTCCCTGTTTCAAATCCGTATCGATTCCGTCTTTGGCGGGAAGAAGTTCGTTAAAAAGAGTACGACCGTATTTTCCTTTTTCCGCGGGAATTTTTTCCGCGAGCAACTGACCGACCACTACGTTCTCGATCAGATCCAAATCCTTGAAATCCACTCTTCCGGTTTCGTCTTCCCGGAAAGAAACGTTCTTGGAAGTACGAACGTGATAGATGATCTGCGCGTTTTTCCCGTTGATCGGATAATCCCCTTCCGCCGCGAGAAAGGGTTGGTTGTAGAACTCGTCTTCGAGTTTTCTTTGGATCTCTTCCTCTTTGAATCCGTATTTGACTCCGGCGTTTTTGAGATGATTGACGATATCTCTTACGTCCAAATCTCTTCCGCCCGGTCTTGGGGGAAGAATGGTGACTTTGGCCTTCATCTTATCCGAGGTAATGTCGAGAATGAGTTTTGCCTCCATACCCGGTCTCGGTTTTTGTTCCGAGATGAGAATGGGTTCTCCCTTTGCGTCCTTTACGATTTTGCGGACGAGTTTGTCGTCTTCACCGGAGATTCCTCGAAGAACGAGTTTTTTGGAAACCTCGTCCATTTCCACGGGATGACCTTCGCCTAACGGCGGAAAGACGGTGAGATAAACTCCGTTCCGGAGAATTTGAACGAGACTTCTTCCGTTTTTGTCCTTGGGTTGAATGAAATCTTTGAGGTCCTTGGAAACGAGTTTGCCCGAACCGCCGGTAAGTTTTTGATCGAGTTCGGTGAGTTCGTCGAGAAAGTTATCTTCGGGGAGAATGGAAACTCGGATATGCCAAGGTTCGTGACCGAAAAGTTTTTTCTTTCCGCGTTTTAAAACTACGTAGTCCAGTTCGTGGATCTGTTTTTTGAGATGTTTGGCGGCGAGACGGAGGGAATTCTCCAGAGTGTCTCCGTACACTTCGACCTGTTCTTTCTGGATTCGATCCAGTTCCCGGCCTTGGTCTTCTAAGAATGGTATTAGGGAACCCATATTCTCCGTCCTAGTAGTAAATCAATGAATGCTTACTTGCGAGAAATGACGGACTTTACTTTACCGAGTTTACTTCTCAGTCTGGAAACCGCTCTCGTGTGGAGTTGTGAAATTCTGGATTCTGTTACTTCCAAAACTTCTCCGATTTCCTTTAACGTTAGATCTTCATAATAATATAATACGATTACTTTCTTTTCCTTTTCGGGAAGGGTTTTGATCGCTTCTACGATCACGTTTTTGATCTCTTCCTTCTCGATGATCGTGTCCGGGTTCATGTTCATCGGAGATTCGAGAGTTTCCATAAAGGACACTTCGTCGTTTTCGTCTCCGAGAAACCAGATGTCGTTTAACGATACGAGAGAGGTTCCGCTGATTTTGGTAAGAAGAGAATTGTACTCTTCCATGGAGATTCCGAGTTCTTTCGCGATCGCGTCGTCGTCGACTTGCTGGCCTTCTTTGTTTTCCAGCATTCCGATAATCTGTTCGAGTTGTTTCGCCTTTTGACGGATCGATCTTGGAATCCAGTCGATCGAGCGAAGTTCGTCGAAGATACTTCCTCGGATCCGAGTCATCGCGTAGGTTTTGAATTTAATCAGTCTTTCCGGATCGAATTTTTCGATCGCGTCTAACAAACCGAAAACTCCGTACGATACGAGATCGTCGAATTCCACATTTTGAGGCATTCCGATCGCGATTCTACCGGCGACGTGTTTGACTAACGGAGAATATTTCTCCACAAGGTAGGATCGGATGTCCTGATCTTTGGTATCCCGATAGGATTTCCATAGTTCCGTCTCATCCTGCTGGTTATATTTCTCATATTTTTTGGACATAAGCTCGGATCTGGAAAAACCTTGACCTTCATTCTAAAGTGTCGAGCTTCTCAGAAAATTGCAATAGCATTTTTTGGGGCAAAAACAGGGAAATCAAGCAGTTTTTTGTCTCATTAACTTTCTAGAGCTAAACGGAAAGAATTTGGAAAGAAATTCTTACTTTTCGCCCATGTCGTCGCGAGCCAACATAGTGCGGATCGCTTCCGCCATGAGTTTGGGTTCGTTTTTGATCGCTATATTTTCGACCATGATGTGATCCCCAAAGTTTCCGCTTTTCTGTCGTTTCGGAGTGGCCGAAGCGAAGACTTCCGAGTTGGAAGGACCGTCCCCCGAA
Source organism: Leptospira kmetyi serovar Malaysia str. Bejo-Iso9 (assembly GCF_000243735.2). Lineage (NCBI taxonomy): Bacteria > Pseudomonadati > Spirochaetota > Leptospiria > Leptospirales > Leptospiraceae > Leptospira > Leptospira kmetyi. Next base: position 280,888 of record NZ_AHMP02000003.1, on the reverse strand, counting down.
GAGAATTCCGTATCGCTTGCATGACTTGTATAGTCGTGTCCGCCACCCGCACCCGCTCCGTCCGCATCGGACGCGGCCGGAACATATTCTCCCGCGGCGTTGGCTAAGAAATCCAAAAACTCGGGAACCTTCATTTCCAAAATCGCGTGCACTCCGAATCCGAGAACGGCAAAGGCAACGACGGATAGAACCGTGACGAGAAGGATATGACCTATGGAATTACCGGTGACGAATCCGCAGATCGGACTCAATACCAACGCGATAACGGCAAAAACGCCGATGAATGCGACCTGAAGGTTCAAGGTTTATTCTTCGTCGCTCTGATCGAGCTCTTTGTCCCGGACGTCCATAAAGTTGAAAAACTTTTTGAAGAACCCGCTGATACCGGCGTCTTCCAAGGGTTCCATTTCCTGATTTAAAAGAGAATACGTTATGCGATTCAGACAGGCCGCCGCCTTACTTTTGGGAGAATTGATGATATACGGTTTTTGTTCCCGGATACTCTTTTCCACTTCCTCGTCTTGAAAGATAAAACCTAGATTTTCCACCTTTACTTCGAGGAACTGACCGCTGATGTCGATGACTCGGTCCGCGACCTTCTTCCCTTCGATCGCGCTTCGAACCCGGTTCACGACCATCTTGAGATTCTTATCTCTGCTTTGGGAAACGATCGCCTTGATGAGTCCGTACGAATCGGTGATCGCGGTCGGCTCCGGCGTGGTGATGACGATGACGTCGTCCGCAGGAAGGGTCAAACCGATCACGTTGGAGCTGATTCCGGCTCCGGTATCGATGATCATAATATCATAATTGTCTAATTCGGAAAAACCCTTGATGAGGGAATTTCTCTGCGTGTCGTTTAGGTTGGCAAGCTGAGAATATCCCGAGGCTCCGGCGATGATGTCCACGCCTTCCGGGGTTTGGATGATGATGTCTTTGAGGCTTTTATGGCCCTTCACGACGTGATAGAGATTGTATTTGGGAATGATCCCGAGAATGACGTTTACGTTGGCGAGCCCCAAGTCCCCGTCGAACACGAGGACTTTTTGACCAGCGCGGGCCATAGATATGGCGAGGTTCACGGAGATGGTACTCTTTCCAACTCCTCCCTTCCCGGACGCGATCGCGATGATCTTTGTCGTGGGCTTTCTGGATGACAGAACTTTTAGACTCGTGTTCCCCTCGGTGAGTTTCCGTAAATGAGTCGCCTGGTCCATTCTTTACCTCTTCAAAAGCCGATAGGAATCAGCCACCTGCGACGGTGAAAACCTCTCCTCTCAGCTCTGCAATTTTCTCCGGAGTCACCACACATTCGGCCATCAGGTTTTTATCAGCAGGAAGAATATCGAAAGGAACCTCCTGACCCACGCTGTAGTATGTGAAACTCTTAGAGTATGTATCGGCCAGTTCGAGAAAACCACCTAAAAAATCTGCCTCGTCGAGTTTCGTGAGGAGAATTCTTCGGTAATTTAAAGACTCATAGGCTTTCAATACCGTACTTGTATGATGGTAGGAAGAAGTGGCGGAAAGGACAAGAAGATTTTCCACCGAGTCTTTTTCTCCGAAACAAGACAATAGAGAATTCATTCTTTCGAGTTGTTCGAGATTGCGATGACTGTAACCCGCGGTGTCGATGAGGATCAGTTCCGACCCGTCTCGGGCCAGAGTTTCCTTGAATTTTTTTATGTCTTTAACCGGATAAAACGGCATTCCCATTGTGTCTGCGTAACGTTTGAGTTGTTCGATCGCCGCGATTCTATAGTTATCTGTCGTATAAAGCGACACGGATCTTCCCATATGTAGGAAGTACTTCGCCGCAAGTTTCGCGACGCTTGTCGTTTTACCGGAACCCGTAGGCCCTACAAGAAAGACAACCTTCCTCTGATTTTTTCCCGTGCCTCGAAAAAGATCCGAGTCGACGCTCACTCTTTCTTTCAGAATTTCGATCGCCCTTTCGGACACGGCGTGATTGCGACCTTGATCGATCGGGGAAAGTCTTTCCTCGACCTTGGAAAGAATCTCGTCCACATAGGCCTGGCTCATTCCTTCCCGAACCCACTTTTCACCGAGTCGGGTTAACGGAGAATCCTTCCTCCCGCGAACGGGGGAATTTTCCCTGCGGCTCTGAACGCTCTTGTCAAAAAGTTCTTTCTCGAAGGAAAGACCGACTCTTTCGGGCTCGGTCGTGATGTCTTCGATCTCCCAGGAATCTTCCGCGACCGCGGTCGCGGATTCTTTTTCTTCCAAGGTTCTGGAAAGAGGTTTTAAGGTCTGAAGAGTTTTCTTTCTTTCCGGAGCCGCGTAAGACTTTTGTTTTAAAAGATCCTTTAGATCCTGAAGTTTGCGTTCTATCTTTTCTCGGGACGCCTGTTTTTCGGGAATTCCGATCTGGATCTCGATCATCTTCTTTGCAAGAAGACCGGTTCCCATCACACCGCCTTCGGTCACCACGGTTTGCGAAATCACGGTCGCTTCCGATCCGTATTTCATCTTCATTTCCATCAAACAGTCTTGGTAACTTTTACCGCGAATTTTAGCGAATTCCATTTTCAACTCCCTGATCCTGATTTATTAGCAAGATCGAATATTCTAAATAGTTCATGCTTCTTCCCCGACTCCCGCCGCCGCGGTTTGAGCCTGAGGAAGTTTGAGTTCGGCCTCGATCACCGAATCCACGGAAGAATGAATCTCCTCGTACGCCAGAACCCCGAAGTTTCGAGGAGGAAATTCTTTTGCGAGAAGATAAGAGAAAGGCAGACGCACTTCCCGGTTCACGACGAAGATCGGGAACTTTCCTTCCGTTCTAAAATTGCGATAGAGCTCGGCCACGCTGTCGATCAGCCTTCTGTAAAAATCGGGAGCCAAAGAAAGAACGTCCCGGTTTTCGATCCGATCCTGAGTGATCGACTTGTTGAGTCGGTCGAGAATTCTACTTTCCAGAGTGATGACTCGGAGCTTACCGTCCATGGAAAGATAATCCCGAACGACGGTTCTGGAAATCGACTGACGCACAAGCTCGGTTAGAATGTACGGATTCTGATACTTCTGAAGATTGTTCGCGATCGATTCCAAAATCGGAACGAGGTTGCGGATTCCCAAACCTTCTCGCAGAAGATTTTGAAGAACCTGTTGAATGATTCCCAAGTTGCCCGGTTTGTCCGCATCGAGTTCACCGATGAGAGTCGGATAACTCGCCTTGTAATGATCCAGAAGTTTTTTGACTTCTTCCCTTCCGAGTAAGGTGGACGCGTGTGTGGCAAGAAGTTCTTTTAAGTGAGTGACGACTACGGTGGACGCGTCGACGACCGTATAACCTTTCGCTTCCGCTTCCGACTTATCTTCGGAAGAAATCCACTTCGCCTTTTGACCGAAGGAAGGTTCGAGGAAATCCTCTCCTTGAATCGCTTCCGCGGTTCCCGGACTTGTGTTGAGCGCCATGAGCTTATCCGGTTTTACGGTAGAGGCACCGACTTCGGTTCCGTTGATTTTGATCGAATACGTATCCGGATTCAAATCAAGATTATCTAATATTCTTACCGGAGGAATGACGACCCCGTTGTCCTGAGCGAACTTTTTACGCAGGTTGCTGATCTGATCGAGCAGAGCTCCGCCTTGGGAAGCGTCGACTAACGGAATGAGATGATAACCGACTTCGATTTCGATCGGATCGGTTCTGAGTTCTTCGTAGAAGTCCTTCGGCTTGCGGTCTTGACCGGATTCTTTTTCCTTTTTCTCGATCGACTCGAGTTGTTCTTTGACCGTTTGTTCGAGAGAATATCCGAGATAAGCGATCCCCGCGGAAAGAAGAACCAGCGGAATGAAAGGAAGTCCCGGAATGAACGCGGCAAAACCCAAACTTCCCGCGACCACATAGAGAACCTTAGAATTGCTGAAGAGCTGACTTTTGAACTGGGTCGCAAGATCCGATTCGGAACCGGAACGGGTAACGATGATACCGGTCGCAACCGTTGTCAATAACGCGGGAATCTGGGAAACGAGTCCGTCCCCGATCGTGAACTTGCCGTAGGTTTCGATGGCTTGCGTAAAGGATTCTCCCCGAATGGAAGCTCCGATCACAACGCCGCCTAATAGGTTGATGGCGGTGATGATGAGCCCCGCTCGAACGTCCCCTTGTACGAACTTACTCGCTCCATCCATGGAACCGTAAAAGTCGACTTCGGCTTCGATCTTCTTTCTTCTTTTTTTGGCCTCTTCCTCGTTGATGTTTCCGGAAGAAAGTTCCATATCGATCGCCATCTGTTTACCGGGCAACGCGTCCAACGTGAATCGAGCCGCAACTTCCGAGATCCGAGTCGCACCTTTGGTGATCACGAGAATTTGCACCAACACGAGAATGATGAAGATGATAAATCCCACCACATACTTGGAAAGACCGGACTCGCTTCCGATGATAAACGAACCGAACGCGTCGATGACGTGGCTGTTCATCGCCGGACCTTTGGAAAGAATCTGTCTCGTGGTCGAAACGTTGAGCGCGAGTCGATATAACGTAGTGATCAACAATAAACTCGGAAAGATCGAAAAGTCGGCGGGTTCGTTGACCGAAAGCGAGGTCAAAAGAACCAGAAGCCCGATCGCCAAACTCACAATAATCAAAATATCTAATATGAATCCGGGCAAAGGAATGACGAGCATCGCGACGATCGCCACGGCTCCCACTCCCAAAATTACGTCAGACTGATTCCACCACTTCTTTTCCATAGTTTCCTCTTACACGGCTCTCCGGAAAGATTCCAAACGAGAGAGAATCGTCGCGATCGCGCGATAGAATTGCTGTGGAACTTCCGCGCCGAGTTCCACTTCTTCGTAAAGACCTCTCGCTTGAAGACGGTCTTCCACGGTGGGAACCCCGTTTTCTCTTGCGATTCTGATAATCAATAATGCGAAATCGTCCACACCTTTTGCGATCACGATCGGAGCCTTGTGAATTCCCGGTTTGTATTCGAGAGCGACCGCGAAGTGCGTCGGGTTCGTGATGACCACGTCCGCTTCGGGAACCTTTGCGAGCATCTTGCGTTTGTTCATCATGTCCCGCGCGAGTTGTCTTCTTCTCGCCTGGAGAGAACGGTCCCCGTCCGATTCCTTAGCTTCTCTCTTCGCTTCGGAAGGAGTCATCTTTAAGGATTCTTCATATTCGTATCTTTGATACAAGTAGTCCACGATGCTGATCGCGAGAAGAATGATCCCCACGAATAAAAAGATTTTGAACGAACTGCTCATAACGAGAGCGACCGCTTGTTCGAGTCCCATTTCTCCCGAAAGAAGAATCGGAAAAAAATCCTTACTGATGATGATGTAGGAAACCCAACCGATGAGAGCAACCTTCGCAAGGGACTTTCCGAGGTTAAAGAGCGTCTGACGTGTGGGCAAAACCTTCTTGAAGTTCGGTTGAATTCTACTGAAGTTAAAACTGAGCGCGCGGGGTGCGAAGATAAATCCCACCTGCGCCACGTTTCCGATGATGGCCCCCACGAGAGTGATTCCGAGCAAAGGCCAAAGTAAGGTGAACAAATCCGTGGACGCGGTTTTTAAAAGTTCGGTCACGGATTCGGAACTGATATCGGTTCTTTGTCCTACGCCGTGAATATACTTGCGAAGAATGTAAAACGTTCTCATGAAAAAATATTCTCCCATGAGATACACGAGAATAACTCCGGCAAGAAGCACGACCGCGGCCGGAAGTTCGGGAGATTTTGGAACGTTTCCTTTTTCACGTTCTTCCCTTCTTCTTCGTTCGGACCCGGGCTCGGTTCGGCCTTCGTCTTCCGCCGCAAAAAGTTGAAGGTCGATCCGGAAATCGGCCGCGTTAGACGAAACTGCGAGTTCGTTTGTCGGAGGTACGACAAAAATCGCCGAGAAAAATTTGAGTGGATGAAAAAGGCGTTTCGTGATAGAGAAAAATTCCCCGATCCTTCCCACCACCTCACCCCACCACCCTAAGTGTGGGTGGGGCGCGCTTTGATTCACGGAGTTTGTCGGAACTGCGACAATTTTTTCGAGTAGATTCTTCCCTTTCACTTAGGCCACTCCCGCAGCATAAGATTGACCTTATCAAAAGAAAGATCAAACGCCGCTCCCATCTGAGACACCAAATACGGAGTGATAAAGATCATCACGATCAAACCGATCGAAACCTTAATCGGAAAGGATAACTGCAAAATATTGAGCTGCGGAGCCGCTTTCCCCATGAGCGCCTCGGAAACGGTGACGAGCAAAATGATCCCGAGAACGGGAAGAGACAACTTAAACGCGACGAGAAACATCGCTCCCACCGCGTCTTCCATCGCCTTATAAATTCCGTTTTGAATTTCCGGAGTAAAACGAAGAACCTGAATCTTCTCAAAAGAATATGCGAGACTTTCGAACATGATCCGATAAGCGCCTAACGTGAGAAAGAGCAACATACCCAAAAGATTTTTGAGAGTGCTGATGACGGGCAAACTGGTCTGAGTCACCGGGTCCAAAATTTCGGCGTAACCGAAACCAAGCTGGACGTTGAAAAATTCTCCGGCCATCTGAAACGCGGCAAAGATCAAACTGATCAAGAAACCGAGTAGCATTCCGATCAATGCCTCGGCCATCACGACAAGACCGTAACTTCCCATGTCCCCCGGAACCGGAGGAAGAAAACCCGCAGTAACCGGAAAAAGAATCACGGCGACCAAAAAGGAAAAAATCATCTTCTGCGGAACGCTGATCGACGGATACGAAAAGACGGGCGCGACGGACAACAACCCCATCAATCTCGAAAGGATCAGAAGAAACACCTGAAAATGATTGATAAAGTATTCCATAATATTCTAAAATTTCTCGATCATCAAAAACAGATTCCGCGTATAATCCGTCATCGTCTGGATCATCCACGAGGAAAAGATCACGATCACGATAAAAATCGCGACCAACTTGGGAACGAACGCGATCGTCGGTTCCTGGATCGAAGTTGTGGTCTGTAAAATTCCTATGATAAGCCCAACGACCAGGGCCGTCAAAAGAATCGGAGACGAAATCTTCAACGTGATATAAAGCGCGTCCCGGATCAAAGTCATCGCGTCGAGTTCCGTCATTTATAACTCCTCACCAACTCGTAGACGATCAGGTTCCATCCGTCCACAAGAACGAATAGAATCAGCTTAAACGGCAAACTCACCATAACCGGAGGAAGCATCATAAGACCCATGGAAAGAAGAGCGGAAGCGACCACGAGATCGATCACGATAAAAGGAATGAAGATGATGATCCCGATCCAAAAGGCCTTTTTGATTTCGCTTAACATAAACGCGGGAATCAAAACATAGGAAGGAACGTCGTCGAAGGATTCCACCTTTTCGACCTTTCCGATTTTTAAAAATAATGCGACATCCTTCGCACCCGAGGTTCCGATCTGACGCATCATAAATTCCCGGATGGGAACCATTCCTTTGTCAAAGAACGCGTTCGTGTCGATCTTACCTTCGAGATACGGAGTTAGAGCGCGCTCGTTTACCGTATTCAAAGTCGGAGCCATAATGAAGAAGGTCATAAAGAGTGCGAGCCCCATCATCACCTGGTTCGGCGGAAGGTTCTGGATCGAAAGAGCCCTTCTCACGAAGTCCAAAACGATCACGATCTTCGTAAAAGAAGTCAAAGACATCACGATCGCGGGAGCCAAGGAAAGAATCGTGACCAGAAAGAGAACCATCAGAGACAAACTGGTTTCTCTCGGACCCTTCGCCTCGTTTACGTTGATGTTCAGGTTGGGAATCGGAATCCGAGTTCCCGCCGATTGCGCGTCCAGAGAAAAGAATGAGGAACCTACGGACAAACCTGCGGCGAGCAAGAGTATCCAGGTTATGTTCTTTATAAATTTTTTATGTCTCATTCTCACTTGAAAAACAATCCTACTCAATTCGTTACAGGCCTATCTCAAATCGAAAAGCCCGCTTTCGAGCGAGCTTGTTTTTTCTTTGAGTTCGTCCAATTTCTTTCGGGCCTGCCTTCGTTTTTCTTCCCGATTGGCCCCGCCCTTCTCGCTCGTATCCGGCGGTCCCTCTTGGGTTCCGGAAATCCGAGAATTCAAGTCCTTGATCTGTTCAAGAACAGTTACTAAAAATCCGCCCTCGGGCGGTTGAAAACTTTCTTTCTTCTGAAGAATCCTATGTTTTACTTCCGGATCCTCGATCTCCGTGATCAGATTGATTCCGTTGTCCGCAACACCGAGAACCAACAATCTTCCCGAGATCTCGACGATCTGAAGTTGTTTGTTCGGCCCGAGCATCAGACTCGAAAGAATATTCATCTCGCCTCGAACCGGAAGTCTTCCTTCCCGATTCTTAGATACGTATTTTAGAATATAATAAAGTGCCGCACAAAGAAGTCCTAATATAAATACGACTCGAAAGAGTGTTCCCGCAATCCCCGGCCCCTCGTCGCTCGGACGATATCTTTCTTCCACCGGATTCGGCGCGGTTTGGGTTTCCGCGTTGGAAGTTTTTTCTCCCGTGTTTCCCGCCGTTCCGGAAGTCGAGGAAGAATCCGCCTTCTTTTCTCCGGAATCGGAATTCTTCTTTTCGTCCTTGGAAGAAGAAGATTGACCCAATTCTTTTTTGAGGGCTTCGTCCATAAGCTCTCGTTCGGATTGAGCCGATAAGGAAACAAAAGCAAAATTGAATATAAGAAATATGGCAACAACGGAACCGAGAATTCTCCCGTCCGCTCGGAAGGCCCCGAAAATTCTCACTTGCCCTCCGGCTTGATCCGATCGGTGGGGCTTACGATATCCGTTACACGCACACCAAAGTTTTCGTCGATGACCACAACCTCGCCTTTGGCGATCAGCTTTCCGTTTACCAAAAGATCCACCGGTTCACCCGCGAGTTTGTCCAACTCGATGATCGAGCCTTCTCCCAAACCCAGAATGTCTTTGATATACATTTTGGTTCTTCCGAGTTCCACGGTGACGCTCATCTGAACGTCCATGAGAAGATTTAAGTTCGGAGTGTTGGAAGCGCCGCTTGCGGTTCCCAGATTCGGAAACGCGACGGACTTTACGGACATGGAGCCCGCGGACATTCCCATTCCGCCCATACCCCCCATTCCCATTCCACCCATATCCCCGCCCGCGCTGCCGGAACGACGATACAGGTTTAAAAGATCGGCGGCAGTGGAAAGAGAAAGTAAGAATTGAACCCGAAAAGAAGGGATGCTTTCGATCGTAAGATTGAAAAATACGCGAACCACACTTTCTCCGTCCGGCAAAACCAAGGCCGCCGGAGAAGTTACGTTTCTCGTTTCGGAAGGAGATCCGTTGACCCCGCCTCCGGTTTTGGTGCTGATCTGAGAGATCAAAGCCCCCATAACGGGTGTGAGAGAATCTCGAAGAGTCTGCATCTGAGCCTCGTCCAATTCTCCAGAATCAAAACCGCCCATCATGGAGTTTGCGATCTTCACCGCGTTTTCCGCGGACATAGCGAGTACGACTCTTCCGTTTACGCTTCCGGATAACGTGGAATATAAAAGAAATGAACCCGACTTGAGTTCGGATTCGACGTCCTTACGGGATTTTGTTTCCACGTTCGGATTTAAGAATGCGGAGGATCGGGAGAGAACGGCGCCTAACGTGTTCCCGGCAACTTGAAAACAAGAAGATAAAAGATCCGACAGGATATCCCGGTCCACGGGGGACATTCCCGGAACGTCTTTTTGTGCGGCCGCAGATGCTACCGCCCCCGGATCAAACGAATCGCTCGCTCCGGCTAATAATGCGTCTATCTCTTCCTGTGAAAGGGAACCTTCGCCCATTTTGGGAACTCTCCCGGGAATTTTAGTTAATGGGACATAAGAAAAGAGTTTTTGTCACCTCATTTTTTTCTTCCCAACTTGATTCCACCCAATTTTCGGGGTAAAACAACCTTTTTTCGGAAAAAAACCAAAAGATGCGCGGACCGATGCAACGATTCAGGACAATTCAATCGATCCGATTGGAACTTGTCCTTCAACTTTAGAAATGTATGAGTTCCCACATTTTATCTTGAATCTAAAACTTCGCAGAAACCCGACCGTTTCAATCGGGCGATTCTTCGATTTTCCAAATTCTCAAATGAGGCGGACAAAAATCTTCCAGAAGATCCATAAGTTCCAACAATCGATCTTCGTATTTTGCAAGTTCGGGATCTTCTCGAAGTTCCTTCAAAACTGCGTAAGCCAAATTCTTCCGACCGCCCGCCCTCTTTAAAATCTCGTAAGGCTTCGATCAACTCCGAAAAATCTTCGGTAAACAATCGAGATCTCAGTTCCGAATAAAGATTCTTCATAGTCTCTCGAAATTCGACAATGTTTTGTCCCGGAGTAGCCAACTCCAAAAATCTAAAGAGTTAAATCCCCGCCCAAGCCGTCCGCGAGCATTCGAAGTGCGTCGAAAGAATAAATTCCCGTGAGATGATTGTCGCTCCAAACCGGATTGATCGCGTATCTTCCTACCTTGTTGACCGAATAGAGTCGGATCGACTGAATTCCTCCGGTGGTAGTTCCTACTTTTCCGCCGTGTCCTCCCTTGCATACGACACAGGGACAACGTTTTCTCAGATCGAGAAGTTCGAACGTGGACGTAACTCCGTCCTTCCAGGTGATTTTTAGATGATTGTCGTCAAAGTCGATCTGATCGGGGGTCGTCGCTTTTAAACTGAGTTGAGCCATTTTGTAAGAGTTCCTACATTTCGAAGATCGCGAGTTTCCGTGTGAGTTCCTACATTTCCCGAACTTGTATGAGTTCCCACACGTTCCGCGATTTCAAAAAAATCATTTCGGAAGTTTGCACTTCTTCGCCAAAAACTTACCGATCGTCGTCCCGTAGAGAATCTTTTCGTTCACCGCCAAGGATTCAAACTGAAACGTATCCTTTTCCATCAAAAGAATCACGGTCGATCCCATCTCAAAACGACCAAGCTCCGCGCCCTTGTCGATCATAATCGAAACGTCCTTGTATTCGACCGTCCTTGCGGTCCGGATGAGCGTGTTCGTAACGATCTTATTGTCGTAGGTTACTCGAATTCTTCCGACATTCGAAGCGCCGACTTTAATCACCGCGACCTTTCCATACTCGGTTTGCAGATACGTAATCAATCTTTCGTTTTTCGGAAAAAGACCTCGAATCCCGAACACGGCAAGTTCGTTCACCGGAAATAATTTTCCGGGCTCGTAGTAATACCCTAAAATTTTACCATACGCGGGCGAGTGAATTCTATGATAATCCTGTGGGGAAAGATAGAAGGTGATGTATTTTCCGTTCGTAAAATCGTCGATGAACTTGGAAGCACCTCCTCCCAAAAGTTCCTTGAGATTGTAATCCACACCCTTCGCTTGGATGATGATTCTCTGGTTGATGTCTCCGTAACCGGTGATCCTCGCGTCGACGGGAGAAACCATTTCGTTGTCCGCGGAGTCGATGATTCTCGCTTCTGCCTTTAAGGCTCTTGTAAAGAATGCGTTGAGAGAATTGTATTCCTGAATCTCAAGCTCGGCTTCGTCGACGTTGATCTTGTAAGCCCTTGCAAACGCTTTCAAAATCGGAATCAAAAGAAAACGAGGAAGTCTGGAAGAAGCCAAAAGTCCGAACAGTCTCGAAAGTAAATTCTTAGGAACGATGGAAAGAACGAGAAGATAAAAATCCTTCAAGACTTCGTATCTCGCCCCGCTTTCGGTTAAGAATCGTTTGAGTTCGGTTCTTGCTATCTTTTCCAAAAGAACCAAAGAAATCAAAACCGGAACCGCTGTTATAATCGAAAGAGAATATCCGAGACCGAACGCCTCGAAAAGAATCTGTTCTCCGTTTTTTACGTACAGATAAGCGACGGCGAGAATGGTGATCAAGAAGAGCATTCTAAAAAAGTTCGCAAACTTTTCACCGAACACATAGAGAGCGTTTTGTTCTCCCGTATAAAACCAACCCGTGATCGAAACCACACCCAACAACAAAAACGAACCGAAGAACGCGAGATGGATCGGATTGGTGCTTCCTTGAAAAAGCGCGTTTACGAACAACATCTGTTCTTCCATCTTAAACGCGCCGTAAGAAGAAAGCGCGTAGATCACAAGCGTCGATATGATAAAACCTTCAAAGAAGGTGGCGAGCATACTCACCAAACCTTGTTTCGCAGGAAAATCCGTTCTTACAACTCCGGACAAACCCGCGCTTTTTCCGATCCCGGTTTCGGTGGAAACGAAAAAGATTCCCGATGCCATGCTAAAGGTTCGAGCAAGAACAAAACTTCCGCCCGCGACGGCGGTCAAAGGCTGAAACGCTTCTTGAAACGAAAGCCAGAGAAAGTCCTTAAAGTTCATGAGAGAATTCTTAAATAAGAAAAAATAACCCGCAAAAAACAATAGGATCGCGATCGGAGCCAGATAAGCGGAAATTTTTCCCACCCTTCTCACCCCGCCTAACACGATGAATACGAGAATCACAGCCAACAAAAACGGAACCGTCATACCGGTCACGTCGAACGCGCGATTGGCGATATGGGTCACATACAACATAGGAACCGCGCCGCCCATCACGAGAACGGTCAAAAGTCCGGCGATGGCAAAACTCACGGCGAGCCATCTCGCTTTGAGAGCGCTTTCTATAAAATACATAGGACCGGAAAGATATCTTCCCGAAGCGGTTTTGGTTCTAAAACGAATCGCGAGCGTGGAAGAAACGAATCGAAGAGGCATGATAAAAAAGGAAGAGATCCAAATCCAAAACAAAACCCCCGGTCCTCCGATCATCAAGGCCAGAGCCGAACCGATCACCGCCCCCGGAACGAGAGAAGACGCGGTTCCCGAAAAGAACGCCTGAGAATGAACGAGTCTTCCCCGGGAACCCTTGTAGTCCATGTTGCCCGAGAAAATTTTTACCGCAAGAAAGAGGAACCTAAGTTGGGGAAACCGGAGTCTGAAGGTCAGATAGATCCCGATAAAACTCAGGAAGTAAAAGAAGGGTTTGAGTAAATCCCAATCGAAAAACTGAAAAAAATGAAATTGCAACATGGCCCACCCGATCGAAACGAAAATCCGCTTTTTTTGGAAGTCCTTGCTAGAAATCCTGTAATTATGAGGGCTACCAGCAAAATTTTCGGGATCTCATTCTGTGTTCTCTTTTTTTTCCCATTCTTCCCTTTTCCTGAATCCGCTTTGAACGCCGAGGGAGAATTTCCCAAAACCAAAGCCCATTCCACTAAACCCGCGCTGGAAATCCCCACCGAGGAAGAACTCTACTGGGAACTCGGGCTTCGCGCCGGAATCGGTTACAAGGGCGAAGATAGACTCAATTCTTTCCTTCGGGGTTTTACGGACACGTATGATCCGAGAGTCGCCTCCAAAACCAAACTCGATCCTCCGAGCCATGTGTCTCAGGGAGAATTGTTTCTCCGCAGAAAGATCAGCACCGAAAGCCGGGTCGGTTTTATTGGCGGTTATCGAGAATGGCAGAAGTTCGGATTGAAACAGGTTTCTTCCGAGCCGTTTTATACGGATCTCAGTTTCAAACTTTCCAATCCGTATTTTCTTTTGATGTATTGGTATGAATGGAATTACAAACGTTGGATCTTTCAAGGCGGGCTCGGCGCCGGGATGTCCCAGGTATATTGGGATTCCAAGGGTTATGCGACCTCGGGAAGAGAAACGTTTCGTCAGGAAGGTTCTTTGACCGGAACCGGAATCGAGTTTCGTTTGGAAGGAACGGTCAACCGAAGAATCACCGAGTCCACAAGTCTTCAACTGGGAATCGCTCTTTCTTGGATCAACATTCCTTCCTTAACCGGAACCTTCAACGGACAAACGGCGAGTTTTTATCTGAGAGAGGACGGAAGCGTAACTCCTCTGACCGAATCCACGAATCAGGCCGCGATCTTAGTCACGAATCAATTCTCGCGTAAATTGGAATTTCAGGTTTTGACGACGACTCTTTTCCTAGGAGTCGCTCAGAAGTTTTAAGACGAAGCGGAAGCGGTCGAACGATTTATATCGAACGGCTCTGCTTTGATCGAACGATCCGCAAACCCGAAAAATTTCAAACGTCGAAAGATGTTTTTTCCCGTTTGTAACGAAGCGGCTTTTTCAAATACTTAATCAGAAGAACCCGGTTTCCTTTTTCGTTAAACCGAACGATATCGAAAACACGGCGGGTCATCACGATCCCTCTTCCGTGGGTCAAACTCGTTTCGTTCAGCTTTTCGATGTCTAAGTTTAGAATTTTCTTATAATCGAAACCTTCTCCCTCGTCCGTGATGAGAAATCCGATCCTTCTCGCGTTTAGGGAATACGAAACCTTTACGGTTCTATAGTTGTAGAACGTTTCTTTCTGACGTTCTTGGATAAATTCGAGATAACGTCCTTGGTTCAAGGCCTCGGTTTTTTCGTCAAAACTGATCGCGAGATTTCCGTGTTCTATGGAATTGATTACGATCTCCCGAATACAAGTGCGGATCGCGATCACGATTTCGGTTCCCACAAAACTCGAAAGGTTTACGGTCAGAAGCCTGCTCAAAAGATCCGCGTTTCGGAGATAATTGTTCAAAGTGAAGTGCATGGATTCGCTTACGATGAACTTGGAAAGAATATCCTCGTTCAGTTCATAAGCCTTTCCTAATATACCTTTGCGGTCCCCGAGATCCAAAAGCTGAAGACGAACCCGAATCTGTCTCGGTTCCAGAACGAACTTCTGCCTGAATTCTACGGCGAACTCCGAGCTTTTTCCCCGTTTTAAAAGTTCCTCGATCTTATCCCGGGCCAGAATTTTCGCGTAGGATGCGTCTCCTCCCGTGGGAACGAAGATGAGATCCAAAAAATCCCAGCCGATCACTTCTTCCGGATCGAAACCGAGCAGTCTTCCGAGGGATTTATTCGCGTTTCGGATCTTTCCGTTCGTATCCATCGTAAAGAGAAATTCTTCCGATTCTTCGAACAAATTCTTAAATCGTTTTTCGGAACGTTCCGCGACGAGTTTCGTGCTTCCGAGTTCCTTGATCTTAGCGGACAAAACCTTGGATAAAACCTTCACACGATCCGCAAGACCGATTCCCATAAAAACGACGTGGAACAAGGAGGAGATTTCGATGATCCACAACCGAAGACTCCAATCCTTCATCCATCCGCTTTGCAAAAATAAAAACAAAACCGCGCCCGAAAGCAAAACCGTCCAAGCGGAAAGAAAGTAGAATGCGCTTCCCTGATTCCACGCGATGCTTCGGATTCCGTTGATAAAAAGAAGAATCACAAAACAAAAGGATAAGATCAAACCGATCCAAATCCCGAAACGCTCGGGAATCAACAGGGAGCCGAGCGCGAAAAACAATAGTAGAACTTGATAATATTTGAATATTCGAAAGGAAAGTTTCGAACGGTTCTCCAAATCCAGATAAACCGCGACAAAAAGGGACATCAAGGAAAGGGAAACCATCAGAAAAAACGGAACGCTCGAATTGGTCCAAAGAACCGCGTTCGGCCAGAGAACCTGAAACCCGAAACCTTCCAATACGAATTGAAAGAAAGAAAAACCGGAGATATAAAGCGCGAAGTAGAAATAATTCCATTCTTTCGTATACGCGTATAAAAGAAGATTATAAAGCGCTAATATCAACATCGAGCCGAAAAACAATCCGAACAAAAACTGTTCGAAGATGACCTTCTGATAGAACCCGAGCGCGGAATAATAACGAAGCGAAAGTTGGATTCTGGAATCGGATTTGATTTTCAGATACACGGACTTGTTCGTTTTAGCAAGACCCACCGAAGGAAAGGCTGGGTTTCGATACTGAATCGGACGAACCCCAAACGGAAGCACGTCCCCCGCCCTGTAAAACGGGGATTCTCCCTTTTTTAAATCGTAGTATTCGACGAGATCCACGTCCGGAAAACGATATTCCACGATCCATCGGATCGGTTTATCGGAGGAATTCTCCACGTTCAAACGGACCCAAACGGAAGCATTCGTATATCCTAATGAATGAATATTCGAAGAATTGAATTTACCGGCTTCGGCCAATTCCCGGACCTGGGCAAAACTCAAATTCCCCGTAAAATCCTCGTAGTATTCGTAGGAATCCTCGAATCCGGAGGAAGAATCGTCCAGATTTACGAGATCGATTCCGAATACGGGCCGGGCCAAAAGATAAAGACAAAGCGCGAATGTCCCGATTGCTTTTTGTTGTTTCAACACGACTTGCCGATCCCGTTTCCGGTCATGATTTCAAATTCTTCTTTCGTTACAACTCGGGTTCAGACGAAAAACAGAATCCAAAGAAGAATCGCTCCTCCGAGCAGAAGCAAACCGTGTTGTATTTTTCCCAGAGGCCCTCCGTCCAAAACGATTCCGGTATGTCTGAATCCGTAAAAGACGTAAAGGATCACGGGAAGAATTTTCCAAAGCGCGAGATTCCCCGATTTAAAATATCGAACGAGCGCCAGGGAAACAACGGTCCAAAGAAGAAATTCCAAAACTCCCCAAACGGTTCTTTGTTTGGTTACGATCGGATCGAACTTCAGATATTTCTTTCGATCGATTTCCTGGGGGAGAAGCGAAGGCCCGATGCTGGCCGGTCTCCAACCCGGAGGTTTTAAAAGAATCAGAATCTTTTCCTTAAAACTTTTGGTCTTTTGTATCAAGGAAAGAATTTCCTCATACACGTGCAGGTTCGTATAAACGGGATCAAAGGTCGTCACCGGTTTTGTAAGTCCGTAAACGGGCTCCTCTTCTTCCCTCGCAAACGAACCGAAAATCCGATCCCAAATGATCAGAATTCCACCGTGATTTTTGTCGATGTATTTCGGATCTCTTCCGTGATGCACTCGATGATGCGCCGGTGTTACGAGGATTTCTTCCAAAAAACCGAGTTTGCCGATCAATCTTGTGTGAACCCAGAATTGATAGATCTTTAGAATTCCGTGAGCGAGCAAAAACGCCTGCCAGGGAACCCCGCAGAACGCGATCGTAAGATTGAACCCGTATTCGAAAATTCTCTGGAAGCTGGATTGACGCAACGCCACGGAAAGATTGAATTCTTCGCTGGAATGGTGCGTAACGTGACAGGCCCAGAGAAAGTTGATTTCGTGCGTGGCCCTATGAAACCAGTAATAAACGAAGTCCACGGCCAAAAACACGAAAACCCAACCCGCAAGATTCTTAAAATCCGCGTGCCAACCCAAATGATCCGCCCAGATCGGAGACCCGAGCGGAATTGGCGGAACTCCGAAAAGAGTTTGCAAAGAATAGAATATTCTAAATTTCTCATACACCCAAAGGGAGCCGATCGTTACGAGAACTCCCGTCAGCGAAAATAGGATTCCGGTGCTTAGATCCGCGACCGTATCGTTCCATCGATATACTTTTTTACCGGAAACTCGGGAGTAAAAAACCTCCAGTCCGATCAGTACTATAAAAAACGGAACCGCTAAATCGATGATGGAGCCTTGCATTCTTTCTTATCCGTTTTGATTCAAAAACTTGGCGATCTTTCGGATGATAAAACGCGGAGTGATTCGTACGCTTTGGGCGAGAATCCAATTCAGAACGCCGGAGATCACGACCGGCTTTCCTTTTTTCAAAGCCTTGTATCCGATTTCCGCGACTTCTTTTGCGCTCATGATCGGAGCCATCGGGTTGTTGAGAAGTTTCGACTTCGTGATTTCGGCTCTTTCAAAAAATTCAGTTTTGGTCGGTCCGGGACAAAGCGTGGTTACGGTGACTCCGTCCTTGTAAACGTCCTCGTGGATCGCTTCCGATAGGGAAAGCACATACGCCTTTGTCGCATAATAATTGGCCATGTTCGGTCCGGGTTGAAACGCCGCGGTCGAAGCGACGTTCAAGATCTTTCCATTCTTCCGTTCCACCATACCTTGCAGAAACAGATGCGTCAACTCCGTCAAAGAAGTCACGTTGACTTGGATCATATCGAGTTCTTTTTTGAGTTCCATTCGATCGAATCTTCCGCTCGTTCCGAAACCCGCGTTGTTGACGAGAATCTCCACGACCGCTTTCGATTTTTTTGCGAAGTCGAAAATTTTCTTGGGCGCTTTCGGATCCGCGAGATCCACGGAAAGAATATCCACCTTTACCTTGTTTGAGGATTCGATTTCCTTCTTCACCTTTTTCAAAGTCTTTTCGTTTCTTGCCACGAGTATAAGATCGTATCCGTCC
Source organism: Leptospira kmetyi serovar Malaysia str. Bejo-Iso9 (assembly GCF_000243735.2). Classification (NCBI taxonomy): domain Bacteria; kingdom Pseudomonadati; phylum Spirochaetota; class Leptospiria; order Leptospirales; family Leptospiraceae; genus Leptospira; species Leptospira kmetyi. The sequence goes on along the minus strand of NZ_AHMP02000003.1, from coordinate 262,716 downwards.
GCCGCGATGAGTTTACTGAGTTCGTATCCGATGCCGACCGTTCCGCCGGTGATGATTGCCGTTTTTGCCATTTGAAGATTCCTTTTGACGGTCGAAATTATTCTCTTGAAAAAAGAGAGAAAGACTTTTTTAGGATCCATTTTAAAAGACCGAATCGTTTTCCGAATAAAATAAAAAAGCCGCTCGGGAAAGTAACTTTCCGAAGCGGCTTTAAGGAAATATAGATTCTAAAACTTCTTAAGATTTAGGAGGAAAAATTCCTTGAACCAATTTTAGAATACTTTCTTGAAACTTTGATTTAGCCGAATCCGCAAAATTCCACTGAATATAGATCGTGGAAATTTTTTCGTTTTCTCCGCTTTGCAAATCTATTAACTGAAGCCTAACTCCTACGATCGATCCGCCTTGGCGTATCTCCGAAGTTTTCGTTTGAACGTTTCCGCCGGAATTGTTGTTATTGTTATTGTTGTTATTTTGCTGCGCTGAAATCGCTTTCGTAAACAACTCATTTCCCGGAGTACTGAACGCCAACGGAGCAAGAACATACTCGATATTCTTCTTTTTTAATTCGTCTCTTAGAGCCGGACTAATCGGAGCGAAAGGATTTTTAAAAGTTTTTTGAATTTCAGTAGCTAATCTTTTTTCATCCTTTTCATCCAGGTATTGTACGGAAGGATTTTCCGTAGAGATCGCCGTTTTCAAAGAAGAGTAAAGGGTTCCTTCTAAAAACAATTTAAAACTTTTTCGAGCGGCCGAATCTTGAAATTGTTTTCTAGGATCGACGGTAATTTCGACGATACCGCCCTTTTGTTTCGGTTTGCTCAGCGCATTCTTTCTCTGGTTTTCAGCGAAAGGATTGTAATAGATTTCCTCAGCGATATGATCGCTGTAGCTTGGCAGGATCAAAAGAACTTTCGAACTTCTAATATCCTTATCTTCGGGTAAATAATTCGCTTCGTAATGAGCAAAAGAAATACAATTTGCCAAAATTAGAATTGCGAACGCAATCGTTAGGTTTAAAATTCTTTGTAACTTCATCTTAATGCTCCAATACCTGCCCGATCATTGTATCAATCTGAGCGCTTGATTCTTCCACGCCGCCCGTTCCTTGTACTGTACGGATCGTGCGAATGTTCTTACCTGTCTTCAAGTCGACGACGAAGTAAGACATCGTATAATTTTCATAAACGGATTTTCCAAAGTAAACGGGAAGCAAGAACCAAATATCCGTAGTGTTGATCGCGGGACGATAATCCACAAGAACGGGAAGGATCGCATAGTCTTCCTTAAGTTTTAGTGCTTTAAAATCGCCTTCTAAACCTTTCAAATCGGCCACAAAAAAATCATCGTTCGAATTCGAAGATTGTCCCAAAACTTGAAGTTGTTGTGCCCCCGGAGTACCCATAGCTTGAACTGCGATGGAAGTCGTAAGTTCGCTTCCGACTAATAAAGAAACTCTCTCAGCCTTTTCTTTTTCCCAAACCGCAGTGTAGATTTTGGAAATCGATTTCGTAAATCCGGCGTCGCTTAACGATTTCTTAATATCCGAAGGAGTTGATTGAACGTAACTCGGATTTCTAGTTTTCAAAGCGTCCAAACGAGAATCGATTTCCTGACTTACCGCAGCGGTAGGATAAACGTTCAGTGTCGGAAGGATCGCCCATTTTTTCGTTTTGAGTTCCGAAAGTTTCGGTTTCGGATTGGAGGAATACAATCGCGCGGTATAATATCCGCCGCTACAAGCGGCGTTCAAAACAACCGCAAACATCAAAAGCACCAATGAACTTAATGTTTTTTTCATATTAATTCGCATCCTTAGCATTTGCCAATCCATTGATTAAAACTGAACCCAATCCTTTTCCTCTCGCCGGTCCCGCTTGAGGAGAAACTTCACGAGAAGTGAATTCTTGAAAAAGAAGATTGGAATTTTTAAGATCGACCAAAGAAGCGGAATGAAAAATCCCACGACCGTTTCCATTTGTGGTTTCGTAAAAAAAACCGCTTCCGATCATAAGAATCGTAGAGGAAAGAGGAAACGCATCCTCGTCCGAATAAACCACTAAAATCTTATCGGTACCTAAAGTGGAAGAAAGTTTTGCGAGCAATGCGGAGTTCGCTTTAACCGCAATCGGATCGTGAAAATTGATCTTAGTAAGTTCCGTATCCAACTTCGCGTCTTGAATTTTCTTACGACTCTCGCGAAAGGAAATCATTTCGATTCCTGGAAGATCTTTGAACTTATCTTCGAATTTATTTAAGAACGCCCTTTCATCGACGAAACCAAAACGTTTAACGATATGGTTTTCGTGAATCAAAGCGATTTTTCCTTCTACAACAACGGATGGTTGTGACTTATATTGTTTCCCGACCGAATAGCGATGACAATTACCGGAAAATGCCAGCACAATAACGACGAGAACCAACAATGAGAATGTATTTTTCATCATCGGATCCTTTTGAAATCAGTTATGAGTTTTTGTTTACAAATCCCAAGATTCTATAAATTGAATACTACTTTTTAACATAACAATTGCGAATTAGACACTTTCTAAAAGAAAATATACCTTGGAGAATAAAACCTACTTACTTGAGTAAATAGGCCCTTTTTCGAATTTCAATCGAATCCGATCCGAAACCATTAGATTCGGAATTATAACAAAACAAAAAACACTTTCCCAAAGATCCGATCCGTATAGGATTCCTCCTCATGATCAAACTGCACGGCGCAAGCATCAGCAATTACGTAAACAAAGTAAAACTAGGGATCTTAGAGAAGGGATTGGAATACGAACAACTCAGGGTGGCGCCTTCTCAAGAAGAGGAATTTTTAAAGATCAGTCCTATGGGAAAAATACCCGTGTTGGAAATCGACGGGAGGTTTCTCTTCGAATCGGGGGCTATTTTAGAATTCTTAGATACGATTTATCCGCAGGAACCGAAACTGATTCCCGAAGAACCTTGGGAAGCCGCGAGAGTCAGAGAGATTACGACGATCATAGAAATGTATTTGGACATTCCCGCGAGAAGAGTTTATTTACCCGCGTCGAGAGGAAAGGAAGTTTCACCCGAACTCGTGGAAGAGATTCATTCGTCGTTGATCAAAGGCGTAAAGGCTTTACAAAGAGTCGTGAAATTCTCCCCTTATATCGCCGGAGAAAAATTCACCATGGCGGATTGTTCCGGCTTTGCGAATTTATCCGTGATCGACGAGGAGCTTCGAACGATTTATCCGGACAATCATCCCTTGGACCAACTCAAAGGTTGGAAAGAATATTTCGAATTTATGAAATCCAAACAAGGACCGGCCTTGGTGGAAAAGGAAAAACAAACGCTTCGAAAAATCATTGCGAGAGCGAAGGCAAAAATCGAATAGTCGCCTGAAATTCTTAACCGAGCTTCCAAAATTGATTTGACTCTCCCGGTACGGGAAATAGCCTGCTCTGGTCTTTATGGAACCAGAAAAAGTAATTTCGATCCCGATCCGGGAACTTCCACATCTCAAAGTTCTCTTGGCCGGCTGGTATAATTTTCTAAAAGAAAGTTACGATCAAAAACTGATCAACCAGAACGAATTCAAAGACGCACTACGCAGCAACGTCGTTTACAATATCGACCAGGATCAGGTGGAAGTGCTTTTGGCCGGAAAGGAATCTCTGCTCCAAAATTTCAGAAAAAGCCTTTCCTAATCTTTCCTCGATCAAGCCGCATTTTTTAAACCGTACAATTTGAGAAGGGAACCCACATCCGGATCTCTTCCCAAAAATCTTTTGAAAAGAACCATCGCGTTTTCGCTTCCGCCCTTTTCCAAAATTTCGCCGAAATACGCCTTGCTCAAGTTCGGATCAAAAACTCCCCGATCGACAAACGCAAAGAAGGCGTCCGCGCTCATCACTTCCGCCCATTTGTAACTGTAATAACCCGCGGCGTAACCGCCCGAAAAGATATGGGAGAATCCGTTCTGAAAACGGTTGTATTCCGGAGGAATGACGACCGAAACTTCCTTGCGAACATTCTGAAGAATCAAATGCACCTCTTCTTCGGTGTGTTTTTTTTCATGGATGAGAATATCAAAAAGGGAAAACTCGAGTTGTCTTACGATCCCCATCGCGGAAAGAAAATTCTTCGTTTCGTTGAGTTTGGCGATCATAGAATCCGGAATGGTTTCTCCGGATCTATGATGTTTTCCGAATATTTTAAGAACGCTCGGAGTATATGCGAAATTCTCCAGAAACTGAGAAGGGAATTCTACGGCGTCCCATTCCACACCGTTGATTCCGCTCACGGGAGGTTCTTCGATCTTCGTACAAAGATGATGAAGCGCGTGACCCATCTCGTGAAAGAAAGTGACCACGTCGCTGTGTTTCAAAAGCGAGGGAGAATCCTTTGTCGAAATCGGAAAATTGCAGACTACGAACGCAGTCGGATGGACTTCCTTTCCCGCGATACGATTTCTGGAATACCAGTTGTGCATCCAAGCCCCGCCCTGTTTGTCCTTACGCGCTTCGAGATCCAGATACAAACGAGAAAGAAGTTTTCCGTCCTTATAGAGGTCGTAAACCTGAACCTTTTCTTCCCAAATCTGCGCCGTAGTTTTTCTGAATTCCAGACCCAAAAGCTCATTCAAAAATTGGAATGTACCCGAAACCACCCTCTCCTTCTCGAAATAAGGACGGGTTTGTTCCTCGTCGAAATCGAATCTAGATTTCATCAACTTCTCGCTTACGAACGCTGTGTCATAGGCTTGCAGAGAATCGATCGAAAGAGTTTTTGCGAAAGTGGAAAGATCCAAAAATTCTTTTTCGGCGATCGGCTTTGCTTGTTTTGCAAGATCTCTTAAAAAATTCAAAACCGTTTTACCGGAATCCGCGACCTTGGTAGCAAGGGAAAGTTCGACGTAGTTCGAATAACCGAGAAGTTTCGCCAATTCGTTTCGAAGCGCGAGAATCTCCTCGATCAACTTTCCGTTTTGTGGAGCCTTTGTGGTATAAGCCTTATATAACGTTTCTCGAATGGACCGATTCGGACCGTGAGTCATATACGCGATGTAACTCGGCATTTGAAGCGTAAAACGATATTTGCCGTCTTCGGTTTTCGCGGCGTTCAAATCGGATTCGGGAATTCCTTCCACGTCCTTCGGATCGTCGAGAACGAGTTCGAACGAGTTCGTCGCGTCCAAAAGATTTTGGGAGAATTGATTGTCCACGTCCGCCAGTCGGATCTGAATTTCTTGGATTCTTTTTTTGATCTGAGGATCCAAACCGATCCCGCTGAGTTTAAATTGAAGAATGGAATCCGTTAATACTTTTTTTTGCGGAACGTTCAACGAGGTTTCTTCGTTCTTTAGAATTTCCTGATATACGGAATTCAGTTCCTCGTTTTGACCGAGATCGGAATAAAAAGCCGTGATCTCCGGAAGAACTTCCGTATAAAGCGCCTGGATTTCCTTGGAATTTTTTACGCTGTTCAAATGCGAAAGAACCGTGGATTCCACCTGCATTTCCTGAACGAGATCGTTCAATGGACGTATGACGTTCTCGTATGTTCTTTCCTTTTGGGAAAGAAGGATCGGAAGTTCTTTCCGAATCGTTTTGATCTTTTCCAAGATCGAATCTTTGGTAAGTTCGGGAGAATCGGTTTTGAATTCTGGTAACATCACCGTCAATTTCTTCCCTCCCTTCGAAACTTCATCCACTTTTTCCGATTTGACTCCGAGCGTCCGCGCGATAAAACACGAATCTATGTTCGATTCTAAACTGATCCGATTCGGGTTTACCATTCTTCTGTTAACCGGTTGTTCCCCCGCAAAAAAAGAACTCCCCCGCTTCTCATCCGAGTTGGAATGTTCGAACGAGGAAATTCCGATTTGGATTCAACCTTCGGACGACGTAAAAGACGGAAACGATTTGGAAATCATTTATTGCAATAAAAGGGAAACTCCGAACGGAAAACGGATCGAACTCAGTCTGGTATTTCGGGACGAAAGACATCCTTCTTTTTGGAAGGACGCCGTATATAGAATCTATCGGGGTTTTAAATACGGAAGACACAAGGACATCGAAAGTCTTCGTTTGCAATTTTCGAATACGGGAGAATTGTCCACGGTTCATCTCAAGAACGTTTATTCAGGAGATCAAAAATTTTCGCAAGATCCGGTTCAACATTTCGATTCCGTTCTGAAAGCCGAAGCATTCTCGAAGGAGGAAAAGAAACCGATTCTTTACATCAACACTTGGAATCATATGTTTTCCGAAAAGGATCAAAATCCGGAACTTTCCAAAAAGAAATTCAACAACGTCGAACTCCGCACCGGAAGCAGAGAAGAACTCGACGCGTTTTATTCTGGAAAATAAAACTTTTCCATACGATTCGAAACAAAACACTGGAAAAAACCGAAAACACCAAGAGGCCTTATATGACTCAAGTTCCAAACAAACCGTTTGCGGAGCTGGCTCCGAGCACTGCAGTTTCCAAAGATCAGGTAAAACGGAATATTTACGGAAGATATCTGGAAGAATTCACGGAAGGGGAAATTTTCGAACACCCGAGAGAGATCACGATCGACAGAGCGTTCGCTCAGGAATTCGCAACCACGTTTATGGACGCGAACCCACTCTTCTTATCCTCCGCGTACGCGCAAGCGCACGGTTTTCAAGACATGTTGGTTTCTTCTCTGCAAGTTTTTAACATCGCTCTTTCTCTCGGAGTTCAAAACGATTCCGAAAAGGCGCTCGCCAACTTAGGTTATTACAACGTTCAATTCTTAAAACCCGTTTATCCCGGAGACACTCTTTCCGCGAAAACCAAAATTCTCAAAGTGGACGACAAAGGACCGGACAAACCGGGAATCGTAAGCGTTCGTACGATCTGCTTAAACCAAAAGAAAGAATTGGTTCTTCAGTATGAAAGAAAGATCATGATCTATCAATCCAACGGAAAACCGAAAGGAAATCCGAAACCGGTCGTCAAGGAAGCGTTCTTTCCGGAAACAGATTCTCCCGTAATCGAACTTCCTGCGCTTAAATTCCCAACCGAGTTTAAGTCCGCGACTTGGTCCGATACGTATTTCGAAAGTTTCAAACCGGGTCAGATCTACATCCACCAAAACGGAAGAACGATCACTGACGAACATTTCCCTTGGACGTACAGAGTCGGAAACACGCACCCGCTTCACTACGACAAACTTTATTCCGCGGGTATTTCCGGTCCGATGGGCGGGGAACCGGTCGTTTACGGCGGTCTCGTCTTCGCGTGGTTATGCGGAATGGCTTCCCGAGACATCACGGAAAACATGATCTGGGATCTCGGATTCACCGAAGGATATCACACTCAACCTTCTTTCAGCGGGGATACCGTGACTGCGATCACACGAGTTCTTTCCGTGGAGGATCGCGGAAACGATTTCGGAATTCCTGCGGGAGCGGTTCATCTTCAGATCATCGGCTTGAAAAACATCAAGGCAAACGACGCATTCGATAAATTCGGCGAAGATCTATTCTTAAAAGAAAACGATAAGAAAAAACACGGAAAGGAAAAACTTCCCGAGAAAATTTTCGAAATCGAAAGAAAGATTCTCGTTAAGAAAAAAGGTTAATTCCTAAAAAGTTTTTAAGGCGCGCGCGAAATAAAGAGCGCATTCGTTTGTAAAAAATTACGAGCGCGTCCGACTAAAAAACCGAAACGCTTCCGGTAAAACGGAGGCGTTTTTTATTTTACCCTGGCGCGGAATAAGAATTCAGTTTTTTGAATGTAAGAATTTCGTTTTGTCAATGCGAAATGCGAAACTTGGTCCGACAAACGATCACAAAAAAAGAATCGACGAAATCGAAATTATTTTCTTTTTCCACCGAGTGCTTCGATCATTTCTCCTTCGAGTTCGAGAAAGTAATCGGTTTTACCGGTGATTCTAAAAAGTTGAGAACTGCCTTGAAACAATTTAAGAATTTTGCGAGAAGCGGCGAGAGAATTCAAAGAAGAATCCAGATGTCCCTTTTTCTTTTCGGATTCGAAATAAGATTCGAAAATTTGAATCCATCCGTGTAGAATTTTATCCGCGACGAGTTCGAAGTCCTCGTTTCTTTCCTCTACGCTGTTTAAAAAACGCGCGATCGGACAACCAATAAACTTACCGCTTTTGACCTGTTTCAAAAGAACGGACGTCCAGGTATGAATGAATTCTTTCCAAGAAGGAGAACGTTCCATCATTCTTTGCAGACCGTTTTCAAAATTCTCCCCTTGGAGTTTTAAATATTCGAGGGCGATCTCTTCCTTGGATTGAAAGTAACGATAAAAACTGGCCTTATGCGTGCCGGAATCCGCGATCAACTGATTTGTGGAAGTTCCCGAATAACCCCTGCGATAAAAAAGATCCAAAGCCGAAGTCATCAGGCGATCATACGGATTGGTTTGTTTGTCGAGATTCGGAGACATTCTAAGAATCAGAATCCACAGACCCGAAAAAAGTTCAACAAAAACTGAAAAAATGATAGACTATTAAGTCTATCCCGATCTTTTAAAGGATAGACCAACTAGTCTATAAAGGAAATCGACCATGTCCGAACTCATACTCACCGAAAAAAAAGGTCCTATTCTCCATATCATCATCAATCGACCCGAGGAAAGAAACGCGTTCAACGTAGAAATGCTCTACGCCTTAAGCGGCGCCTACGACCAAATGGAAGCGGACCCGGAAGTTCGAGTCGGTCTCGTTTACGCAAACGGCAAACACTTTACTCTCGGCTTAGAATTGAACAACATCGTCGATTTCTTACAAAAGGAAAAAAGATTCCCTCTTCCTCAAGATGGAATCAATCCCTGGGGAACTTTCGGAAAAACGAGAACCAAACCCGTGGTCGTCGCAGTTCACGGAATGTGCATCACTCTCGGAATCGAACTCGCGCTCGCGAGCGATATTCGAATCGCAGCCAAACGCACCGTCTTCGCGCAGATGGAAGTCCAACGTGGAATTTTTCCATTCGCAGGAGGAACCATGCGTTGGCCCTCTCAGTGCGGTTGGGGAAACGCGATGAAATACATTCTTACGGGAGAACCGTTCGAAGCGGACGAAGCGCTCCGCATCGGACTCGTTCAGGAAGTCGTGGAAAAAAACGAACTCGTTTCCAGAGCAATTCAACTCGCGGAAAAGATCGCGGCTCAGGCCCCGCTCGGAGTGCGCGCGACCTTAAAATCGTCCATGAAATCGGTCGCATATGGAGAATCGAAAGCGGCCGAAAATCTGTTTCCTCAACTTTTGGAACTCATGGAATCCGAAGACGCGAAAGAAGGTCTGAATTCCTTTCTGGAAAAACGCGCCGCGGTATTTCATGGAAAATGAATATTCTAATTTTATTTTAAATTCGAAAACGGGGCAATCCAAACGCGAACGCTTTTAAACAATTTCAATTTTACGTTAGAGCAAGGAAGAAATTATGAAACGAATCGTATTCAAAAAAAAGAATGTATTGGAATGGGAAAACGTTCCCGAACCGAAAATCCAAGGACAGAATCAGGCCATAGTAAAACCTCTCGCGGTTTCCCGTTGTGATCTGGATCTTCCGATCGTAAAGGGTTTCACCTTATTTCGTCCTGGAATTCCGATCGGTCACGAATTCGTGGGAGAAATCGAGGAGACAAGTCCCGAGATTGCCGACGATTTTCCGAAAGGAACCAAGGTGATCATTCCGTTTCAGATTTCCTGCGGACTTTGTCCGGATTGTATCGGAGGTCGTTCCAAGGCCTGCACTTCCATTCCGTATGCGAGTCATTACGGGATGGGATCTTCCGCAAAAGAATTCGGCGGAGCCTTGTCCGAAAAAATCTGGATTCCGTTCGCCAAACAAATGTTAATTCCTATGCCCTCTTCCCTCGACGCGATCGCTCTCGCTTCGATCAGCGACAATATCGTCGAGGCCTGGAAACTGATCGGACAATGGCTGGAGAAAAAACCGAATTCTCCCGCGATGATTTTGGGCGGAGCGGCTTCGAGCATCGGTTTGTATTCGGCTTCCCTCGCGGTCGGAATGGGCGCGTCCGAGGTTCTGTATCTGGACGACAATCCGGAACGTTTGAAAATTGCGGAGAATTTAGGAGCGACCGCTGTGCCATACAACGTTCTTCCCAAAGCCTGGGAGAAAAAATTTCCTCTGATCGCCGATTGTCACGGACAGAAGGAAGGAATGGATTTCTCGTTCAAGTCGCTTTCCACGGAAGGAATCTACGGAACCGCTTCCATATTCTGGAGTAATAAATTAGAAATTCCTTATTTAGATTTATATAATACGGGCGCGACTCTCAAGATCGGGCGCGTGGATTCGAGGGAACATATCCCGCAGATCCTGAACAAGATTGTGGAAAAAAAGATAGAACCCGAAAAAATCGTCACCAAAACCTGTTCCTTCGACGAAGCGATCGACGCATGGCTCGAACCGGCGATCAAGTTGGTGGTGAAGATGAATTGAATTTTGATCCTTTATCTTAGATTGATCTCTACTGAGCGGACCGTGTCCGACCATGGTCCGCATTTTTTTTGCATTCCCTCTCATTCAGAAACACTTTACCCAATTTAGGGACCCCTTCGCGGGTCCCGTTTTTTTTGTCGGAGCAACGACAAGTTTTTAAAGAATCCACTTCCTCAAACGAAACAAATCACTTTTTATAATATTCCACCTTTGATTCATAAATAGCAAAGAACTACATTCTGATTCGTATTCTTGAAATTTAATTTTAAAAGCAAAACTCAAAAATCCAAACGTCGACAAAGAACTCGATTGTGTATATGCAATCCGTTAAAGTCTCTAACGGATTGCATATATTCAAAGAATTGAATTCTTTTTCTTGCAAACCTCCAACGAGTTTTATTTTTCGTTGACAACCTTCGCGAATATAAATCCATACAATCGCGATCCCTTGCGCAATTTTAGTCTGGTAAAATTTGATTCGGAAGAATTCAATTACCGACCCAGGAGTCATTCTTGCTAAAAACAAATTCAGAAACGGAAGCGTTCCTAACGAAAGTTTATAAAAAATGGCAGTGGATAAAGCCGGATGAAAAAGCCCCGCAATTTACACCCGTCGCAATTTACACCCGTCGCAATTTACACCCGTCGCAATTTACACCCGTCGCAATTTACACCCGTCGCAATCGATCCCGCGGAACTCTGGTCCCGTTCTCCGCACGATTTACTCGATGACGTATCGCCGGAAAAATTCGGAGAATATAGGATCCAAGAAACGGAAAGTTTCGATCCGATCTCGTTTTCTCCACTCATTGTTAACAAGCCTGAAATGACGAATAACGTCTTCGGTTTCGTCGCTCAACAAGTCTGCGAGGAATATTCCGATTCTCATTGGATTGCCGGGATCGACTATTGGATGTGGTTATGTGAAAATCCAAATCTTGTTCCCGATTTATTCAGAAAAGAAAACACTCGTTTCTTTTTCTTCGGTTCGATGCTTCGAGATCGAGATGGGCGTTGGATGATCCCCGGTTACGAATGGTACAGAGGAGAAAATTGTGAAGAGTTCACGTTTTTGACCCAAATCTGGTTTAAGTACGATCGTGCCGTCGTTCTCAAAAAATAAATTCAGTCAATTGACTGCGGCGAACAAAAGGTGCGCTAAAAAATTGTCGGAGTTCCGACGGTTTATCGCCGATGATTTCTACTTTACAAAATTAGATTTTTCTGATATAAGAAATTCGCCGAAATTTTCCCACAAGGCCCACCTCCACCACCCTAACTCGGGTGGGGGCGCGGCGATCACTAAAAAATCGTCGGAGCTACGACAAGTCTTACTTTTCTAAAGTAGCGCTCATGGAACCTTTCGAATTGGACATTCTCGGGTCGGCTCCATAGGTAAGAATTCTTTCCTGAACGTGTTCCGCGTGTTCGAATTCTCCCGAAAAAACGACGGTTCTTTTTTCCTGATCGACTTGCACCGCGTGTAAGAACGCTTTCTCCACGGTCATGGTGCAGATTTCCATCAGCATTTCGATTACGTATTCGTAAGTGTGTTCGTTGTCGTCCCAAAGAACCACTCTCCAGGGTCCTCCGGTTGACTTTGTGGATTCCTCGGTAATCTCGTTTAGGTCAGGAGTTTGTGTGCTCGCCATCTTGTCTTACCAGGAAAATTGAATCGGGAATTTCTTTCCAAGCGGATCTTTCGCAAAAATCATTTCCTCAGAAAGAGAAAAGATTATGCGAAATTTTAGATCCGTTATCAAGAATTTTATTTTTTGAGTGAGATCGCCTTTTTTGCGGTTTCCACGATGTTCTTAGAACGAAGACCGAAATAATCCAAAAGTTCTTTCCAAGTTCCGGATTTTCCGAACTGATCCTTCATTCCTACTTTGAGAACGTGAACCGGATATTCTTCCGAAAGAAACTCGCTCACGGCAGAACCGAGTCCGCCGATTACGTTGTGTTCTTCGCAGGTAACAACGGCCTTACATTCTTTCGCGTATTTTAGAATCGCTTCCTTGTCGATCGGTTTGATCGTCGCCATGTTCAAAAGAGTCGCGTTGATTCCTTCTTTCGCCAATTCTTCAACGGCTTTCATCGCTTCGTTTACGAGAACTCCGTTCGCAATCACGAGAACGTCTTTTCCTTCCCGCATTACTTCGGCCTTACCGATCGTAAACTTGTAATTCTCCCTTTCGATCACCGGAACATTCGGACGACCCACCCGCACATAAACCGGACCTTTGTAATCCGCGATCGCGTGAATGATCTGTTTGCATTCGTTGTAATCCGAAGGACAGATCACGGTCATCTCGGGAATCGCTCTCATAATGGCGAAATCTTCGATACATTGGTGGGAAGCTCCGTCTTCTCCGACGGTAACTCCTCCGTGAGAAGCAACAAGTTTTACGTTTAAAAACGGATAAACGACGCTGTTACGAACCACTTCCCAAGCTCTTCCCGAAAGAAACATCGCAAAGGAAGAAGCGAACGGAACCAAACCGGAAAGAGCCAAACCGGCCGCGTGACCGACTAAGTTCTGTTCGGCGACGCCCACGTTGAAAAAACGATCGGGAAAAGCCTTTGCAAACTTATTGGTTTTTGTGGAGCCGGAAAGATCCGCATCCAAGACGACTACGTCCTGGCGGGAAGCTCCCAGTTCATGCAATGCATCCCCGTATCCGTCACGGGTTGCTTTTTCGGTAGCAGTGGATGTGCTCGGAGCTCCCATTCTTATTTTACCCTTTTAACGCCGCGGCTTTGTTGGTTTCTTCCCAAGTGAACGTGGAACCTTTTCTTCCGAAGTGACCGTAAGAAGCGGTTTCTCTATACTTTCTTCCTTTTTCGAGAAGTTTTAGAGATTCGATGATTCCTCTCGGAGTCAGTTTGAAGTTCGCGCGGATTCTTTTTACCAATTCGTCTTCGGAAATTTTTCCCGTTCCGAACGTGTCGACGTGAACGGAAACCGGTTCCGCAACACCGATCGCGTAGGCAAGCTGCACTTCACACTTGTCCGCAAGACCGGAAGCCACGACGTTTTTCGCAATATAACGTCCCATATAAGCCGCAGAACGGTCCACTTTGGAAGGATCCTTACCGGAGAATGCTCCTCCTCCGTGTCTTCCGTATCCACCGTATGTGTCTACGATGATCTTTCTTCCGGTAAGACCCGCGTCGCCGTGCGGTCCGCCGACGATGAACTGACCGGTCGGGTTGATAAAATATTTCGTATTTACGAGAAGATTGGCGGGAATCACCTTCTTGATACATTCTTCGATGAGAGCTTCTTCGATTTGTTTATGAGTCGCATCGGGAGAATGTTGTGTGGAAATGACCACGGTGTCGATCCGAACCGGTTTTCCGTCCTTGTATTCCACAGTGACCTGGGATTTTGCATCCGGTCTTAAGAATTTCAGCTTGTTCCCGTGTCTAAGACCCGCTAAGTATTTCACCAATTCGTGAGAATAATAGATCGGCATCGGCATCAGTTCCGGAGTTTCGTTGATCGCGAAACCGAACATAAGCCCCTGGTCTCCGGCTCCTTGCTCTTTGAAAAGGCCTTCTCCCTCGGTCACCCCTTGAGAGATGTCCGGGCTTTGCGCGTGAACGTGAGCAGAAACGACCGCGAAGTCCGCGTCGAATCCCATGGTAATATCGTTATAACCGATATCACGGATTACGTTTCTTGCGATTTCCTGAGCGTCTACCTTCCCCTTACTTGTAATTTCACCTGCGATCACGACCAAATTGGTAGTCACTAAGGTTTCGCAAGCGACTCGAGATTTTGGATCCTGCTCCAGATAAGCATCTAGAATTGCGTCGGAAATTTGGTCACAGACCTTGTCCGGGTGGCCTTCGCCGACCGATTCCGAAGTAAAAATAAAATCTTTTAAAGACATCTGTTCTTCCTGATGGGTGAAAATTGACGGGAAGGTCCAAAGGAAACCCGCTCTGATCCCAAAAACCTGCGGATTCCTTCAGTGTCAAGAAGATCCAAACTATGTTCCCTACACGTTCTAGAACAAATTGAACGATTTAGATCAGAATTGAATTGAAGCAGAGACCTACCGAATATTTTTGAGAAACAATGAAAATTCGAGTTTCGGACATCAAAGTTAAGAATCGCATCCGCAAAGACCTCGGGGATCTCCGCCCTCTCAAAGAATCCATACAGAAATTGGGACTTTTGCATCCTATCTTGATCGATCTAGACAACACCTTGATCTCCGGGGAAAGAAGACTCGAAAGCGTAAAGATTCTCGGGTGGGAATACGTGGATGTTCGGATCGTGGATATTCGGAATAAAAAAGAAAGAGTTCAGATGGAAGCCGAAGAAAACAATATTCGTTTAGAATTTACTTCCGAGGAACAGGATCGAGTCCAAGAGCTCTTAAAAAGATATTCCTACACAACCATCTTTGGAAGAATCTTTGCTTGGATTTTAGATCTGCTCGATTGGTTGAAGCGGTTTTTTCAGAAAAAATAGAATCTTACTAGAAACGGAGCGGATTCTTTTTTCAAACTCTTGCTCAGTCTAAAATCGAAGAGATCCGAGTTTGCGAACAAACGACGAAAATTCATGCCTGATATTCCTCCCTAATTATCAAATAGAACTCAAAACGCTCACTTTCAGGCAAAAAATTATCCAATATTGATTTACAAAAAGTTCATGAGTTCATACCGTGATTTTCCTAACTAAGGAGAGTCTATGAAAAAACTTTCGATTTTGGCTGTCTCCGTTGCACTCTTTGCAAGCATTACAGCTTGTGGTGCTTTCGGTGGTCTGCCAAGCCTAAAAAGCTCTTTTGTACTGAGCGAGAGTACAATCCCAGGGACAAATGAAACTGTGAAAACACTTCTTCCCTACGGGACTGTAATCCATTACTATGGATATATCAAGCCAGGACAAGCGCCGGACGGTTTAGTCGATGGAAGCAAAAAAGCATACTATCTCTACGTTTGGGTACCTGCTGTTATCGCTGAAATGGGAGTTCGTATGATTTCCCCAACAGGCGAAATCGGTGAACCAGGCGACGGAGATTTAGTAAGTGACGCTTTCAAAGCTGCAACTCCAGAAGAAAAATCAATGCCAAGTTGGTTTGATACCTGGATTCGCGTTGAAAGAATGTCAGCTATTATGCCTGACCAAATTGCTAAAGCTGCGAAAGGAAAACCTCTTCAAAAGCTCGATGACGATGATGACGGGGACGATACTTACAAAGAAGAGAGACACGCAAAGTATAACTCTCTTACAAGAATCACCATCCCTAATCCTCCAAAATCTTTTGACGAACTGAAAAGTATCGATACTAAAAAACTTTTAGTAAGAGGTCTTTACAGAATCGCTTTCACTACCTACAAACCAGGTGAAGTGAAAGGATCTTTCGTTGCATCGGTTGGTCTGCTCTTCCCACCAGGTATTCCAGGTGTGAGCCCACTGATTCACTCAAATCCTGAAGAACTGCAAAAACAAGCAGTAGCAGCTGAAGAGTCTTTGAAAAAAGCCGCAGCTGACGCAACTAAGTAATCTACTTAGAGCTTAAACAGTTCACTTAGGTGAAAAGCCACCGAAAGGTGGCTTTTTTATTTTTACTTCCTTCTTGAGAATTTTTCCTCCTCTCAAATTCGGTTCATTCTCCCGAGATCCGATCCGCAAAAGAAAGCCGAACGGAACAAAGAAACAAAACGAGATAAAACCGCGGCTCGATTCTACTTGCAAAGCCACCGTTTCCTAGGATAAAATCGAAACCTAGTTTCAAACCGCGAACAGAACGAGATTTCCTTTTTAGATTCTTGCGAGAATGGAGAATCGTGGAAATCGGAACCGATCGTCTAAACGCTGTTCGATACGAAGAATTTCGGTTTTCACGGATTCTACGCGCGTTCTCTGTGGTAAAGAAACTAAAACCAACCTGAACAAAAGTTCACAAAGGAATTGAAATGATCGAGAATAATTACTTTTTAGAAAATCAAGACTTGCAGGAAAACTTTCAGTCCATCGTGGATTGGAAAGAGATCATAGACGGTTTCGAAGGCGATTTTGAAGATCATAAGGAATATCAAAAAAACGGAAAGGAATCCCTGGCGATGGCGCCCGGCTCCTACGAAGACGCATTAGAATATTATAAATCTATATTGGAGTCCGGAGGAGATATCGCCGGAAAACAAATCGCACCCCTCGCAAAGGATATGGACGTGGAAGGTTTGAAGTATTCTTCCGGAAAAGTGACTTTCCCCGAGTCCATGATCAAAGCGGTAAACCAAGTAAAGGACGCGGGAATTCTTCCTTACAGCATCGGTAGAAAACACGGCGGACTCGGAATCCCGGCGACCGTTCAAACGATGATGATGGAATTATTCTCCAGAGCGGACGGTTCCTTTGCGATTACGCTCGGTTGTTTGAACCTCGCGGAAACGATCGAACGATTCGGTTCCAAAGAAATGATCGAAGAATACGTTCCCAAAATGGCCAACGGAGAAATTTTCGGCGCGATGGCTTTGACCGAACCGAACTACGGATCGGATCTTCCGAATCTTCAAACCAAAGCGGTCAAAGACGCAAACGGGGTTTGGCGTCTAACGGGCGCTAAACGATTCATCACACACGGTTGCGGGTTCGGAGAAATTCCGGCGGTCATTCTAACCCTCGCAAGAACCGGAACGCCCACAAGCGGCGCGCGAGGTCTTTCCTTCTTTTTGGTAAAAAGTTCGGACGTGTTTATCGCTGGAATCGAAAAGAAGATGGGACTTCATTGTTCTCCCACCTGCGAAGTCGTGTATGAAAACAGTCCCGGAATTCTGATAGGGGAAGAAGGATACGGTTTGGTTCGTTATTCTATGGCGATGATGAACGGCGCGAGACTTTCGATCGCGGCTCAGGCGATGGGAATCGCGACCGCCGCTTATATGGAGGCGAAAAAATACGCTTCCGAAAGGGAACAGTTCGGTAAAACGATTCAGAATATTCCCGCGGTCCGCAAAATGCTTTCCGCGATGGATCGCGAAATCGCCGGAATGAGAGCCGTTCTTATGGAAGCGTCCCGTTCGATCGATCTTTACCACTGGAAATCGGAAAGATTGAAAGAACACGGAGTCGACGAAAAGGAAATCCGCAAGGACGAAACGATCAAAAAATGGGAAAAACTGGCCAACCTCTTTACTCCATTATCAAAGTATTATATTACGGAACTTGCAAATAAGATCGCTTACGACGGTCTTCAGATCCACGGTGGAGCCGGATTCACATACGACTACGACATCTCCCGGATCTACAGAGACGTAAGAATCACGAACATCTACGAAGGAACCACACAACTTCAGGTTGTGGCGGCGATCGGAGGAATCGTTTCCGGAATGTCCGCAAAAGGACATCTGCGTCAATACTTCGAGGAAGAATTCTCCAAAATCGGCGGAGGTTCTTCGTTGTTAAACGAAAACAAGGATGCGCTGGAAAAGATCGTGGAAGCTTACTCCGCGATCGAAAATTCTTCTTTGAGAGACGAGGTCGCTTTTGAAGTGGTTCAATCCACAGCAAGAGTTCTGATCGGTC
This sequence comes from Leptospira kmetyi serovar Malaysia str. Bejo-Iso9, assembly GCF_000243735.2. Lineage (NCBI taxonomy): Bacteria > Pseudomonadati > Spirochaetota > Leptospiria > Leptospirales > Leptospiraceae > Leptospira > Leptospira kmetyi. The sequence goes on along the minus strand of NZ_AHMP02000003.1, from coordinate 244,713 downwards.
TGCTTTTGGAAAGAGGAGCTTCCCGTCAGAAAGGAGAGAAGAAGGATAAACGGGAGATTCTCGCAAAAGAATACAACCTGGAATCCAAGGCGATTCTTCTTTCCAATATCGTTACGATCGAAAATCGTCAGTCTCAGTTGACTTTCGCGTAAGATCTTTTTACCGTTTCGATCGGAAAATTCTCCGGATTCGATTTTGTTCGGGTTCGGAGAATTTTTTTAGGCCGGGAGCGTTTCATGATTCGGCTTCTTTTTTCGTAAATTCCCCAAAATCAAAACTCCGCTTTCGAAGGATTCGATCCGTTCGATCGTCTCATTTTTTTATTTCCTAAACTTCTTTTCGGCAAAAAAAGAAGTTGGAAACAAATCGTATCCGTGTTGCATCGTCGCTAAGAACTCTCTTCGATCCGGATAAAATGAACAATGGTTTACAAAACGTTCAGCTTTCTTTTTGAACTGATTTATAAAAAAGTATCCTATACGTTTGCGGTCGCCGTGTTCGCATTAACGGGGGCTTACTTCGGCGCGTTTTATGCGTATATCTTCGGTTCGTCCGTGATTCCCGATTTTACCGCGGACAATCACAAAGAAGTCTTTTTCGTTTTTATCGTCGCGACCTTAACGGCTTCTCTCGGACACAGCATTCAATACGGACTTTTGGCGAAGATCGTTTCTCCCGGAATCGAACGATCGATCCAAAAAATCAACACGTTCATCCATCCGAACGTGACCCTGCGTCATAAAAACACGCTCGAACTCGAATCCCTTTTGCGTTTTTTGATCCAACTTCCGAAACACAATATGCTCGTTTCCTTCGGTTACGCGAGTTTCGTTTTTCTAAGCGTTCTGCTTACCCATCTCTTGAGCAAAAAACCCGCTTGGGAATTGACTTACATTTTTCTCGGATGGAGCGTCGCCGTTTTCGTTTATTGTGGTTTTTCTTATATCATCACGGATTATTTCACGGGACCCAAACGCGTGGAGATCAAGATCATTCTCGCGAAAAAAAACGTTAGAATCAACAGGGAACACGGAATTCTCAGCTTAAAAGGAAAGTTCGTTTTTCTTCTGACCTTGATTCTTCTTTCCCTCACCATTCTTTCCGTTTTTATCTCCTTCGGGAATTCCACTCCGTTCAAGATCGGCGTTTTTATCTTTATGACGTTTTTGGAAAGTTCCCTTTTGACGTTTTTGTATTTTCAATCGATCAATCTCACCTTGGATCAGATCAATCTTTCTGCAAACAATCTCGCGTTAGGCGGAACGGGGTCCCTTCCTCTTCTTTCCATCGACAAGGAATTTATCCGTTTTGCGGAGAACTTCGAGAAGGCGGCGTCCGAGGTCGGAAAGATTCGGGACAATCTGCAACAACTCGTGGACGAAAAAACTTCCGAACTCAGAAACTCGTTGGACGTCGTTGAAAAACTCAAATCGCAACAGGACGGGGATTATTTTCTCACTTCTCTTTTGATCCAACCCTTGAGCCTGAACAAATCCAACGGGAATAAAGTACATGTCGATTTTCTAATGAAGCAAAAAAAGACATTCCTCTTTCACGGAAAGGAAAACGATATCGGCGGGGATATTTGTATCGCGAAAAGTATTTCTTTACGAAACCGGGATTATACGGTTTTCTTAAACGCGGACGCGATGGGAAAATCCTTACAAGGAGCGGGAGGAGCTCTCGTTTTGGGAGCGGCGGTTCAATCGATCTTGGAAAGGACGATCGTGGTCGAATCCGTAAAACAACTCTACGCGGAACGTTGGCTCAAAAACGCATTTTTAGAATTGCATCGACTTTTCGAAGGTTTCGATTGTTCCATGCTCGTTTCCCTTGTGATGGGATTGATCGACGACAAAACAGGACTCGTGTATTACATCAACGCGGAACATCCTTGGTCCGTTCTTTACCGGGACGGAAACGCGGAATTCATCGAAAACTCGGGGCTTTTCAGAAAACTCGGAACTCCGTTTTCGGACGAAGCGTTTCAGATCCGAACGTTTCAGTTAAAGACCGGAGACGTTCTCATTTTAGGTTCGGATGGAAGGGACGATATTGAAATCGATTCCGAAAACGGCCACCGGATTTTAAACGAGGACGAATCCCTATTCTTAAAACACGTGGAGAATGGAAAAGGAAAACTGGAAAGTATCTATGACTCCATTCTCACCAAAGGAAAACTCACGGACGATTTTTCTTTATTAAGACTTTCTTATAAAGAAAACGAGGCCTCCGTTTCCAGAGCGATCCGAAAAGAATCCTTGGATCTTTTACGAAAGGCGAAGACTTTCGTTAAGGAAAAGAATTTCAACTCCGCGATCTCCTCTTTGGAAGAAGCGTTAAAGATTCATCCGGACTCGGCGGAGATCCGAAGGGATTTAATCCGACTTCATTTTAGAAACAAGGATTATAAAAACGCGTCCGCGATTCTAAACGAATACATCGAGGATTATCCGGGCGACAGCGATATGATTTATCTCGCGTCTTATTGTTTTAAGAAGAATCAGGAACTCGGTAAGGCGATCGATATGGCGGAAAGAATTCGTCTTCGAAACCCGGGACATCCTTCCAATCTCGTTCAACTCGCGGAACTGTATCTAAAGGTCGGAAACGTTTCCAAGTCCGAGAAAATTCTTTCCTTTGCGAAAAGCGTGGATCCGAACTCGAAAGGTTTGTCCAATGTCACCGAATTCTTAGAAAAAGAAAAATCAGTTTCCCCCAACGGATTCGATTCGGTCTGATTCTAAAATACGAACTCCGGCCGGTTCCTTTTGTGCGATCCGAATCATCGCCTTTGCGACGGTTCTTCCGTGAATCGATCTGTATTTTCGGATTCCTCCGAGTAAAAACGGATTTATCATTTTTGCAAAAAATTGACCAACTGCTTCGCCGGTGCGGGATTCTTCCCTTTCCCCTTCGAGCAGAGAAGGTCTGAAAATTCCGAGAAAGGTAAAACCGATTGCTTCCAAATCCCTTTCGGTTTCTCCCTTGACCCGATTATAAAACACGAACGATTTTTCATCCGCACCGAGCGCGGTCACAACGAGAAAAGAACGCGCGCCTTTTTCCTTACTCAGCTTCGCGACCTTCAACACGTATTCGTAATCCACTTTTTTGAAATTCTCCTGACTTCCCGCTTTGGAGATCGTGGTTCCCAAACTGCAATAGACATCGGTGATTCCTTTCGGAAGAGAAGAAGCGGATAACGCGTCATAATCGCAGACGATTTCCTCCGCGCCTTGAACGCTTCCGGGTCTTCGAACCAGGGCATACACTTTATTATAATTGCCGGAAGACTTCAATTCTTCCAAAAGATATTTCCCGATGAGCCCTGTCGCTCCGGCGACCAACGCAACTTTTTCGGCCATAACTTATTTTTCTCCCCGAGATTTGCGAAAAGAATGTCCGCATCCCTTATTTATGAAAGAATTTTTTTCAAAACGGCTCCGACTTCCCGGAAAGAATTGATCTAAGATCCGTAAATTTCTATTCTAACCCCTGTGAATCTTTTTCGATCGATCAAAAAGGCGTTTCAAACGTTGGATAGAAAATCCATGCCCGATTCCGTTTTGGAGGTTCTCAAAGCGGAGGAAAGAAACGGAATCATCATCACCAATTACTTTCGATATCTGATCGCTTTGTTCTTTTTGGTTCAGATCATCGTAAACGTCCACAACGGAGACAACGAGTTTAACCTGATCGCGTTTTCGATCTATCTGATTCTAACGTTGGCGCATACGATCATCATTCGAGTTTGTCCCGATTCGGTCATTCAGGTTTTCAATTACATCACTTTGTTCGCCGAATTCGCTTTAATTTTGGGAGTTCTTCTGTTTTATACGTTCACGGTTCAAAACATAGATCTCGGTTTCGCTTTAAAAAACACGTTGAATCTGTTCTTTCTTTTTCCGATCATCTATTCCCTTTTACAGTTTAGAATTCGCTTCGTTTTTATCGCTCTATTTCTGTTTTATGCGATCTATTATACGATTCTCTGGATCGCGGTTTCCACGAACCAACTTACGTATACCAACGACTGGGGTCGTTACATCAGCGGACCGGAAGTTCTGATCGCGGACGTCGTCGCGGGCAAACCCGGTTTGTATTTTTGTTTTGCGGTTATGATTTCGATGGGAATCTTTCGTACGGTTTCCATGGTGCGGAGAATCGGAATCGCGGAAGGTCAAAAAACGGAACTGTCCCGTTACTTTTCTCCTAAGATCGTAAACGAAATGATGGAAAATCCCGGAACACTTCAGAGCGGGAACAGGCAGATTGTCAGCATTCTTTTTTTGGATATCAGAAACTTTACGGCCATGTCCGAGAACATGGACCCCAAGGAACTCGGAGAACTTCTATCAGAATTTCGTAAAATTATGATGGAATGCGTTTTTGAAAACAACGGAACCTTGGACAAATACATCGGAGACGCGGTGATGGCGACTTTCGGAACTCCACATCCTTCTCCTTCCGCGGAAGTCGATGCGCGTAACGCGGTCGGTTGCGGGGTCATCATGCAGAAACGTCTCGCCGAATGGAATCTCTTACGCAAGTCCGAAGGGAAAACTCCGATCGCAATCGGAATCGGAATTCATACCGGAGAGGTTTTCGCGGGTAACATAGGAAGCGATCTTCACAGAGAATATTCCGTAATCGGTGACGCCGTAAATACCGCGTCCCGTATCGAATCTCTTTGCAAGGTTTTGAAAAAATCCTTTTTGATTTCGAAGGAAACGATGGAACTTCTCGGAGGCAAATACACTCTCAATCGAATGCCCCGCGTTAAAGTCAAAGGCAAAGAAGAACCTTTGCAAGTATATGAGGTGATGTGGGGTTAATTTGCGATCCGTAGAGAGCAAATTAAGCTAAAGCGAAGCGATAGCTCTTTGCAAAGCAAAGAAAAAACAACCAACTCGATGAAAGGCTTTCTACGAGTCACTTTTCAGGAAGTGAATCAGGCTAAAGCGAAGGGACAGCTCTTTGCGAAGCAAAGAAAGAACAACCCAACTCAGTGAAAAGCTTCCTATGGATCGCTTTTCAGAGAATAAATTTTTCGAATCAGGTTTTTTACTTCGAAAAATTCTCCTGAAGAAAACGTCCAAAGGTCTGAAATTTTTGCGAGATGTGCTTCCAAAGAATCGACGACCTATCAATCCTCTTCTTTTATACTGACCGGATCGACTCAATCCACAAACATCGCAGCGGATTTAAGAATTCGATCCAACACTTTCTTTACGGGTGCGCTTGTCGGCTCCACATCGAGAACCTCTAAAATTTCCCGCTTTGTTTCCGTAAAACTTTATGATTGTGCGGATAAAAGGAAAGGAGAAACGGTTTCCTTTTCGGTTTATAAAAAATTTCCAGATCAAAGGGCCGGATGGGGAAAGATTCCATTCGTATTTCGGATCGAGTTCCTAATCCGAACCTTCTTCTAAAGATTCCCGGCTCTCTTTCGGTTCGATACGGAGATTCTTTTTGCAAAATATGAAAATAGAAACGCTTATTCTTGTGTTTTGGAAATTTAAACTTCTACTCGAATACGCAATGAGTTTGAACCGAAAAAACGGAAATGTTCCGACAAGATTGTCGTTTTTTGATTGAGAATATTAGATTTCTCTGATAGAGGAAAACTGTCCGAAATTTCCCACAAGGCCCGCCACCTCCACCCAAATTCGGGCGGGGGCGGCCTTTGAATCACTGCAAAATCGTAGGAACTACGACAAAAGACCTCACTTCTTACCGATCTTTTCCAGTTCCTTACTGATTTGTCCGGTGAGGATATAAAAATACATCAACCAATCCCCCATAAAGGATTTAAAGGGATAAGTGAAAGTCGCGGGGCGATTTTTCTCCACGAAGAAATGACCGATCCAAGCGAAGAAATAACCGGAAAACAAAGCCGCTAAAATATAAAACGGATTGAGATTTACGATCGCGGTCAAAATCCAACCGATCGCAATCGAAGTGCCCACGAAGTGAAGCGCGCGGTTTACCGGATGAGAATGTTCGCCCAGATAGAAGGGCCAGAATTCCTTAAAAGTCGTATATGTTTTGGGAGCGGCGTCGGTAGTCATAATCGTTCATCCTCTTTTTCTCCGATTTTACCGATTCCTGTTTTAAAAATCAAGCCATTTGAATCGAGTGCACAGAGACGTCTAACCTCGATTAGGACTCTCTCGGTAATATTTTTGGAACAAGGCAACGAACCGTTCTTCCCTTCGAAGCGGATCAAAATCGGTTTCGTTTAGGATGTCTTCTTTTTTCGCGCCTCTTTCCATCGCGAGTTTGAGAAAAAAATAAGCGGATTCAAAGTTATGCATCGTTGTATAGATACACGCGAGATTTCGAGCCAATCGTTCGGCCAGAATCCGAACGGCCCCGTTCTCTCGAACAATCGGAAGAAATTTTTTCTCGAGAAGTTTTAAAAATTCACGATTGATCTCATCGTCCGAATGAATCAAACAAAGAGCGTTCGCGAATAATTCCTCGTAGGCTTTGCGATCCAGGTAACCCCAAGAAGGTTTGAGCAGATCCAATCGTTCGGAATAAACGTGAATCAACGCCCTGCCCGATTCGATTTCTCTTTTTTTCAACAAGGCGAGAAGCGCGTCGTTCATCACCGCGAGAATATTACTTTTATAAGTATCCAACGCGTAACCTGCTTTGTGGATCTTTTGAAATTCAAGATGAAAACGATGAAAGTCATCGGATGCGATCGCGGTCTTCATACGTTCGATCGTGTGTTGAAAGTCGACTAACGCTTCCAATCTTTCTTCGATCGAAACGATTTTGGATCGAACCTGAGAATTGAAATTGTGATCTTCTTCACCCGCTTTGTAGCGGTTGGCTCTCGTATCTCCGTTTCCTTTGTTGTCTCCCTCACCTTCTTCGTTGCCTTTATTTTCAAGTTCCAGGGAAGAATGAAGAATCTTCAAAAGATCCTTTAACCTCGAAGGATACGAAGTACAAAAAGATTCGATCCAGTGAAACGATTCTTCGTTGTTTCTTCGGATCAAACCGGAAATCAAAACCTTCAACAATTCAAAGTTTCCTTCTTTCGAAGAAGAGGAAACGACCGAAAAAATTTGCCGCGCGTGTTCCAAATACCAATTCGGATGATTTGCGGAGACTTGTTCCTGCGTATCGCCTTGTTTGGCGATGGAGATCAGAGTTTCAAAATCGACGAGAAAGGATTCCACTTCGTTTAACAAAAACCCGCTCACACTTTTATAAGACAGACATTCTATCTTTCCGCAAATCACGGAATAGGAATCGAGTAACGGACGTTCGGCGTCGCGCAAAGTCTCCGCGCTCAATCGAACAACTTCCCCATAACGAGCGGATTCGAAATTCTTTTTTATATGCGGCAATCTTTCCCCAAAAAATTCGTTCGCGTAGATCACATAAGGGAACTCGTTCCACAACTCAAACAAGTCCCAAATATTTTTTCCTTCTTCGATCGGTTGCCATTGAGAACATAAATATCGAACCGGATCTTTGGAAATTTCCGCCCAACCGATTCCGGGAAAAAGAAACGATTGTTCGTGCTCGGCGTCCCAACTTGCAAAAGATCGAAGCGAAGGAATCCATACAAAAATTTGTCCGTCGAAAATTCCTTCATCGTTGTAATCGCAATCGGCCAAACTCAAGGCCTCGCAAACATATCTTCCTCTGTGTTTCTGTTTCGGTTCCTTCCTTAATTTTTCGCGATCTTTCGTTTCGTTTAAAAAGGTAAGTTGAATCGGACAAAGACTTTCTCCGCCCAGACGCAGACGACCGGCAATCTTAGAATCGAAGAACGTCTCGGTAAGAAGCCCTTTGATCGCGTCCTCGGGAAGTTGAAATCGACTTTTCAGTTCTTCGGCCGTAAAGGGGGACATAGATATTTCCTTGAAACGGCCCGAGGTTAAAAAACGTTCGGCGACGTCTTAAAAGAATTATCGATCTTGAATGTGAATTTGTGGAGGGAAACAAGCAATCATACTATAAGATGATTCTTTCGTTTTATTTCTGAATCGATCCGAGGTTCGGTTCCTCCAAGGATTTTATATAATCAAAGTAGGATTGCAGTTTGAATTTTTTCTTCGTGGAATCCGAAGACATATAACGGATGTTTCCGAATACTGCGCGCTCCGGAAACCAAGGCCGATCAAACAAACCGAAACACCATAAAATTCCCGTATACGAATTCGGATCTCTTCCGTCGTATGCGTATTTGTTGTTGAAGTCCTCGAGAATTTCAAACGCGGTTTCGTAATCGGCGCTCCACTCGATCACTTTTTTTCCCCAGAGCATTCTTAAATAATTGTGCATGGAACCGGTCAAAACGAGTTCCTTTTGAGCCGCGTTCCAAACCGCGTCATGCGTCACCGCATTCTCCAGTTGATCCTTTGTGTAAAGATACGGACGAGAATCTCTTCCGTGAAAATCCAAATTCTTTTGAATCCAATCCGGAAGAATCCGCAAATCCTTGCGAAACGAAGGATTCTTCCAAAACATCAAAAATCCCACGTCCCTCCAAGTGACGAGCTCGTCCAAAAAAGAATTCACGTTATCGTTCGGATGGAAATAACCTTCCTTTCTGTTTTTGTTTTCGGGAACGATCACACCCGGATTCCAAGGTTCCTCCAATTCCCAATCCAAAACCGCGCTTACGACTTCTTCTTGAGAAATATGACCGAAATGCAAATACGGAGATAAAAGGGAAGAATACGAATCCTTTGGAGATTTCGGTTGGCTTCTCAGTTCCGCGTAACCCGCAAGCCCGCGTTTCAAAAAATTTCCGAGAAGTTTGAGACCCTCTTCCCTTCCTCCGATCTTTCCCTCGACGGGAAGAACATCCGAAAAAATAAAATTACATTTTTTGCATATAGGATCGATCGAATCCGGATTCCCGTCGAACCAGGAAATTTTTTTCAAGGGAGAATTCGGATTCTCCAGAAGCCAGGAATTCTCCTTTTCCCGATGCGGCTTTTCGGGTTTTGAAGAGGATCTGAACTTCCAAGCCTCGGGAAAAAGTTTATGAACTCTCGGTCTTAAGATTCTCGCCGCGGACGCGAATTCTCCGTAAAGCGAAAGCGGTATGATGGAATTGGAATCGACCGCGAGAAGTTTACATTCTACGATTTCCGATACGCGTTCCAACATTTCGGGAATGATATAGGCCGGATAATCGTCCGTAACGATCAACGATGCGTTCGACGCGATTTTTCCCAAAACTTCCGAAATCGGATTGTCCGGCGTTTCGACAAAGGCGCGGTAGATCAGCCCGAGCTTTTTCGCTTCCTTCGCATTGGAAGCCATTCCTTCCAAGATGAACTTGTGAAACCTCGGAGAACTCCAGGGATAATCCATCTTTACGGGTTCGTAGATCAGAAGTTCTTTTTTGTATTTTTTAGAAAGATGAATCGCATAATCCAAAGAATGATTCCAGGCGAGCCTTCTCGCCATGGACATCCAGTAGAGAAGATACGGTTTTTCCTCGAGAATCGGCTTTTGATTGAGGTCTTTGACTCGAATGAGATTTTCTTTCGAAAACATGTTTTCCTAGGGACGAATTTTTCTTAGACGCGTTCGAATACGATCGGTTTTGAAAATTCTTCCGTTTTCCGTTTTTTCTGAGGCTTGGATTTTAGCACTCTCGCCAGCAAAGTGCTTGACGCTTTGGAACCGAATTTTTCTAATGAAAAACTATACAAGCACTCTTCCTCACAAAGTGCTAAATCACATTATTGCAAGGAGTTAGTCTATGGCATCGATTAAACCTCTGGGTGACAGAGTCCTCGTAGAACCAAGACAGGAAGCCGAGGAAAAGATCGGTAGCATTTTCGTTCCTGATACGGCAAAAGAAAAACCTCAAGAAGGAAAAGTCGTCGAAGTCGGAAGCGGCAAATATGAAGACGGGAAACTCGTTCCTCTCGAAGTGAAAGTAGGCGATACCGTCCTTTACGGAAAATATTCCGGAACTGAAATTAAATCCGAAGGCAAAGAATACCTCATCATCCGTGAGAGCGATATTCTCGCCGTTGTTAAAAAATAATTTGGGAGTGAATCATGGCTAAAGATATAGAATACAACGAAACAGCAAGACGTAAGCTCCTCGAAGGCGTTAACAAACTCGCAAACGCGGTGAAAGTTACCCTCGGGCCTAAGGGTCGTAACGTAGTGATCGATAAAAAATTCGGCGCGCCGACCATCACAAAAGACGGCGTTACCGTTGCGAAAGAAATCGAACTCGAGGATCCATTGGAAAACATGGGCGCGCAAATGGTAAAAGAAGTTTCCACTAAGACGAACGACGTCGCAGGAGACGGAACCACCACTGCAACCATTCTTGCTCAATCCATCATTAACGAAGGTTTGAAAAACGTAACCGCGGGCGCAAACCCTATGTCCCTCAAAAGAGGAATCGACAAAGCGGTTTCCGCAGCGGTCGAAAGCATTCAAAAAAGAGCGGTTAAGATCGAAAACAAAAAAGACATCGCAAACGTTGCGACGATCTCCGCGAACAACGATACTACGATCGGTAACCTGATCGCGGACGCGATGGACAAAGTCGGTAAAGACGGCGTTATCACCGTGGAAGAAGCGAAGTCCATCGAAACGACTTTAGACGTCGTGGAAGGGATGCAGTTCGATAGAGGATACATTTCTCCTTACATGGTGACCGATCCGGAAGCGATGACTGCGACTCTGAACGATCCTTTCATCCTGATCTACGACAAAAAGATCGCTTCTATGAAAGACCTGATCCACGTTCTTGAAAAAGTGGCGCAAGCGGGCAAACCCCTCGTGATCATCTCCGAAGAAGTGGAAGGCGAAGCGCTCGCTACGATCGTGGTAAACACTCTTAGAAAAACCATCTCCTGTGTTGCCGTTAAGGCTCCGGGTTTCGGCGATAGAAGAAAGTCCATGCTCGAAGACATCGCGATTCTTACCGGCGGTCAAGTGATCTCCGAAGACCTCGGAATGAAACTCGAGAACACCACTCTTCAAATGTTGGGACGCGCTAACAAAGTGACCGTAGACAAAGAAAACACTACGATCATCGAAGGCAAAGGCCAAACAAAAGACATTCAAGGAAGAATCGGTCAGATCAAAAAACAAATCGAAGACACTACTTCCGAATACGACAGAGAAAAACTTCAAGAAAGACTCGCGAAACTCGCGGGCGGTGTTGCGGTGATTCACGTCGGTGCGGCTACCGAAGTCGAAATGAAAGAGAAAAAAGCCCGTGTGGAAGACGCTCTTTCCGCAACTCGCGCGGCGGTGGAAGAAGGAATCGTTCCCGGCGGCGGCTTGACTCTTCTCAAAGCGCAAGAAGCGGTCGGCGGTCTGAAACTCGAAGGCGACGAAGCTACCGGTGCGAAAATCATCTTCAGAGCTTTGGAAGAACCGATTCGTATGATCACTTCCAACGCAGGTCTGGAAGGTTCCGTAATCGTAGAACACGCGAAGGCGAAAAAAGGAAACGAAGGTTTCAACGCTCTTACGATGGTTTGGGAAGATATGATCCAAGCCGGAGTCGTTGACCCCGCGAAAGTGGTTCGTTCCGCTCTCCAAAACGCGGCTTCCATCGGTTCCATGATCCTGACTACCGAAGTTACGATCACCGATAAGCCTGACAAAGACGCTCCAAACCCGATGGCGGGAATGGGCGGCGGTATGGGAGGAATGGGCGGAATGATGTAATTCATTCTTCCGATTCTTTTTCAAATCGAAGAAGGCGGTAGAGGTTCTCCTCTTCCGCCTTTTTTTGTTTTCAAACGCGCGGATCGCGGAAAACCTTTCTCCCATGATCCGAACCAAAATAGCAACCCTACTTCTTTTCTTTCCCGTGCTGGGAATTTTTTCAGAATCCAAACAAACCATAACCGTTTCCGGAAGCGGAATCGCGCTTGTGGAAACCGATTACTTACAAATGAGTTTCGCCGTCGAGGTCGAAGACAAGGAAGCGAAAACCGCGCAGGAAAAAAACCTTCAAAGAGCGGCTAACGTGATCCAAACTCTTTCCAAAGAATTTAAGATCGCCTCCAAGGACATTTATACCACCGATTACACGTTGCAAAGACAATATTTGGAGGAAGGAAAACAAAGACCGTATCTCGCATCTTCCGGAATTCTTTTGAAGTTGAGAAACCTCAAACTCTATAAGGATCTGCTTTTGGAAATTCAAAAGCTGGGAGTCAACAACGTCAGCGGAATCGAATTCAAATCGGACTCGACAACCAAACAGGAACAAGAAGCGTTAGTCGCCGCTTATCAGGACGCAAGGGAGAAGGCTTTGATTCTCGCAAATTCCCTCGGCAAAAAAGAAGTCGGCGCCGTCAAGATCGTAGAATCCGATTCTTCCGTAAACCCGACGGTAGTGTATCAGATGAAAGGCAGAGTCGAAGATTCTTCCCCGATCTCCGTGGGAGAACGGAAGATCCAGGCCCGCGTCACGGTGGAATTCGAAGTGAAATAAATCCTAAGACTCTTTCGGGCAAATATCCGGAAATTTTTCGCTCAATTCTTCTTGACCGTTTTCCCGAAATCGGTCCCACTCTTTCGCCATGAGTAAAGAAAAGTTTGAAACTTCAAAACGAGAAGGCGTCCACAAAGAATTCGAATCCTATACGGGGAATTGGAAAGGCGTCAACCAGATGATGTTCAAAGAGGGAGAGGTCACCGACGAATCTCCGATTGCGGGAACCATCAAACTCATATTAGGTGGAAGATTTCTTCTCCACGAATACAAGGGAAGTTACGGCGGAGAACCTTTCGAAGGAATCGCGATCTACGGATATCATATCGACAAACGAAGATACGAATCCGCGTGGGTAGAAAGTTTCGGAATGGGAAGCGGAATTTTATTTTCCGAAGGCGTTCCCGGCGCGAAAGAATGGTCCGTTACGGGACACTACGGTGGAGAAACTCCGGAAACGAGTTGGGGTTGGAGAACGAGTTTGGAAAAAGACGGAGACGATAAGTTGATCATCTTTTCCCAAAACCTCAGACCGAACGGAGAAAAGGCCGGCGGCGTTCGAATCCTTTACGAACGCGTTTCGTAACTTTCACAAACGCGGTTCCTCTTTATAAAAGAGAGAAACAAATTCTTTCCCGATCTTGATTTTTGAAGACCTTCGTCCATCCGTTTTCCGTCAAACTCACACGCGCAATGAGCGCAAAAGGAGACGGATGGAAACCGTAAAAATTACGAAAACCGAATGGTTCCCCGAGCAAAAATTAATTTCCACGAGAATCGGCGGCAAAGTGGAAACCGAAGACGTCGAGATTTGGGAAAAATCCTTGATGGATTCTTTGGCGAAGATAGAGGACAACGGAGCGTTTAAGATATTCGTAAACCTGCACGGATTCGAAGCCGCGGACTTAAACGCGCACAAACGATTTCGTACGATCATTCCCCGGACCCTTTCCGATTACGGATGGAAGGTCGGTTACGTGGATCTCTTCGAAGAATCCAAACAGATGAGCTTTCAAAATCGAAGAGGCATTCGTTGTGTGGCGGCGGTTCACGTTCATCAAGACGCGACTAAGATCGATTCTTACGAGGAAAAATTCGGAAAGGAAAACGAACACTTTTACACCGATCCGGCCCGTGCCTCGGAATGGATCGAATCGTATCAGATCACCTCTTAAAAATCCTTTGACTTTCAAGGCCCTCCGAAAAGAAATCTACGGAGGATGAAACAAAAGGGATATTTTCTTTCCATCGGCGCGGGAACCAATCAGGTTCCTTTGATTTCCGCCGCGATCGATTTGGGTTATTCCGTGATCGCGGTGGATCAAAACGATCGCGCGCCGGGTCTGGGCATCGCCGCGCTCCGAATCATGGAATCCGTAACAGAATATCGTAAAATTCTAAAGACCGTTTCCGAAATCCCTCTTCAAGGAAGAATCCTCGGAGTCGGCACCCGCTCCTACGGAAAAGCGACTTACACCGCGTCCTATATCGCCGAAAAATTAAAACTACGTTATGCTAGTCTTGACTGTGTGGAAATCTGTTCGGATAAGAATCTACTCAAAGAAATAGCCAACAAGGTCGGAATCCTCACGCCCGAAAGTTACGATCCAAAATCCCCGATCGCCAAAAACCAATTTCCGTTCGTGTATAAACCGTCCCGAGGAAACGGAAAGGAAGGAATCAGAACCTTTCACGATCCGGAAGAATGGGAACAGTTCCTAAAATCCAAAAAGAAAACCGTAAAACCCAAAACTTCTTCCGCGAAAAAAAAGACAAGCGCGCATAACGCGGAACGGGAAGAATGGATCGCCGAGGAATATATTCCCGGTTTCGAGATCACGGTTTGCGGTCTGGTTCAAAATCGAGAATTTTTCCCCGCGTCCATCTCGCACAAGGACGTTACGAAATACGCGCCTTATTTAGAAATCGCTCATACGCTTCCCTTTTTACATTCCGAATTGATCGGAGAAATTCTTCTGAATTGCAGGGCCTTAATCGCCGCAACCCGGATGAACGACTGCCCGTTCGTCGCTGAATTCAGAATCAATCCCGAAGGCGAAATTTATCTCATCGAAGCGGTTCCCGAAGTCGGCGGAGAATTTTTGGCGGACACTCTAATTCCGAATTACTTCGGCTCGTCTTACTTCGAAAACTTAGTCAAACTTCTCGTAGGCGAAACGATCAAACCGTTCGCAAACTATTCTTCCGTTCCCAAAAAATACGCGGGAATTTTTTTCACGGCGCCGCCCGAAGGAAAATCCAAACTCGCGAATCACTCCGAGTTCGTTCCTATCGGAAAGGAAAAAATTCTTTTCGATCGTAAGCTGAAACAACACGGAGAGGTTTTAAAAACGAACGAAGGAAACGGAGTTCGCGCTCGCAGCGTCGGAATCCTTGGACCCGAACAAAACAATCAGACCTTGGAACAATGGAAAGAATCGGTCCTTCAAAGAATGGAAGGTACGTTTGAATCCGTCTGAACCTTCCTCTCAATCCGCCTGGAACGTTCATTATACGAGAAACAAATCCAGACTCGGATATCCGGACGAGAATCTGGTGCGGATGCTTTCCAAGATCGGAAACGTATTCTCCGAACAATCTCCAAATACGAACGAACGTAGAGCCTTGGACTTCGGAGCGGGTTCGGGAAGACACTGCATTTTGTTAAACGAATTCGGTTATCAAACCTACGCGACCGATTACACCGAAAACTCGGTGAAGACGATCCAAGAAACGTATCCTTTCGTCAAAGCGTCGTTCAGCGACAAACCTCCTTTTCCGTTCGACGAGAATTTTTTCGACGTGATCGTAAGTTGGGGGGTTCTCCACTACAACTCCGTCGAAGCGGCCCAAGCGATTCTCTCCGATCAAAAAAGAATCCTCAAAAAAGGCGGGTTTCTCGCGGGATCCGTGCGCGCGGTCGGGGACACACATTTGAAGGCGCAAGGAAACACGATCCAAACACAGGATTTAAAGGGAGCCTATTCCCGATTTTATACGTTGGAAGAATTGAAAGAAGACTTAAAGGAATTCTCCGAAGTCGAATTCGGTTACACCGAACGGACCCCTCTCGGAAAATTGGAAGAAAGGATCTGTCATTGGATTTTTCTGGCAAAACTATAGACGAAACCTGCCCCTGCTGCCAGGCGAAAGACTGGAAATTTTTATACCATTCTTCATTTAAAAATTATAATATTCCAATATACTTATGTAATTTCTGCGGACTTCAGACCCAGTATCCGCGACCGGAAGCCTCCTCTCTTTACACCGAAGAATACTATTCCGGAAACGCGGATTTTTCCTATCGGGACGAGAGACAAACGGAAACGTTCGATCGTTACGTATGGAAGGCTCGCATCCGAAACATACGCCGATTCAAACGAAAGGGAGAATTTTTGGACATAGGATGTTCCTTCGGCGGATTTTTAAACTGCGCGAAAGAGGCGGGCTTCGGAGTTACGGGTGTGGAAATTTCTTCCTATTCTTCCGAGGTCGCAAGATCCAGAGGATTGAAAGTGTATCAGGGAGAATTTTTGGACGCGGATTTACCCGAGAATTTTTTCGACGTCGTTACGCTCGTCGAAGTCATAGAACATCTTTCCGAACCGGCGAAAGTATTCGAAAAATTGAATCGGATTCTAAAACCGGGAGGTCTTCTTCTTTTGCAAACCGCGAACTTCGAAGGTTGGCAAGCGATCGACGCGGGACCGTCTTATCATTACTATCTACCCGGACATTTTTATTATTATTCGGAATCGAATTTGAAAAAAATTCTTGATCGATCCGGTTTTAAGAATCATATCACTTATCCCGGAGTCGATTTTTCTCTCTTCGCAAAACTGCTCAAGTCCAGGGGAAGTTTTCGTTCCTGGAAAGAATACTGGAAGTGGATTCGAATCGGCGTCTATCACTGGAAAAGCAAACTCAAAAAACGAAACAGACCCTTGACCTCGTCCATGGTTCTGTACAGCTTTAAGGCGGAATGAACGATGCAACATCTTTTAAAACCGGGTTGGCTCACCGATTCGGATAAGATTCCCGAAAAAGGTTTTTTAAGAATTTTCGTTCTTTCCATCCGAATCATCGTCGGGTCCGCGTATCGTTTTATCAAAGACGATTGTCTGATGCAAGCCTCCGGAATTTCCTACACCACGATCGTGTCCTTAATTCCCATGCTCACGGTCGCCTTGTCCTTAATTACGATCACTTCCGGCTTGGAAAATCGTAAAGAGGAAATTTTCGATACGATCAACACCTTCATTCTACAGAGCAATATCAACGTGGACATCAACACGTATTTGGAAACGATCGGAGATCTCATCGACACCGCGACTCAGATCGGCGCGATCGGTTTTGTGATTTTGGTTTTTTCGGCGACCGCGGTTTTACGTTCTTTGGAAAACGCGTTCAACGGAATTTGGAAGATTCGCTCGAGCCGATCCTTGTTTCAAAAGTTGGTGTTTTACTTTTTCGTTTTGGCGATCGGCCCTCTTCTTTTTGTTATCGGAGAAGGAGTCGCCGAAAAGACGATCGATTTTTTCAGACCTCCGCATTACTTCTCGATGGAACGGGATCCGTCCGGTAAAATTTGGATCAGCGGAGAAAACGGAACGATCTTTCGTATGGATTCCAATCTTAAAAAGGAATACTCCATCCGAGAGGACGAGATCGATTTCGAAAACATGAAATGTCTCGATAACCTGGGCGGTCGTTTGGACTTCTGTAAAAAACCGGATATCGGCTCTTCCGATTTCATTCGGATTAAAATCAAGGAAGGAATGATCTACGTCCTTTCGATCCGGGGAACGCTTCTGATCAAACCGATCGAATCTTCGGTTTGGACCCTGACGTCTTTCGAGGGCGTGGAACTCAAGGACATAGAAGTAGTAAATCAAAATAACATTTTTATTATATTCAAAAACGGAGAAGTTCTTCATTATATCCCCGAAGGAATCTCGTTCAAGCCGATCTTCAAGGACAGACTCAAAATGAACGCGTCCAAGGTTTATTTTCCCGATCCTTTGAACGGATATATCGCCGACGAATCGGGAACCGTATGGACGAGCAACGACGGAGGTTTTAACTTTTATCCGAACCGTCTGACTCATTTAGCATTTCATGATATTCATAGAGCCGAAAACGGAGAGATCTTTTTGGCGGGAGAAAGAGGGATTTTATACCGTTCTCGCGACGGTGGAAACAGTTGGATCGAACTCAGTCATAAACGATACAACTTCATCCGAGTCTGGTCCTTCTTTGGAACCGATATGATGGAACTGTTTCTTATGGACAGTCTCGGACATATTCTTATCTCCACGGACGGAGGAGATCATTGGAATCCGTTTTATACTCCGATGAACGGAAAGATCTGGGCCAATCTTCTTTTGGAAAGAAAGGAAAACGGAAAGATCAAAATGCTCAACGTGGGAGAATATCGCACGATCAGCGTCACGGAATCCAAGGATCAAAAGTTTACGACGACCGTGGTAACCGGAGGAGACAGCGTATTTTCGATCTATTCTTTCCTGAGAATTTTATTTCCTCTTTCGGGGATCTGGCTTTTTTTCCTGAGTCTTTACTCCCTGATCCCGAATACGAAGGTTCCGTTGAAGGCTTCGGCCGTCGGCGCCGCGGTGACGGGGATCATCTTTTTGATCTTTCTCTGGGGATTTCAAGTGTATCTTTCCTCGTTCAGCGAAACGACGATGATCATCTACAAGGCGTTAGCCGCCATACCGATCTTTCTTTTGGGAGTATATTCACTTTCTTTAATCGTCCTGTTCGGAGCGGAGATCACCGCGTCTCTTCAATTCAGGGAACGTTATCTCGCTCCGCTTCATTCTTTGGAAGAGATGCATACTTCTTCCAGCAACGAGTTCCGAAAACTGATTCTCACCTTAAAGTCCGCGTATAAGATCCAAAAGGAAAAGAAGATCCCCTCTTCTTCCTTGGAACTCGCCTCGGTTTCCCGATTGAAGGAGGAGGAGATTCCGGTTCTTACGAAAAAATTATGCGAACTCGAATTCTTATCCGAGACGAGGAAGAACGAATTTGTTCCGATCGTCGCACCCGCGGATCTAAGCGTGGGAGACGTTTACCGAAAAATTCCCGAACCTCTTTTAACGGGAGACAAGGAACTGAAACTTTTTCCGGGAAGTTTGAATTCCAAGATCGAAAAGACGGAAGAAAAACTCCAGAACGATCTGGACGGAATCAAGTTCAGCGATCTAATCGACTAACTGCGGTTAGGCTTTGCGATCCGTTCTCTGAGCCGGGTTCACCGGAGGAAGATTGGAGGACAAGGATTGATAGATCTGTTCCGCGAGCCCCAGGGACGAATTCGAGGAAAGATTTTTTGAATATTCGTCGTAGAGCATGTCCTCGAAGATCTCTTCCGCGTGACCGCCGTCGATCAAACCCGATTTCTCCACGGTCTTTTTCATTTCGGTCAACATCATCTTTACGAAGATCGATTCGAATTCAACGGAAGCTGAATATAGTTTTTTACGATACGGATCGGCAGAAATTTCTTCCTTGATGTTGTGAGGAAGACGGATCTCGGAAGAACTGATCTTTCCGGAAAGTTTTTCGTTGAATTCTTCCCTAAGCAGATCCGGAAAGGAAGAATTCGTTTTGTTCTTGTTCGCGTTTTCGAAATTTAAAAGACTTTTGACTTCCGGTTTCTCGACGAGATTCAATCTGTTCGTATAATCTTGAATGGAATCGATCATCACTGTATCTCCAGTTCCGCGTGTAACGCGCCCGACTTTTTAAGAGCTTCCAATATCGCTATGATGTCTCTTGTAGACGCGCCCACTTTGTTGAGCGCTTCGACCACGTCGCCTACGCTCGTGGATTCTTCGATTAAGAACGAACTTTTAACAGGTTCCTGTTCCTTACCGAGCCAGTTGCGTCTTCTATTTTTATCCGTAACGGAAAGGTTCAGTCCGGATCGGGAAACCGCAACTTCTTCGATCGTTATGTTTCCGCCCATCACGATGACGCCGGTTCTTTCGTTGATGACGACCTTGGGTCTTACTTGGGTTTCCACGTTTAGATTTTCGATGTCGCTTAACAAAGATAAGAACGAGTCCGATTTGTTTTCGAACGTTTTTCCGAGGACGATATTGATTTCGGTCGGAGAAACGGGAACCACGGACTCGGGTCCGATCCCGTGTTTTCCGGGAAGAATGGAACGAATCTGAGAGATCACAGCGTTTAACGTAGTGAAGTCCTGATTCTCCAGTTGAATTTGAACCCGTTCCGAAGCGTAAAAATTCTGATCGAGTTCCTGTTCTACGATCGCTCCGCCGTGAACGACTCCGACCGTTTTTTTATTTCCTCTCGCACTGTTTCCTCGTTCTTGTTCCTGTCTTCCGCCGAAGGAAATCACACCCGATGCGACTGCGAAGGTTTTATCACCCGCGGTTTTCAAAGGAGATTGTAAAAGAACTCCGCCTTCGAGGGACTTCGCGTCTCCGATCGAAGAGACGACCACGTTTAACTTATCGCCTTTTCTAGCGTAGGTGGGAATCGTCGCCGTGATCAAAACTGAAGCGATGTTTCGCGTTTGATCCGGTTTGAGGTTCGCTTCCACTCCGAGATTCTTCAAATAATTTTTCATACTTTCCGAAGTGAACGGAGTTTTACTGTCTCCCGTTCCGGGAAGACCGACCACGATTCCGTAACCCGCGATTTGATTTTCTCGGATTCCTTCGATTCTTGCGATGTCCTTCAATCTAAGTTCCGCCGCATTTAGGGAAGAAAAAGGAAACGCGAGCGCAATGATCGAAGCCAAAAATACGATCACGGACGTACAAAACAAAAACACGTCCAACAACAACATGCAAAGAATGGAATATTTTAATTTCATTGTGATTCTCCCAAAAGCCGGTTGAGTTGGTTCAGAATCAGTCTCTGTTTTTCCTCTTCCGAAAGTTCGGCTTTGATCGTTACCGAACCGTCCGGATTCGTTACCGACTTGAGAGCGATCGGAGGATTGACCTGTTTCGGATTGATTCTTCCGTTGAAGTTCACCTGAAGATTCGCGATTTTGTCCGCGTCGATCGAGGAATCCTTTTCCACGAACTCGGGAGAAACGGTTCCCGATAAAACGAGACTGTTTTCCTCCCCGTTGATTACGTTTACCTTTTGACCTTGGATCGTCAAAAGTCCGGTGTTCGGATCGACCGCGGTGACAAGAGCGGTAAGATTTCCCTTTACCTTTCCGAAGGATTTGATCTTTCCCTTATTCTTGCGGGTAATCGTACGATCGTTGTTATACGAGGGCATATCGGGAATGATTTTTTTATCCGGCATCGACTTCAGCGTGATCGTCTCGTCCGCGTTCGATTCGAGTTCGAACTCCGCTTGGAGTCCGTTTCTGATTTTGACGTACAAGGGAGAACCGACCTTAATGCTTTGACGCACGGAATACGGATTCTTTTCCGTCCAGAGAGATGCGTCCTGTGCGTCCAATCCGAAGTCGTTTCCGGATAAAAGAAAGAATATTATAAATAAAGAATATACGATTCCTATGGTAAGAATTTTAGAATTTCTCGAGCAATAATCCGCAAAACCGGAAACGTTCGATCCGTTTTTCATTCCGTCACCACCGTGTTTTTGTCCACAACCTTGACCTTCATCTGACCTTCTCTGGAATGTGTGGTCACTTGAACTTCTTCGCCGATATTTCCGGAGCTGAGAGCCTTCACCTTCGTTTTGAGGACGAGACTTCCTTTGTGATAGATCATCAGAATTTCCCCTCCTCTTTGAACGTCTTGGATTTTGCGGACGTGTTTTTTACGGAAGATTTCTCCGTCGTTCATATCCTTTAGAAGCGTGGAACCGAGCAGATCGGCGCCGGGAGAATCCAAAATCTCCTCGTCGGTCAACGTTTCCTCTTCCTTAAAATCCTCGGCGGTAAGTTTGATTCCCTTGTTCAAAGGACGGCTCGCTTTGAGCACCTTCACTTTTTGTTCCACTTGGAAACGGATTCTTAAGGTATGAACCTTTTGGTTTTGAAAAAAGATTTCGAGAGAAGCCATCAGTTGTCCCGGATGCAGACGGGAGGAAAGATTGGCCCAGCGCAGTTGAACCCCTTCCGAAGGAACCTTCGTTTCTCCGGAGATGAACGTTAGACGAAATTCTTCGTTCGGATGTTTTTTTCCGATTTCGTCCGCAAGAGAATCCGTGATCTCGTTTGGTTCCAACGCGTGATTGAGTGGAAGTACCAGGGTTTCCTTTCCGGTTACGATCGGATCCAAGTCCGCGTATACTTTTTGGATCTCCTTGGAACCAATGAAAATCGGATGTGTAAGATTCTTCATCAAGACACGATCCTCGAATCCGTCCGGAATTCGAGCCACCGAGGAAAGTCGAACTTCTTCCCCTTCCACGATCGCTCTTCCTTTGAGATAAATTCCGGACGCCCCTCTTCCCCAAAGAGGGTTTAAAATCAAAAGAAGAGGAAGGAGAATCCGGAAAAGGTTCATAAGAAATTTATAAAATTCTTATCTCTTGAGAGAAATGGCCGTGGACAACATGTTGTCCGAGGTTTGGATCGCCTTGGAGTTGGATTCGTAAGCCCTTTGAGCCACGATCATGTTCACCATTTCTTCCACGATCTTTACGTTACTCATTTCCAAAAATCCCTGAAGGACGTTTCCGAATCCTTCCATTCCGGGCGTTCCCGGAATTTCGGGGCCGGAAGCCACGGTTTCTTGAAATAAGTTTTTTCCGATCGCTTGTAGACCGGCGGGGTTTACGAAACGGTATAATTCCACTTGTCCGATTACGATGGGGCGGATATCCGCTCCCACTTTTACGGTGACTTCTCCCTGTTCGGAGATCATGAGCGTGTTTAAGATCGCGCCTTCCGGTAATATCAAAGGAGGCTCGAGAAGATATCCGTTAGACGTCACCACTTGTTGATTGGAGTCGATCTTAAAGGATCCGTCTCTGCTGAACGCAAAACTTCCGTCCGGCATTTGGATTTTGAAAAATCCCATTTCTCCGGTGATCGCCATATCCAATTTATTTCCGGTCGCTTGAAAGGAACCGATCTCAAAAAGTTTTTGAGAAGCCGCGGCTCTTACTCCGTGACCGACGTTGACCCCGGTCGGGATTTCGCTGACCGATGTGGCGGGTGTTCCGGCCAAAACCTGGTGTTGATAAACCAAATCTTCGAAATCCGCACGGTTCTTTTTAAATCCAGTCGTATTTACGTTTGCTAAGTTGTTCGATATCGTATCGATATGAAACTGTTGGGCAATCATTCCCGTTGCCGCCGTCCAGAGTGAGCGCATCATATTCCGGTAACCCTCTTTCTTCCTTGAAGGTCGGTCGTTTTGAGAAAATGGTGAAGAGGAATCCTCCGGTTTTCGCGGAAAAAGCGACAGAATTCGGAAAATGTGTGAGTTGTCGAGCGACCCATAGGGAGCGAGACAGCCGAAGATAGCGGAGCGTTATCGAAGGTTCTCGACGAAGTCGAGACGAGCGAAGAACAATGTAGGAGTTCCCACACCCGAAAGCGACACGCAGGGTTTAGTCTAAACGCGCGATCCAAAGTACGAGTCGAATTTTAGGAAATTCCTTCTCGCGTTTAGACCGAGCGAGACTTCGCGAGCCCGAAGTGGCGCGACCGCGTTAGCGGTTGCGGCCTGAAAACGTGCGGGAGTTCCTACAGTTTCCTTTTTTACTTGTAATTCCGAAACACGACGCAGCGGTTCGAATTCGTTCCTTTCTCGTTGTTTGAAACATTCCAACAATTGGAAAGTTTCGTAAACTTTTGATCGTTGATAAACGTGGTTTCCCATTCCAAACCGGAGCCGTTGGCCGCCTGAATCACATACTCATCCAAATTGAAGACGGTCGCGCCCTTTTTGATATCGCCCACTTCCATCACACAAACTCCTTCCGGCTTCAAAACGCGGGAAAGTTCTTCCAAGGTTCCGTGAATGAAATCGGTCCAAGCCGAAAGCGTCGAAAAGATACTCGGCTTTTTATGATCGGGAAGTTCGATTTCCAAAAACCAATATCGAAGCCAGTTGTCTTCCTCGTAGTTCACCTTATCGAGAAAAGGCGGAGACGTAACGGCCAAATCCGCGACGCTGTCTTCGAGAGATTCCAGATGCAGGGAAGAATGGTTCGTATAACGGTTCCTTCCCGAGAACTCGTGATAAAAAGGAGGCAGAGGAGTTTTTAAATCCCGTTTCATCTTCTGCAAGATCCGGGATTTGATCTCCTTGTATTCCGGTTTGACTCCCTTTTTTTCGTTGTTGCGTTTTTGCGCGGAAGGAGGAATCGAAATCTGAGGAAAACTGTACACCGAAAAGAATCCGTCGCTATGACCGTGCAGTCTGGAAAGAGCCGTAACTCCGATGTATTGAATTTCCGGAGAAGAATCCTGGGAAAGAATTCTTTTTAAGTTCTTGATTTCGTTTAACGTGTCCTTGTGATAAAAGGCGAGCAGATCCTTGTCTTCTTTCTCTTCCTTGGTTTTCTTTTTTAAATCCAGACGATCCAAAATTTTTTCCATACTTTCCATGGAAGGAATCGTCTGTCTCGACTTTGCAAGAAACAAGGACATGGGACTGATATCGTTGTGAATCGCGGTATGACCTTCCAAGTTCGCTTGGATCGAAGTGGTTCCCCTTCCGCCGAACGGATCGAGAACGACTCCTTTGTGTTTGGAAAGATATTTGTCCAAAAAGAACGCGGGAAGTTCCGGTTTGAACGAGGCGCGGTAACTGACGCTGTAGTGAATGGAATGAGATTGTCTCTGGCGCGAAGTCCAGAATTCTCCGGTTTGAATTTTTCTTTCTTTTCTTTTGAGTGCGATCGACATCCAGGAAGCCTCGTATGAAAAGATTTTCGGTTTAAACCTCGGATTCCAGGTGAAGAAAAAAGATTCTTAAAAAGCCGGGATGCGACATAGACAAAAGATAAAAACGAAAAGACGTTCGGTAAACGGCACTCACCGAATTCGAAAGATTCGTCTTCGGATTTCGGGAGGAATCGATATCGATCCAAAAGAATCGGGGCGACGCTCCGGAGTTTCGAGAATTCCTGCAAAACGATTTTCTTGTCATTTAGCGGGCGCAATTTTGCATGGATAGAGGGGAGAATATTCTCTTTTTTGAATTTACCATGACAGATACAAAACGCGCGCTTCCGTCCTTAGAAACCCTGGATTTAGAATTCGAACGAGAGGTCTTTTGGAGCCGATTTTTAGGAAGAGCAGGATTGATCGTAGGCTACGGCGCGTATCTGATTTGTTTTATCATCGTCTTCGGTTTAAAACTCGAGGCGGTCAAATACGCTTCTCTGTTTTATCTGGGGCTTTTCACGCGATTTTCAAGTCTTCTGATCGGAAAGTTTTACGAGATTCCGAACGTGTTTCGAAATCTGTTTTCAAAGAACGAAGAACTCGTCGCGATCAGTAAAAAATACTTGGAAGTCCACAGGGAAAAAACCTTCAAACGTCTGGCTTCTCATATCTACGGGATGAACGATTCCTCCGAGTTGTACCAAGCGGACGAAAAAGAACTTCTGGAAATCCTCCGTCCCAAAATGGAAAAACCTTGGAAGAAAGCCGGAAAGATTTATTTCTTCTTCTTTTACATTCCGGTCGCATTAATTTTGATTTGCATCTCTCTCTTGAACTGATTCGCTTGAATTCAAGTGAAGAATTCATTCTTATCCCTTGTTCTCATTTTCGTCTGGATTTTTTCCTGCAAAAGCGATCCGGTAATTCCTTCCCTTCCTCCGATGCCTTTTTCCGAAAAAAATCTAAACGGAGAAGGAAAGTTTCTCTGTGCGATCCTGATCAACCAAACCGCAAGAAACAAAATCTACTTTCAAAAAGATGAATGTTTTTACAAAACCCCGCCTTCGTCCCTGTTTCATCCTTATCTCGCCTTAGTCGCCTTGGAAAGCGGCTATCTCAAGGAAGACCAATCCCTTTTTTTCTGGGATAAAACGAGACATCCGTATATTCGATGGCAAAAGGATCAGAATTTAAAATCGGCACTTGAATATTCGGTGCATTGGTATTTTACGAAACTCTGGAACGATATCGGACCCGAAAAGGGAAAACCTCTTTTGGAAAAAACGGGCGCGTTTTCGAATCCGGTTCCTTCGACTCGGAATTCCTTTTGGCTCGACGGTTCGTATAACGTTTCCCCTTCCGAATTCGCAGATTTATTAATCCGACTTCAGGAACCGGCCCCGCCTTTCCGCAATAAGACGATCTCCACCGTTTTCAATCTTCTGAAAAGAACCCCCGGTTCCCTTTCGAACGCGAGCGGGAGCCACGATCTCACGGGAGATTGGAACGGCGTGGAGGATTACAAATCGGATTCGGCGTTCCATTATACGCAAGACGAAGCGAACTCTTGGTTCTGGACTTCGTTTCAAAAATCGAACGTGCAGTGGATTCTTCTTACAAGAGTGAGAGTCGTGGGACAACCCTCCACTCCTTTGGAAGCGGCCAAGCTTGCTTCTAAAATTCTTCAGGAAGAATCGATCGTCCCGTAACATATCCGGGAGGACGTTTGTCGTTTAAAAAATCTGAATGACGAAACGGGAAATCGATCGGAGAATGCCTTCAAACGAGGGTTTCCCCGATGAAAAAAATATCGCTATTTTACATTTTTCTAATTTTCTTATTCATCATTTCTCTGGGCTTCATCCTTCAGTTCGGACAAAGCCTGGAACTGGAAAAGGAAAGTTTTCATTCTTCCCAAATCGAAGCTCAGAAAAATCCGCAAGCGCAAAAGAATTCCATTAAGCCGGTTGAAAGACCCGACTTTTTGGACGTCGAGGCCGTGGGAAAAATGTTCTCGGGACATCTCAAACAACCTCTTTCCAGATTGTTGCTTCAGTTGATCGTGATCATCATCGCTTCTCGCTTATTCGGAAAATTATCCACGATGCTCGGACAACCGTCTGTGATCGGGGAGATTCTCGCGGGGATTCTTTTGGGTCCTTCCCTGCTCGGATTGGTTTTTCCGGAAGGGTTCCAGCTTTTGTTTCCTAAGGAATCGCTTTCGACGCTTCAGATCCTGAGCCAACTCGGTCTTTTGCTGTTTATGTTTACGATCGGAATGGAACTCGATCTTAAGATTCTCCGGAACCAAGCGGAGTCCGCCGTCGTAATATCCCACTCGAGCATCATGTTTCCGTTTTTATTGGGCGCGGGTCTTGCGTATTTTATCTACGTTCCTTTGGCTCCTCAGGGCGTGGACTTCATCGCGTTTTGTCTTTTTATGGGAATCGGAATGAGCATCACCGCCTTTCCGGTTTTGGCGAGAATCATCCTGGAAAAAGGTCTCACCAAAACCACGTTAGGCAGCCTTGCCCTTACGGCCGCGGCCGCGGACGACGTCACGGCTTGGTGCGTTCTTGCGATCGTGGTTACGATCGTAAACGCAGGATCCTTTTCTTCCGGAATTCTCATGATCGTCATGTCCCTTTCTTATATGCTTTTGATGTGGAAGGGAATTCTCCCTTTGATGAAACGAGCGGGAAACTTATACACGACCAAAGAATCGATGACCAAAACGATCACGGCGTTTTTCTTTTTGTTCATCTTTCTTTCGGCTTGGGTCACCGAAGCGATCGGAATCCACGCGCTCTTCGGCGCATTTCTTGCGGGCGTCGTTATGCCCGACAAAAAGGAACTGAGAAGCAACTTAGTCGATAAGATCGAGGACTTCAGTCTTACCGTTTTACTTCCTCTTTTTTTCGCGTTCACCGGTCTCAGAACGAAGTTCGGTCTTTTATCCAGTTCCGGTTTGTGGCCGATCTTTTTCGTGATTCTTTTCGTTGCCGTACTCGGTAAGTTAGGCGGAAGCGCGATCGCGTCCCGTTTGTCCGGAAAGAATTGGAAGGATTCTCTTGCGATCGGAATGCTGATGAACACGCGCGGTCTGATGGAATTGATCGTACTCAACATCGGTTACGATCTAGGGGTTTTGTCCGAGGAAATTTTTTCCATGATGGTTCTTATGGCGTTAACGACCACGGTGATGACCGGACCCGGACTCAAACTTGTGGAGCGTTTTTTTGCAAAGAACGAATTAGGAGCCAAACTCGGAGCGAACACATCGGGGATGCTCATCTCTTTCGCGCAACATTCCAGAGGTTTGGAACTTTTAAAGATCGCCTACGGACTTTTTCCGGAGAAGAAAAAGGAAAGAGAGGTCACCGCGGTCCATCTATCACCGGATTCTAATATATCCGAAACACACGCGGAAAAATACGAATCGTCCAGTTTTACTCCGATGAAGGAACTATCCCGGGACTTGAACATAAATCTAAAAACGATTTATAAAACTTCCACAAACATCACGAAGGACATCATTCGAATCGTGGACGAAGGAAATTACGGACTTCTTTTGATCGGAGCGGCTCGTTCGTTTTTTTCGGACGATATTCTCGGCGGAAAGATCCGAACCATTCTGAACGAAACCGATTGCAACGCGGGAATTCTTTTCTCCTCCCAACTCGAAGACGTGAAAAACATTCACATTCTTTTCGGAAGAGAAAAGGATCTCGAACTACTGCAGATCGCGAAACGTTTGGCGGCGAATTATAATTCTAAACTATCCATCGTGGACTTAAACGGTTCGGTGAATGAGATTCCGACTCGGATCAAACAAAGTCTGAAAAAGGATAAGGTGAAAATTCTTTCCTCCGAGACGGGTTCCGCGGATTGGAAACAATTCGATCTGATCTTATGCGATTTGGATATCTGGGAAAATCATCCGGAGTTCCGAGTCAACGAGCTTCCTAAGGGCGGCGGACTTCTTTTGATCCGTTCCGTCGACGGTTCCTTGCTGGAAAGCTAATCGATTCTTTTGAAAAGAAGCCCGTCCGTCCGAAAACGGGCTTGCCCTTTTCCCCTTAAACGAGATAAAATCATACCTCGTCCCGAAAATGATTTTACATTCGTCGAATTCCCGTGAAAATCTACGATCTTCCAGGAATTGAAAAAGAACTCTGATGAGTCTCCGAAAAAAAATCACACTGTATCTTTCCGGCGCCGTGTTGTTTGCGTTTCTGCTCATCACGATCGCCCAATCGATCCTTACGTATACTGAGTTTAAAAAGGACGAAAGAAGAATCGTTCTCATCGAATCGCTTCGAATCCAAAGGGAAGTGGAAAGTTCTTTCGGAAGACCCTTCGATCGTCTGATCGGAATCAAGGACGTGGTTCAAACCTCCAAACAAAACCGGGCCGAAATCCTCGAACTTTTAAAAGGACTTACGCGGGAGAACGATCTCGTTTTCGGAACTTGGACGATCTTCGAACCGAACGCGTTCGACGGTATGGACGCGCGGTATAAAAATACGTTCGGCCACGACTCCACGGGAAGATTGATCTACTACGTGAACAAATCCAAGTCTTCCACGGAACTCACCGTGGACGTGAACGTGAACTTCGAAAAAGATACGAGCGAAACGACGTATTATTTCACTCCTAAAAAAACGAAACGCGACGTAGTGATGAGCCCTTATCTTTATTACGCGGGCGGTCATAGAATCTGGATCGTTTCCTTGATCACGCCCGTGATTCGAAACGGAGTTTTTGCGGGAGTACTCGGGATCGACTTTACGTTGAAAGATTTTTCCGAAAAGATAAAGTCCTTCAAGCCCTTACAAGGAAAGGGTTACGCGAGAATCATCTTTCCCGATTTCAGCTCTCTTCCTCCTCCTTTGGGCGAAGAACCTCCTTTGCATTCCTCCGATTTTCTGAAGAATGAAGTGAAAACCGCGTCCACCTTCGACGAAGAACGGTATTACAGGGCGATTCTTCCGATGCGTTTTTCGAACTCGGGAACCGAGCTCTTTATCGAAGTGGGAATTCCCCATTCGATATTTTACGAGGAACTCGCCGGTTTGATTTTAAAAAACGCGATTCTTACGTTTTTGTTTTCGTTGTTCGCTCTGGGTTTTCTCAACTTCGCATTAAAAAAATGGTTTTTAAACGGACTTTCCAAAGCGGAAGCGTTTTCAAAGGAGATCGAAAAGGGAAATCTGAACGCGGCGATTCCTCCCACCGAGGACAACGAGTTGGGGACCCTGGTTCATTCCCTCGATTCGATGCGGAGAAGTTTAAAAAACGTCTTAGCGGAATTACAACTTTCGAATACGATCATCGGTAAAAACAATCAGAAGCTGAGAATGGCCCTGCTCGGCGCGGGTATGGCGACTTGGGAGCTCGACTTTAAAAGCGGAATCGTATTCTTTCCCGAAGGGGAAATCTCCGGTTTATCCGTGGATGAAACGAGAAAGATGAGAATCCGCGATTTTCTAAAACGATTTCATCGCGCGCAAAGAATGGAGATGGTTCGTTACGTTCAAAAATTCGTATACGGAAATTCGAACGAGATCGAGATCCTTTTTCCGAACGTTCTTCCCGAAGGAGTTCGTTGGTTCCGAGCCAGAGGCGGATGGGGAATGTCCGAACCTCCCAAGGACGAAAAACTTTCGGGAACCTTATCCGGAATCGTTTTCGACGTAACCGATTGGAGACAAGCCGAGGATTTGAGAAAGGCGAACGGCGAAATTTTAATGCGAACTCGAATCATCGAGATCCAAAAAAAAGAACTCGAAGACGCTCTTCAGGAACTGAAAAACGCGCAGAACAAACTGATCTCTTCCGAAAAATGGGCGAGCCTCGGACAACTCGTAACGAGCATCGCGCACGAGATCAACAATCCTCTCGGAGCGATCAAAGCAGGTTTACAAACCATAGAAGCCGTTTCCCAATCCTTTCAGAATAAGATTTTTCAGGTTTCGGTCACGATTCCCCGATTGAACGAAGAGGACCGGAATTCCTTTTTTGAAATCTATGCGATCGCCATGGATTCCCAGGAACCTCCTCTCGGTTTCAAGATGAGACAACAGGCAAAGTCCCTGGAAAAAACATTAAATTTTTATCATATTCTCCACGCGGAACGGATTTCGATCCTTTTGACCGAACTCGGACTTCAGGACGTTCATGAACGATGGTCCCCGTTTTTGAATCATCCGGACGTGTTCGAACTTTTGGGTTTTATCGATTCCACGCTTTCTTTCCTAAGAAACATCAGCGTTATGCGTCTTTCGGTTGAAAAAACGAGAAAGACCGTGTTCGCGCTCAGTTCCTATTCTTCCCTTTCCTCGAACCGTTCTCCTACTCCGATTCCGATCGAAAAATCGATTCAAAAGGTTTTGGACAGCAATCTGAAACTTTCCCTAAGAGATACGGTTCTTCGTTTGAATCTTGCCAATCTTCCTCCGATCGATTGTGATCCGGAAGAGATCAATCAGGTTTGGACGCATATGATTCTAAACGCGGTTCAAGCTACGGAAGGAAACGGAAACGTGGATATCTACGGCTCCGTGATCGCCGATCGAAATCGGATTCAAATTTTCTTTCAGGACAACGGACCGGGAATTCCGAAAGAAATCCAATCGAAGATCTTCGATCCTTTCTTTTCCACTAAGGAACAGGGAGAAGGAATCGGTTTGGGTTTGGATATCTGCAAACGGATCGTGGAAAAATACGACGGTACGATCGAACTCGTTTCGTCCGCAGTGGGCGCTTGTTTTAGAATCGAATTTCCGATCTCCGATTCTTATTTTGAAACGCTTAGATCCGAAGAAAAGAATCCCTCCGTAAAAGAGGAAGTCTGAATTTTCTTTTCAAATAGCACATAACGCGTCGACTTCGCCTTTTTCAAAGCCTCTTCCAATTGTTTTTCCTCTCGGCCTTCAATTCCGAATTCTTTGCGGCGATCCCAGTTGTGTTGAAACATACGAACGTAAAACTCGTCCGGCTCCACGATCGCAATAAATCGAATCTCCTTACGAGTTTTAAATTCCTCTGACGTTAGACGCTCTTTTAAAACGACTTCTTCGTCCGGCAAGAGACGAGTGTCTTCGAATTCGTGTTGCAGATCGAGATCCGTCACTCTTCCGATCGTTTTTTCGGCAAGAATCCGTTTTTGTTTTCCGTTTTCATACAAGGATAAATAAAGAAACACTTTCGGAACGGAATACGTCGGAAACCGATGCCCCGCCCCCGTATTTTTTAAGGAAGCGTAGACATACCATTCTCCCTCGATCTTTTTAAAACCGAGCGAGGAAGCCACCGCGTTAGCCGTCATTACAGGATCGTGGATTCCCCTCCAGGTATGAGAACGATCGGGCATATGACAATTTTGGCATGTGATTTGTTCTTTCGCATATCGGCTTTGTTCCCATTCCGCATAGGTTTCCATCATTCTTTTTCCGTTTACCGGTTTTCCGTATTCCGGAGTTTCGTGACAAGAAACACAGAAGCGAGAAGATTCGAATTCTTTCTGAACCACAAAACCTCCGTGCGGCTTATACCCCGAAGAAGAACGGTTCCGTTTGTCTTCTCGAGGCGGGGGTCCGTAACGAACCTGATTGCGAACATGACAAGACGCGCAGGAAATTCCGCGCTCCACCGTTTCCTTTTTTAAATACGATAAAACTTCGCTCGGGTTCTTTGAGAGTCCGAACTTGGATTCCCGAAGATAGTTCTGCGTTTCGATCAAGGGAGAATGGCAGGCAAAACAGGAAGAGGATTCTTCGATGCCGATCCGTTTTAACTGCCATTGCAAACCGGGTCCGCTCGCTTTCGAATGAAAACTTTCGCTCCACGCTTCGTATTGTTCTTTGTGACAGGTCCCGCAATTTTCCGGGTCCAATCTTTTTTCCAGTTCGGAATAATGCGAAGGCGGCTCCCCCTGGAAAGAAATTGGAGTCGCCCAATGCGACTCCAAAAATTCTTTTTTACAACTTAAGAATATTATAAAAATCCAAAGTATTCTTACGTTTTTTAAACCGGAATGGAAGATTCGGTGCGATCTCAGCCTCCGCAAGCGTTTCCGCCTCCTCCGCCTCCCGATCCCGAACTGCCGCCGCCACCTCCGCCGCTCCCCGAACCGGAACCACTCGTAGTGATGAGATAGGTTTTATCCTCGTCGATTAACTGACTGGAACCTCTGGAAAAAGATTGAGCCGTGGTAAAACTGTATTTCGCTACGTTCGCATCCGGGTTTAAAGTCAGGTTATCCGTAACCGCGCTCACGTTGGTTCTCCAAGGAGAAACCGCGGCGAGGTTGGACCATTTTTGATCGTCGCTGATATTTCGATTGTCGGTCGCAAGTGAACCCCATTCTATCCAAGATCCGTCGTAATAACGGGTCGGAACTCCGATGATGGAGATCGCGGCAAATCCGGTGATCGTGGACCGGACGTTGGTCCTGCAATACGTGATCACGGTCTGTCCGCTTTGATACCCCGCGGCCTCGAATACGCTTTTGATCTGTGACTTCGTTTTAAACTGAAAACTCACCGTCGTATCGACGAGCAAATTCGCAAACGGAATGTTCGCGGCGCCTTTGATATGACCTTCGATCGGAGTCACACAAGGCGGAGTCGCGCATGTTTTTCCCGAAGGACCCGTCGTGCTCGAAGCGGTTCCTCCATACTCCGCTGCCGATCTTGCATCCACGATAAAAACTCCCTTGCTCGGAATCGGAGTCACCTTCAAAAAATTCGTGTTCCCTCCTCTTACAATGTGAAGCACGTCCGCAAGAGTCGATTGTAAGATCGTGTTGTCCGTCAAAAGAGTCTGAACGCCCTTACCTCCGCTCGGATTGATTGCGGAAACGGAAACGGTCGTAAAGAAATTTCCTTGAGACGCGTGATACGAAACGGCTCCATTCAAAATCGCTAAACTCTTTGCGGGTGCTCCCCAATAACGAAGCGCATACCATCCTCGAAGAGATTGTTGCAGATTGGAAGAAGTCGGAGTGTCCGCCGCAAAAACCACAAGATCCGTTTGCAGATCGATCCCGTATTTTTTCAGGAAAGAATCGATCTGAGATCCTTGTGGAACCATCGTCTCCGTGTCGATCACTCCGTTGTTTCGAGTTTGACCGAAGATCGTATCCGCGTCCGATAAAAGATAAACGCTCACACCGCTTCCGGCCTTCGGAAAGATATACTGACCCGAAGGAACTCCGCTCGTCTGCACTTGAAAGATGAACAACTTTCCGTAAACGCCCGCCGGTTTTCGATTCGGCCAATCCTGAGTCCAACGGTTGATCGTCGTATAAGTCACCAGACCGAAATCGTTTTGATTGTAATCCTCAGCGGAAGGACTCGCCAATTCCTCGGCGGTATTGACCTTCAAAATAATCGGAAGATGAATCTTAAACGCGGCCGGTATAAAATCGTAATTGCTCGACTTATCCTTACAACCGGACAAAACAAAGAATATGACCAATATAGAATATAGTAATTTTTGAATTCTCATTTTTGTCGCTCCTATAAGTTGAACGGGAAATTTACGATAAACCCGATCGTCTGAAGTTTTGCCGTGTTGTAACCCGCGTATGTCTGGGAATAATACAGGTTGTAGAAGTTTCCGTACGAATCCGTAAATCCCAAGGAAGCCTCCGCGTTGTGATAGTCCTCCCTTCTTCCCCAAGCGGGGCGTTCCTTTTGAATCCAGAGATCGTATAGATTGACTCCCGGAATCGTATCGGGAACGGTAAGATTGAGATAGTTCAAAGGAGGGGCTTGTCTCGGGTCAGCAAACGCGTAACCTCCTTGTCCTTTTTGTCCTCTCGCTCCGACCGTAAAAAAGAAACTTTCAAAAAATCTTAAGTAGAGACCGGCGTAATAGAGAACGTCTTCGGGAACCGGATTCTCCCTTTTTCGATAGCTGAGTTCTCCAAGCGCACCGAGTCCGTGAAAGTCGAAATCTTTCGCGAGATACACGTTGAGTTCTCCTCCGCTTGCGCCGTCTCCGAGAGATTGAGGGTTACGATCGTAATCCCCTTTTTTGATCGCGCCCGCACGTACGGAGATCGTGGGAATCCACCACTTGTCATGATCGAACTCGTCCAGAATCTTATAACGAATTCCGAATCTGGTATCCAAGTAACCGTATTTGTCCGGGCTTTCGGGAATCTGCATCAGACCTCCGTAACGATCCACGAGTTTGGCCCTACCCAATTTACCGAAGCCGGTTCCGAAATCGATCGTAAGCCGATCCGTGATACCGTATTCAAGTACGATGTTTCCGGTGTTGATCCGAATGTTGTCGTCGTAATTCGCCTTTGTGTTTGCAAGAAACGCGGAATCGTATTCCGAGTGTATAAAAATCGTCCTCAGCCAAAGCTGTCTTTCGTACGGAGACCATGCCTGTTGTGCGTTCAGGGCCGAGGCGGCCGTAAGCAAAAAGGTCGCCCATAGAATCTTATAATTCATTCTAAATACCTAATATAATAAAAACTAAATGTGTTTTAAAACGGAGGCGCGGAAGAAATCCGAATCATTCCTTCTTTTCTTCCAGTCTCACGTTAAAACGGACACTCACGAAGTATTCCAAAGCGTCCAACTGTTCCGGAGTCAACTTGCCTGCAAGCTCCTCCAGATTTACTCTTTGTTTTTCGCTGTTGGGGAGGGATCCTTGGAGATATTCCAAACGGATCTTTTGCGGTTGTATTTTGGATGGATCCGCCCCTGCGGGAATTTCGATTTCTCGGTTGTATACCGATTTACCGAGATGGTATTTTTCGCGGTCCTTTCCTTTTGGGATCTGGGCCACGCCTCCGCCGCTAAAACCTCCGGACGCATAAGACGTTCCGGTCCAAAGGCTGGTTAAGCCGAATATCAAAGTTAAAATTACGATTTGTCTCACTTCTGTTTCTCCGAATGATTTTCTGTTTTAAGTTTAGGAACGACGCCTCTTAAGAGGCGCCGTTCTCATCAAAATCGCCTAACAACGATTATTGGATTTTATAGTTCCAATCGTCGATCAAGGTCTGACGGGAAGTCGTCGCGTTCGGATTGACGACCGCCTTATAATTCGCCGCGTTCGCCGCGTTGAAGGTAGGTCCTCCGCCCGTTCCGCCGGTGCTCACGGTTAAATCCACCGTGTCCGTAGCGAAAGGAGATCCGGAAGGAAGCGTTCTTTTGGTCGGATCGGGATGATTCGCCGAAAGTCCGTTCCATTCGATGAAGGAATTCTCGTAGAATACGGTAGGTCTTCCTAATATTACAAAAGTGGAAAGTCCTGTGACCATGGATCTTGCGTTCGTTCTGCAATAGTGAAGATAGGTTTGACCTTGTTGATACCCGCTTACGGAACCGTTTTCCGCGTGTCCCCAGCCGGAAGGATTGGACCAAAGAGCGGCTAACGCGGCTTTGGATTTATACCTCCCCGTGGTCTGGTCGATCACTTGAAGCCAAGGAGCGAAAAACGCGCCCTTAAGATGTCCTTCCGTGAGAGCCTTCTTACCCGATTCGACTTCGTTCGCGCCTGTTCCATCCGCGGTACCGACAAATTCTCTTTCGGTGGAAGTCGTGTTGTGCCTTGCGTCCGCGATAAAAACCGAGGAAGTAAGACCGCTGACTCCGTGAGAATTCGGATTACGAACGATCTTGATGACGTTCTCGACGGGTTGAACGAGAACAGAGTTGTCCACGTTTCTTAAATTCTTAACCGAATAGGTTCCGTCGTTCGGAGGTAAACTTTCAGAACCGGATGCCGTCAACTCAGCGGCGGAGAATTGTGTATCGATCGGACCGTCGAGTACGGCAACGTGTTTCGAATCCGCTCCCCAATAACGAAGCCAATAGTAACCTCTTCCGAGAGTTTGATACGTTCCGCCTTTAGGACTCGCGGCGGTTCCCGCGCCTGTGTCCTGACCCGAAGCGAATACTACGAGATCCTTGGATAAGTCGATCCGATATAACTTTAAGAAAAGATCGGTTCTCGCTCCGTCGGGAAGACCCGTTTGAACGTTTTCAAAAAGACCGTTGTTTCTTTTTTGTCTGAAGTTGATATCGGTTCCGCCGCCGTTCGGCCAAGAATAAACATACACACCCGATGTCGGTTTAACAAATTCCTGACCCGCAACCGAACCTTGAGTCGATTGAAGAATGATCAAGTTACCCGAAATCGAAGCCGGTTTTTGATTGGCCCAATCGCTTCTCCATCGTTTGATCGTCGTCGCCGTCACCAAACCGTATTCGTTTTTGTCGTAGTTATCGTTCGACTCGACCGCGAGTTCCGCCGCGGTGTTGACTTTGACTCCGTTAGCCGCAATCGCCGCGAGCGCGAAAAGAATGTTGTTATCGTTTTTATCTTCGGATGGCTTACAGGTTCCAAGAAACCCCGCGAGAGCCAGCACAATTCCGAATAATCCAAGTTTGCCTTTCATGGTTATTTCCTTACGTTAGTTTTCTTTCCTACGGGGTTTCTAATTCCCAAAGGTTTAACCCAACAATTGAAAGGTTCGTTTGAACATCAATGTAATTCTGCTTTAACGGAATTAATATTTATTATATCGAACAAGCTTGTTTACAAGCTGTTCAATATAATTTGCAAAGAGCGACTAACGCAACGGATTTATAAATTAGCAGTGGAGCTGATCCAAAACAGAACGGCTTTGGATGCGGAAGGATTGAAAATTTCTTGGAGATCTTGTGCGAGAAAAACTGCGGTATCACCCGGAGAGAGTAGATTTTTCTTCCCGGCAAAAACGAAACCTACTTCGCCCTGAACCAGAGAAACCGTTTGAATCTTTTGTTTTTGAAACCAGGTAGGAGGAGGAAAACTTCCGGGAGCCAAAGTGACTTCCAAAAATTCGATCCGATTTTCCGTGTCCTGATGCAAAACACGAGCGCTGAGTTTATCCTTGTGTAGGGAGAGAATTTTAGATTCTTCCTTTCTGAGGATTTTCGGCCCGTGTAAAGAGAAATCGGGCAAGAATTCCGCAACCTGAGTCCGCAACGCCTTGGACAATTTCCAAAGAATGGCAATGCTCGGGGTCGTTTTACCGGTCTCGATCAGACCCAACATGCCCCGGCTTACCTGAGCGATCTGCGCGACCTTTTCCATGGAAAGACCGAGTTCCAGTCTGCGCTTTCGAATCTTATCACCCAGAAAACTGGTCAAAAAATCATCCGGCGCTTTTTCGGGTGGATTTGATATATTTTGATTTTCTAAACTGCGAGCCATAATCGTTTGCAACGGAACACCACCTGTCGATTCTAAAAAAAACCCGGGAATCCCGGGATAGAATAGGGTCTTTTTCAGAGAAAGTTAGAGTTAGGGCAGATCCCATTGAGATCTACCAATTAGAAATCTCGTCCAAGATATTAGAAAGTCAATCGATATTTCAATATAACATACACATATGATATATATATTGGATTTATTGCTTATTATTTTGAGCTTTTTGCCAAATAACTTGTACAACGATCCCCAGAAAGACCAAAGAATATTCCAAAATACGAACAGAAATTGGATTTTCATAGAGTTGCAGTTGCGGACCTTCTGCAAAAAGAGTTCTCCCGCTTATATACGAAAGAGGAACCGCGCCTAAAAAAATGATCCCGGGAAGAATCGGATATCGAACCCAATGAAAGAGCGCCCATAGCAAATACCAGGAATTGACGACCGGAGAAAAAAGAAAAAACCAAAGAAAACAATTCGAGATCGCTTTGGTGTTTCCGTTCTTGTGGGAAAGAATATTCATAATTCCGAATATTCCCCAAAGACCCAAACACAAAACTCCCGCCCATAGAGAAGGCTCCGAAAAAAAAACGGCAAACGGAATTTTAAACAAAGAATAAAAGGAAGCGTTGAATTCCCATCCTTGCAAGAACGCAAGAAGCCCGTCACCGCCGACTCCGCCTCGCGACCAAAAGAAAAGATAGGGCAAAGCGAACGCGCTCACAAAACCGAACAGAAACCGGATTCGGGTTTTATCTGTGAGAAAAAACGGAAACAAGATCCATCCGAACGTTTTTACTCCACAGGCAAGCCCCAATAGAATTCCCGAACCCAGATTCTTTTTTTGAGAATGAAGAACGGATGCGCCCGCCATAAGAAGCAAACCCAAAAAATCCGGATGTGCTTGTGCAAACGTTTCGATCACAAGAAGAGGACACCAGTAAAGAATTCTAAATTCTTTTCTTGGAATGTGTTTTTGTAAAAAATACCAAAACCCGGTTTCGACCCCGAGATAGAATATTTTTAATCCGAACAAGGAACCCGGAAAACAAAACGCGGACACGGCAAACAATACTTCCAGAACCGGTCCGTAAATCGTGGGAACGTCGGGATGATTGATTCTACTCAGAATTTCCGCGCTCCAAGCGGGCAAATTCGATTCTAAAAAAAAGATCGAAGGAGGTTTTCCGTACGGTGTTCCCGTTTCCAACGTCACAAAACCGTCCCAAAGAAAACGCGCCCAATCGTCCTCCCAAACCGGAAAAACAAAAATACACGTTATGCGAAATAGTAAACCCCAGAACCAAATCTCTGGATTTTTCGATCTTCGTTCAAGCCGAGACGCCTCTCCTTCCCTGCGCGCGCCTTTCCATAAAGGATAAAACGAAATTGCAAAAAGAAGAACATAAACTCCGAGAAAAAGAATCAGATCCGTTTTACCGGAGGCCTTACCCCAATACAAAAACAAAACGATATAAAGGATCCAAGAAACGAATCCGGCGATCGTATCAAAACGAAATCGAAAAGGTTTCCGTTTCCACGATCGTTTTGAGTGGACAGAGAACGAGGATCGTCGAATTCTATTGTATAGATCATGAAGCGAACGATTCATAAAATGGAACGCAGAGATTCTCGGGAAACCTTTCCCTTGGAATCGGAATCGGTGGATCTCGTTTTGACCTCTCCCCCGTATCCCATGATCGAAATGTGGGACGAACTCTTTTTCGGTTTTTCTTCCGAGATCCGCGCACGCTTTCAAAACGATCCGAACGATTCTTACGAAAGAATGCATCTTGAACTCGATCGAGTTTGGAAAGAATCCTTTCGCGTTTTGAAGGACGGAGGTTTTCTCGTCGTCAATATCGGCGACGCGACCAGAAACACTTCTCTCGGTTTTCAGATTTTTATGAATCATGCGAGAATTCTCAGGAGTTGCAATTCGATCGGTTTCCAAAGTCTTCCCGGAATCCTTTGGAGAAAGCAGACCAATTCTCCCAATAAGTTTCTCGGTTCGGGGATGCTTCCCGCGGGAGCGTACGTCACTTTAGAACATGAACATATTCTAATATTCAGAAAAAATAACAAACGAAAGTTCGTCACAAAGTCGGACAAACTCTCCAGAGCGGAAAGCGCGTTCTTCTGGGAGGAAAGAAATTCCTGGTTCACGGACGTTTGGGACTTTAAAGGAAAAAAACAGGGATTGAACTCGTTTGCGGGACGCGAAAGAAGCGCCGCGTATCCCTTCGAACTCGCCAACAGAATCATACTGATGTATTCCCTAAAAGGAGATTTGGTTCTGGATCCGTTTCTCGGAACCGGAACGACAACTCTCGCCGCGATCGGCAATTGCAGAAACTCCGTCGGGTTCGATCTCGATTCGAGTTTGCTTCAGAACTCGTTCGAAAACTTTTCCTCTTTGAAGGACGAACTCAACGGAATCGTCGACAAAAGAAAACAAGCTCACGATCTTTTCGTCGATACAAGGCAAAAAGAAGGAAAACCGTTTCTTCATTTCAATCAGAACCTGCAAACTCAAGTGGTCACCAAACAGGAAAAATTCTTAAACCTGGAAAAAATCACGAAACTTTTTAAAAACGAAGAAGGATGGATCGAAGCCGAATATTCTCCCTTGCTTCAGGCGGTCGCGCCGCCGCAACTCGAACCCGCGCCCGCCGTACAACCGTAACAGTGTTCGTAAACCCGAATGTTTCTTTGTTCCAATGCGTTCGCGTCGTAGTCTCGGATGTTTTGAATTTTTCCTTCGACTTTCATTTCCAACATCTGATTGAAATCGCAATCGTAAAGAGAACCGTCGTATCCGACGCTCAGCGTATTCCTGCACATAACACCCTGCGCCGCGACCGGGTTATAGGATGTTACAAGCTTTTCCAGATAACCTTCCAAATTCCCGCTTTCCTGCAGATATTCCAGATATCTCGAGATGGGCATATTCGTGATCGTAAAAAGAGAATTGAACTGTATTCCAAATTGCTTATACAATGAATTCTTAAACTCATTTTCCAGAGTGGCTTGAGATCCGGGCAAAAACGCTCCCGCAGGATTGTATACGAGATTCAAAATCAAACCCGAATCGGGAACTCCGTATCCGAGAGAATTCAACTTTTGCAATGCTTCGATGGACTTTTCGAAAACTCCGTCCCCTCTTTGCGCGTCCGTTCTTCTTTTTTCGAAATAAGGAAGACTGGATACTACCTCGACCTTTTGTTCCGCGTAGAACTCGGGAAGACTTCTGTATTTTTCTCCGGCAAGAAGAATGGTGAGATTACAACGAACCATAACCTTCTTATTCAGCTTACGAAGTTCGGTTACGAGCCATCGAAACTCGGGATTCATCTCGGGCGCCCCGCCGGTCAAATCCACGGTCGAAATCGGACTGGTCGCAAGAACGCTCAAACAATGAAGCATCGTTTCCTTGCTCATGATCTCTTTTCGATCGGGACCCGCGTCCACGTGACAGTGTTTGCAGGTTTGATTGCAGAGTTTTCCGAGATTCATCTGAAAAATTTCGGTGGAAACGGGACGAAGAGCGCCCACTCCCGAATTCTTCAACTGGTCCGCAAAGGAAGGAAGATTCTTATGAAAGAATACCTCCTTCAATACTTGAAACTGTCTTTCGGGAGAAACGAGTTCGCTTCCTCTGGATTGTAAGGATTTCACGTTATGTGCTCTTTCTCCTTTCGGGACGAATTACATTCCGAGTTCTTTGACCTTATTCATCATCTGAACGGAATGAACCAAAGAAGCCCCACCCCGAATCGCCGCCGCGACGTGAACCGCTTCCATAAGACCAGCTTCGCTCACACCTTTTTCCAGAGTGTCGGTCGTATATGCGTCTATACAATAAGGACATTGAATCGCGTGCGACACCGCCAATGCGATTAAGGATTTTTCGCGAGCGGTTAAGGCCCCCTCCGCGAAGACGTCTCCGTAGTATTCGAAAAACTTTTTCGCGAGATTAGGCTGAAATTCGCCGATGTTTCCGAATTTTTTGAGGTCTTCCGGTACGTAGTAGGACTCTTTAGACATTGTAATTCCTTTTTAATAATTTTATAAAATTCTAATTTAGCTTTTTTGCATTCGACTTTGAGTTATCCTTCGCTTTTTTTGGGAGCAAAAGTGAGATTGTTGCACTTCTCGCATACTTCCTCCGGAATAATTCCCCATCGCATCAGATATCCGAACACGAAACATCCCGCGCAGAATCCGACAAAGGATTCCAAGGCCGCGAAAAACAAAAGAATTCCAAGCACGATCTGAAACGCAAAAATCTGACCGAAAACCAAAAGGATCAACGACGTCAGGCTAAACAAAAATCCGATCGATTGCGCGAATCGTTTCGGCGGTCCCGCCGTCGTTTTGTTTCCCAGTTTCAACATAGGTACGATACCATGAATTGCTATCTTCGCAAAGAGAGAAAATTTTGGCCCGTACAAAACCCTCGCCGTAAATCCGTAGAGCAGCGCCAGATTCAACCAAACCGATTGGGTCAAAAGTGTTGCTAGCGTAAGAATAAAAACGAGACCGGCTACGGATCGAGCCGCGTATTCGTTGACCGAATCCGGAAA
Source organism: Leptospira kmetyi serovar Malaysia str. Bejo-Iso9 (assembly GCF_000243735.2). Taxonomy (NCBI): domain Bacteria; kingdom Pseudomonadati; phylum Spirochaetota; class Leptospiria; order Leptospirales; family Leptospiraceae; genus Leptospira; species Leptospira kmetyi. The sequence continues at coordinate 202,604 of NZ_AHMP02000003.1, read as the reverse complement.
ATTGCCGATTTGAATCATAGATTCCTCCTCTTGGATAACGACAGATCTATAGTATAGACCTTGCTTTCAACCAAACAATCGTCTTTATTTTCTGCAATAACTTAATTATTTTACTATAACATTAAATTTTCTGTTATATTGAATTTTTGACTTGCTAGGAATTTTCGAATTTTTTCCAATGTTTTCCAAAAGAATCCAGATTCTTTTTTATTCTAAGTTATAAGAAGATGAGCTTCTTCTTGAAAAGGTCCCTGAAAGCGATGAAACTCAAACACATTTTATTTGGATTCATTTTAATCCTCCCTTCTTTTCTCGGGGCCCAAAGATCCGAGTCCTGGATTTTAACCCCAGGTGAAGCAAGAGCGATTCTTTCCGAAAGTCTGGTCCTGGACACGAGACCCCGCTCCGTATTTTTCCGGGAACATATTACCGGTTCCCGTTTCGTTTCCTGGGAAGAATTTTCCGTTTCCGAACTTCCTCACAAGGGCAACCTGCTTCCCGTGGAAGTGATCAAAAAGAAGTTGGAAGCCTACGGAATTCGAAACAACCGTCCCGTATTGGTGATAAGCGAAACCAAAAACAACTGGGGAGAGGACGGAAGAATCGTTTGGATGTTGCGTTCCCTCGGTCATCATTCTGCGTTTCTTGTGGACGGAGGTTATTCCGCCTTAAAGAGGTTAGGCGCTCCCGTTTCCAATTCGGGCGAACCGAAAGAAACCGGTTCCTTTAAGATCCAACTCGATTCCGAATTAAGCGCTACCTCGTCCGAGATCCGATCGAATCTCAAAAATAAACGTTATGTGTTCTTGGATACGAGAGAAGACAGGGAATTTCAGGGTGAAACCCCTTACGGAGAATCCAGAGGCGGCCATATTCCCGGCGCAAAACATTTATATTATAAAAACCTGTTAAACGAAGACGGCGCCCTTCTTTCCTCCGAAAAAATTTCGGAAAAGATCAAGGAACTCGGGATCGCCCGAGACAGCGTCGTGATTTCCTACTGTACGGGAGGAATCCGCTCGGCCTGGGTGACCACCATTCTCAGAAACGAGGGTTACAACGCGAAAAATTACGCGGGTTCGATGTGGGAATGGTCCTCGGGCAATGAAAAGGATTTCCCGCTCGTTCGTAAGTAAAAAGCCTTGGAATTTTATATTTTTTGAATATTCTTAAATTAGATAGAAGAATTACGATCCTTGTTTCGATTTTGACGACGGTCGTTTGTGTTTTCGTATGCGGCAGAACCTCGGATAAAATCCCCGTCGAAGATCGTTTTCCCGGCCGAGCCTGGGCAAAACCGGTCGTCGTGGGAGAATCCCTTCCTGGAATCGGAGGTTTGACCGCAAAGGACTGCGGGCAATGCCACGAAGATCATTACCGGGAATGGAAAACTTCCACACACGCAAACGCGTTCAGCGACCTGCAATTTCAATCCGAGTTGACCAAACCGAATTCTCCGCAATGGCTTTGTTTGAACTGTCATATTCCGCTCAGCGGTCAAAGAAAAGAGATCGCGACCCATCTTTCGGAAGGAGACGTGTTCAAACCGGTTCTCGTTTCGAACCCGAAATTTAATGCGAACTGGGAAAAGGAAGGAGTCAGTTGCGGAACCTGTCATCTCAAATCCGATTCGAACGGCAACACGATCCTCGTCGGGCCTACGGGAGCGAACGCGCCTCATCCAGTTACGAAGGACAAAGAAGCGCTTCATTCCCGTTGCAACGATTGCCACAATCAGGAATATAAACTCAATTCTTCCCTGGTTTGTTATTTTAAAACCGGAGAAGAATTTAAGGAAAGTCTCCACTACGGCAAAGAGGATTGCGTTAGTTGTCACATGCCTTCCTTAAATCGTAAAATCGTTCCGAATTCTTTTCCGAACGGCCCGAGGGATTCGCATCGACATACGTTTATCGGAGGCGGCGTTCCGAAGACGTTCGAGTTGTTCGAACCTCAATGGAACGGAGATTACAAGGCCGGTCTGGAAACCGGGGAACCGACTTGGTCCGAAAAAGATTTTACAAATCGTTCGATCCGGGTTCGACTCGAATTGGAAAATAAATTTGCGGGGCATTCCGTTCCGACCGGAGATCCGGAAAGACACGTTCTTGTGGAAGCGATTTTGTTAAACGAAGCGGGCCGCGAAATTTCTAAGGAAACGATTCGAATCGGACAAACCTGGGAATGGTATCCGGAAGCGAAACTCGTCGCGGACAATCGAATCCGTTCGGGTGAAAAAAGAAAGATCGATCTGAGTTTGCATTGGAAGGAAAAGGAAAACGTCCGTTTCGGTTTTATCAGAATCAAACACGTTCGTTTAACAAAAGAAAACGCGGAACACATGAAAAAAAATTCCAAACTCGCTTCCAAAGAAATCGGATCCAAACTCGAACGAATCGAATCCTTTTATCCGTTTGCAAATCTGTTTTACGAATCCAAAACCGACTTAAATACGAAGAAAACCTCGGTTTCGTCCCGGGAAACTCTATTCAAAATTTCTAAACAAGGTTCGTTGTGAATTCACCCTCGATCAGCGTCGTCATACCGGCGTTAAACGAGGAAAAGTCCCTTCCCTTCGTTCTAAAGGATCTGCACGCGATCGGAGAATTGAATCTTAGGGAAATCATCGTGATCGACAACGGTTCCAAGGACGCCACCGCTTCGGTTGCGTCTTCGCACGGGGCCACCGTTTTGTATGAAGGCGAACGCGGTTACGGCGCGGCTTGTCTCAAAGGTTTGGAAAGAATTTTCCAGTCTTCCGATCCTCCCGATCTGATCGCGTTTCTCGACGCGGATTATTCGGATTCTCCTTCGGAGCTGGTTCTTTTGCTCGGAAGACTTTTCGATTCTCAAGCGGATCTTGTGATCGGTTCGAGAACCTTGGGAAAATCGGAAAAGGGTTCTTTGTTGCCCGTGCAAAAATTCGGAAACTGGCTTTCCACGACTTTGATTCGGATTTTATACGGAATTCGTTTTACGGATTTGGGTCCCTTTCGTTTGATTCGGTCCGATTCTTTAAGAAAATTGAATATGCAAGATCGGAATTTCGGTTGGACTGTGGAAATGCAAGTGAAAGCGGCCAAATACGGTTTACGATGCGCCGAGATCGGCGTGAGTTATAAAAAAAGAATCGGTTCTTCCAAGGTCAGCGGAACCGTTCTCGGTTCCATACGAGCGGGCTGGAAAATTCTTTACACGATCGGCAAACTTCAATTTACGAAATGAAACTCGGATCTGCGGGAATCGTTTTTTATCTTTTTGTTTTTTCCGTTCTTTTCTCGCCGATGCTCGTCTTTCAATATTTCGGCGAAAGAAAAAATCTTACCCTTTTGCTACTTTCGATCCTTTCCGCATTTGTCGGATATGTTTGGATCTTGGTCGGAACAAAATCCTTTCCCGAAAGATTCGGACGTCGTTGTTCCGACTTTTGGAAGGACATCGTTTCCAAAGTTCGGTCGGATCGGTTTCCGGGAGAATTTTTAGCAAGTTCGTTCGTCCGAGAACAAGCCCTTCGACTTTCAAGCCATCTTAAAACATTCAATATTTTGAATATTCCGTTTCGATTTTGGATCTTTTTCGGTCTGACGATCCGGGTCGTTCTTTTGTTTTCCGATCCGATCCTTTCGGAAGACGTGTACCGTTTTTTATGGGACGGTCTTCTTGGAACGCAGGGACTTTCTCCGTTTTCCTTTTTACCGAAAGAATTCTCGTGGATCTACGCGCCTCCGGAAACCGGAGCGATCTTCTTGGAATTGTTAATCGAAATGAATTCCTTAAAATTTTATTCCGTTTATCCGCAGATCCTTCAGTTTCTTTTTTGGATCTCCGCGTGTGGAATGCTTTTTTGGAAAAAGGTTTCGATCGGAATTCTGATCTGGAAATGTTTTCTTCTTTTGTCCGAACTCGGCGTTCTTTGGTTTTTACTTTCGATTTTTCGTAAAAGAAAAATTCCCGCCGTTTTTTCTTTGATCTATTGGTTGAACCCTTTGGTTCTTTTGGAAATCGCCGGGAACGCGCATCCCGAATCGATTCTTTTATTTTTTCTGATCGCGTCGGTCGAGTTTGCGGTTCGATGGACGGAATCGGATCGGGTCGCAGACTTCTTGAAGTTCGGATTCTTTTTTCTCTGCGGAATTTTGACAAAGATCACGCCGCTCATCCTCCTTCCATTCTTCCTTTTTGTATTTTGGAAACGCAAAAAAATCTTCGTTCTCGTTTCGGTTCTTGCGGGAATTGCGTTAGTCGCCTTTTCATTTTTCTTTTGGGGAGAAGGAATTCTCAAACAAGAAGCGGACGGTTTGGGCGTTTTTTTCCAGCTTTTCGAATTCAACGGAAGCGCGTATTACGTTCTTCGCGAATTTTTGCGGGTCATCGGAGAAAACTTTTACGCGGCCGGAAAAATCTGCGGAGCGTTCACGTTAGTCGCGATTTCTTTTTTTTCGTTTCAAAAACGGGATACGATCGGTTTCAAACCATCGTTTGCGGCGATCGAAACGATCTATCTGATCTTTCTTTTGTTTTCGACTACGGTTCATCCGTGGTATATTCTTCCGTTGCTCGTCGCTTCGATTTTTTCCGGGAACGTTTATCCGATCGTATGGTCCTTTCTGATCTTTTTTTCGTATTCGACCTACTCCGCGGTTCCGTATCGGGATTCCTTCGTCTGGTTGTGTTTCGAGTATGGAATTCTATTCCTTTTTTTGCATATTGATTACAAATCCCGCTCTTTGCAAAACGAATAGACTCTTTCCACTTCCGAAAAAATTCCGTTTCGACCCGACCTTTCTCTTCGAACAAAGTTTCGAAATTATAAAAAAATCTTCTCTTTCCTTCGTTCAAGATTCTTCCCAAAAAAACCTTTCATCCCGGACCTAAAACGGCTTTCCTGTCCATATCGACAGATTTTTGAATTCCGTTCGCAAACATGATAGATAAACTGATCCGCACTTCCATAAAAAACAGAGCCCTCGTGTTGGTGTTGACCTTCATGGTTACGCTCGTAGGGATCTACAACGCATTCTTTCTTTCCATCGACGCGATCCCCGACGTGACCAACGTTCAGGTTTCCGCGGTCACGACTTCTCCCGGGCTTTCTCCTCTCGAAGTGGAACAGTTCATCACGTATCCGATCGAGATGGAATTCACCGGGCTTCCGAACATCACCGAAATCCGTTCGATCTCGAGAACGGGTGTGAGTTCGGTGACGGTGATCTTTAAGGACGGAACCGATATCTACTTCGCGAGACAACTCGTGAACGAAAGAATCAAACAAGCCGAAGCGATCATTCCTCCCGGTTACGGAAGACCGGAACTTTCTCCGATCGCGACCGGTCTCGGGGATATCTACGAGTTCGTATTAACGTCTGACAGACATTCTCCGGAGGAACTCAGAACGTATATGGACTGGGAACTTTCGAGAGACGTGAAGTCCGTGGAAGGAATCATCGACGTAAACATCATCGGCGGTCAGGTGCGTCAGTATCAGGTAAAGATCGATCCGAGAAGACTCGCGGTTCACAACCTAACTCTATCACAAATTTATGATAAACTCGAATCGGCGAACCAAAACACGGGCGGCGGTTATATCTCCAAAAACTCGGAACAGATCGTCATCCGAGGAGAAAGTCAGTATACATCCATCGAAGATCTGAAGAACACCGCGGTCACAACCGCAGGGGATGGAATTCCTCTTTTGCTAGGTCAGATCGCCGAAGTAGAAATCGGTCCGGCTCTTCGTTTCGGTCTCGTCACAAAGGATTCCAAGGGAGAAGTGGTCGGAGCCACGGCCATGATGCTCATGGGTCAGAACTCCCTCGAGGTCGTAAAACGGGTTAAGGTAAGAATCGAAGAAATTCGGGAAAGGCTTCCGCCCGGTATGAAGATCGAAACCTTCTACGATCGTTCCGAGTTTATCGGAAGAACGTTAAGCACCATCTTCACCAATTTGGCGGAAGCCGCCGTGCTCGTGGTCATCGTTTTGATTCTCGCGCTCGGTACGGTAAAGGGCGCGTTACTCGTCGCTTTGGCGATTCCGATTCCTATGCTCGTCGCTACGATTTTTATGAACGCGTTCGGGATCGTGGGAAATCTGATGTCCCTCGGAGCGCTCGACTTCGGGTTGTTAGTCGACGGAACGATCGTGATGCTCGAATCGATTCTTCACGGTTTTATTTTGAAACGTTCCTTCTACGAGATGCAGACAAAACTCGAAGACAGAGAACTCGCCGCGGAAGAGATCATCACGGACGCATGCGTTCGAGTCGGTCGAGCCGCTACGTTTTCGGTTGCGATCATTCTTCTCGTGTATCTCCCACTGATGAGTTTGGAAGGCGTGGAAGGAAGAATGTTCAAGCCGATGGCGATCACCGTCGCGCTCGCGCTTGCGGCCGCGCTTCTATTCTCCCTCACCACCTTTCCCGCCGCGGCAAGCATCATCTTTAAGGATCCGGTTTTTCATCACAGCAAATACTGGGACATCATCACGGAAAAATACAAACTGCTTTTGGATTTCGGTATGTCCCGCAAAAAGGAATTCTGTTACGCGGGAATCGGAATCGTCGTCTTCGCGTTGTTAATCGGAACCACGTTGGGTTCCGAATTCTTACCGAGAATCGACGAGGGAGAAATCGCGGTCGATATCAAACGTCTTCCTTCCACTTCGATCAACTATTCCAGAGATACGAACTCCGATATGGAAGCGGTCTTAAAAAAATTTCCCGAAGTGATCAGCGTCGTTTCTAGAATGGGCCGGGGAGAATCCGCCGCGGAACCCGTGGGAACGGACGAAGGCGAAGCGATGGTCAAGCTCAAACCCCGCAAGGAATGGACGAGCGCGGACGATCGGGACGAACTGATGAACAAGATGAAGGACGAAATTCTCAAGTTCATTCCTTCGAGTACGATCAGTTTGTCTCAGCCGATCGAGAACCGGGTCAACGCTCTTCTTTCCGGATCCAAAGCCGATGTGGTCATCAAAATCTACGGGGACGATCTCGTAAAACTCAAGGACATCGCCGCTCAGTTCGCGGGCAAATTGAAAACCGTTCCCGGCGTCGCGGACTTGCGCGTGCAAAGAGTTCTCGGTCTTCCTCTTGTGGAAATCAAAGTCGATCGGGAAAACATGGCTCGTTACGGAGTGCAAGCCGAGGAAATTCTCGCGACGGTGGAAGCGCTTCGTCTCGGAAGAAACACCGGAAAGGTGTTCGAAGGTTTTAAACGATTCGATCTTGTGGTCCGTTTGAAAATCGACGCGACCGATTTGGAACAAGTGGAGAATATTCCGGTCTTTACTTCTTCGGGTTCCACGGTGCCTCTCGCTCAGGTCGCGGAGATCAAACTCGTAGAAGGTCCCGCCGCGATTTATAGAGAATCTCTCAAAAGAAGAATCATGGTGGAAACCAACATTCGAGGAAGAGACCTCGTCGGTTTCGTAAACGAAGCGCAAAAAGCGACCGCGGAAATCGAAAAGAATCTTCCCCCCGGTTATAGGACCGATTGGGGCGGTCAGTTCGAGAACTTCACACGAGCCAAAGAGCGACTCACGTTGGTCGTTCCGATCGCGCTCGCGATCATCTTCTTTATGCTTATGGCCGCGTTCGGAAGCATCTACTACGCGTTAGGCGTCTTTATCGTCGTTCCTCTTGCGGTTTCGGGAGGAATCATCGGTCTTGTGTTACGCGGTCTTCCGTTTAGTATTCCGGCGGGAGTGGGTTTTATCGCGGTAAGCGGGATCGCCGTTTTGAACGGAGTCGTTTACGCTTCCACTCTCAGGGAAGAATTGGAAAAGGGAGCTTCGATCAGCGACGCGGTTTATCTCGCGGGAATCCATTCCCTTCGTCCTGTAATGACGACCGAGATCATCGCGGCGGTCGGGTTTATTCCGATGGCGATTTCCACGATGGCGGGCGCGGAAGTGCAAAGACCTCTTGCGACCGTGGTTATTTTCGGGGTCATCGTCGCGACCGTATTCTCGCGGGTTCTCCTTCCGATCGTAATGGAATATCTTTTGAACCTTTACGAAAGTCAGGAAAAAAGAAAATCGGCCAAACGGAAACTTTTGGAAAAACGAGCCTTCGGAAATCACGGACAAAATTTCTCGCACGACAACAGCGAATGGTTGGACGCTCACGCGGACCATTCTCACTCGCAAGTCGAACCGAGAGAAATCGTCACGGAAGAAGATTCTTGGGACGTTGAAAAGAAGAAGGATCCGAAAAAGAAAGGCGGACCAAAATCCAAGAAGGTTAAAAAGAAATAGATTCCGAAAACGAAAAATAGTTTTTTCCATCCAAGCGCGCATTCGGAATCGAAATCGAAAACGCGCGAAGAGATGAAACGCAACCGGACAACGTTCTTCGAAACATCGCCGACTCTCGGATCCAGATCATTCAAAATCTCACCCAAAATCCAAGACCGATCGGCCACAGAAAGGAAATTTACGGGAGATAGAGCGAAGTCCGGGTTAAAAAAGATCCTTCGATTAGCAGTTCTCCCGATTATTTCGCTTCTTAAAATCAGCGACTCACTTCCTAGGAAGTTCGTCAGGTCGCTCGATATCCAAAAAAAGAGTTTTCTCCGAACTTTCACCCCTCAGGATAGTTCTACACGGGACATAGTCCGTCCCGCCCGGAGACCCCGATGTTAGCCCAAAAACCGATCGTTTCACTTCTGGATCATAGCAAGGATCCGTTCAATCTCGCTATCGCGACGGCCAGAACCTGCTATTCATCCAAGGGAATCCTACTTCCTTCCGACATGACCGCGTCGGAAAAGTCGATCGAGATCCGGGATCGCGTAGCCAAGTCCACCAAAAAGGCCGGACATCTTACGACGCGTCAACATCCGCAATTCATCTTTACCCTCGACAAGGTCTCGAGACAATTCGTTTGGTCCTTTTTACATTCTCACCCGTTTTACAACTCCGAACAGGTTTCCCAAAGATATGTGGAAGTCAAAAAGGAGAATTACTACGTTCCGTCGGAACTCAGCGGAAAGCTGTTGGAACTGTATCTCGACGCAGTGGACTTCGCAAGTCAGGCGTATTTTACTTACACGGAAACCTTACATCCTTACATCCAAGAAGAATACTTCAACATATACAAGGCCCGCGCGAATTATCCCGATAAGTGGCAGGCGCCGATCAAAAAGAAATGTCTAGAAGTGGCACGTTATCTGCTACCGCTCGGAACGTATACGTATCTCTATCATTCCATCAACGGTCTGACCCTTCATCGTTATTACAGACTGATGAACTCCTACGACGTTCCCGAAGAACAAAGAGCGGTCGTTACGGAGATGGTCGATCAGGTTCGTTCGATCGATCCTCTTTATGCCGACGAGATGGACGATCCGATTCCTCTCGAAGAAACCACGGAATATAAATACTTCGATTCCATGTTCGGTTCGGGCAAACGCGAATATCATCCCGAAGTAGCGTCCGCTTTCGTAAAAGAATTCGACGACGAACTCGGAGGAAGATATTCCAAACTCGTTTCTCATTCTTCGAACGGCCCGGAAATTCTCGCACAATCGGTTCGATCCATATTAGGAATTCCTAAATCGTCTTTGAACGATCAGGACGCGATCGATCTCGTTTTGAATCCGGCTAAGAATCGACATCTTACTTCCACGTTGAACGAAAGTTCGATGAGCCCGATCACAAGAGCGCTTTTTAACGTTCAATATTCTTTTCAAAAAAGAATTTCGCACACCGCGGACAGCCAGGATCAGCGTCATAGAATGGTGCCCGGCGGAAGACCGGTTCTCATGTCGCAATACGCGGGAAAACCGGATTACATCACTCCTCTTGTGGTTCAAAAATATCCCGAACTCAAAGAGAAATACGACTCCGCATTGAATCAGATTTTCGAAAAGTTGAATCGTTTTCTCGACGCGGGCGGTTCTCCCGAATACGGAACCTATCTTTTGCCGAACGCGTTTCCGATCCGTTTTTACGAAAGCGGAGATCTTCTCAATCTTCATCATAAGTGGAGATCCAGAACCTGTTACAACGCTCAGGAAGAAATTTTCCAAGCCTCCGTAGACGAACTTACGGACGTGATGAAGGTTCATCCTCAGATCGCGAAATGGATCAAGGCTCCGTGTTGGGTTCGTCTTCAGGGAGAGGTCAAACCGTATTGTCCCGAAGGGGATCATTACTGCGGAACCCAGGTGTGGAAACGCGAATTGTCCGAATATTCCAGGGTCATTTGAGTTTCTAAAATTCTTTCCGAAAACCGTTCCCAAGGGTAGAATGGTCCAAGTAGTATGAAACTCACAGTGAACCCGGGCCGAACCGAAGAACTCATCCGTTACAGAAGACAGATCCACAAACATCCCGAACTTCGTTACGAGGAAAATCAAACCTCGGGGTTCGTGATCGATCACTTAAAACGACTCGGACTTTCCTTTCAGGATAAGATCGCGCAAACCGGCGTTGTCGCATGGATCGATTCCGGCAAACCGGGAAAAACGCTTCTCGTCCGCGCGGACATGGACGCGCTTCCCATCTTCGAGGAATCTCATAAGGATTATAAATCCGTTCACGACGGCGTTATGCACGCTTGCGGTCACGACGCGCATACTTCCATTCTGATGGGACTCGCTACGGAAATCAAAGAGGATATCAAATCCATTCTTCCCAAGGGAAAGGTTTTGCTCGTGTTTCAACCCGCGGAAGAAGGCGGACAAGGCGCGGACAAAATGATCGAGGAAGGAATATTAGAAAAGTATAAAGTAGACGCGGCCCTCGCTCTTCACGTCTGGAATCATATCCCGGTCGGCAAGGTCGGAGTCGTGGACGGTCCGATGATGGCCGCGGTCGACGAGTTCACGATCAAAATTTCCGGAATCAGCGGCCACGGCGCCATGCCGCAACACACGGTGGATCCGATCGTGGTCGGCGCGCAGATCGTAAACGCGTTACAAACCATCGTTTCCAGAAACACCGATCCTCTCGATTCCTGCGTCGTTACCGTGGGAAGTTTTCACGCGGGAAACGCGTTTAACGTGATCCCCGAGACCGCGGAACTCAAAGGAACCGTAAGAACGTATTCCAAAAAAATGTTCGAAGAAGTTCCCGGTAAATTGGAAAGAGTGGTGAACGGAATCGCGTCCGCTCTCGGAGCCAAAGTCGAAATTCATTACGAAAGAACGAACCAACCCACGATCAACGATTCTCATATGGCGAACGTGGTCCGCAAAGCTTCGCTTAACATTTTAGGCCCGGGAAGCGTAACCGAAGAGAACACGAAGTCCATGGGCGGAGAGGATTTTTCCGCGTTTTTGATGAAGGTTCCCGGTTGTTATTTTTTCGTGGGTTCCATGAACGAAGCGAAAGGTTTTGTCCATCCTCATCACAGTTCCAAGTTCGATATAGACGAGGATTCTCTTTCGATCGGACTCAGCGTTTTGAAGGAAGCGATCCGGATTTATCTCGAAGAAAATTAATCCGACTTAGGTTAATCCAACTTAAGGTTCGTGTTTTAAAACCTAAGGTCTAAGCGATTCCCGCGCTCGTATTTCCGATCGCCCGTTTTACCGCAAGTGCGTGTTCGTATTCGGGCGTGATGTCGAGCGCGCGACCGACCAGTTCCTCAGCCAATTTAAAGTCCTTCAACATACGATACAAATCCGCGAGATTCACCAGGTTTCGGATATGATCCGGTTCCATGGAAAACAGCTTTTCTCCGATCGCAACCGCTTCGGCGTAGTTCTTGTTGACCTTGGCGCAATACGAAAGATAATACAGATATTCGGATTGTTCCGGTTTGATAAACAGAAGACGTTTGAAACAATTCTCCGCGCGCACGAATTGTTTTTCCTTCAGGTAACTTTTTCCGAGAAGCCATAAGGATTCCTCGTCCGCAATTCTAAGCTTTTGCGCGTTTTCCAAAACGGCGATCGCCTTCGAATATTCGTTCGTTCTTAGAAATTCCTTTGCGGATTTCAATTCCTTACGAAAATAATCCTCTCCATACGAATTCCCGTTTTCCAAAACCGGAATATACGAAATCTTTAATAAAGTAAAATCGTCCGTCAATTCTCCGTGTTCGGAAATACGAACGTGAATCTCATTCAAATCCGCGTCGGCCTCTTCCACTCTTTTTAAAAAAGCGGTTTCGTCCTCGTTTAAAATCCGCGAATCTCCGTCCATTCCCAAAAGAATATCGTCTCTTCCGTCCGAACCGAGAATCAAAACGTCTCCGTTCTCCATCTGAAATTCTTTGACGGAAAACAGTGTTTCGTTGCCGGGAATTCCGAGCTTCCTCAGATCCAACTCGTCCTCTATAAAACTCGCCTTTTTATCCCGATATAAAACCGCGTTCGGATGTTCCGCGTTGATAAAAAGAAGTCTTCCGCTTTCCTCTTCCACAAGACCGAGAATCGCCGAGATATACATGGAACCGTCAAAGGATTCGAAGATACTTTGTAATTCCTGGAAGGCTCGTTTCAACCATAACTCGGGTGTTAAAAGATTCAATTCGGTGTTGATCGTTCGCGCAAGAATGGAATTGAAAACCGTTCCCATTACGAGCGCGCCTCCCGCGCCTTGGATGGATTTCCCCATCGCGTCCCCGTTGACAAAGGCCGCATAACGCGTTTCTCCGAGTTTGACGTTTCCGGAAATATTGATATCGCCCCCGATCTCGTAGGTTCGATTCTTAAACTCGAAAGACTTTTTCTGTTTTGTGTAAAACTCGGTTTTGATCACCGAACTTCGGTTGTGGTTCGTTGAAAGAGGATTGATCAACAAAGACGTGAGAAAGTAATCCGCGTCTTGTTGAACCTTTAGATTCTTCACCTCGGTCAGAGTGTCGTTCAGTTCCCGAGTTCTTTGGATCACTTTTTTTTCCAGATCCTCGTTGAGTTCTTCCACGATCTGATTCAGACTTACGTAACGATTGGCGAGAATGGTCGCAACGCTCAGGATAAAAACGAAAAACGCATAAACGAGAAGTCTCGGAAAAAGAATGACGTTTCGAGTCGTCAACGCGTCGATCGTGGACGCGATCACCACGATCAAAACGGCGATCAGAATCAGAAGCGCGTCCTTTTCCTTTTCCATAAGACGTTTGACCAGATAATACAACATGTAACCGACGTAGGGGAGATACAACATCTGAACGACGTGTTTGTTCACCTGACTAAAAAGATTTACGTCGTTCGAGATCAGATAAAAACAACCGATCAAAATAAAGATTACGTCCAGAACGTTCGTAACGGCGGCCTTCGGAAACTTGAAGTAGAACCGGTTGAACCGATACGCCACCGGCATCAAAAATGCGACCGCAATATATTCAATTTTCTTTAAGTATATAAGTTCGATTCCGAGATCGTATTTGGTCTGGTTTCTTAAAAACTGATATATTACAAGAAGAACGGTGAACAAACCGTAGTAAAAATTCTCCTTACTGGATCTTTTTCTCAGATAAAGAAACAAAAAGAAAAATCCGACCGTGGAATACACGATCAAAAAACCGAGCTTCAGATATTCTCCGTCGTAAAAATCCTTATATACGAGAAACGCGTTTCCGATCTCGGTTCGATCCTGTTCGATCCCGAGTTTTTTCGGAAAAAATCCCTGAACCTTTACGATCAAAAGATTCTCCCCTCCTTTTACGATCAACTCGGTCGGAATGGAGTACACTCGAATCTTATCGTAGGCTTGGGGCCTGTCGACTTCTTGAAAGTTTCCCGTCTTTCCGATCAGAACTCCGTTCAGATACGTTTCGTCCTTATCCGAAATCGCGCCGAGCCGTACGGCGAGCCCGGCGACGGACCAGGATTTGGGAGCGATGAATTTTTTAATGAGAAATGCGGTCTTGGTGTTCGGATCGGAATCTTTCAGGATATAAATTCCGGGGATCTTATGTTTTACGGTTCGGAAGTTCTGCGTTTTGTTTCCGTTTAAGTAAGATTTGGAAAAAGCGACGGGGTCGAGCGGATCGAGGCTGACTTCCCAACCGTAAAGTTCGGTGGAGTTTAAACTCGTTACGTTTTCAAAGGATTCAATTTTTTGAATGGACTCCGAAGAGACTTCTCTTGCAGTCAAAAAACAAAAAAGCAAAACAAGAGCGAAAATAACCTTTAAACGAAAACCCGACATTCTATCTATCTCCCACAAAACGCGACTCAAAAAGAATCCTTCGAATCCTTGAACGAAATCGAGGACTCGATTTTAAAATTCGCTTGAAAGCTCCGCTCGGACGATGCTAAGCAGAAAGTCGTATTTGCGAGAAAATATTTATCTACAAACGTTCGGTGTGTTTTTATGGAATAGAAACGTTCGCTATTGTCATAAATTTCGAGTCCGTTCTAAGGACAATCAGAAATTTATTAATCGGACGTGAAAGAACGAGGAGTAAGTTTTAGTTTCCGGACTCGAGTGAATTTTTTACCTGGATGGCTTTTGAGTTTTCGGGATCGATCAGAAGAGCCTTTCGAACGAAATCGATCGCACGATCTTGAATATTCAAAATTTTATATATATCTGCGAGATTGATCAGATTCCGAACGTAATCCGGATCGCGGACAAAGGCCCGCTCCCCGATCTCGGCGGCCTTTTGATAGAACTTGAGCATCTTATAACAAAGAGACGAATGATACAGATAATCGGCGGATTCCGGATTGATTCCCGTCAAGGTTTCCCAGTAACCGACCGATTTCGCGTAATCCTTTTCCTTAAGATAAAATCTTCCTAAAATCTTGAGAACGTGTTCTCCCTTTCGATTCATTTCAAGCGCCTGTTCCAAAAGTTCGAGTCCTTCCCGAATCCGATTGTTCTGCAGATAAGAAGTTCCCTTTTTTAGAATCTCTTCGTAGGAATCTGAATTCTTTCGAGGATTGAAAACGTCCGCACGTTCCGGATGATAGGTGATCTTCAAAAGCGTAAAGTCGTCCACGAGCGCGCCGAACTTTAGGATTTTATCATATACGGCCCGAAGATCCGCAGAACCCTCTTCCACTCTTTTTAGAAATTGATTCTGATCCTCGTTGATGATTCTATCCTCCGCGTTCCCGATCAAAAGATCGTCCCTTCCGTCCGAACCGATCACAATCGTATCTCCGGGAAGCATCTGAAATTTTTTGATCGCGAGATGCAGTTCGTTATCCGGAATCCCGATCTTTCTCAGAGTCAATTCCTCTTCGATATACGAAGCGACTCCGTCTCTGTATAAAACCGTCCAAGGATGTTCCGCGTTGATATAATACAGAAGACCCGAATTCTCCTCCACCAAACCCAAAACGATGGAGATATACATGGAACCGTCGAAGGATTCGAAGATCTTTTGAAGTTCGAGGAACGCCTCTTCCAACCACTTCTCCGGACTTTTGTTTCGTTGAGCGGGAATTCCCGATCGGGTAAGAATGGTGTTGAATACGGTTCCCATCACGAGCGCGCCTCCCGCGCCTTGGATGGATTTTCCCATCGCGTCTCCGTTGACGAAAACGACGTATTTTTTTCCGTTCAATTCCACGTTACCCGAAATCAGAATGTCTCCTCCGATCTCGTAGGTCTTATTCTTAAACTCGAAGGATTTTTTCTGTTTCGTATAAAATTCGGTTCGAACGACTTCGCTCGTATTCTTATTGGAGGAAAGAGGATTGATCAGAAGCGAAGTCAAAAAATAATCCGCGTCCTGTTGAATCTTAAGACGATTGACCTGCTCCAGCGAAAGTTTCAATTCTTCCGTACGCTGTTCCACTTTTTTTTCGAGATCCTCGTTGAGTTCCTCCACCTCTTCGTTCAAACGAACGAACTTATTGGCGAGAATGGTCGCGATGCTTAGGATAAAAAAGAGAAACGCGTAACCAACGATTCTCGGAAAAACGATCACGTTGCGCGCGCCGAGCGTGTCCAAAACCGCCGCGAGCGTAGTCACGACCACTCCGATCAAAATGAGAAGCGCGTCCCGATCCTTCGTCATCATGCGGCTGATCAGAAAATACAGAACGATTCCAACGTAAAGAATCCAACCGTATTGAACCACGTGTTTGTTTAGAATATTGTAATGGATTACGTTGTTGGAAAGGACGTAAAAAAGCGTAAAACAGACATAAACCGCGTCCAAAACGTTCAAAAGGAAGTTTCTCGAATACTTAAAATAAACCCGGATGAAATTCGCGAAAATGGGAACCAAAATCGTCAGAATGATATATTCCAACTTCTTCATATAGATGAATTCGATTCCGAGATCGTATTTGATCTGATTTCTCAAAAATTGATAAACGACAAGAAGAATGGTGAAAAGACCGTAGTAAAGATTCTCCCGATCGGTGCGTCTTCGAACGTATAAAAAAAGAAAATAACCTCCCACGGTCAGATAGATCATCAGTAAAAGAATCTTAACGTATTCGGCGCGGAGAAATTCCCTTTGCATCAAGGAAGCGTCCCCGATCGCGGTTCGATCCTGTTCGATTCCGACTTCCCGTTTGAAAAACTTTTTTACTTCGACGACGAGAATGTTCGTCTCTCCCTTTCGGATGAGTTCGTTCGGAATCGGATAGATTCGAATCTTATCGTAGGCTTGCGGATAAACCGAATTCATATCGCCCGTCGCGCCGATCAAAACTCCGTTGAAATACGTTTTGTCCTTATCGGTCAGAGTTCCCAGACGAACGGCGACGGCCGTCGTTTTCCATTCTTTGGGAGCGATGAATTTTTTTACGATGGTTACGGTTTCGATCGATTCGTCCGGAAGTTTGTAAACGCCCGGAGCTTTATAAGGCTCGAAACGAACGTTCGAATTCTTTTTGCCGTTTAAAAACGAGTAGGAAAACGAAACGGGATCGATCTTTTGTAAGGCGATCTCCCAGTTATGATCGCGGGTCGAATCCAAACTGACCACTTCGTCTAACGTGGAAATCGTTTGAATCGTTTCCGAAAAAATCGGGTTTGTAATCAAAAAGACGAATAATAACGAAAGGTAATAGAAGAACAATTCTTTCAATCCCCAAGAAACGATACAACTAACGTTTCTCCCGGTTTCGACAAGGAAAAAAAGAAAATTTTGGGAAACTTACAAGTCGTTTAATAAAATAGGAATCTTTTTCTAAGCGTTTTTAGAACGATCGAAACGCAAAAGATGCGGAACGTCTTAAAAACTTCGATCAATTCTTTCTTGCTTCGATCTCGTCCACTTCTTTGGGAATCATCGACGTCAGATTCACGGGACTTGCACCTTGTACGAGAACGTCGTCTTCGATTCGGATTCCGATTCCGCGAAACTTTTCGGGGATTTCAAGATCGGTCGGATCGAAATAAAGACCGGGTTCGATCGTGATCACTTGACCGTTCTCCAGTTTTTTGGAGGAACCGTTTTGATAATACGTTCCCACGTCGTGAACGTCCATACCGAGATAATGACTGGTTCTATGCATATAATATTTTTTGAATGTTCCTTGTTCCAAAATGGAATCGACGGAACCTTCCAAAAGACCGAGATCCTTTAAACCCTCCACGAGAGTTTTTACGGCTTGGTTGTGGATCGCGACGAATTCTACGCCTTCTTTCGTGCCAGCAACGGCTTCTTTCTGAGCTTTTAAAACGACTTCATACACCGCTTTTTGTTCGGGTGAGAATTTTTTACCCACTGGAAAATTTCTCGTAACGTCCGCGGTATAATATCCTTTTTCCGCTCCGCTGTCCACAAGCACGAGCTCTCCGTCCTTCAACTGACAGTTGTTAGACGTATAATGAAGAATCGTAGCGTTCTTCCCGCCCGCGACGATATGTCCGTAACCGCCGCCCCAGGCTCCGTGTTTGAGATATTCGGATTCGAGAATCGCTTCGAGTTCGTATTCGAACATTCCGGGTTTCGATTCGCTCATCAATCGTTCGTGACCGAGCGCCGTGATTCTCGCGGATTCCTGTAAAGCCGCGATCTCGGAAGGAGATTTGAACATTCTCATCCAATGCAGAAAATCGGGATTTTCGATTCTTCTCGGACCGAACTTACCTTCTCTGGATCTTTGATTGAGGGAATGAATCCATTCGATGAGTTTCGTATCTCGAACGAGATTCCTTCCGAAAAAATGAAACAGAGTGTGTTGATTGACGAGAATTTCGTCGAGTTTGGATTCCCATTCGGTCGTATCGAACGTTTCGTCGAGATTTAAAAGTTCCTTGGCCTTTTCCTTTCCGATCCGAATTCCGGTCCAGATCTCCTTTTCCTTATCCTTCGGAAGAACAAAGATCGCTTTATAAGAATTCTTTAATATTAAAATACCGTCCGCCTCGTCGAAGCCGGTTAAATAAAAGAAGTCCGAATCCTGACGGAATTTATAATCGACGTCCCGGTTTCGGATTAAATGAGAGGCCGCAAAAACGATCAGAACCTCTCCTTCTTTGAGTTTTTTTTGGACTTCCGAGATTCTTTCCTGATAAACGTTGCGATTCATTTTGAATTTCCTTTTTCTAATTGGACTGCGGTTTCGAACATTTTGTCGATGTCCTGTTCCATCATACAACGAAAATGTCCTTCCGGACAAACCCTTCCTCCGTGGATTCCGCAGGGACGACAATAAAGTCCCGCGATCTCCGAGATAAAGGAAGCATCCGCAAGAGGAGTATAACCGAAGTCCGGAACGGTCGCGCCAAAGACGGCTAACGTGGGAATGTTGAACGCGGACGCAAAATGAATCGGGGAAGAATCGTTGCTGACCATCAACGCCGCCTTGGAAACCAAAAACGAAAGTTCGGGAAGATTGGTCTTACCCGCAAGATTGATTCCGAAACCGGCGCCGACTTCTTCGCAAAGATCCACGTCGGCCTTGGAACCGATCAGAACCACCTTCTTACCGGTTTCCTTTGCGAGACGTTCGCCCAGACTTCGAAACTTGAAAGCGGGCAACCGTTTCGTTTCCCAAACGGAACTCGGCGCGAGCAAAATAAAGTTTCCGGTTTCGAGACCGCGTTCCTTCATCAGAACGCGGACGCGGAAGACGGATTCTTCCTTCCAAAAAAGTTCGGGACGTTTTGGTATATTAGAATATTCTTCTTTTCTGTATAAGAGCGAGAATAGTTTTTCGACCTCGTGCATTCCTTTTATGGGTCTCGGAACTTTTTGGGTCAACAAAAACGAAAACCCCGCGGACTCGTAACCGATTCTCACCTTGGCGCCGCTCGCAAATCCCATCAGCGTGGAACGAAACGAAAAATGGGGAAGCAGACAAAGCGTATAACGTTCTTTCCTAAGACCCCACAAAAAGGAAAAGAATTTCCAAAGCGATTTTTTGAATTCCTTTTTATCCAAAGGAATCAACCTGTCTATATGAGGATTGGCTTCGAGTACGGACTCGGTTCCTTTGTTGACCACAACCGTAAGATTCGAGTTCGGATATTTCTTTTTGACTTCCCGAAAGAAGGAAGTCGTTAGGATCAGATCCCCTAAAAACGCGGTCTGAATCAGAAGTATTTTTTCGTTCACTGTCAAATTCCGTTCTAAACTTTGGAAAGAATCGTAGCAAAATTGTTCACGCCCAAACCGCCGATCGAAAGAGCGAGACCGTTTTGAAAACGATCCTCTTTGTACATCCAGGTCTGTAATTCGGCGATCTGCGCGAGACCGGAAACTCCCACCGGATGTCCTCTCGTTTTCAAACCGCCCGAAGCGTTGATCGGAAGTTGTCCGTCCGGATGAGTTTTGCCTTCCCGAACATAACGCAAAGCCTTTCCCCTTGGAAAAAGTCCCGCGTCCTCGGCTCCGATCAATTCAAACGGAGTGAACGCGTCGTGCAGTTCCGCGATATGAATCTGTTCCGGTTTTAAATCCGCTTCTTTGTAAGCGCCCGCAAACGCGGAAACGCTCGAAGGAAAACTCAAGGCTCCCGGCGCGGAAGAAAGATTTCCGATCCCATGACCGATTCCCTGAACCTCGAGCGCATTCGAAGACTTCGGTTTATCGGAGCTCAAAAGAATCGCACAACTTCCGTCGGAAAGAGGCGAGATATCGTACAGACAAAGCGGACTTGTGAACAACGGAGAATTAAAATATTCTTCTTCCGTAATATTCTTTCGGATATGGGCCTTTTCGTTTTTCAATCCGTTGTCGTGCAACTTTTTGGAAAGAATATAAAGATCCTTTCGATCGTATCCGTGCTCGTGCAGATAACGCGTCGCGATCATTCCCCCGCCCTGCGCCATAGACATCGCAAAACCTTTTTGAAGCTGAGACAACACGCTTCCCAAAAGAAGATTGTTCTGTTCTCGTTCGAGACGGCTCATCACTTCGGTTGCGATCACGATTCCTCTTTGAAACGCGCCCGATCTCAAAAGATAAGTCGCCGTATGAAGCGCGCTCGCTCCGGAAGAAGAAGCGGTTTCGGTACGAATCGTAAAAAGATTCTTTAAACCTAAACTTTCTTTGATTCTTGCGGGAAGAAAAATTTCACCCGTATAACGTTCGGGAGCCATCGCGGCGAAAATAAGAAATTGAGGTTCAAACTCAAAATTTCTTTCCAAAAGTCGACGCGCGGTTTGATAAGAAAGAGAATGATAATCAAGATCCGTCTTTCCGAAACGGCTGAGTTCGGAATCGACGATGAAAACGGATGAAGACATTAGAGTCTATGTTTTTGAAAATTGTGAGATTGAAAATCAAAAAAAATTAAATAACGCGCATCATACGACTTTTCATCGGAGTTTATAAACTATCCTTGCAAAATTAAGAATGATTTTTATACTGAATGGATACAAGGGGGAATACGATGAAAGGAAACAAAGAAGTACTTGAGATTCTTGGCGAAGTTCTTTCCGCTGAACTCACAGCAATCAATCAATATTTTATTCACGCGAAGATGAACAAGAACTGGGGTTTTAAAAAACTCGCGGACTTTATGAAACACGAATCCATCGACGAGATGAAACACGCGGACGAGATCATCGATCGGATTCTTTATCTGGACGGAGTTCCCGACCTTCAAAGATACATGAAGATCAGCGTCGGAAAAAACATAGAAGAAATTTTGAAAGTGGATCTCGAACTGGAATACGCGGCCGTGGAAAGATTCAACCGAGGAATCGCGATCGCCGTTAAGAACAACGATAACGGAACCAGAGAACTTTTCGAAAAGATTCTCGTGTCCGAAGAGGAACATATCGACTGGATCGAATCTCAACAAGAAATCATCCGTCAGATCGGCGTCGAAAACTATCTTGCGCAACAAATCGAGTGACGAACTTTAAAAAACCCGCGCCTAAAAAATCCCTTCGGTTGAAAGTAAAAAAGCCGGAGGGAAACTTCCGTAGCAACGATCGAAACTTCAAAAAGGAAACTCCTTCCAAATCGGAATGGGATTTTTCGAAACCGGATTCGTTCGAGTATCACGCGTCTTGTCCGGACGGTCTTTCCGGTCTCTTAAGAGAGGAAATCTTAGAAGCGGGTTTAAAGATCGTGGCCGAAAACAGGGGCGGAGTTTTCTTTCAAGGACCCGCAAAGTCGTTGAAGGAATTCATTCTTTCCACGGGAATCGCGTCCGGGATCAGCGTTTCTTTAAAGTATTGGAGAGTGGAAAGTCCCGAGGATCTTTACGATCAGGCTCTTCAATTTCCGTTCGAAAAAATTTTCGGACCGGAACATTCCTTTCGAATCGATTCGACCACGAAGGATTCGCTCAAAGATTCACGTTATGCGACTTACAAGTTGAAGGACGCGATCTTCGATCGTTTTCGTTCCAAGGGAAAGGAACCTCCGCAGGTTTCCCGAGACGAACCGGATTTTCTTTTGTATCTTCGTTCTCATTCGGATCACGCGAAACTTTCCTTGGGTCTGAACACGAAACCTTTGCAACAAAGAGGTCACGGAAGAATCGGAGGAGAAGCTCCGGTGCGGGAAATTCTCGCGTCGGCTCTGGTCCGTTATTCGGGATGGAACGCCAAATCACCGTTATACGATCCGTTCTGCGGTTCGGGAACCGTCGTGATCGAAGCGGCTCTCAAACTTTTATACGGCGGTTATACGAATTACAGAAGTTTGGATTCTTCCCTTCCGTTTAAAAAACTTTTCGGCGAACCGAGTTTAAAGGAGAATGCGAATCGTTCCGAAGCGAAGATCTTCGCGTCCGATCTGGACGAAAAGACGCTCGGACTCGCAAGGCTCAACGCAAGGAACGCGGGAGTGGACCATCTCATCGAGTTTTTCGAATCCGACGCGACCCTTTCCGAAAACGAGAAAAAAATTTCCGGCGGGTTTATCGTGACCAATCCTCCGTACGGAGTCCGTTTGGGCACCAAGGAAGAAGCCAAGGAAATCTATATCGCCTGGGGAAAAAAACTCAAGGACCACTTTGCGGGGAACGTTCTCGCGCTTGTTTGCGGGGACACTTCGCTTCTCGGTTTTTTAAAACTGAAAAAAGATAAGGAACAATCCCTGACGATCGGCAAGCTCAAAGGAAAATTGGTTGCCTACACTCTGGGCAAATAATCGAATCGAAAAAGAATGAAACATCAGGAAATTCTCCTTAAACTTTTAGAAGTCACAGAGAACACCAAGGATTCGTTTCAATTTTTAAAACTCTTCCGTTCGATCGAACCCGAAAAATTCGCGGTCATCTACGCGGATTCCGGAACCTTAATGGAATCCGCGGAAGCGCTTCTCTACAATCTGAAATTGCTTCACAAACTCGATCTTTATCCCGTAGTCGTTTTAGACAAGGACGGGATCTCTTACACCAATCTGTTTTACAGAAATCAGAACAAGGAAGAATCCTCTTCCATTCTTCCCGGAAAATTATTCAGACATCCCCAGGATTTATCGGGCGCGGTGAGTTCGGCCCTCGCGGAGAAAAAACTTCCGGTCTTTGTGGCGGAAGAAAAAGGTCCCGCCCTCTTTTCATTCCTAACAAAACTTTGTTCCACTCTGAATACGAACAAACTCGTTCATCTTTATTCCAGAGGCGGAATCTACTCTTCGGGAAATAAAATTTCGATCTACGACGTGGATTCTTCCGTGAAGGCGGATCGTGAAGACGAGGTTCTTCTGGAATCTTGTTTAGAACTTTATAAAAATGTAAAGAACAAGGAATTCGGAATCGCGATCACTTCCGCTTCCGCGCTTCTCAAAGAATTATTCACGATCAAAGGAAGCGGAACCCTTCTCAGAAAAAAGAACCGGATCGACTTTATCGAAGACGTAAACTCCGTCTCGCCGGACAAGATAAACCGTTTGATCGAGAAGGCGTTTCAAAGATCTCTGAAGGAGAATTTTTGGACTCAACAATTCGCGGGAATCATTCTCGAATCCGAATACAAGGGTTGCGCGCTCGTTAAGAACACTCCGTTCGGAACCTTTCTTTCCAAATTTGCTGTGGATGAAATCGCGAGAGGAGAAGGCGTCGGTAGGGACATTTGGGACGAGATGATCCGCAAGTTTCCGATTTTATTTTGGAGAGCGAGAAAAGAAAACACGATCTCGAAATGGTATATGAAGGTTTGCGACGGTATGCAAAAGGAAGGAATCTGGATTTATTTTTGGATCGGCGTTCAGGAAGAACATATTCCCGGCATCTGCGAATTTTTAAGAAACCTTCCTCAGGATTTATCGAGCGCCCCGTTGGAAGCGAGTCACTGAGTTTAAAAAGCGAATGTCCCTGGAAGTAAGCCGCTGAATTTAAAAAGCGAACGTTCAAACGAACAAGCGCCGCTTTGTAGGAGTTCCCACAAAGTCGATTTGTTCTTGCGGAAAGATTTTTTCCATGATACGGATTTTATCGTGAATTTTGCCCGCCACCTCACCCCACCACCCAAATCCGGGTGGGGCCGACGTTTACAAAAAGAGCGTCGTAGTTCCGACAAAAGTTCTTCGACTTCTTTTCGAACAAACGCTTCTTAAAAATACATTCAAAAAGGTGAATACACTTGCATGCCTTGATTTTTTTATACGACGGAGAATGCCCCTTTTGCTCGAACCTCGCGACAAAACTGCAAACGCTGAACTTAAATCCGCAGATCCGATTCAGATCCTTTCGTGATTTTTCGGAAAAGGAATTGAAAGAACTCCATCCGACCTTGGATAAAAACGTCGCGGCAGGAAACGTGCAAATGATCGCGGACGGAAGAAGATATCCCGGTTTTTTTGCGGTTCGAAAACTCAGCCATTCTCTAAAAGGATACAGATGGCTCGCGCCTCTTCTTTATCTTCCGTTGATTCCGATTTTCGGAATGATCGGAATGAATCTTTTAAAGACCTTGAAAAGCCGTTAGACCTTCGTAAAAAACGAGCCTTGCGTCCAACGCGAGACGGTTTCCTTCCATCACACGATTTCGTTTCTCCTCCGTATCGGCGACGACCTCGATCAAACGAAAGAGTTTTTCAGCGTGAGATTCGTCGGCGTCCAAATTGACTTGGAAGAATTTTCCCTCCGGGAGAATCGTTCTCTCTTTTAATTCCCGATAAGACTTAAACATTCTGGAATATTCTAATTTTAGCAAGTATTCGTTGGCGGGTCCGAGCGCGCCCAAAGCGGAATAAAAATCCGTTCTCGTGATTTTTTGCATCAGATCGAGATACGCCTTCGTTTCCGGAAGCCGATGTCCGTCCTCCACGACCTCTCCCATATCCGAAAGAAATTTACTTAAAATACGAACGTGAGAATCTTCGGCCTTCCCCTCTCCCAATTCTTCCCAGATATTTTGAACGAGAACGATCTTCGCTTCCACGGAATCGGAAACGGCGGCCGTATTTAAAAACCAATTCACGAAGTCCACGCTCACGAAGTATTCTTGTCTGAGCCAAAGAAGAAGGTCCCGTTTTTCCATTCTCCTTTCCTTTTGTTCGAGCCAGCGATTGGAGGTAAGAACCGGATGATTGCGAACCGATTCCTCCAAAGAATTACGAAAGGAAGTGGAAGTAGAAACGGACGTTTGAGCGGCGCTGAGGTTCTGCACGGTTTGCATATCTGAATCTTATATACGAGTTAAGAAATTTCCGATTTTCTTTTTGGAATAAGCGAACCGATCGGTTTCAAAATCCGAACGGGCTATTTTTAAAATCTCTTGAAACAAGGTTTTTTCGTCCCCCAAGCTCTGACGATAACAAATCGGAAAGGTGGAATAAAACGGCGACAAACCCGGGGTCAGATTGATTTCCAAAAAGAAAGGATTCCCTAAGGAATCCGTTTTCCAATCGAGTCTTGCGGGACCGGAGGTTCCGAGAGATTTGCAAAGAAGAAGACTTTGTTCCTGAAGGAATGTTTGCAGATCGTTTTCACAATCGAAAACGAGAGTCTCGGGCATAACACTTTTGGATTTCGTTTTTTCCCCGTATACATCCTCCACCTTTAGATCGTCTTGTAAGACCAATCGTCCCGCGGAACTCGCGCGATAACCTAGGATTTCTGAACCCATTACGGAAATCGTATATTCAAATCCTGTTAAGTATTCCTCCAAAAGATACGGAAAAAATTCGGGAGGTTTAACGGACAACTTGGAACGCAGATCCTTTTCGTCGGCTACGACGCTTTCTTCCCCGATTCCGAGGCTGGAACCTTCTCCGGCGGGTTTTAAAAAACCGGGAAAGGAGAATCCTTGGGGAACCGCAAAGTCTAAGGACGATGGGATCCGAAATCCGGGCGCCGTGGGAACTCCGATCGAATCGGCAAAGAGCCTCGTAAGATTCTTATCCAAAGAAACGTTTTGCGCGTATGCGTCCGATCCGGTATGGGGAAAACCGAACATCTCCGCGACCGCGGGGATCAAAGCCTCTCGATTTCTGGAACGAAAACCCTCCATCAGATGAAACAGAACGGGGCGTTCCCGAAACTCCAAGTCGGAATAACGCATTATATTTTTGGAAAGTTCTTCGGGAGTAAAAACGGTTTCCGTATTTTCTCCAAGTTCGTTTAACAATTTTAGGATCGCGTTTACGGATTTGGCGGATTCCCATTCCTGTTTGTAGATTTCCGGGAATTCTCCCTCGAACTCGTGAAGATCGGCGTAGACAAGAACCGTAGGAATCGAATCGTTTCGCGGACTTCCGCTTCGATCCGAAGTCGGCAAATTCTTTCCTTTGCCTTCGTCCTTGTTCATAAAAACTTTTTCTCTTTGGCTCCGAATGCGTTCGGTGAAATTCTCTCCCAGATTTCGGAGGAAAGCGAAGGATAAAAATCCTCCATCGTCGAATCGGGAGGTTCGGGGCTTAAGTGATAGGTTCCGCGTAACGCGGAACGGAATACGTGCATTCTTTCCGGTTTGTAAAAACCGAGATACCAATCCGGAGTCAACGTGATCTTTCCTCCGCCTCCGGGAAGATCGTTCACAAAGGAAGGAATTCCCATTCCTCCGATTTTTCCGCGCATATAGGAGATGATTTCGATTCCCTTTGCGAGAGGAGTTCTAAATCCTCTCGAACCCGGAATCAATTCCGGATCGTACATATAATAGGCGCGGATTCGCAACTCCAACAGCTTTTTATGAAGTTCTAACATAGTTTCGCCGGAATCGTTGATTCCTTTTAAAAGAACACATTGGTTTCCGACGCTGACCCCGGCCTTCAAAAGTTTTAGGACCGCCTCTTTGGCCTCGGACGTACATTCTCTGGCGTGATTGAACTGAGTGTTGCAGAAGATCGAAAGTCGATCGGTGTTGTGCGATTCGATGATATTACAAAGTTCGGATGTGATTCGAAACGGAAGAGTGACCGGGTTTCTCGTTCCGAGTCTGCAGATTTTTACGTGATCGATTCTTTCCAACCTTTCCAAAATCCAATCGATCTTGGAATCGGAAAGATTCAACGGATCTCCTCCCGATAATACGACATCGGAAATCTCGGGATGCGATTCGATATAATCGAAGGCCGCTTCCAAATCCGTCGTGAGCATTCTTTCCTTGGAATCGGAAACCTTACGTCCTCTCATACAATGTCTGCAATACACGGAACATTCGTGATTGGTAAAAAGAAGAACACGATCCGGATACATATGAGTCAGCCCTTTTACGGGAGACAATCTTTCCTCGTGCAAAGGATCGGGGGATTCTTCCGGTGAAAAAACGGATTCCGCTTCTCTCGGAATGATCATCTTTCGGATGGGATCGTTCGGATCCTCCGGGTTCGTAAGAGAAATGTAATATGGCGTCGCCGAAACGTTGAGCCGAATCGTGTCTTCGATTCCGATTTTTTCGCTTTCCGTTAATACGAAGTAACGTCCGAGATCGGAACCTTTGACTCTATGCTGCAACTGCGCCTTGTAATCGGTCCAGTCAAAGGAAGAAAACAATTCGGACCTGCGGGTCAAACATTCTCCCGAGGATGGGAGTTCGATCGAATTCGGGTCCGAAGTCTTCATAAGAGGTTCTTCCTATTTTCTCCGCGTCCGAGGAAAATCAAGCAAAGGGAAAAAGAAAATGCCAAAACGACCCGTTTTCAGAAACTGTCCTTCGATGACTGAATTTTCCGGCGATTCCCTGCAAGCTCTTGCATTCGACGTGGACGGAACCTTGTTTTCCTCCGAAGAAATCATACTCGAAGTTTACAGAGATTCGATCTCTAATTTTTCAAAAACCTCGGGAATCCCGATCGAACTTCCTTCTCGCGAAAGAATCATGATGGAAATCGGAAAACCGGTCAAGACCATCTTTATCAATCTTTTGCCCCAGCTCACCGAGGAACAAAGAGATAGCATTTCCGATTCGGTTTTGCGTTTTCTCTGCGAAAGAATCCGCAAAGGCGAGGGAGAATTCTACCCCGCCGTAAAAGAAACCATCGAAACGCTTTCGAGAAAAGGTTTTCGAATTTTGGCCGCCTCCAACGGACGCAGAGCCTATGTCGAAACGATCTTGGAAGTCGCGGGAGTTCTTCCCTTCTTCGATCCGATTTTGGTCCTAGACAACGAACGGATCAAAACCAAGGGCGGAATTTTAAAGGAATACGTAAAACTCTACGGTTTGGAACCGGATAAAATTCTCATGATCGGAGACAGACTTTCGGATCACGAAGCGGCCCGTCAAAACGGATGCCCCTTTGCCTTTTGCGCGTACGGGCACGCCCCCGCCGGAGAAATCCCGGATTTCGAAGTCGAGCTCAAAAACCTTTCGGATCTGACCGCAATCCTGTAGATTTTTGCCTGCATAGAATCTCGTTTTTTTCCGAAAATGAGAGTGTGCCGGATTCCGAAAAAAGAAAAAATCTAATCTTCATTCTCACCGGAATTATTTTTACGTTAGTGCTTTTGGATAAAAGCACAGGGTCCGGATTTTCCCTTTCCGCCTCGGGGTTTCAAGGTTTTAGAAACATCGGTAAGATGGGAGTCGAATCCCCTTCTTCTTCGAAAGGAAATCTGAACCACAAAGAAATGATGGATCAAGCCGAGGATGAAATTCTCGGAGAACTTCTTCAGAACGGAGACGTACAAACCTCGTCCGATAACTCGAACGCGATCGAAGAGGATTTGAACGAAGACAATCTCGTTCCCGTGGTGGAACCTCCGGTTTCGTCTTCGCATTCGGAAAAAGAATCCGAAGCTCATTCTTCCGCGGCGACGACGCCCGTTCCTTCGGATAAGGGAGAATTGTCCTTATACTTCTTAAAGTTCTACGGCAAAGGAAGCAAAAGCCATTCCAGACTCGTAAAGGTCTTACGACTTTCCAAGGGAGGAGATCGGGTCAAACTCGTGTTAAACTCCCTGATCGCGGGACCGGTTTCTCAGGAAAAGGATCAGGGAATCTTAAACTCGATTCCGCAAGGTCTGCGTTACGACGGAGATTATAGAATCGAGGACGGAGTTCTCAAACTTTCCCTGAGCAACGATTTGGAAAAAGGCGCGGGTCCGGAAATTTTAAAGGATAGAATCGACCAGCTCACATACAGTCTGATCGAAAACCTTCCGATTCGGGGAGTTCAGCTCAGAATCAACGGAAAATTCGTACGTTCTCTCGGCGGAGAAGGAATGCCGTTACCCACTCTTCTTACCAAAAACCCTAGAAAGATCGTCGTTTTTTAATCGTCAAACAACGAGTAGAGGCAAACCGAAGGAATCGTCGCAATCGGGATTGTAAATCCTGATTGTTTAAACAGAACCGTTTTTAAAATGGGGAGCGAGATCCTTTCCGATCCTTTGCAAAACACATGAGATTCTCATTGGGCAACAATCAAAAAATAAAACTCCTCGCTCGGAGAGTTTTTTTCAATCCGTTTCCCGACGATTATCTGAGAATCTACCAGCCCGATATCCGAAGGGCGACCGTGATCTACTTTTTTTTCTGCGTCGGGATCAGCATTCTTTCTGCTTTGGTTCCGGACGGCGCATCCCCTCTCGGAGAAGAAAATCGGATCCTGGTTTATTCGCGATTAACGGTCGTTGGGCTTTCCAGTTTTTTCGCATTTCTACTTATAAAATGGAAAACTTTTTTTCGTAAGAGAATCGAACGATATAGCATTCTTTCCTCGGGTGCGATCGTGTTTTCCATTCTCCCTTACGTCTTTTTGGATTCGGAAAGAATGGGTCTTTACTTCCATTTTTATACGACCTTGGTCGTGAGCGGGAACATTCTTCTTTGGTTCACGGGAACCACGGTGATTTTTTTCAACGCGCTCTTCTATTTTTCTTTGGTTTTGTGTACGACTCTTACGGGCAACGCGAAAGCCTTGCAACACGACTTCGCAAACGTTCTGATTTATCTTTTTACGGGCGTGTTCGGAAATCTTCTCATCAATTTTTGGAGGGTGATGGATCACCGCGCCAAGAAAAAACTCCAAAAAGCGGTGAGCAAACTTCGGGATAAGAACATTCAGATCGAAAAGATCTCGAAGGTGGACGAACTCACGAGACTTTACAATCGTAGATATCTGATCGAACAGTTCGAACTTTTTTTAAAGAGAGCGCAACGTTATAAATTCTCCCTCGCGATGATCATTCTTGATATGGATTATCTGAAAGAGATCAACGATTCGTACGGACATTTGGCGGGAGATTCCGCGTTGAGATCGATTTCCGAAGTGATGAAACAAAGAGTCAGGGCGACGGACATCTGTTCGAGAATCGGAGGGGACGAATTTTGTATTCTTCTCGACGCGATCAAAAAGGAAGATCTCGCGCTTCTCTGCGAAAAGTTGAGAACGGACGTCGCGGAAAAGGAACTTTCGTATCGGACCAAAAACGGCGAACCGGTAAAGATCACCGTTTCGATCGGGGCTTGTATCTTCGGGCCCGAGGAAGAATTCAGTTTCGACGATATCTATCATTCCATCGACTCGGCTCTTTACGAATCGAAAAAGAAAGGACGAAACCGGGTTTCCTTTATCGAACCCGTTCGTTATTTTCCGAAAGAAATTTCCGGGTCTTCGACTACTGTTTCTTAGGAACGGGAAGTTCGTAGTGATACGTAATTTCGCAATACGCGCCGTCGTCAATATGCCGCGTGGTCACCGCTTCCATAAAGAAAAGACGGTTCTTTTGTTCCGGCTCTAACTCTTCCAATTTTCTGGCCGCGACGGACTTGGCAGCGGTACAGGAAGTATTCTTCATTTTGAATAGATCGTTTTCTTCCACGGACGCTGAGGAAGCGCCGCCGATCGCGACGAGTTTGTATTTATGAGGTCCGAGGGTTTCCACGGTCACACCCGTATCCATATGAACCCTTTCGTGGATCTGTTTGGTACAGGCCGCAAGCGCCATCAAAAACACCAGTGTAAAGTTTATAATTTTGATCATCCTATCCTCTAAAAACTTTCTTTCTCTGAAATTAGAATCCGCAAACCGAAATCAAAGAGTTTGCGCGAGTTCATTCTTATATCGATCGTAGTTGTAAAGAAGGTCTCTTCGTTTCGGAACGAACCCTCCTTCCTTTAAAAACTTGATCGCTTCTTTTTCGGTTTTGAGTCCGTAAGAACGAAGCACGTTTTCCTCGATGACTACGGAAGATATATCGTCCGCGCCGCTCGTGAGCGCCAGTTGTCCGACGCCTTTTCCGAGAACCATCACGGAAGTTTCGATATGAGGAATATTATCCAGAAAAATCCGGCAGATTCCGAGGACCTTGAGATATTCCTGCGTGGAAACGGCCCGCACCTTAAAACGTTTTGTCTGCGGTTGAAAGGTCCAAGGGATAAAGGATAAGAATCCGCCGGTGCGATCTTGGAGATTTCGCACAACGCTTAGATGTTCGATCACTTCTTCCTGCGTTTCTTCCGAGCCGAATACGATGTTCGCGCTTCCCGGAAGTCCGGCTTCGTGACAGGTTTCCATCGCGCGCACCCATTCTTCCGTGGTCGCTTTTTTCGGAGAAATGATGTTTCTCATTCTGTCCGTGAGAATTTCCGCTCCCGCACCCGGTACCGAATCCAGTCCCGCTTGTTTCAGAATTTGTAGGACCTCCTTCAAAGGAAGTCCGGTGATCTTTTCCAAGTTGATGATTTCCACCGGAGAAAACGCGCGGATGTGCATGTCCGGATATTTCTTTTTCACCGACGAGATTACGTTCAGATAATAATCGAAAGGAAGATCGGGATAAACCCCGCCTTGGAGAAACATTTGGTCCGCGCCTTCTCCGACCGCGTAGTCCATCTTCTCGAGAATTTCTTCGGCGGAAAGAACGTAACCCTTACCGTTTCCGATCTCGTCCATAAAGGAACAAAAGCTACATTCCACGTTGCAATAGTTCGTGTAGTTGACGACGCGAAACATCGTATAACTCGCGTATGTATGCGGGAGAATTTTCTCTCTCAGAGTACGAGCCGTCGCCATGATTTTGAGATGATCGCCTTCCCGATACAGAGTCAGAGCTTCCTCCGGAGAAATCCGATTTCCGTCCAAGGCTTTTTCGAGAATCTTGTCGGTGGGTTGAGATGAAAAGATAGAGGCCACTGTTGCTCCTTATGAGTTGCGAAATTTAAAAAAGATCACCCTTCAATCTTTGGACTGATTCTTTATTTTGCATCTTCTTTTTTTCGAGTTTCCTCGAGTCTATGTAGGTCAAAGACGACCTCGTTTTCGATCTCGTCGGATGTTTCGCTTTCAGGAAAGAATTCTTTGGGAAGGTGATTCTTATCTAAAAGAGACTTTGTCTCAAATAGATGCAAGCTCGTTTTTGGAGAGAATGTTGTAGTTCCCACGCTCCGGCGTAGGTCCGACCAGTTCATCGTTGAGTTTCAATCTCAAGAACGATCGTTCTACCTTCGATCCTCTCATTTGAAAATTCCTCGACAGGGAGCTTCTCGATTCCTATGCTGTAAATCATTCACCAATCCACAAGAAAGGGTAACTCATCCATATGGCAATTTCACAAATCGCCTTTCATCTAATCTTCACCATCTTATTCGTAATCGCGAATGTAGTTTTTATCCGTGCGATTCTCTATCGCCTCAATCTGATTTTCAGCGCGAGAAAGGCCGCAGGAACCGAAAACTTTTTGGAAAACCCGAACTGGGCGTTCCGAATCAATAGCTTTATTCAAAACGTAATTCTTCAGAAAAAGAATTTCAAAGAGCCTGTCCGCGGTATCATGCACGCGTTTGTCTTTTACGGTTTCATAACGTATACGATTCACACGACAAGCCAGATGATCGCCGGTCTGATCGGATACGGAATGGATGATCCGTATAAATTCTCCTTAGTCGGTTTCTTGTTCGGAGAACACGCGGGACATCTCTACGAGTCCATCGTACAAGTCGTTTCAATTCTTGTTTTAATCGGTCTCGGATTCTTTGCTTGGAGAAGATGGATTCAGAAAGCGAAAGGCCTGGACGTTCATTCTCCGGCTTCCGCAATCGTAATCTCCATGATTTCCATTCTAATGATCTCCACTCTTTTGGGCGAAGGCGCAAAAGCGGTGGGAGCGGTTTACGACAGTCCTACTGAAAACGCTTCCTTTATCGCTGTCGGAATCGGAGCCGTTTGGAAATCGATCGGTGTGGAATATTCCACTGCGGACTTAGTCGTTCAGATTATGTGGTGGGCTCACATTCTTTCCGTTTTCGCATTCATGCTTTATGTGCCGACTTCCAAACACGCGCACTTGATCTTCGCTCCGTTCAACTACTTCCTTCAATCCGATACTCCGAAAGGAGCTCTTTCCAAAATCAACTTGGAAGATGAGAATGTGGTCTGGGGTGTGAACCGTGTGGAAGACTTTCCTTGGCCGAACCTTCTCGACGGTATGTCTTGTATCGAATGCGGTCGTTGCCAAGTTCAGTGTCCTGCAAACAGAACCGGAAAGGTTCTGAACCCTAAGATGATTATCGCGGATCTGAAACATGCACTTCTCGATAAAATGCCGGAAGTCGCTAAGATCAGAAGCGAAGAATCCGACGCGGCCGCCGCGGCTGAAAAAGTTGCCGCTCTGGACACAGGAGTCATCAACAGCTACGAAGGTCTTTCGGAAGAAGCCCTTTGGGGTTGCACTACTTGCTACGCTTGCGTGGAAGCTTGTCCCGTTGGAAACAACCAAGT
Organism: Leptospira kmetyi serovar Malaysia str. Bejo-Iso9; assembly: GCF_000243735.2. Classification (NCBI taxonomy): domain Bacteria; kingdom Pseudomonadati; phylum Spirochaetota; class Leptospiria; order Leptospirales; family Leptospiraceae; genus Leptospira; species Leptospira kmetyi. Next base: position 169,223 of record NZ_AHMP02000003.1, on the reverse strand, counting down.
CAACGCGATCATGGAAATGAGAAGACACTTGGTTCTCGCGGAATCCAAGTTCCCTGTGGAATTGCAAAACGCATTCGTAAACATGGAAAACAACTCGAACCCTTGGGGCGTTGGAGCTCACACAAGAGCGGATTGGGCGGAAGGTCTTGGCGTTAAAACCATGGCGGAAGACGCAAACGTAGACGTCCTTTATTGGGTAGGATGTGCGGGCGCTTTCGACGAAAGAAACAAAAGCATCGCTAAGTCTTTCGTAAAAATTCTCCAGAAGGCGGACGTGAAGTTCGGTATCCTCGGAACCGAAGAAAACTGTTCCGGAGACTCAGCGAGAAGAGGCGGTAACGAATATCTCTACCAAACCCTCGCACAAGCGAACGTGGACACGATGAACGGATACAACGTGAAAAAAGTGGTAACCGCTTGTCCACACTGCTACAACACAATCAAAAACGAATATCCTCAGTTCGGCGGAAACTTCGAAGTGGTTCACCACTCCGAGTTCATCAACGAACTTGTTAAGGACAAAAAACTCGACGTGAAAACCGCGGAAGACGCTTCTTCCGGAAAATACACGTATCACGATTCCTGCTACATCGGCCGTTACAACGACAACTACGAAAACCCGAGAGACGTGGTTAAAAAAGTTGCCGGTGGAAAACTCGCCGAACCTTCCGATCACCACACAAAGGGGCTTTGTTGTGGAGCCGGTGGAGCTCAGATGTGGATGGAAGAGCAAAACAACGACCGTGTCAACGTCAAGAGAACCAAACAACTTCTGGATACCGGAGCGACCACGATCGCAACGGCTTGTCCTTTCTGCGTGACCATGATTACCGACGGGGTAAAACACGAAGGAAAGATCGAAGAAGTAAAGGTAAAAGACATTGCGGAGTTGGTTGCGGATAACCTCCAGTAACGAATTCTAATTTAGAATTACTGAAAGTAGATTCTTTTTAAAGCCGCGCGGCGTACAAGACCGCGGGCTTCGAAAAGATCCTAAAAAGCCGGGCTTTCAAACCCGGCTTTTTTGTTTTGCATCGATTTCGGTCCGCCTCCTTTGAAAAATGTAGGAGCTCATTCTTTTCTGTGAAATCGAATCCAGATTTCTAAATCGCAAATTCGGATTTTTTAACGGACTTTCAATAGGTCGCTTTCGTTTTTCAAAGACAAAAGTTTATTTCTCCCATAGATCGCAAAATTTGCGCAAAAGGAGAAAGTTTTGAAAATTCTTTGAAACAAAGCGTGCATCTCGTTGACTTTATCGTTTTATTCGAATGGGTTGGGACTTCAAGTCCGGGAGGTCTCGATGAAAATTATCAAGCTCGACAAAATAAAAAGAAAATCACGTCTCACGCATTCCGAATATCGAAACGATTATCACTTGATGTTCGCCACGAAATCGTACAACCCGTGGTTGAATCCGTTACTCATCATACGGATTCGAATTCTTTTCCGCGAAAAAGCGGAAGAATTGAATCTGAAATTGTATTTGGTAAACGGATTCAAGAATCACATTCATGTGCTACTTTCCATTCCCCCGACGATTACAATTTCCAACACGGTGAGACATTTGAAGGGATATTCTTCCCGAGTCTTAGGAAAAAAGAAATTTTGGAAAGAGGGATATCTCATTCAATCGATCGGAGAAAAAGATTTTGCGCTCGCTTTTTCGAACATCCAAAACCAAGCGAAATACCATCGCAATCGGTCCGCGCAAAATGAAATTCGTGAGTTTCTAAAATCCGCATAACGCATAAAGTTGATTCTTACGTGAGTGGATCAAGACGTCGTTTTCAATCGAATGGAACCTTTCAAAATAAGATTCGAACTTCTCATCCGTACAAAAAAACAGGCGAAGTGACTTCGAAAGTCTCTTCGCCTCAAAGACATCTGGTGCAAATACAGAATGTATGACTCCGAAAAGAATCGGATTCTTACCACGCAGATGACTTTTTTAAAAAAGCAAAATTTAGATTCTGAACGATCGATCGGAATCAAGCGCTCGGAGGATAATCCAAAAGGGTTATCTCCGGATTCTTCTTTTGAAAGTAGCCCTTGTCCCATTCCGTATCAAACAAAAGCGCCGCGCGTCCGCCTCGGTCCGTAACCAGGTTTGCGGAAGAAGGAACCTTCGCCAGATCCTCTTGGCCGATCCAACAAGAAATCGCGTAAGGAAGAATGGTGATCGTGGAAGGAGCGTTGTATTCGTCTAAAAGTCTCCTTCGAAAAACCTCGAACTGAAGTTGGCCCATCGCGCCGATGATCGGTAAACCTCCCCCGATCGTCTGAGAAGAAAACAAATGAAGAATCCCCTCTTCCGCAAGCTGGTCGATTCCTTTTCGAAAACTTTTCATACTCGCCGTATCGGAAGAGGAAATCGTAGCGAACAACTCCGGTGCAAACACGGGAAGTCCTTTGAGATCGGGAACCTTCGAAGTCGCGACGATATCTCCGATCGCATACGTTCCCGGATTGACAAGCCCGATGATATCGCCCGGATACGCTTCGTCTACGGTGTTTCGATCCTGACCGAAAAACGCAAAGGAAGAAGAAAGTTTTACGGACTTGCCGAGTCTTCCGTGAAGCACGTTAAGCCCTCTTTCAAACTTGCCCGAGGTCACGCGTAAGAAAGCGATTCGATCCCGATGTTGACGGTTCATGTTCGCCTGAACCTTAAAGATAAATCCGCTGAACGGAGTTGTGATCGGATCCAAACGGGAACCGTCCTTCAAAGGAAAGAATAACGGAGGTGGAGCGATCTTGATAAATTCGTCGAGAAACAATTGAATTCCGAAGTTGTTCACGGCGGAACCGAAAAAGACCGGAGTGATTTTCGATTCCAAAAAATCTTCCTGACTGAATTCCGAAATTCCGCCTTCAACGAGTTCCAATTCTTCCCGAAAGGATTTGATGACCCAGTCTTCAAAACGGGAATCGAGTTCTGGATCGTTGACGCCCGAGGTTTGAAAGGAAGACTTCTGACTTCCTCCCGGAGTTTTATCATAGGTAAGAATGGACTTGTCTTTGCGGGAATACACTCCGCTGAAATCCACTCCGGTTCCGATCGGCCATACCATAGGAACCGCGGCGATGCCGAGCACCTTTTCGATCTCGTCCAAAAGAACGAAAAGATTTTTAGTCGGTCTGTCCATCTTGTTGATGAACGTTACGATCGGAATTCCACGATCCCTACAAACCTTAAAGAGTTTGATCGTCTGAGGTTCCACCCCTTTCCCCGCGTCGAGCACCATCACCGCAGTATCGGCGGCGATCAAGGTTCGATACGTGTCTTCGGAAAAATCTTCGTGACCGGGAGTATCCAATAAATTGAGAACATGTCCGCTGTATTCGAACTGAAGCGCGGCGGAAGTGATGGAAATCCCTTTTTCCTTTTCCATCTCCATCCAGTCGGAGGTTGCGGCCTTACGATTCTTACGCGCCTTAACGGCTCCCGCGAGTTGGATCGCACCTCCGTATAAAAGAAGTTTTTCGGTAAGAGTCGTTTTACCCGCGTCGGGGTGAGCGATGATCGCGAAGGTTCTCCTTCTTCGAGTTTCTTCCTCGATGGATTGATTCGGTTTTTGTGCTACTGTCTCGCTCACTGCTTTGTTCCGCCCTCTTTCCAAGTTTTCTTTCCGAAGCCGACTGTCAGCAATTAAACCGACCTTTTTACCCGTTCGTATTGTTCGGGTAAATCGAATGTAATAGGAATGCTCTATATTCTCCCCAGATTCAAAGGACAGGTGAACGTATGGAAGGGATTCCCCTTAGCCCATCAAGAGATCTTCAAAGATTAAAATTACAAATAGACGGACTCAAAGATTCGTTCGAAATTCTAAAACTCAAGGAAGAAGGAATTACGATTTCCTCCACGGAAGAATTGAACCTTCTCCAAGGTTCTCCCGTGAGCGGTCAGATCGATTCTCCCGGTTTGAATCTTCAGTTTCGTTTTCAAGGAAGTCTTCAAAGACAGGTGGCTCGTCCCGACGGAAAAGGATTTATTCTCGGAATTCTATTCACCCAAAGGACTCGCTTTCCCGATTTACTGATCGCTCTAGAACTCGCGTCCTGATCTTAAATTCTTACCTTTGATATTTGTCCCGCCCTCGCGACCTGGATGCCGATCTATCGAACGACTTATAGGAAGTGAGATTTGAGTTTAGAGATAAGATCCGCTGAGTTTCGACGGCGCTTGAGTTCACCGAGCTAAACTAAGTTTGCCGAGTGCGCTCGGTTTCTCCATCGCATTTATCCCCGAAAAACCATGAACCTCTATGGGGCTTTCAAGCCCCTATTTTTTAAGTTCACGAACGTATTCCTACGGGTCGGCGCTTAGCTATTTTCATTTACGAAACAGGTTCCGTTTTGTTTTCTGTACATAAAGTCGTATGTCTGAAAGTAACGTGAAACATCTCATTTCCTGGGAAGATTGGTCGGATTCCGAGATTTTGGATCTGCTCCACTTTGCGATCCACGTAAAGAAGAATCGCGTCAATTACGCGGGACATCTCAGCGGTCGCTCCCTAGCGATGCTCTTTCAGAAAACATCCACAAGAACCAGGGTTTCCTTCGAAGTCGCGATGACCGAAATGGGAGGTCACGGAATCTATTTGGATTGGATGGCGTCTAACTTTCAACTTTCCGATATCGATCTGGAAGCGCGTTATCTTTCCAGAAACGTTTCCGTCATCATGGCCCGTTTGAAAAAACACGAGGATCTTCTTTCCATGAAGAACGGTTCTCAGGTTCCGGTCATCAACGGTTGCGACAATATGTTTCATCCTTGTCAATCTCTTGCGGACGTAATGACGATCGCACTCGATAAACCCGAGCGCCCGTTAAACGAAGTCCGGCTGACCTACGTCGGCGTTCACAACAACGTCGTCAATTCTCTCATCGGAATCACTGCGGCTCTTGGAATTCATCTTACTCTCGCGACTCCGATCGCGGAAAAAGAAAACATACACGAACCCACCGTGGAAAGAGCGAAATCCAAAGGCACTCTCGCTTGGGAAAACAACCTTGAAAAGGCCGTAAAGGACGCGGACTACGTTTACACGGACACTTGGTTGGATATGGAATTCTTCAACGATCCTTCATATTCGGATAAGAAGAAGCAGAGAATGGAATTGATGATGCCTTATCAGATCAATTCTTCCCTGATGGAAAAAACAAACGCAAAAGTGATGCACGATATGCCGATCCACGCGGGTTACGAGATCACAAGAGACGTGGTTCTCAGTCGCCAATCCATCATCTTTCAACAAGCCGAGAATCGTCTGGACGCCCAAAAAGCGGTCATTCTAAAACTTCTTGAGGCTTGATCTCAGGAAAATCGGTTTACCAGAGGCCCCATCTTTCTAAACCTGTATTTAGAGCCTTTTCACCCTCACTTGCAGGCTCGAAATAAGAATAAAAGGTATCTCTATGTCTAAATTGACTCATCCAAGAGAGGCGCTCTTCGAAGGAGAAAAGCCTTTCCCTATCATTCCTGCCTGTGAACACTTCGCAGGTTCCGAAAAGCTGATTACAAAAGCGTTAGAACTCCAGAACAAACTCGGCGGTCTTTTCGATATCACTATGGACTGCGAAGACGGAGCACAAACCGGGAAAGAAAAAGAACACGCGGAACTGATCGTTCGTCTTCAAAACAGCGAGCTCAACAAACACAAAATGAGCGGAGTGAGAATTCACGATTACACAAACGCGTTCTGGAAACAAGACGTAGACATCATCGTTCCGGGAGCCGGAGAAAAAATCGCATACATCACCATTCCGAAACCGACCCGCGCGGCTCAGGTTGAGGAAATGATCACTTATATCCAAAAAGCGGTTCAAAAAGCGGGAATCAAAAGAGAAATTCCGATTCACGTATTGATCGAAACCAACGGAGCTCTTCAAGAAATCGAAAAGATCGCGGCTCTTCCTTGGTTGCAAGTTCTTGACTTCGGTTTAATGGACTTCATCTCGGGACACCACGGAGCGATTCCCGCTTCTTGTATGAAAAGCCCGGGTCAGTTCGATCACGAACTTTTAAGAAGAGGAAAGGCGAACCTCGTTGCGGCCGCTCTTGCAAACGGAGTGATTCCGGCGCACAACGTAACCCTCGATCTTAAAAATCAGTATCAAACTTACAAGGACGCAAAACGCGCCCATGACGATTTCGGTTTCTTAAGAATGTGGTCCATCTACCCGACTCAGATCCAAGCGATCCTCGACGCGATGGCTCCGGATTACAGCGAAGTTCAAACCGCAGCGGAAATTCTCATCCAAGCGCAAAACGCGGAATGGGGACCGATCCAATACGCGGGCGATCTTCACGACCGTGCGACTTACAGATACTTCTGGGAAATCATTCAAAAAGCGAAACTTACGGGAATTTCCATTCCGGAAGAAGCGAACAAAAGATTCTTCAACTGATCTTAGTTTAGAATTTTTTAAAGTATTAAAAAAGCCGCAAGCGATTGCGGCTTTTTTTATGAGTTCGGCGAACTCCGATCGATTCTGGAAATCGATTTTATTTAACGAACTTTTCCAAAAGTTTCGAGATCAGTTCGTTTAAACTTTTTTCGACGTGATCCCAGGATTTTTTGTTCATCGGTTCGAGAGGCATCTTTTTATCGAGTTGTTTGTAACGATCGAAACTTTCTCGGGCGTAATCCAAATACTTTCTGGGTTCGATCCCGAGTCTGTCCAACTGGGCCTCGCTTTTCATATAAATCGCGGCGATCTTGTCCCTGTATTCGTCCTCTAAAAAATAATAACGGATATCGAGTTTCACCTCGTCCATGGCCTTGTAGATTTTGGAAACCTGCGAATCCTTTTTATCCGAAGTTTTTTCGGAAGTCGCATCGGCGGGAGCGGAGGAAGATTCTTTCGGCGCGCTCGTTTTCGGAGAAGAATCCTTCTTCAACAGCTTCTCGAGTTTTTCGCGTTTTAAGATATCAAACAAAGCGCTCTTTTTATTCTGAGTCACGATCACACCCTATCTTTGAATTCGTTTATCTATAACTTCTTATCGGAAGAATTCCTTCTCCCTTCTAGTACTAACACTTTATAAGACGGATTTTATTATAAAAAAAGTATCTTTTAATCGTGTCGGGCAAAAAAGGAATTTGGAAACAATTAATTACCTGATTCTTGATCCATTCTCAACTTGCGTAAGGAACAATTCGGAAGCCACTCACAACGTAGACAAAAAGGATCCTCGGGCTGGAAGGTCGGCGGAGGACATAAATTCACGTTCGTTTGTTGCAAAGGAGTCAGAAATGTTTCCTTCTCCGAAAAGGAATTCTTCCTTGCAAGTTCGCCTAACAGATCTCGGTTCTTTCTGGTTTGAGAATCCAAATCCTCGGACAAGGAACGGCTTTGCGGTTTCGGCGAAGGTTCCTCTTTGATTTCCGGTTTTGGAAAGATATTTCCGGAGTCGAAAAAATTCCCCTTTAAAATCCAAGGCGCGACCAGGGTCGCTCCCACCGCTCCGCCCAAATGACAGGAGTTGCTCACCACAAAGGGAGAATGGAAATAATAAACCGAAATGACGTCCGCGACAAATCCGCCGCCCACGAAGATCCAAGCCGCATAACGGGCCTTCATTCTAAAAAAGATCAGAAAGACTTCGGTTTCGGGAAAAAGAATTCCGAATAAAACGAGAATGCCCGTAACTCCTCCGCTCGCTCCGAGCGTGGTCGTCTGAAAAAGATCCATGGGATAATGAATTCCCAAAACTTCGACGAACAAGGGCGCGAGTAAAACGGCGATGCCGCCCATCAGGATGGACGCGACGTATACGATCGTAAACTTCCAAGCGGGAATGTATTTACAAATCAGACCGCCGAACATTACGAAAACATACATGTTGAAAAAAAGATGAATGAAAGGAGTTCCATACGCCTCGTGTAAAAATCCGTATGAAAAAATCTGCCAGTAATAACCGTGAAAAACCCGAGAAGGGGTTAACGCGAAGTAGTATTCCAAGATTCCGGTTCCACCGGCAAAAAGCTGAAGAATATAAATGAGGACGTTTGCGATTAAAAACAGATTGATCGGATGAAAAATGGAATAACCGAAAAGCGATAGTCCGTTTCGGTATTTTCTTTTTGCCATATTGGATAGAATACGAACTGTGGTCAGAGAGTCAAGCAGGCAAAGCCGGGGCAAAAATTCACCCCGGGTTTCCTCATTCTCCGGGAGAAGGAGAATGATTTTTCAATCACATTCTTTAAATCGAAAAATCGGGCCTCATCCTTTAGCGCCGGGAAGAAAAAAATGCAGGAATCAGGATTAAAACCAATTCTTTGGAAAAACAAAGAACTCATTCTTTTGGATCAAAGAGTTCTGCCCGGCACGACTTCGTTCATCCACGCGAAAACGATGGAAGATTGTATCTTTGCAATCCGTGAAATGGTCGTGCGAGGCGCACCCGCGATCGCGATCACCGGCGCGTTCGGGATCACTTTGTATTTAAACGGACTTTCTTCCAAACCGACTTTGATCGAACTGAAAAAAAAACTCGATGAACTTTTGGAATCCAGACCCACCGCGGTCAACCTAAGACTTGCAATCGAAGAGTTCAGCGCCCGTTTTCCCGAAGCCGAATATTCTTCCTTTAGTTTGCGGGATCTGCAAAAGGGCGCGGAAGATTTCGCTCTTTTTATGCTCGATGAGGATTTGGAGAACAACCTCACTCTTTCCAAAAACGCTTTGTCCTTGTTTCCGAAGTCCCCTTCTTCCTTAAACATCATCACCCATTGTAATACCGGCGCGCTCGCAACCGCCGGTCACGGGACGGCGTTAGGTGTTATACGAACGCTCCGGGACGCGGGACATTCTTTGACCGTGTTTGCGGACGAAACAAGACCTTATTTACAAGGGGCTCGTCTTACCGCCTGGGAATTGAAGGAAGAAGGAATTCCCGCGTATCTCATCACCGATAACATGGCCGGTTGGGTAATGTCTTCGAGAAAGATCGACGCGGTGATCGTGGGTGCGGACAGAATCGCTTCCAACGGAGACACGGCCAATAAGATCGGAACTTATCCTTTGGCGATCGTAGCCAAACACCACGGTGTTCCCTTTTACGTCGCGGCCACCGCGAAGAGTATGGATTTTAGAATTCCGGACGGAAGTCATATCCCGATTGAAATGAGAAAGGAAGAAGAAGTCACTTCCTTCGGTTTTTTAAAGAATGCGGACGGTAGACCTTTTTTGACCGAGGGCGTGATCGCACCGAACGGCATGAAGGCGCTCAATCCTTCCTTTGACGTGACGCCCGCGTCCTTGATTACGGGGATCATCACGGAGAAAGGAATCGTTTCTCCGGTGACCGAAGAGAATTTAAGAAAGATTTTCTCGGGTTGAAAGAGTCGTTTCGACTTTTGATTCGATTCGATCCGATTGTCGGAGTTACGACAATCTTATCGGAATACAAAGTTCGCCCCTCCCTGTCTTTGGGTGGGGGGTGAGGTGGTGGGAGAAGTCAGACATTTTTCCATATCAGAAAATCCTCCTTCCTCCAAAGCAAAATCTTACGAAAGAATTTGTAGGAGCTCCCACAATTCCAAGAACGTCGTCGCTTTCCAACAAGACGACGTCTCTACAAATCATTTTGTCTGAAGAGCCACCATCATCGCCTTGTCCTGCCCCGGTTCAAAGACCATCATAAAGGAAGATTGAAACTTGGTGATCTTCTCGATTTGTCTTCTATAATGAATCACGGCTCCGGGAAACGCTCCCTTTTGAACCGCAAGACGAACGGAGCCCGGATTAAAACGCGCGCTTTTCAAACTGTCCTGTTTGAATTTTAGCATATTCAAAATCTTTAATTTCTTATTATAATCCTCGAACACGGTTTTAAACGCGGCCTTCTTGTCTTCGGGAAGATTTCCCCGAGAACGTTGCACCATGTGTTTGATCTGTTGGATCTTGGGGAGAATCTTTTCCATCTCCTTTTCGCCCATCTGAATCTTTCTGCTGATCTCTTGAAAGGAACGATCATTCTTAAAATGAAATCCGAGTTCGATCGAAACGTCCAACTCCGCGCTCGAACCCAAAGAGACGACCGAAATTCCTTCGTTGGTTCTCACCTTGCTGGAAACCAAGTTGCCGTTGGATCCGCTGAGAATGACGGAACCCAACGTATCGACCGTAGAATTCAAAATCGCACCTTCGATGATGATATCGCCTTCCGTTTCAAGATGCGCATTCTCGATAAACTTCGCTTGAATTCTTCCCGTAACTTGAATGATTTCCGTTCCGGAGCCTTTGATCCCGCCGTGAACGATCAGATCCTGACCGACCTTCACCGTATTGCTTTCCAAATTTCCGTAGATCACAAGCGAGCCCGTACATTCCACGACGGAGCCTGGTTCGATATCCCCTCGAACGATTACGTTTCCTTCAAACTGAATGTTCCCCGTTGCAAGTCCCACGTTCCCCGCGATTTGGAGTTCTGGAGAAACGTTGATCGAAGTTTCGGTGACGAAGATCACTCCGTTGCTGGAAGCGAAGTATTCTTGAAGTTCTTTTCCGTCTTCCAAACCGGTTCGTTCCTCGATGTTCTTGCCGATCACGAGCTTCGGACGTTTGATCGCGGGAGCGGGAATGATGTTTCCGAAAACATCGAAGCCCGGATTACCGGGAATTCCTTCGAACTTAGTCGCGAGTTTTTCTCCGATCTTTACGTTGATATAACGATCTATGTTTCTGAAATCCGCTCTACCGTCTTCGAGTAGTTTGACTCGTTTCGCCATCGGATGATAAAAACGAACCCAACCGTTTTCACCCGGAGTCGGGGCCACGCCCTTTGCGATTTCAACCTTGATGGGAGTGAAGTCCCCTCGTTTACCCGCTTCGTCCAAAAGAGAAAGAACTCTTCGGATCTCGTCGACTAACATCCGTTCTCTGTGGATCCCCCACTCGAGGACGATGCTCCAAAGTTTATCCTTGGATACGGTTTCACCTTTCAGATTGTAAGGTCTGACGGTCATGATCGCGGAGAGTTGATCCGGTGAGACGCCTATGGTAATAGCGGACTCAACGGAAACGGGAGAGATTTGGGATTCTGGTGTGGGTGTATTCATAGATTCGTCGTTCGCATTCATAATATTTCAATCTTTCAGTCATGGACCAAGATCCGTTTCTCTTTTTAATTTCGACCTAAAGAGAAGGAACTTAATGTAGTATATAAGGTTCCCTTGAAATGAAACTTTTTTTTACTTATAATTCGCTGAAATCATCAATAAAAAAAAGGTCTCATTTCAATCAACAAGCTCAGGAAGAAATTTCCTCACAAAACTTGCCCGTTTTTTGTACCATTTGCGAACGGACATTCGATGGAAACAAGGAAGACAAAGTCCGATTCGGCGGGGTATGAGACGAAGCCTATTTTAAAAAACCACGACGGAAATCAAGGGTTCGCGGAAAAAATATAATCTCCCCAGAACTCCGCCATGGGAAGAATCTCCGACAAACGGGTGTAAAACGGAAGATGATCCCCGTGCGTCAATAGACTTGTTTCCAAAAAGGAAACATCTCGATTTCCATTCTTAAGAATCAAGTCGCGTAGATCCTTGGATTCTTGCGGAGAAATCACGGGATCGTCGTCTCCGTGCAGTAAGAAGCAAGGTTTGGTAAAACGATCGGAAAAGAATTCGGGCGAAGTTTCTTCCACAAAGGGTTCGCCTACGGCGGACTTGATTGCGAGCGAGGCTTTCATTCTAAAATCGGAGCTTTCCAAAAACTCGGCCACAAAGGTTCGATCGTCTTCGCTTAACGAAGCGAGAATTTTCGGACCACGAAGCGCGTCCCCTTCTCTCGACAACCCGTTGTCCAAAGCGGATTCCAAAAAGTATTCCTTTAAACCTTCCGGTTTGGATCGTATGAGATGAACGTAATTGTACAACATCACGTTCACCGCGTAACTTTCTATTTCGTAATTCTTTAATACGAACGGAAACGTTTTACCGAAGTTGGAATACCCACCGATCAAAAGCGCTGAGGTGAGAGCGTTCTGACATTCCGAATTTGCTAATGCGACAAAGCCCATTCCAGCCGAAAAACTCGCGGAAAGATAGGACAAAGATTTCTTTTCCAAAGAATGGATTCTTAAAAACGCGGAGCGAATGTTCGAGACCGTTTCGGAACGGATCAACAATCCTTTTACTTCGGGAAGTTCGGGAAGATAAACCTTAAAGCCGCGATTGGCGAGGTTGTTTCCGAGCGCGAGAATTCTAGGATCGTCGATTCCTTTAAAGCTCATTCCGTGCTGTAGATAAACGATCGGCGCCGAAGAATTCTTCCCTTGTTCGAGAACTTTCGTTCTTAAAGAAACGGAGTTCGGTAAGTCGAGAAGGATTTCCGTTATGCGCGCTTGTTTCGGTTTTTTGATTCCGGAAAAGTCGATCAAAAACGGAAGTCCGCGCAGTACGTCGAAAGAATTCATGGACATAAAAGTTTTTTAAAGTCCGGTAAAAATCTCTACCACATTTTTATCTTGGACGCGATTTTTTGAAGGGTCCCGGCTTAAGAAGATTCGGCGTTCTAAAATTTTTTCATCAAAAGGATGAGATAAACTCTCCCCAGATATTGTTTCGCCTGAGAATCTTTGATGAAATAGATCAGAATATATTGTCGATACGATTCGAGATCGATCGGTATAAGTTTGTGATTTAAAATCTCCGGCGGAAGAAGATCGCTTTCGAATCTTCCGAGTCTCATCTCCGAGATCAAAAGACCGCAGATCTGATTGGCGAACTCCATCAAAATGGAAGGCGCATCCGCTCTCACGGTCGGATCGATATGAAACGATCTTGCGATCATCGGAAGCAGTTTCAGTTTCGTATAACCGTCCATAGCAAGAAATAACTTTCCTTCGATTTCCCCTTTGAACTCGACCATCGTGCAGTTCTCGTAACAGAGTCCTTCGTTTTTGGAAGGGCCGAAGGCTTCGCGGATCGCGGTAACGTTCAACGTCTTATCCAAATATTCCGGAAAGATCTGAGAGATCGTTAGGATGAATTTTTCGTCGAGTAAAGGATCGATGCTCACAGACAGATATACCGGTTCGGCCCTTGTTCGATCGACAGAGCGAGAGCCTTTCTCGCGTTGGAAATCCATTCTTCCCGGCTCTCTTCCAAAATGGAAACTCCCAAGTTGATATCCACTCGGTGACTTTCCTTTTGCAGGGATTCGATCAATTCCTTTAGATTTTTAGCGAAGATTTCCCATTCTTCCGCGGAGATAAAAAAGGAAACCCGATCCTTTCGGATTCTATAGAATCGAACCTGTTTTTTCAGAATCTTGGTAGTCCATAGCGAAATCCATTTAAGAATATATGGATGCGGAGAATCGGTCAGAATACTTGCAAAAATTAGAATATTCTCATGTGCTCGGAGCTTATCCAGCTCGAAGGCGTGCAGATTTCCGAAACCGGTTTCGGGATCGGAGGATTCGAATTGAATCGAGACCTGTTCCTCGTATTCCTCTTTCCAGGTTTGGAATTCTCTCGGATTCAATCGGTTCCATTCGTTTAAGGAAACCTTCAGATATCCGAACGGTAAAATTCCGGTCGATAACGGGATCAGCGCCGATTCGTTTGAAAAGCAGATTCTCCCCTCTTGAATCTCTTCCTGATTTTTTTCGGACAACTCGATTTCCTCGGGCGATTCCGGAAGATGAAACAACTTTCCCTTTCGAGAAGCCAAAAGAATGGAAACGTTTCCGCTTAAAAAATAAATTTCCGCACCGCTGAGATGAGCCCCCAGTTGTTCCAAAAATTTTCCGTGTGCGAGAATCAACTCGGGATGTGTGGGCACTTCCCGTTTCCAAACGACTCGGGCCGGTGTTCTTTGGATTCTTTCGGAACGAAACGTTGTCGCGCTTTGTCGTAGATTCGCGTCTTCTAAGCGGGCTTGCGTTCCCGTTGTCGTTTCGATTTTTTTGTCCGTCTTCGTTTCCGTTTCGAAAAAAGTCTGAGACTTTTGGGAAGTCGTTTCCGAGTTCGCCGATTTTTGAACGCTTTCCTTAAGGACCAAACCGAACAAAAACAAAAGTGAAATCGAAATTCCGCTTAAAATCAAAGTGTCGCCGGTAAAGAGGGTTTTGGTCGCGCTCGTCTGTCTTTCCAGAAAACCGAGAGAACAATTAAAAAAAACGAAAATGATTCCGAAATATTGGATTTTCATAAGCGGACTGCCGTTAATATATTTAACGGGCAGATTCCAAGACCTCTAAACCGATTTTTTATGAAGTTGTACAACGAACTCGCAGAATTCTACTTTGATATCGAAAAGCCCGCGCGCAAGATCGATTCCGAAGCCAAGTTTTTGGATCGCCTTTTCCGCAAACATAGAATCATGACCATTCTCGATATGGGTTGTGGAACGGGAGAACACGTCCGTTACTTTCAATCCCTCGGTTACAGACCCAAGGGAATCGACGCTTCCTCGAGAATGATAGACGTCGCCAAAAAAAGATATTCTCATTGTAAGTTCGACGTCGCGCCTATGCAGACGTATCAATCCGGCGTTCTTTTGGATTGTGTGATCAGTCTTTTCGGTTCGTTTAACTATCTTTTAACGAACGAGGAGATCGACGCGACCCTCAAACTCATCGAACAAAATTTGAAACCCGCCGGTCTTGCGATTTTGGAAGTTTGGAACGCGGAACCTCTGCGGACGATCAAAAGAAAACCGATCACTCCGGTCGCTCAGATCAAATCCCAAAACGCGACGATTCAAAGAAACAGGGGCTTTCGTCTGGTCAGGGCCGATACCTCGACGATGGTAGAAGTGAATTATATCTACCAGATCAACACGAGAGAAATTCGGGACAAACACGTTATGCGCGTTTTCTATCTTCCCGAAATCGAAAGAATGATTCTCAGGCATAAGTTCGATATCATGCACGTCTATTCCGGTTTTAACGAAACCAAGTTTAAGAATTCGGCGGGAAGAATGATTCTCGTTTTGAAAAAAAAGAGCGCTTAGAGTAAAAAGAAAACCGTAGCCTCCGAATATTCGTTTTATCTCGATTCAGATCGCATTCTTCGTTGCCGCCAATGACTTGATTTTTTAAATCCGATATGGAAAAATTGACCTATGGATCGGGACTTAGAAAATCTGAAAAATCAAATCGTTTCACTCGTAAGTCCGTTGAAAATAATTCTTTTCGGCTCGCGGGCTACGGGTTCTTCGAACGATCAAAGCGATTACGACATTCTGATCGTAATGCCGAAAGGAACTAAAAAACGAGAAACCGCGCAACTCCTATATCGAAAAATCGAAAATATAAACAAACCGTACGACCTAATCGTCGCTACGGAAGAAACTCTTGAAAACTATTCTAAAATTCCCCATCTTGTTTACTTTCATGCGCTCAAAGACGGGATAGAATTGTATGCCGCCTGAAAATCCGAGTTCCTCTTTAACTTGGTTGGCGCATGCAAAAAGCGATTTGCTTTTGTCCAAATTGGGAGTTCAAAAAGAAGTCCTACTCAATGCCCTTTGCTATCACGCGCAACAAGCCGTCGAGAAATCCTTAAAGGCCGTATTGATTCAACACCAAACCCAATTCGAGTTCACTCATAATATCAAAAATTTAATTTCATCCTTACCGAAAGAAATCGAAAGACCCATTTTTTTTGAAGAGCTACCCATTCTTACCGATTACGCCGTATCGACCCGTTATCCGGGAGATTATGAGGAAATTTTTGAAAAAGAATATATGGAAGCGGTTCTGCTCGCAGAACAAACGTTCCTTTGGGCTGAAACGATTCTTAAAAAAACACTTTTATAACACGTTATAAAAATGTTTCAAAGATGCATTAGCTTCACCTTAATTTCGTTTTTTAAAATAATTCTTGCCGAACCTTTCCGAACTAGACTCTAATAGTTCCGGAGAATTTTATGCCAGAATCCTACGATCTTACCGTCATCGGCGCGGGACCGGGCGGCTATGTCGCCGCAATCCGAGGCGCTCAATTGGGAATGAACGTTTGTGTCATCGAAAAGGAAAGACCCGGAGGAATCTGTTTGAACTGGGGTTGTATTCCCACGAAGGCTCTTTTGGAATCGGCTCATCTTTTGGAAAAGATACATTCCGCAAAAGAATTCGGAATCGATCTTTCCGGCGCAAAACCGGATTTTCCTTCCATCATATCGCGTTCTCGAAAAGTCGCGGACACGATGGCAAACGGCGTCGAATTCCTCTTAAACAAAAATAAGATCACCCGTAAAAAAGGAACCGCAGTATTCAAAGATTCGAATACGATTTGGCTTCCCGATACTTCCAAAGAAGAAATCACTTCCAAATATTTTATCCTCGCGACGGGAGCGCGCGCGCGTGAACTTCCGGGTTTGCCCTTCGACGGACAAACGGTTCTTTCCTCCAAGACCGCGATGATTCAGGAAAAAATTCCGGAATCCCTTTTGATCGTTGGCGCGGGCGCGATCGGAGTGGAGTTCGCCGATTTTTACGCGGCGATGGGCACCAAAGTAACGTTAGTCGAAATGCTCGATCAGATTCTTCCCGTGGAAGATCGGGAAATTTCTTCGTTCTTGGAAAAATCATTTCTCAAAAGAGGAATCCGGGTTCTCACCGGAGTCGGCGTTTCCGAACCGAAACTGGAAAACGGAAAAGTCAAAGTTCTTCTCAAAGGAAACAATCTTCCGCCCACGGGTGAATCTTTCGAGGCGGAAAAAATTCTCGTTTCCATCGGTCTTGTTCCGAACACGGACTCGATGAACTTGGAAGAGATCGGAATCTTTTTACAAAAGGGTTTTGTAAAAACGGATACGAAATACAAAACGAGCGTCTCTCATATCTATGCGATCGGAGATTGCAACGGCCCTCCTCTTCTGGCGCACGTAGCTTCCATGGAAGGAATCAAAGCCGCGGAAGCGATTTCAATTCACGCGGGAAATCCGCATCGTCTCGATTATATTCCGATCGACTACAACGCGATTCCGGGTTGCACCTATTGTCATCCCGAAGTTGCATCCATCGGTCTCACCGAAAAAAAAGCGACTGACATGGGTTATACGATCAGCGTCGGAAAGTTTCCCTTTATCGCGAGCGGAAGAGCGCAGGCGATGGGAGACGCGGGCGGTTTTACGAAAGTCGTCATCGATAAATCTTCGGGTGAAATTTTGGGAGCGCATTTGATCGGCCCCGGCGTAACGGAACTTTTACCGGCTGTCGCTTTGGGAATTACGCAAGAATTGACTGCAAAGGAAATCGCATCCACGATCTTCGCGCATCCAACACTTTCAGAAACCGTAATGGAGTCTTTCGGAGCTTCCCTCGGAGAAGCGATCAATCTCTGATCGCGGCTTTTGAGTTTTCTTCGTTTCTTGGAAAATCACTCAGAACGTTTTTTCAGCATTCGTTGGAATAACGCGCTCTCTAAACTCAGCGTCTCGCTTCCTACGGGGCGCTCGACAGACCGCATTAATTTTCCATGCCTTGCATGAAAGCCACTCGTAACGCTTTCGGTACTCGTTGGCTGACACGCTCTCTATGGATCGCGTGTCAGATTTCCGGTCAGGAGAATGTCGGTCTTGTCGACCAAAAACTCGGGCGGAAGTTTAGAGCTGAGGGAAAGTAAAGAAGGATCTATATCGTGAAACTTCCCGCTTTTTTCATCGAAGAAATGATAGTGATCCACGATATTGCTGTCGTATACGGATTTGCCCAGACAGGAGAATTTGAATTCGCGGAGAAGCCCCGCCGCAACAAGAATGTTTAACGTGTTGTAGACGGTCGCCAAACTCATCTTGAAAGATCGACTATCGACCCATTCTTTGACCTCTTCCGCGGTGGGATGATCGGCCTCGCAAAGAACATACTGACAGATCGAAATTCTCTGCATCGTGGGTTGGATAGAAACGGACTTCAATCTCTGTTCGATTTCGACCGGAGTAAGACAGACTTTTTTTGCAAACAACGCTTCCATACTTCTTAGAATCCCGTTCGGGAAACCCTTCTATCCATAAGACATCCTCAAACCGCGTTTTCGCACAATTTTATTCGAGGAGTTCTCAGGAAAGCATCTCTTTCTTGAAAAATTCTGCAATCTAAAAAAGTTCGCAAAATACAATGTCATAACGCGGGAAAAAAAAGCCGGAGAAAGTCTTTTTACTTTAACTCTTTCTTCCAAGTCCCGAGAATGTCTAAAAATTCTTCAGATGATACGAGCAATGAAACAAAAACTAACATCCGTCCTTCTGGCGATCCTTCTGACCTTACCGGCGACCGCGCTTTTAGCGGACGAACCGGCCGGGGAAACACAAACCCCGGTTCAGACCACAGAGGCTCATGATTCTTCTCATGCCGAAGAGGCTTCCTCCGGCCATCACGAAGTCCTCGGCGAAGACCTTCCGTATTGGAGCGTAATTCCGTTCGTTCTTATGCTTTTGAGCATCGCACTTTTACCGATCGTTTCGCATACGACCTCTCATTGGTGGGAAAGCAATACGAACAAACTGATTCTCGCGCTCGCGTTGGGAGCGATTTCGTTTATCATTTTGGTTCTTCACGGTTGGTTCGGCAAGATCGTTCACACGCTTGTTTTCGAGTATGTTCCGTTTATCATTCTTCTCGGTTCGCTCTTTTATATCTCGGGCGGAATCCGTTTGAAAGGAGATATCGAAGCGACTCCGTTAAACAACACGATCTTCCTCATCATCGGAACCTTTCTCGCTTCGTTTATCGGAACAACCGGAGCTTCCATGCTTCTGATCCGTCCGATTTTAAAAACGAACTCGGAAAGAAAACACGTAGTTCACACGGTTATCTTCTTTATCTTTTTGGTTTCCAACATCGGCGGTTCCTTAACCCCGCTGGGAGATCCTCCCTTGTTCCTCGGTTATCTGATCGGAGTTCCTTTTACCTGGACGTTTAAACTTTTACCGGAGTTACTCGTTGCGGGAATTCTTCTTTTGGTCATTTACTTCGTTTGGGATACGTTCGCGTATAAAAAGGAAACTTCCAAAGACATCAAAAAGGATCACGTTCATCGCGAAAAGATCAGTCTCGAAGGTCAGGTGAACTTCATCTGGTTGCTCGGGATCGTTTTGTCCGTGGCTTTCTTAAATCAAAACTACATTCCTGCGATCGCGGAAAATCCGTATCTCGCGTTCATCCGCGAAGGGGTTCTCGTGGGATTGATCGTTCTTTCCAAGTTAACGACCAAAGGTCACGTAAGAGAACACAACAAGTTCACCTTACATCCGATCCAAGAGGTCGCGTATTTGTTTATCGGAATTTTCATCACGATGATTCCTGCGTTGATTCTTTTGGAACACCACGGAAAAGAATTGGGCGTAACCGAAACCTGGCAGTTCTTCTGGGTAACCGGATTGTTCTCGGGAGTTTTGGATAACGCTCCGACGTATCTAACATTCTTATCCTTAGCGAAAGGAACTTTGGGAATGACGGACGTCGCGCAGATTCTTGCGGACGCACACGCGGAAAACATCTTGAAAGCGATTTCAGTGGGAGCCGTGTTTATGGGAGCTTTGACTTATATCGGAAACGCACCGAACTTTATGGTGAAATCGGTTGCGGAAGAGAATCACGTGAAGATGCCGAGTTTCGGCGGATACGTTCTTTACTCTTTCGGAATATTGATCCCGACATTCATTTTGTTGACCTTTATATTCTTTCGTTAAGAAGAACGTCGCCTCTCTTCGAAAGAAGGGAGGCGTTTTCCTTCGGGCTCGCGCCGCCTTCCCCTCTTTTTAAATCGAACGATACGGGTTTCGCATTAAAACGAACGAATTTTATCGCGAAGTTCGGCGAAAGAACTCACAAAATCGATGTTAGACGATCGAAAAAGATCCTCCGTTTTTTCCTCGTGCGCCATTCCTAAAAAAAGAAGACCCGCTTTCTCCGAAGCGATCCGATCTCCGATCGTATCTCCCACGTACAGAATGGAAGAAGGATCCAGATTCATTCGTTTTGTGGTTTCCAAAATCGGCAAAAAGACCGCCGGGTCGGGTTTATGCACCTTCGTATCTTCCGCGGTTTGAACCGCAAAAAAAGAATCCTTTGAAAATTCCATCGACTCGATTTCTTTCAAAACCCTTCTTCCGCTCGAAGAGGATAAGATTCCCAAAGGGAGAATGGAACCGTGGTCCCGAATGAACTCGTTGACTCCGTCGAACACAAGATTCGGATCTCGTTCGCAGAATGTATTGTACGATTCCCAAAGAGATTCCAGGTCCCGAGAATACTCTCCGTAGACCTTTCTTAAAAAATCGTCTCCGGGCAAACCCCAGGCCTCGTCGATCTTAGAGTCCTTCAGTTCGAAATTAAATTTTTCGAATGCGAGAGACTTTAAGGTTTTATAACGCACCTTTCGAGTCTGAACCAACGTGTCGTCGTAATCGAAAATAATGGCTTTGATATTCAAAAAAGATCCTAAACGTTTTTCTGAATTCTTCTGCGCATTTCCAAGGAATCGATCATTTTTTTTCCTCGTCGGGCGGAAGAAAGATCACGGAATCGATCTTCTTTCCCTGATCCGTATCTACGTAATTCACTTCGATCTTTCTTTCGGTCGCGGGCTTATACATAATTAAGGAAGAAATCATGTCATACACGGTCAAAGAATAATCGATCGCGGTGACCACCGCTTGAAAAACGAGAAACCGAGACTTGGTGACGGGTTTGACTTCCCTTTCCTTACTGGCCGCCATCCATTTGTAGATCCGAGCGGAACGATTGACTCCCTTTAAATAATCCAGATCGATCTTCGCTTCGGGAAGGAGAGCCGGAGTTTGACGAAACGCGACTTTGACGGGAACTTTTTTTTCCCTCGATTCCTTGAGCGCGCCGGAAAGCTGTAAGTCGAACGTATCGTCATCCAGATATTCGATTTCGTTACAACTTGAAAAAACGGTGTTACAGATATCTCCGTATTTGCGGTGAACGAAATAAACGAGAAAGATGTTCAGGTTTTCGGGATGATACAAAACCTTCGCGTGATAATCGGAAGTTCTTCTGTAATAGACTTTTTTATAAATTCTTTTGAAAACGTCCCAGCCTACGAAGCCGACGTCCTTCAAAAAGGGAGGATCGGGAAGTTGAAACGCTCGGATCGCGATATGCAGTTTTTCGATCGCGACCTTTCCGTCTCGTTTTGAAATTTCTTCGAGAACGGTTCTGATATCGTCTAGATCTTCGGAATCGATCTTTCGGGGAGAATTGGAAGTATCGATCAAAATTTTTCCGGCGTTCTGCGACATGAGATCGGAGATCTTGGACTTAACTCCTTCGGCAAGAATGTCTTCGAGTTTTAAAGTGATGCAGTCGTTCGGATGACAAGAGATTTGTTCCGCGTAAATCGAATCGGAAGGATCCGGCGGCGGAGAATAAGAAATACTTTCCGCAAACGTTTGTGAAACTCCGAGAACGCCGAAGAAAAAAGAAAAAACGAAATGGAATAGGGCGGTTCTAGGAAAATCGAATCGGATCGAAACAGGAAAACGTTCCCGGAAAACGAAAAGTTTCATCATTCTTTGCAAGTCCTAAAAGGAATTATCCGAAGGATTCTCCCTTGCAGACAAAGAATGAAAAGATCTTTTTTAGGACTTAGTTGATTTCGTCCCTATAATCCATCACGAGATACATCAGGGTTTCCTGATCGGTCGGATTGGAATATTCGTGCGGAATATCGGCTCTGAAAAAAACGGAATCTTTCGGTTCCAGTTCCACTACTTTCTCTCCGACTCGAAGACGAAGTTTACCGGAAACGACTACGATGTTTTCGGTGGTTCCCGATTGATGGGATTCGGCGACTTCGATTCCGCCGGGTTTTAAAATGAGTTCGTAAAATTCGGTTTTGCGATTTCCGTTATAAGGGAAAAGAGCGCGGCTTGAAAAGACTTTCGAACTGGAAAACAAAACCTTTGTGTTTTCCGCCTTCATCACGATCACACCTTCGGTGCCTTTTTCTTTTAAGAGTTCGCTAAAAGGAACGTTCAAACCGTTTGCGATCTTCCAAAGTACTGAAATGGTCGGAACGCTCTTTCCTTGCTCGATTTGCGAAAGCATCGCGCGACTGACCCCGCATCGGGACGCCAGTTTATCCAGGGAAAACCCTTTTGTATGGCGAATGAGTTTGAGATTTTCTTTGACGACTTCTGTGATATGTTCGCTGGAGGGAGATTCTTTCCCTGCTTCCAATTCATCCATAGCTGGGTTCATTTCACTTTTTTTGTCTAATATAGCAGAATTCTGTCAATCTAAAACTCCCGATGTGAAAAAAATAGACTTGATTAATAATCATGATTATTATAAATTTAGTTATTATTTCAAAAGGAAGAAAGAAAATGAAACGCATACAACACGAAGAAATCACCCAAGCCAACCCGGCAAAACTTTGGAAAGTCTACCAAGACGTATCCAATTGGAAAACCTGGGATCACGAGGTGGAAGATTCTTTTTTAGAGGGAGAATTCAAAGTGGGAAGCAAGGGAATGCTGAAACCGAAGGGCGGTCCCAAAACTTGGTTCAAACTGACAGAGGTCCGCGAAAAAGAATTCTTTTCCGATCTCACCAATCTTCCTCTTTGTAAGTTGGAATTCAGACACGAAATTCTTCCCTTAGCAAACGGAAGCAGGTTCATCCACACGGTAACGTTTACCGGCCCTCTTTCTTTTTTATTTTCCAGAGTGATCGGAAATAAAATCCGAGAAGAACTTCCGGGCGCGATGAAAAATCTTGCGAAACTCGCCGAAGCCGCCTAATTCCGATTAGGCGTTTGTTTCGTTTTTAATCGCAAGCTTCCGTCATTGTTTGGAAGCGACCGCGTTTGCGTTTCGAGCGGATTCTCCTCCGAGGCTCGGAACGACCGCGGTCCAAGCGGACGGTAAACCGCTTGTGGAATACGCGAAGAAGTTGGAAGTTCCCGTTACAACGTAACGATCGAGCGCCGAGTTGTAAGCCGCACCCAATAGATTTTTGGACGAACAACCGCTTACGACGCTACCGCTCGAAGGGTGCCAGACGTTTAAACCGAATTGATAATAATCCATAGAACAGGAATTCCCGAACAATAAAATTCTATCCTTACCCTCGACGGCGATGCTCGCGTGAACTTGAATGGCGGTCTGGGAAGCGCTTACCGCGGAAGAATCCAAAGTAGCGGAGGAAAAAATCTTAACGTTCGACGAAGTGGGATTCAAGTAATCGTTGTCTCCGTATACCATGACCTGTCCCGACTTCAAGGCCATCACTTGATTGTTCGAGCTGCTCATCGAAAGATTGACGGGCGTATCCGTAAAAGAAGGAAGCTCAAGCGTCGCAAATTCATAATTTACGCTGTGAACCCCGCTGAAATAAACCTTGGAGTCCGCCGCGTTATACGAAACCGTATTATAATAATCCGCTAATATATAGGTGGAACCGTCCGTCACTCCGAAATACTGCCAGTGAATTCCGTCCGAAGAACGTTGTCCGAAATAATCGGATCCGGTTCCGGCGGCGTTGTGTCCTCCTATGGCCCAAAACTGATTCGCTCCGAATGCGATCCCGTACAAAGCCTTTACGGTCGGAACGGAATTCACAAGACCGGGATCACAAGCATGCAAACTCCAACTCAGCGCGTCGTCTTGGCTCGACCAAATCCCGCAGGTGTTCGGAGCGTCCAAGGTTCCCACCGCGATCCAGGTTCCTTTTCCGTATACGACTCCTCTTACGGAACCTCCCGTATTACATCCCGGAAATCGAGTGGAACTGTATTTCCAGGAAATTCCGTCTTCAGAAATCCATGAAGAACAACCCTCCCCCACCGCGACAAACTGCGTTCCGGTCACTCCGGCGCCCGAGTTTACGGGAGTATGACTTACGCTCCAACTGATCTGTCCTAAAAGCGCCATAGGATTGGAAGCGTCCAAACTGAACTTATCCGCTTGGGCGCATTGGGTTAAAAATCCCATAAAGAATAAAAAGGAAGAATATCTGACGCTCACTGGACGCTCCCGTTCAACCGAAAACGGAACGTTACCACAGGTATCGTTTTGCGGATTCCTTTTACAAAACAATCCGTTTCGGTCTCTATATCCTATAACAAACGGAACGATCGGGCAGACATCCAAATCGAAACGTCGGGAACCAACGTCATATGAAACGGAATAAACCGACTTCGGAAAAGAGATATAAAATCAGATTTTTATTGTGTAGCGATTCCTAATATACCTGGACCGGGCGATCCCGCATCGGTTTGAGTGACTAAGGTCCAATCGGAGGGAAGACCGGTTGTGGAATAAGCAAACGCGGTCGGAACGGTTCCGGCCACCTTCGCTCCCGCTACAAAAAGATCTAACGTGGAATTGTAGGAAAGGGACATCCAGTCCAGACGAGAACATCCGACCATATCGGGAGCGGCTCCTACGTGCCAAACCTGAGCGGTCAGACTGTAGTAATCCATCTTACATTGATTCCCGAGAATGACGATCTTATCCTTTCCTTCCACGGCGACATTGATATGACTTCCCACGCCTGTGTTGGCGGACGCCGTACTTCCCAGAGATGTGATCGGAGTTCCGATCTTCACCATACCTACGGTCGGGTTCGTATAGTTGTCGTCTCCATACAAAAGAATCTTACCGGACTTAAGTGCGAGAACTCCGTAACTCGAAGAAGGCATGTTGACCGAAACCGAGGTTTGAGTCAAAGAAGGAACCGTAAGTTTTACGACTTCCGGATTCACGTTGTGGATTCCGCTAAAATAAATCTCCGACGAAACGCTGTTATACGAAGAAGAATAAAGATAATCCGAACCGATATAGGTGGAACCGTCTGTAAGAGAAAGATACTGCCAAGTCGATCCGTTGCTTGAAATCTGACCGAAAAAACCCACGCCCGTTGTGGAATAGTTATGCGGACCTCCCGCGATAAAATTCGTACCGGCATAAACGATCGTATTCAAGTTGTGAAGCGCGGAAGTTCCGTTCGGCGGAGAAGGATTGGGCGCACAAGAAGCGGCGGTCCAAGTGTCCGCGTCCTTGCTCGACCAGATTCCACAACCGCCGTTCGCGTTCAACGCGCCGACGGCCACCCAGGTTCCGTTTCCGAAAGCGATCGAATTGACGGAGCCGTCGGTACAACCGGAGAATTTAGAATTGCTGTAAGTCCAAGTCTTCCCGTCCTTGCTCGTCCAGGAGGAGCATTTTTCTCCCACTGCCACGAAATGAATCGTATTCGAGGTGGAAGGAACGGAATTTACGCTCCACGCGATTTGAACCAAAAGCGCCAAAGGATTCGAGGTATCCAGACTGAATTTATCGGCCGAGGCGCAAGAGGATAATAACCAGAGAACTGAAAACAAAATGGAAATATCTTTTTTCATAATTGTCTCTTTATAATATAACCCATTTCCAAAATTCTTTTTTCAGAAAAAAGAATAAACCGAATTCCGCCCGCAAATTTTAACCCTTCGTATTAAAAATCCATGCCAAAGATACAGAAATCCGTCTTGAAAATCGGAAAGGAAGCATACATTCCAACTTTACAATCGGGGATTAAAAAAATAGAATGAAACCTAGCCCGAGAAAAAGGCAATGAAACCGAAATCCATATTCACAGAATCCAAGGCGGAAGAAAGCACAGGATTTCTCTTTTGGCAGATCACCAATCTATGGCAAAAGAGAATTCGGGAGAATCTATTGGCCTTGGACCTAACACACGTTCAATTTGTGTTGTTGGCGAGTCTGGCTTGGTTCGAAGAGGCATCACAAAAGGCGACTCAGGTTCGCCTCGCCGAACACGCCAAAACGGACGTGATGATGACCTCCAAGGTTTTGAGAAGTCTCGAAGCCAAAAAACTCCTGACAAGACAACCCGACCCCGAAGATTCCAGAGCGAACTGTCTTTTTCTGACCTCGGAAGGAAAAGAACTCGTAGGTAAGGCGGTTCATATCGTGGAATCCACGGACAAACTTTTTTTCTCCATTCTTCAGGACGAAAAAAACTTCAGAAGTTCCCTATTGGATTTAAGACAGAAGAATGCCTGAAAAACATTCGAATATTAGAATATTCTACGAAACCGATTCTTATCTGATCGCGGAAAAACCTCCCGGAATTCCCGTACACGCGACCAAGGATTCCAAACGGGAGAATTTCACCGATCGTCTTCAAGCGCAACTTTCCCTCGAATACTTAAGAACCGTAAACCGTTTGGATCTGGATACGAGCGGTCTCGTTTTTTTCTGCAAGGATCCGGATAAGAACAAGGAAGCCGACGCGATTATCAAGGCCTCCGAAAAAATTTATCTCTGCGTATGTTCCGGCATCGTCGAGGAAAAACACTTTACGGAAACCTGTTATATCAAGGACGGAAATAAAAAAGTCAGAAAGGTTTTTTCGGGCGGAGACAAGGCAATCACCGAATTCATCACTCTCAAAAACGAAAAACGGGACGGATATTCCGTTCTTCTCGCCAAACTTCATACGGGAAGAAGACATCAGATCCGATTTCATCTGAGCGAAAAAGGTCATCCGATTTTGGGGGACCTCGTCTACGGAGCTTCGATCGAAAACAAAAGAACACCCCATGCGAAACGTTCCCTCTTACACGCGTTAGAGATTTCCTTTCGGACGCAGGATGAAAAAGAGGAAAGAATTTTTTGCCCTCCTCCTTCCGACTTTCAAAAATTCCTAGACGGGATCGTTTTGGATTCTTCCGTTTTTTCAAAATTCTCCGTAAAATAGAAAGACAAAGAACGGCACTTAAGAGATGGTTTCCTCCCGACGGGAGAAACCTATGGAGAATCATTACGCATTGATCATCGGAACGAGCGGGGTCGCTGGACAGAGCGCCGTTCACGCCATCCGGGAATACGCGAAATCCAAAAACGAAACTTGGAAGATCGTGGCGACTACGAGTAAGGATTCTCCCTTACAGGATGTGGATCTAACGATCACCGAAATCAACTTGGACGATCCGAATCGTTCGCTTTCTCGTCTTTACGAAGAACTTGCAAAAAATGGAATATTCAAATTCGATCTTTTTGTTTATACGCCCGCGAGAGGAAACCTCGGCTATCCCGTTTCGGAAACTCCGGAACAGGACGTCAAAGACGCCTTGAAGTTCTGTGTGGATCCGATGATCGCGGTCGAAGAAAAACTAAAACCGACGTTGACCGTGGGCTATTCCGCGTATTATTACAGACCTCATCTACAACCGTTCTACGGTTCTCTCGCTTTTGTAAAAAAGAAAATGGAAGAATGGGCTTTGGAAAAACCGAAGCAAAGAAAGATCATTCGAGCCGGTTCTTTTTTTAGTCAGAGCGTTCGCGGGATTACGATCATTCTCCAAAGAATGGGAAAAAAATCCCAGGACAAGGATCTACAAAACCTTTTGAAACTTCAAAAAGAATCGGGTCTAAGTTTTCCGGATTTCTTTTTAGAATACGTCGCCAAACAGGAAGAAAAATCCTTTCTGGATCGTTTTCCGGGAATTCCGTTTCGTCTAACGTCTTCGGACGATCTAAAGGACGCTTTGGTCCGGATCTTAAACGGGGAACCCGCTCCGATCGTTTCTTTGGTCGGCGCTTGGAACTGGACGGAAACCTCGCTTCCGGAAATGCCCGAATATTTGCGGAAATTTTAAAGAGCACGAGCCTAAAGTTAGTTGAATAAAAAATCGATAGCCTTCTTATGAATCGATTTTCAACGTACGTCTCATCTCTATTCTTCATTCCGTTGTTCGTCGTCGCGGGAATTAAGGCACAAGAAGATCCGAGCAATCCTTCATTGAGTCAGGAAGAGAGAAATCGAATCATAGCAAATCAAGAAGATCGTTGGGAAATATCCAAATCTTCTTCGAACGTAAGTTCGTTAGGTTTTTCGATTTTAAAGCCGTTTATCGAATCCTTTTTTTCTTATCAAGAAACGATTTTAGACGCGGGAGATTTAAGACTCAAAATCCCCGCGGGCGCCTTTTCCAATTCTCAAAAAGTGGAAGCAAGGATCACAATCTTGAACAACCATGCGGATTTTCTCTTTGCGGGAATCCCCACGCAGATAGGGCCAAATCTTCTTTTAGAATCCACGGGCATGTTTTATCTCGCCTTTTATGACGAAGGAGGAAACCGAATCGAACCCAAAAAATCTCTTACCGTGGAGGTCCAATCCTTAGCGGACCCGACGGATTCCAACGTCTATCGCTTTTCCAAAGGAACCTGGAACTTAGTTTCTACCGATACGACTCGTAAGACGAATGGAGCCAGAGAAAATTTCGAAACATCGATCGAAAGATTTCCTATTCAGATCTATTCCAAGATTCAATCTTCCGGCTGGTGGAATTTCGACAAACCGAAACCGGAATTCACTTGCCTCGAAGGAAAAGTGGATGCGAAGAATAGTCAGAACTTTTCAGTTCAATCGATCGGGCTCGATTACTACGGGACGAGTTATGCGAATGTAGGCTCAGACGGAAGTTTTAGAATCAACGTTTTGAAAGATAAAAAAGTAAAAATCTTAATCTCAAACTTCTCCAATACAAAAACCGGTTCCAAACAAGTAGGCTTCTTACCGGCAATACAAACTCAAAATATAACCGCGTTCTCATCAAAACCTTCGGATCCTTGTCAAAGGATTTCGGACATTTCCCCGTTTCCGCTCTCCGAATCCATCTTTAACGATCGATCGAAATTCCTAAAGACGATCGACATGCTGGATTTATAATATTCGAATCGGTCTTTTATTTTTCTCCCGGAAAACCTTTCGAAGAATTTTTTGAATCGCCCTTTCCGAACGATTTTGAATTCGGTTTTTTACGATCCTTCGAGAAAAACCTCGTCGATTTTTTCTCTTCCTTAGAATGAGATTTCAACTGCGATTTTCCCCTTCTCTGAGAAACCACGATCACCGGATTTCCTTTCGGAAGGTTGTCCGCGATTTTCAAAAGTTCCCCTAGTTTTCCGCGAAATTGGAACTCGGATTCCAGAGTCAAATCCAGACAAAGAAAAATCTGGCGTTCGTCTGCGGTTTCCTTGAGAACCGCGTCGAGATCGTGAAGCACCGCCTTATACCGATAAGGCGTTTCGTAAAACACGATCGTATGACCCGGTTTCAGATAACGTTCCAATTCCTTTTTACGATCCGCGGATTCTCGGGAAAAAAAACCGCAAAACGTAAACGGAGAAATCTTAAAACCGGAAATACTCAAAGCCGCTCCGAACGCGATCGCTCCGGGAGCGCTTTGAACGCGACCGCCCCTTCTCAAAACTTCCTGAACGAGTTCTCGGCCCGGATCTTCGATACCGGGAGTTCCCGCGTCGGAAATCAAAACCGTAAGATTCGAATTCATCACGGTTTCACCGAGACTTACGATTTCTTCGGAGGTAGTATGTTCGTTACAAAGTAGAAATTCTTTTACGATGGAAAAAGATTTAAGAAGAGTGGAAGTCGTTCTGGATTCTTCCCCGATGACCAAATCGGAACGTTCCAAAAGTTCCTTAGCCCGGAAGGTCATATCTCCGGGATTTCCCAGGGAAACCGAGACTAATACGAGCGTTCCTTTTTCGTAAGATTTCATTTTTTAGAATATTCTGAAAATTGAATGTTTTTTTAAACGGAAATGCGATCCAAAACGGCCCATTCTCCGATGGATTGAATCTTGGTCGACTTCGGAGGAACGACTCCCTTGCCTCGATCCAAAAAGATTCCCGCTCCTTTAGCCGATTCGAGCAAAGGAAAATCGTTGATCGAATCCCCAAACGCAAGATCCGCAAACGCACCCGTCGCGGCCTTGAGCCTTTCCACCTTTCCCGTTCCGTAGGTGAACGGTTCGACGATCTTCGAAGAATGAATTCCGTTTTCCAAAAGAAGATTCATACCCAAAACGCGTTCTTCCGGAATTCCGAACAAAGGAGAAACGGACGCGATGATCTCCTGAGGAGAAGCGGTTACGATCCAAACGTCCCAACCTCCGGAAAGAAGATGATCCACGAGTTCCTTCATCGGTTTGTAAATTTTTACGGAATGAGAACCCGGATCGGAAGCGTGATCGTTCCAAACCTGTTTGGAGATTTTTTTCAATTCTTCCGGAGAATGTCCCGAAAAAATCCAAGAGCTCCAGCGATACGAAGCCTCAAGTCCGGACTTGGATTGGATCGATTCGTATTCGGAAAGAACCAAAGAACGAAACCGGGAAGAATCTCGAAAACGGATCTCTAAGATTTCCTCGACATTCTCCCTTGGAAAAAATTCGGAAAGATCGCCTTTGTAAGCGGGAACTCCTTCGGAAAGAAAAAGTTCCATCACGGCTTCGCCGAAATCGTTTCTTACAAGAGTATTATCAAAATCGAATGCTGCTTTCCCGGGTTCCTTCCGGGAAAGAATTTCATAGATAGGCGGATTCCAAAAATCCCGCGTAATCGACACTTACTGTTCGATTGTCTCCCGGGCGATCGCCACACGAGCCTCGGAAGAAGATTGAAAAACCGGAAGATAGTGTTCCGGATTTAATACGACATTCTGATAACGAACTTCGAAGTGCAAATGAGGACCGGTCGTATGTCCCGTGTTACCGGAAAGCGCGATAATCTGCCCTTTCTTCACCTTGTCCCCTTCTTTTACGTAAAGAAGAGAATTGTGAGCGTAAAGAGTATTGATTCCGTTGATTCCCGGATGAGAAAGAAGGACCTTGTTTCCGTAGCCGCCGTCTTTTTTAGATTCTAAAACGATTCCGTCCGCCGCCGCGATCACGATCGAACCGGTCGGACAAGCGATGTCCACGCCGGAATGCATCGCGTTCCATCTTCTTCCCAAACGGGAAGTCACGAAAGAATGTTTAAAGCTGATCGGCCAAATGAATTCTCTTTGATCGGTGCGGAGAATTTCGCGTCCTTTGTCTTCGAGAAGAAGGCTTCTCGTAAAGTTATCGTTGTAAGGGAAGAATACGGGTTCGTTTACGGGAATTCTTTCGTTGTCCGGGATCCCGTTGACCCGTTTGATCTCGTGTTCCGTGGTTCCGAAGTTATGAACGAGATCGCCTACGGATTCCTTAACGCGGTTCGGAACGATCCAAATTCCTTCCAGACCTCTGTAAGTCTGAAGATATTGGTTATCGAGTTTGATTTCTTCGAGATTGGTGTTGGCAAAGGATTTAATGCTGAAAAATAGAACGAGAACAAGCAATCCCGCCAGAATGTAGCCAGTTTTTCTTTTCATTTCGTTTATTCCAAAATATGTCGCCAACAAAAACCTCGGAATCCCGAGACCTAAATTGAACGTCGGCAACGGAAAACAACTTCTGAAGTCAGTCTTCTCGTTTCGGGATTCCATTCAAGGATTTTTCGTCGGAATTTCCAAAGTGAAAATGGAAGATATTGAATAGTTTAGAATGGTTTTTGTTTATTTTTATCTGAATTTTCGATATTTTATTCTTTTAGGCGATTTTTTACGTTTTCGGTGGTCCGAGGCCATGATTACTGAGAATGGATTCTTATTTGGAAATGTAGTAGTTCCTACATTTTCCGATGAGGACACGGACCGAGCATCGATCGCGTATGAGTTCCCACATTCTCGGGAAAAAAATTTTGCACCGCAACAAGAGCGGGTCGTACGTTCTGTTATTATTCTTCCAAAAACCTGGATTTTAAGCTCGGATCGGGCATACGACAAGCGTCCAAACGTCCGAACCATCGATAACGATTTCTTGCGATCCAATCATAGACGAAATCTCGAATCCCGCCCGGAATCCAACGAAAGAAAGGAAGAATTCTCCAGGGAAACGAAAGATGAGCGCAGATTTTCAAAACCGCGTTCGACTTTTGGTGGAGAATTCCGTTCTCCAAAAACAAAACCGAGTTCGGCGATTCTCCAAGTTCCGTTTTTTTCCCGAGAATCCGCGCCGCAGCTTCCGATTGAAGACTCGCAAACTTCAGATTTTTGCGGGCGTTCGCATCGATGAAGAATAAAACGGCCGCATTACAAAGATTGCATACTCCGTCAAAGAAAACGATCGGGTATTCGGGGATATCGCCGGTGGAAGGTTTCATTCTATTCTTAGACTCAATGTTTTCGACGAACGATCCATTTGCCGTTCTCGATCACCACGATCTCTTATCGTTTGAACGGAAGAAGAGCCGCCTTCAACTTTCCATACCAAGCCCCGTTCTTCTTTAAGAAAATCGCGGGCGCGCCTAACGGCGCTTCTACGTCGACTTCGCTTTTACCGAGAAAAGTTTTTCCGGTCCAGAGATGTTCCCATTCTCCCTCGGGAAGATAACCGGAAACGGAGGATTCTCCCCTTTCCAAAACGGGAAGAACCAAAAGGTCCTCTCCGAGTAAAAACTCCCTTTGGATAGAATGAGTTCGATCGTCGTTTGCATAGTGCAGATACAAAGGACGAACGACCGGAAGTCCCGTTTTCGAAGCTTCCGTTACGAGGGATTTGAGATAATCTTTCAATGCGAAGTGCATCTTCGCGTATCTCGCGAATTCTTTTACGGTTTCTTCGTCCGTATACGGTTGATGATTTTTTTCGGGACGGTTTCCTTCGTGTGTTCTAAAAACCGGACTGAATACGTTCAATTCCCCCCAACGCAAAAAAAGTTCTTTGGAACGATGATAGTTTCGAATCGGATTGTTGATCGTTGTGTATCCGCCGATATCGCTGTGATTGAGAGAGATTCCGCTGAGTCCGCCCGATAAAAGTCCCGTGACCGCGGAGACGATTCCGTCGTGTTCCCCCCAACTCACCATCTGATCCCCTTCCCAAAAGAGAGTCGAATGTTTCATGGATCCGCTGAAACCAGATCTTGTAAAGAATACGATCTTTCCTTCCTTGCCCGCTTTGCGGATCGCCTCGCGGTTGATCCTCGCCCATTCCGCGGGATACACGTTATGGTAAACCTCGGCGGAAATTCCGGAATGCAGTTTTGCGTCGAGAGGAAGCCATTCTCCGAAATCGGCCATCCAACCGGAAAGTCCAACTCCGATCATATTTTTCTGGATTACGTTTTGAATCCACTTTACGGCTTCCGGATTCGTAAGATCCAAAAGTACCGCCGGAAATCCCGCGGTTTGAATTTCATAATCCTTTCCGTTTGGGTCCTTTACGAGATAACCTTTCTGAACCGCTTCCGTATAAAGAGGTCCTTCCGTAGCCAAAAAAGGATTCAAATATCCTAATACATGAATTCCTTGTGCGTTCAGATCGGCGCAGAATTTTTTGAAATCGGGATAGGAAGTTTCGTCCGCGATCCATCTCCACCAAAGTTGAGAACCGAAGCTCGTCTTTCTTCTTCCCACCCAATCCTGAATCCAAAGCGCCGTGATCGGATTGCCTTCCTTCTTTGCGGATTCGATGTGTTTGAGAACGGTTTCCTTTCCGCCTTGAACTCCGAGCCAGGTTCCGTACGCCCAATCCGGAAGTTCGGGAACTCTTCCCGTCGCTTCGGTGAATTTTTGAACGAGACGCACCGGGGAAGAATCCTTCCAAATTCTTCCCGCAAGACCGTTCTCACGAAACTCGATCGTAATCGAATCGGGCTCGGAAAAATCAAACTTAGAATAAGACGAATTTTCAAAATACACGGATCTGTTTTTGGAAGTCAGAAAAAACGGAATCGGAGCGTATGTGGAATATTCGTTTCCACCCGCGCCCGCCGTAAGGTTCGCGCCCGCGGTGATCGGTTGATCCCCTCTTCCGATTCCCTGCTCTTCGCTTAACAAAAACGGTGTTTTGCCCTTGAGATTCAAATGACTGAACTGTTCCCCGAGTCCGAAAATATTTTCGGTTTCGTCCGAAGCGATTCTCAAGTAAGTCCGATTCAGGGAAGAATTCTCGATCTTGATCTTAAATTCCAGAGAGGTTTCGTCTAACGGACGAAATACGACCTCGTAAGCGGAAGAACAATCCTTTCCTTCCAATCTTCCGGCGATCTTCAGATCGATCGCGGACGGAAGAATCTTTTCGATACTCTGAGAATCGCAGAAAGCGGAGATCTGATCCTTTATGTGGAAGGTCGCGAATTTGGATTTTACGTTTTGTTGGCCTTTGGCCGCGGATAAAAACGGTTTTGTGAGGGAAAGTTCGAGAAAACTTCCCGAAGAGGAACGGATTTCCAGAACGTTTTCTTTTTGAATCGTTCGATATCCTTTCCCGAAGGAGAATTCTTTTTCAACGGGAAGTGAGATTTTTGTGTAATTGGAAAATGGTCCGGAACAAACGAGAATTCCCAAGGAAAAGAAAATCAATACAACCCATCGTAAGAACATTCAGTTCTCCTTATAAAACGAATAGATACCGAATTACAAGGTTCCTCCGAAAAAGCGAGTTCTTATTGAAGAAAGAGAAAGTTTCCGAAAGTCAAACGTTCCTTGGAACGTTTGTTCAGTTTTCGATCTTTTGATTTGGGTTCGTCTTCTTTTGAAAACGAAAAAGAATTTATTTACGATCCACGCCGCCGACTCTCGGAGCCGCGCCGCCCGCTCCGGCTTGTCCGTAAACCGAAACCGCTTGTTTGGGAAGACTGGATCTTCTCCATTCAAACCAAGAACCTTGGTATGTATGAACGTCCAGATATCCCACTTCTTTTAACATCAAAGCCAAAAGAGAGGATCTCGCTCCGTTGTAATCGTAGATCACGGTGGTTCTTTCCGGCATAAACGGAAAGGATCTCAACTTTTTATTGAATTGGGTTTTTTCGATCAGGTTGCCTTGACCGTCGTATAGAATTCTCCAGTCCCAAAGAAAAGCTCCGGGCAAACGACCGCATAACGATCCCGGTTCGGGCGCGGTGAGTCTCGGAAGTTTTCCTTCGTATTCTTCCTGGGTTCTCGTATCGAAAATCTGAAGTCGGGTTAAATTTTTCTCGAGAAAGGCCTTGTCCACTACGCCTTCGAGTTTTTTCGGTTTATCTCCGGGTCCGATTTCCATTTCCTTGGAACCTTTTTCTTGAGCGGTTCCTTCCACGGGCCAACGGTTTCCGTATAAGAACGCGTTTTGAAAACCGGCCGCTCTCAAAAGATATACCATTCTCGAAGCGAACATTCCCATTCCTTCGTCGAAGGCGATCACCCGAGTCGAGCCGTCTTTTTGTACGAGCTTTAAAATTTCTTCCAACGGACCGGTCATCTTCTTTTGAGATTCCGGATCCGAAGCGAAAGCCTTTTTGATAAAAGGAAAACTATACGCTCCTTTCAGAGTAGATTCCTGATAACCGGAAGCCGAGCGGCAATCGATTAAAAAATCCTTATCGTTCAATTCAGTTTTTATAAAATTCCAGCTGGACAAGCAAACCTACCCTATCGATTCGAAATGAGTCATTCTCAGAATTTAACCATTATTTTTAGCCTGAGAATTCCGATGTACTTTTTTTTAAAAAACATCGTAAATTTGGGACATAAGACTTTATAAAAATGAAAACGAGAATTCTTCCCCGAACCGGATTCGGAAAAGATTTCCAA
This sequence comes from Leptospira kmetyi serovar Malaysia str. Bejo-Iso9, assembly GCF_000243735.2. Taxonomy (NCBI): domain Bacteria; kingdom Pseudomonadati; phylum Spirochaetota; class Leptospiria; order Leptospirales; family Leptospiraceae; genus Leptospira; species Leptospira kmetyi. The sequence continues at coordinate 133,799 of NZ_AHMP02000003.1, read as the reverse complement.
GCGTTTCTTTCTAAGGAAGCATTCAACATCGGGGGGGCGAAGGGCCGATATTCTAAACAATGAGAAGAGAACTCAGGAAAGACTGTACTTTGTCCCGATTTTTTCCCGATGTCCCGCGGACGATTCGGTTTGTCTGCGCGTTCGTTCTCGCTCTTTCGTTTTTTTCAATCGGAAACCTCCGCGCCGAAAACGAATCTTCGGATTCGTTTTCGGAACACTTTCATTCTTTCTTAAAGGAATTTCAAAAACATCCTTCGTCGTCCTTGGCGCGTTCGTTTCGTTCCCGATATTCTTCCTTTGAGCCTCCCAAGTCCTGCGGCTTCGAAGAAACCGGTCGTTTCGAAAAGGTGGTTTATCTTTCTTATCATTGTAAGGATCAAAAATGGCCTGGATTTATTTATCTAGGAACGGGAACGGAGTTTTGGAAAAATTCTTCCGTTCGAATTTCGTTCGGAGAAGTTTTGGAGATCGGCAAGAAAGTATTCTTAGAAGTAAAACCTTCTTATGGAGAATGGTATAGGGAAGATTCTTCCTTGGATTTTAAAAAACAGGGTAAGAAGGACAAGGACCCGATCCGCCCCCAACCTCCCAAAGAATACAAGGACAACTTCGGTCTTCGTTATTTTTTAAGCATCGCCAAACATCCGGCCAAACGGGATTTGAAAAGCGGAAAGGAAATTTTTTTCGATTCGAATTGTCCGTTGATCTTTTTGAAAAAGGATTCGGACTTTTATTGGGAAAAGGCGGTTTATTATTCCTTTCAAGCGAGTTGTGTTCCCTCTTCGCCTTATTCTTTTATACGGATTCGCTCCGACTTTTTGGGAAAGATCCGCTTGGACGACAAGGACAGCGATCAGATTCAGGAAGGCGCAAAGTATTTAGGAAAACTCAAAATCCATTCCATCGAGGCGGATAAAATCCTCTGGGAACAGGAAGCGGAAATCTACAATGAATAAATCGTTTCAGAATATTCTAATTTTATTAAGCGTTTTTTTCGGCTCCGCCCTTTCGGCGCAGAACGGGAATTCCGCGGATCTGAAGGCTTTGCTCGACAGCGTCGTCATCATCCGAAGCGACACGTTCTCCGAAAAAGAGGATTCGACCGGTTATTCCGATAAGTCCATCAATCGCGACGCAGGTACGGGTATGGTCATCGCGGGAAATCGGATTCTTACCAACGCGCACGTGGTTTCCAACTCGGGTTATCTGAAGGTGAAACATTTTAACTCCAGCAAGTTTTATAAGGCGAGCGTTCAATACCTCGGATTCGACTGCGATCTCGCGATCTTAAAAGTGGAAGAGGAAGAATTTTTCAACGGCGTCGAACCTCTGGAGATCGGAGATTCTTCTCCCGCGCTCGGAAGCAATCTTTTGATTCTCGGTTATCCCGGCGGGGACGACAATATCACATTAGAAAACGGTAATGTTTCCAGACTGGAAAGAATCCGTTATTCCTTTACCGGTTTGGATTATAGAAAGGCGATCCGGGTAAACGCGAACATCGTTCCCGGTTATTCGGGCGGTCCCGCGATTCAAAACGGAAAAGTCGCCGGAATCACGTTTCAAGTCAGTCAATCCCAAGGGAACATCGCGTATTTGATTCCTCCGGAGATCATCAATCATTTTCTAAAGGACGTGGAAGACGAAACGTATCACGGGTTTCCGTTTCCGGGTTTTAGTTTTCAAAACGGTTATTCTTCCTCCTTAAAATCGTATCTTAAAATTCCGGAAGGTTTGAACGGAATTCTGATCAATACGGTTTATCCCGATTCTTCCTTTTCGGATCTTTTAAAACCGGAAGACTTCGTTTATAAGATCGACGAATCCTATCTCAACGACGAAGGCGGGATCATGGACGCGAGTGGCGGCGGCGGTTTTATCGGCGAGATGATCGAAAACAAGTTCATCGGAGATCAGGTTAAGATTTTCTTTTATCGAAACGGCAAAAACTACAAAGTCGAAGGAACTCTCAAACGCGTTCCGACGATGGATCTTTACAGACAACAAGGAACCAACGCGAGTTTTTTATCGGGCGGTTTTTTGTTTCAACCCGTCAACCGAGCGCTTGCAGGCGGAGATTCCAAACGTCTCGAAAGTTCTCTTCGTTATCATTACAGTTATTACATCCAAGACGAGTTGTATCGTTTTACGGAAAGGGACATCATCCTTTCGGGAATTTATCCCGATCCGTTGAACTCGAAATACGCGGGTTATCGTTATAAGATTTTGGAATCCATCAACGATAGAACCCCTTCCAATCTGGACGATTTCAAATCGCTTTGGAAAAAATTCTACGGAGGAACGATCACTTTGAAATTCAGAGGGTTCAATCTTCCGATCGTAATCGATCAGGATACGATCGACAAAATCAATGTTCGCATTAAAAAACGCTTCGACGCGGAGGCGGACGAATGATTTCCACTTGGTTGAAACGCGCATTTTCTTTTTTCCAAATCTCCGCGGTCGCGGTTTTGATTTCGGGTTTTATCGCGCCCGCGTCTCTCGAAGCGGAAACGATCCTCGTACATTTTAGAAAATTCTCGCATCAGAATCCTTGGCAAAAGGGTTCATATTATGAAAGAAAGGTTCCGGCCGTTGTCGTCGATCCCGACTTTTTACTCGCGCTTTTGCCTCCGGGCGAACTTCCTCTTTTTTCCGAAATGAATCCGGATACAAGACCTGGAACACGTTTGTATATTTTCAAACACGATCCCGAAACCGGCCTCGCTCTTTTTTCTCATAAGGGAAAATTCTCTTCGAAACGAAAGGTTCATCTGGGAGGAACCCATCATTCCTCTTGTTCCGGCTTTTTTCCGAAATTGGAATGGAGTCATCCCGACTTTTCCAACTCGATCCTTAGGATGAGCAGACAATCCAGGGAAGAAGGCGGAGAAAGAAAATTCTTATATTCAAAAAACATAATTTGCGGTTATTCGGACGGACGTTGGAACGTTCCTTCCGAATATCTTTCCGCGTTCGTAAACGGAGCTTCGAGCAATCCGATTTCACATCCCGGATTCTCCTTTGACGACGCGCTTACGGTTCCCGAAAGAAAATTTTATTTTCCGGATTCTTCGTACGGGGTGGTCGTTTCCGAGGTTTTACCAGGAGTCGGTCCGGTTCACAACTTATTTCCGGGCGACGCGATCTATAGCATCAACGGTCAGGGATTTTCGCATCAACCGGATAAACAGGAAATTCTTTCCAGAATCCTATTCAAAAATCATCATATTGCGCTTCCCGGAACCTCGGTGACTCTCGGAGTGTTTCGCGCCGGAAAACGACGCGAGATCACCTACTCCTTAAAAAGTTATACCGAAGAATTTTTCTTTATCCCTTCCAAGTCCGGAACCAAACCGCCGGCTTATCTGATCAGCGGCGGACTTTTTTTCACGGAACTTACAGGCGCGTATTTGAAGGAATCGGGCGATAAATACCGCGAGAATTCGGATAAAAAACTTCTGTATCTCTACGAATCGTTCAACAAGAAGATTCATCCCGAAAAAAATCGACTCGTATTCATCAGCAGAGTGTTTCCGGATTCTTCCAATCAGGGCTTTCACGATTTTCAGGATCAGATTTTGGAATCGGTGAACGACAAAGCGGTTCGTTCTCTTTCCGATCTTAAGGAAATTCTAAAGGAGAATCGAGACGAACATATCGTATTTCGTTTTTCAGGAAATCGGATTGCGACGTTTGAAAAAGAACAACTCCAAAGCCTGAATCAGAAAATTCTCTCAAATTATAACCTGGACAAACTAGACAATTTAGACTGATAATCTCTTGACGGATCTATTCGGGAAATGTAATGTTTGAGAACGGTAGATCCAATGCGAATTCTTTTTTTAGACGACGAAGAAGTGATCCGAGACTTGTTCCGAGAAATATTCGGAACCTTTCACGATCTTACCTTGGCGGGAACCGCCGAAGAAGCTCTTGAAATCTGCAAAAATAAAAGTTTCGATCTGATCGTAACCGACGTTCGTCTTCCTAAGATGAGCGGAATCGACTTTATCTCCAAATTGAGAGACATAGGAGTCAACACTCCTTTTATCGTTATCACCGGAAATCAGGACATAGACGTTTCGATCCGAGCGCTGAGACTCGGCGCCGTCGACTTTTTTATCAAACCCTTCCGGATGGACGCGATCCGCCATTCTCTGCAAAAATTCGAGAATTTATTTATTTCCAGTCAGGAACTGATCGGCAAAAATCATTTTCAACTCACTCAGTCCAGACAACAGTTTTCGATCAAACCCAGTCTTAAAAATCTGAACCAATACGTGAACTTGGTGATGCGTTCCATTTCCTTGATTCCTGGAATTCATACGGACGATATTCTCGCGATCAAACTCGCCTTATACGAACTTCTCGGAAACTCGATCGAACACGGATCTGCGGGGATCAACTACGAAAACAAATCGAAACTTCTTTCCTCGGAAGTGAACTACTTCGATCACGTGGATCGGATCTGCGAGGCGTTGAACGAATCCGTTCAACTCGAGATCAGTTTCGAAAATCAAAAGGTTTACGTTTCTCTAAAGGACCACGGAGCGGGTTTCGATCCGGCTAAGGTTCCAGATCCGGTCACCGATCCGAACGCGAGTCATCTTTCGGGCCGCGGAATTTTTTTGGTGAGAATGAATGTGGACGAACTCGTTTACAACGAAGTCGGAAACGAAGTGAGTTTCAGCAAAACGTTGAAGAAGGCGCTTCAAACTCCTTCAAAAGTAAACACCGGCTGAAAGATAAATTCTCGAATATTCCCGGATCTCTTCCTTGGTTCTCCATTCTTCGAAAAGAATCCTTTTTTCTCGTTGCGGATCGACGTACGCATAGGATAAGCTCATTAGAATATACGAATATTCGGATTGATAACCGCCGGTAAGAATCCCTTCCCAACCGTGACCCATCGGTGACGAGGAAGAAAGGATCATTCCTTGGGCCGTCCATTTTTGTTCCCAGCTTTTTTGGATTCCGAGTTGAACCAGACGAATTCCCTTGTTCTCGAAATTCGGTTTGGAAGCGGTTCCGTCCTCCGAAAAAACGGCGCCGTCCTGCAATAGAAGACTTTCCATCAACAGGAAAGAAGTTTTTCCCCCGTATCCTCTCGGATCCGTTCGAATTCCCGCGTATCCGTCCGAGTTTCGGTCCGTTCTCAGGTCTCCGTCCTTGGAAGAATAAAATCCTCCCAAAAAGTAAGAGGCTTCGGGTCTTTCCCATACGAGTTTTGTTCCGAACAAATTAGCGTTCGTGGATTGCGAGGTTTGATAACTTCGATACGCGTCGAGTCCGTACTGTCTCGAGCCGGTTACGTGAATCGCGTCCGCATCGAACCTCAACCCGAAAAATTTCGCGCTCGCAAATTCAAAACCGTAGTATTGAAACTGTCCGTAGGGCCGAAAAGGCGACGCGTTTAAAAACAGATCGCCTTTTACGATTTCCTGTCTGGACTCCTTATACAAATAGTAGAATATTCTAAAATTCTGAACTATGGAATTCTCAAGAACCTGAACGCTTCCGCCGGAAATCCGCCGAGGCGATTCGTTCCGATCCCGTTCCGTATATAAGGGAGAATTTTGAAGTTGCGCTCCGATCGCGGACGCGGTGATCCCGACGGGTTTCCAGTGAAATTGAAATTCTCCGTAGTTTAAAAATCCTACGAATAAAAATCCGTTTCGATCGAGTCGTTGATAGCCCCTTCCCGCTTCGATCCCGACCCGGAGCGACGGTGATTCCCAACCTGTGACCCACAACAATTCTCCGTCCGCACCTCTTGTCGTCGTTTTGGTTCCGTTTACGTTTTCCTCATATTGCAAAAAAGGAGATATTAGAATTTTATGATAAACTCGTTCTCCCTTGTTTCGAAAACCGACTTCGGGACTTGCGATTCCTCTGGAAAAACTTCGATCTGCCTGTTCTTCCTGGGTTCCTCCCTTTTGGGTCAAACCTCTGTAAAGCCCCGTCGCGTTGAAGTAAAAGCTTCCGGGTTTGGTTTCGATTTCCTTTTCGGTTTCGTCGAATCTTCCCTTTCCGGTCAGTTCCTTTTTTCCGTCCTTCAGAAGCAACAAATCGTCGAGTTTATATCGCGAGTAGGATTCCGCTCCTACGGAAACTTGCAATATTTGGAATATAACAATAAAAGAAAATACAATTCGAGCCGGAAATACGGATTGAAGTTTTTGATTTTGACGCGATAGGGATCGAGGCGGGGACAATAAATTTCTTTTTTCTCCGCATTGCAATTTTCGACCGTTTTGAAATTTATTGTCCGAAGCGGAGAGCCCGGTCCGCTCTGCGGAATCGCCCTTGCAATTTTTAAAAAGAAATCGCCGCCGGATCATCTTCGAAAGAAGGCTAAAAAGTATCCCGTCAAGATCAACCAAGATACGATCTGTCCCAAAAAGTAAGAAGAAGCCGCGCCCGTCGGTCCGTATTCGGGAATCAAAAGATTGGCGAGCACCAATCCGCAGACAAGACGGAGAAGCGCGAGAAACGCGAGCATTCTCGGTTGACCTAACGCGAATAAGGCGATCCCGAGAGGAGAAAAAACCAACTGCAACATATAGTTCGGATAGAGGATTTGAAAAACCCCGATCGAATCCGCGTATTTTCCGCGAAAGAGAAGATTTAAAATCCATTCCGCGAGAAAAAATCCGGGTGATAAAAGAACCGCCATTCCCACCGCGAGCAACACGGATTTCCAGAGAAACTTGGGAAATTCTTCCGAATCGACGAGCCTGGAAAGTTTCGGATAGATCAATGAATTGATGACGGAAAACAAAATCACAAAGCCGCTGAACAACTGTAAGGCGGTTCCGTAGACGGCGGCCGATTCCTGAGAATGATACCACTTCAAAAAGAAAATTTCCATTCGATCCGAGATCATCGCGAAGATGGACGCGAGAAACGCGTACCCGTTGAACGAAGTCAGCGTGGAAGTCATCTCCAGAATTCCGTTTTTTTCTCCGCTCCAATAGAGTTGTTTTCTCGGAAAGACGAAAAAGAACAAAACCAATACGAACATAGGAGAAGCGGTGAAGATCGCGAGTATGTCCAAATGACCGAGAGCGCGTTCGCTCAAATGATCGGCTCCGTATAAAACCAGAAGTCGGATTAAATTCGGAAGAGGATTCCAAAACGACAAAGAGATATAATTTCCGAAACAGATAAAGATACTTTCAAAAAACGAATTGAAGGAAAGTATAAAACTTCCAAGCACGAGTAACGCGACCACGACCGAACTTTCCTTCAACAAAACCGCTCCGATCAAACTGATCAAGGCCAGGGCTCCGAGCGCGCCGAGTTTGATGAGCATCGAAGAGGACAAAAGAATTCCGATCTTTTGTTTGTTCTCGGTTACGGGCGCTAAAAATTTTACGAGAGCCGCGGGAAGTCCGAACTCGGCGATCGCAAGCAACACGGGAAGAAATCCGGCGTAGTATTGAAAAAGTCCGTTCTCGCTTTTTGTGAGTATGTTTACGGAATAAACCATAAACACGAGGTTGAGTAAGGAAGAGATCGCCTTGGATACACTTACAAAAAGGGAAGACTTGAACATTCCGGATTTACGGAACTGAACCAAAAGGTTCGAAATTTTTTGCATCTTCCCCGAGAGATTCGCCATTCTATTTTTTTAAATCGGCTTTTCCCTTCCAACGATCCAAAATATATACCGAGAAAAAAGCGATGTAACTGCTAACGATCCCGTACCTGAGGTATCTTGCAACCGGATTTTCGGGAAACAGCTTTTGAACGACGATGCCGGGAAGAATATAAAAAACGAGTATTCCCAAAATCAAAACCGCCGCTCTTCGAATCGTTTCCGAAAAAGAATCCGCTCTATTCCAATCCAAGGAATAAAACTTGGACAAAAGAATTCCGATCGTAAATCCGCCCAAGGCGCCGCTCGCGGAAATCACGTTTTCGTACGACTTTATTTTTTCCAAAGAATCCGAATGAGAATGCAGAAGCACCGAAGGCAAAGTCAATACGACCACGATCAAAGAAATCGTTTTCGTATTCGAAAAATTCTGAGACTCGAACGGCTTCGGAGATTCCAACTCGGGAAAGGAACGAAATAAAATTTCGATCAAAACCAAAGAGAGCAAACCGAGGATAAAACCTCCCAACGTATCTCCCGCAAAGTGAACTCCCGCGAACATTCTGGAAAAAGGCATAAAAAGAAGAATGAGAACGGCCAACGTTCGGATCGTTTTGTTTTTTACGTGAAGAAAGAGCAGACCCCAAATCACCACCGATGTTTGAACGTGTCCCGATGGAAATCCGTACGAAAATTCGGTTAAGTCCCCCGGCCCCATCCAAGGAAGCGTGGGTCTCGGACTTTCCAACAAGGCCTTGGCGATTCCGTTGACGATTCCGGTCGTAAGCAAACCCACACCGAGTCGGATTCCGAGTTTGCGATTTAGAAAAACGTAAACGGTGGAAAGAAGAATCATAAAGAAAGTATTTCCGCCCAGATGATGAAAGACCAACGTGATCGGAGCAAAGATCGGATCCAAAGAAGATCCCCGCAACGATTGTAAAAACGTTTCGCCGAACCAAAACGAATCCTGAAACCAACTTATATTTCCGCTCATCTCGCAATGTCTCCTAACTTTGATTACGGCGCGTCCTAAAACCGAATGATACTTTATCAAAAAAATCAAGCGGTAAGGTTTTGTCCCCGTTGGAGGACAGGTTCTTTATAAACTCGCATTCGGAACCGAAAAATCCAACTTGATGGATTCGATTCCATTCGGTACAATGAATTCTAAATCCAATATTTATTGAACACTCGTTCGAAAAGCAGACCTTGATGGAAACCCAAACAGAATCCGACCTTCTTGACAGCCTCTTTCTGATTCCAAGAGAACCCGTGAAACAATTTTTAAAAACGCTTCTTCACCTTGTGTATTCGGTGGAAGTTACGGGTCTTGAAAACGTTCCTGAAACGGGAGGCGCCGTTCTGATTTCGAATCATACGGACAACCTGGATGTAATCGTACAGGGAACCTCCGTTTTAAGAAAAGTGATTTATCTCGGAAAATACGAATTGTTTCATCCGCAGGAAACCGTTCTGGACTTCCTAAACAACCCCGCTTCTCCCTTGAACAATTTCCCGTTGAGCCTGATGAAACAAACCCTCGTCGCCGCTTTGAACGCACTCGGAGATATGCAGGGAAAACAACTCATGCACTGGGGCGGCCATCCCATCCTAAGAGCGCATAACGTGAAGGACGCGAAGTCCGCCGCGGTCTACTACGAAGACCTGGAAAACTATATGGTCGAACTCATTCAAAAGGGAGAATTGATTTCGGTTTATCCGCAAGGGACCCGAACCGAAAGCGTAACGCCCGGATCCTTCAAGGCGCTTTCTGCGAAACTCGCGATTCGCGCGGGAGTTCCGATCATACCGAGCGCGATCAATGGCGCTTGGAGAATGATGAAACCCGAGGCCTTTTTAACCGGCAAGGCCTTCGGCGCGAAAATCACGTATAACATCGGTAAGCCGATCTACCCGAAGGATTTTCCGAAGGAACCTTTGAAAAAAGCCGCAAAGATGGTGACCGAGGAACTGGAGAATCGGGTGAGAAAACTCATCGATACGCCGGAAAGCTAAATTAGAATTTTATAATTTTAGAATAGAAGAATCTATATGGAAACGCAAATTTATACCCCACGACACAAGGTCCGTTTTATCACGGCGGCCTCCCTCTTCGACGGACACGACGCTTCGATCAATATCATGAGAAGAATTCTCCAGGCGTCCGGAGTGGAAGTGATCCACCTGGGCCACAACCGTTCCGTGAGCGAAATCGTGGAATGTGCGATCCAAGAGGACGCGCAGGGAATCGCGATCACGAGTTATCAGGGCGGCCACGTGGAATATTTCAAATATATGATAGACCTTTTGAAGGAAAAAGGCGCGGGTCATATCAAGGTGTTCGGAGGCGGAGGCGGAACCATTCTTCCTTCCGAGATCAAAGAACTCGAAGCCTACGGAGTCACACGCATCTATTCTCCGGACGACGGAAGAGAACTCGGTCTGCAGGGAATGATCAACGATCTCATCCGCAAATCGGACTTCATTCCGCCGTTGACGTTCAACGGAACGCTTCATTCTTCCTTGAAGGATAAGAATCCGTTGGCGATCGCGCAGACGATCACCCTTGTCGAAAACACGTTCGAAAGAGAGGAACTCGAAAAATCGGCGTTAACCGAAAAATTGAATTTCCCACCCGGAACCAAAACCGTTCCGATTCTCGGAATCACGGGAACCGGAGGCGCGGGAAAATCGTCTCTTACGGACGAACTCGTTCGTAGATTTCTCATCGACTTTCCGGACAAAACGATCGCGATCCTGTCCGTCGATCCGTCCAAAAGAAAAACCGGAGGCGCGCTCTTAGGAGATAGAATTCGGATGAATTCGATTTCTCACGAACGCGTTTATATGAGATCCTTCGCGACAAGAGAAGCGAACATTGCGCTTAACAAAAATGTAAAACGAAGTATAGACGTTTTAAAAAGCGCGGGTTTCGATCTGATCGTCGTGGAAACCGCCGGGATCGGCCAGAGCGATTCGGAGATCACGGAAGTCGCGGATATCGCGTTATACGTCATGACTCCCGAATACGGAGCGGCAACGCAGTTGGAAAAGATCGACATGATCGACTACGCGGATCTGATCGCGATCAATAAGTTCGACAAACGAGGAGCGCTCGACGCTCTCCGAGACGTAAAAAAACAATACCAAAGATCCAGACAACTTTTCGATAAGAATTTGGACGAGATGCCCGTGTTCGGAACGATCGCTTCTCAGTTCAACGATCCCGGAACCAACGGTCTGTACGGAAACGTAATCGGCGCGCTTTCCAAAAAGATGAATCTCGGTTGGGAATCCTCTTACGGAAAAGAGAACGGAATGAGCGAAAAGATATTCATCATTCCACCCGATCGCGTGCGTTATCTCGCGGAAATCCGCGAAGAATGCGATCGTTACGACCGCAACGCCGAAAAAGAATCGGAAAAAGCGAGAAAACTGTTTCAGCTCAAGGGCGCGATCGAAATTTTAAAGAGCGCCGGACAGGACACGAATATTCTAGAATTAGAATATTCTAAAATTGAAAACTCCCTTTCTCCCGAGGCCAAAAAAATTCTTTCCACTTGGGACGAAAAATTGAAAAACTATCAGGGAGAAAACTTCACGTATAAGGTCCGCGACAAGGAAATCAAGGTTGCGAACACTTCCCTTTCCTTAAGCAATTTAAAAATTCCGAAAGTGGCGACTCCTAAGTTTCAGGATTGGGGAGAAATCGTACGTTGGTCCCTTCAGGAAAACTTTCCGGGAGAATTTCCGTTCACCGCGGGAGTATTTCCGTTTAAAAGAACGGGAGAGGACCCGACTCGTATGTTCGCAGGAGAAGGCGGCCCCGAAAGAACGAACGCGCGTTTTCATTACGTCAGCCTTGGAATGCCCGCACAACGTCTTTCCACCGCGTTCGATTCCGTCACCTTATACGGAGAAGATCCAGGCGTAAGACCGGACATCTACGGCAAGATCGGCAACTCGGGAGTCAGCATCGCGACCTTGGACGACGCAAAAAAACTCTATTCCGGTTTCGATCTCTGCAATCCGACGACTTCGGTCTCCATGACGATCAACGGACCCGCGCCGATGGTGCTCGCGTTTTTTATGAACACCGCGATCGATCAGGCTTGTGAAAAATACATCAAAGCCAACGGACTGGAAAAAGAAGTTCGTCAAAAAATAGAAGCCATCTATAAAGCGAAGAATCTTCCGGTTCCGAAATACAACGCTCCGATTCCGCAAGGAAACGACGGACTCGGTCTTATGTTGTTAGGCGTGACCGGAGACGAGGTTCTCGAAAAAGAAGTTTATGAAAACATAAAAAAGGAAACCGTAAAGGTCGTTCGAGGAACCGTACAAGCGGACATTCTCAAAGAGGATCAAGCGCAGAACACCTGTATCTTCTCCACCGAGTTCGCATTAAAAATGATGGGGGATATTCAACAATACTTCATCACCAATCAGGTCCGTAACTTTTATTCGGTTTCCATTTCGGGTTATCATATCGCCGAAGCCGGAGCCAACCCCATCACTCAGGTCGCGTTCACTCTTGCAAACGGTCTGACCTACGTGGAATATTTCTTAAGCAGAGGAATGAAGATAGACGACTTCGCTCCGAACCTTTCCTTTTTCTTTTCGAACGGAATCGATCCCGAATACGCGGTGATCGGAAGAGTCGCGAGAAGGATCTGGGCCAAGGCGATGAAGAATAAATACGGAGCGAACGACCGTTCGGCGATGCTCAAATATCACATTCAAACTTCGGGAAGGTCCTTGCACGCGCAGGAAATCGCGTTCAACGATATTCGAACGACTCTGCAAGCTCTCTATGCGATCTACGATAATTGCAATTCTTTGCATACGAACGCATACGACGAGGCGATCACAACTCCCACGGAAGAATCGGTTCGGCGCGCGATGGCGATCCAGCTCATCATCAACCGCGAACTCGGTCTCGCCAAAAACGAAAACCCAGGCCAGGGTTCTTTTATCATCGAAGAACTCACCGATCTCGTGGAACAGGCCATTCTCGGAGAATTCCATAGAATTTCCGAAAGAGGCGGAGTTCTCGGAGCGATGGAGATGATGTATCAAAGAAACAAGATTCAGGAAGAATCCTTATATTACGAATCCCTAAAACACAACGGAGAATTTCCTGTGATCGGCGTAAATACTTTCTTAAGCAAGGAAGGCTCTCCCACGATCATTCCGGAAGAAGTGATCCGTTCCACGGACGAGGAAAAGCAGGCCCAGATCGGAGCTCTGAAGGAATTTCAGAAACGAAACGAAACCGACCTCGAGGATCGTCTTCGCAAATTGAAAACGGCAAGTCTTTCCAACGGAAACATCTTCGAGGAACTGATGGAAACTTCCAAAAAGGTTTCCCTCGGACAAATGACACACGCGCTCTACGAGGTCGGCGGCCAATATCGCAGAAGTATGTGACGGGCTTTCTTACGTCTCCTTACGCTCCTACGATCGTTTATCCGTAGTTAGTCGAATCCATTTCATCTCTCGAATCTTGTCTAAGGATTAGGGATGCGAAATTTGTCGGCTAACACGGGTATCATGAATGAAACGTTCGTAAGAGTGTCGAAAAATGAAAGCCTTTATCAGTTACTCCACCTTAGACAAATACGTCGCGGCCAAAATCCAAAACATACTCGATCGTTTCGGTATCGAATCCTTTCTCGCGCACGAAGACATTCAAGTCTCCTCCGAATGGCAGAGCGTGATTCTAAACGAATTGAAACGATCGGATCTTTTTGTCGCGCTTCTCAGCAAGGATTACGAAACTTCTCCCTGGTGCGAACAGGAAGCGGGCATAGCCGCGTTTCGGGAAATGACCCTCGTGTTTCTTTCCTTGGACGGGACGATTCCGAAAGGTTTCGTGGGCAAAACACAATCCGCAAAAGTCCGAGAGGAAACTCTTTCCATCTGCGACCTTATCCCCGGAATCATTCGCTGTAATTTTTCGTTCGGAACGAATCTGATCGTGGATCTGATCGGAAAGTCGCATTCGTTCCGGCAGGCCGAAAAAAACTTTCAGCTGATTCTCCCTTATGTGTCTCAAATGAAAAAGTCTCAGATCAAGGAACTTCTCAAACGTTCCGCAAACAATCGGCAGGTTTACGATGCAGGAATATGCAGAAAACGATATATTCCGTCTTTATTGAAGGATTATCGGTATCTGTTATCGAAAAAAACGATCGCAATTTTGGAAACGGGAGATGTCAAAAACGCTTCTTAACGTCTTTATTAAGACTGTTCTCTAAGCATTTTGTGAACTATAATAAGGAAACAATCCACCAAACAATATCATTAAAGAAAATATTAAAGTTGCAAAAAAATACTCTGTTGCCAAAAATTCCTGTCCAGCACTCGGACCTTCATAGCCGAAAAATACGGACAAAAGAACCAGAATCAATCCAGTCGCCACGAATAAGACAACGGAAAATACAATTCGAATCAAAATTTTACCTATTTCATACCGAATCTTGAAATAATTATTTCTAAAATATACAGCGCGAACCAATACGATACCGATCGTAATTAGTATAACAAACAATAATGTATTTAGTCTTTGTGAAACTTCAAAAGCCTTTCCACTCGCAAAACTAATAACAAGAGCAACCGTATAAACTATCAAAAAAATCGCCGAAGGAAATATGGTTTTATACTTTCTCACCAACAATCCCGTCATTACGTTTAAGACTATTTCAACGATTACACCAGGGGTGACGCCCTCAAGAAAAAGAAACAAAAACTGCACTAATGCAAGCAATAAAATCGCATTGCAACTTTCTTTAATTAATTTTTCGGATTCACCTATATTATTAATTTTCGAAAAAAGATATTTATTATATTCTATTAAAGACATCATTTACGCAAAAACCACCTAAATTAAGAACACATTAAATCTTCACTATTATAAACTAAGGGATAGAAAATCAAAAACAACACAATCCCGAACCAACATACCTTAAGTTAAGCTTCAAAAAACGTGAAACAATCCACATTTAAACCGGCACATTATTCAATTTATTTACTAAATATTCAAATAAAAGCATATTCTTTCTAAAAGAAAAAGAGTTAAGAACGTATTCTTTTCCTTTTGTCGTAAAAGAAACCACAATTCTCCCTCCATTATTGACTAACTCAAGATCCTTGCATTCTGCAAAATAAATCACTTGAGATTTACTAAATCTTTTAAACTCGAACATGTTTCCAAATATTTTGTAAGAAGTTAGAAGTGTATCGTGGTTTACGCCGTGATTTTCAACACCACGATAAAAATCAAATTTTCTAGATTCAATAATATCAGATATTATGGATTCGGTCATATTGATGCAAGGATCTCCCTCTATGGAAATCTTATATTTTTCATTTCGATTCAAATAAAAAGTAACAGACCTTCCATAACCCACATCGACAAAATCCCATCCTAAAATATCATTCAATTTTATAACTCTTGGCTCAACAAAGCTCGTTTTATTTTTATGGATTGTCCCGGTTGATATTCGTATCTTAAAAAATTGACCCAAGCTCCGTAAAAGCATAGCAGACTGAAAAAAAGAAAGTCTAAATCCGTAATCGCAAAGTCACTGAATTGATTCCAATTCAAGACCACCACTAAAATTGAAACGAACAAAAACAATATTCCAATCACTAAACATATTAAAAACCCTTTAATAGGGTATTGAATTTCATTTTTTGGATCTGACATAGGGTAAACCTCGGCTTTTCTAAGCAAAACACTACAAAATCTCTAAAAGCATTCCTAACGATTCTCCCTTTCCGCGATTCGTTTTAAACAATCCTCGAATCCGCCTTCCACAAGAAGTCCGCCCGATTTTTCGATCGAATATTCCAACATCAGATTGAGACAGTTACCGAAGTCTTCGTTTAACAAAAAACCGTCGGAGTCGATCTCATAACCGGAAGAATGCGGCGAGACCGGAATTTTCTTTTTTACGATTTCGGGAAGAGGAAGAATCTCCTTCGTATAACCATAGATTTTCTTACCCGAAGAAAAGGCAAAACCGATCTCGAACGCGGTGCCGTCGTCCACGAGAGGACCTCGAAACGGATTACAATTCGCTAATACGATATCGGATTTACGGATCAGATCGAGATTGCCGAAAAAAATTCTTCGTGCAAGGTCTTTGTCTTTTTTGAGATCGGGAGGAATGTCGGAATCGAAGGGGGAAAATGCGTTAAAACCGAAGGACGTACAGAGGGATTTTCTATCTTGCAAAACCGCAAAAGCGTCCGGTAAGAAAACTTCCGGTCCTGCAAGATAGATCGTTTTCAAAGTAGGTTCGTAATCGCTCCGTTAGTCGCCGATTGAACGAGTTTAACGTATTTTGCGAGAACTCCGGATTTATATCTCGGCTCGATCGGTTTCCAGGATTTCAAACGTTTGTCGATTTCTTCCTGAGAGATTTCCACCTGAAGAAGATTCTTCGTGGAATCGATGGTCACCGTATCTCCGTTTTGAACGATCGCGATCGGACCTCCGTCGAACGCTTCGGGAGAAATGTGACCGACAACAAGACCGTGAGTCCCTCCGCTGAATCTTCCGTCCGTCATTAAACCGACATCCTCTCCGAGCCCCTTACCCACGAGTGCGGAAGTGACCGCGAGCATCTCTCTCATACCCGGACCGCCCTTCGGACCCTCGTAACGAATGATGATCACGTCGCCCGCTTTGATCTGATCGCTCATGATCGCCTGAAAACAATCGTCTTCGGACTCGAACACTTTCGCGGGACCAGTTATGGAAATTTTTTTCAAACCCGAGATCTTCGCAACTGCTCCGTCGGGGGCGAGGTTTCCTTTTAAGATCACGAGAGGACCGGAAGGATGCAGAGCCTCGGATCTTTTGCGAACGATGGTCTGATTCGGAACGAGATCCGGCATGTCCTTTAGATTTTCAGCGATTGTTTTACCGGTAACGGTCAAACAATCTCCGTGGAGCATTCCTTCCTTTAAAAGATATTTCATAACGCCGTGAACGCCGCCGACTTTGTCGAGATCGGTCATCGCGTATTTACCGCCCGGTTTTAAGTCAGCGAGGTGCGGAGTTTTTTTACTGATACGATCGAAGTCTTCGAGAGTCAGATCCACGCCGATCTCTTTTGCGATCGCGATCAAGTGAAGAACCGCGTTCGTAGAACCGCCTAACACTAGAACTACGGTAATCGCGTTTTCAAACGCCTTTTTGGTGAGAATTTGTTTCGGTGTGATGTTCTTTTTGATGAGTTCGATCAAAGCCTTACCGGCCTCGAAACAATCGTCCGATTTTCTGGAACTCACAGCGGGCATGGAAGCCGAACCCGGCAAACTCATACCCAACGCTTCGATCGCGGAAGACATCGTGTTTGCGGTATACATTCCGCCGCAACTTCCCGCGCCCGGGATCGCGCTTTGTTCCACACGGACAAATTGTTCTCTGGAAATTTTTCCCGCGTTCATCTGACCGACGGCTTCGAAAACCGAAACGATATCCACGTCGTGTCCGTCGCAGTTACCGGGAAGAATCGTTCCGCCGTAAACGAAGATGGAGGGAACGTCGATTCTACAAAGGGCCATCAAACAACCGGGCATGTTCTTATCGCAACCGCCGATCGCGATCACACCGTCGTGTCTCATCGCGTTGGAAACGATCTCGATCGAATCCGCGATCACTTCTCGGGAAGGAAGGGAGAAGTGCATTCCTTCGTGTCCCATCATGATTCCGTCGGAAACGGTGATCGTTCCGTAAATTTGGGGAACTCCTCCTGCGGTGCGGACTCCTTCCTTGACTTTTTCTGCGAGACGATTGATATGAATATTGCAGGGAGTAATTTCGCTCCAAGTGGAAGCGATTCCGATCATCGGTTTGTGAAAGTCTTCATCCGTAAAACCGACTGCGCGAAGCATCGCACGGTTCGGAGCGCGGTTGTCTCCGTCGGTCGTCATAGAACTTCTTTTTTTCAGGTTATCGCTCATCTTTGAATCCTACTTCCGTTCCGAAAATGAATCGTATCGGATCGGGTTTTATACGTACAGTTTTGCAGACTCACTTTTCGGTCAAATGGAAAAGTCAAAACGGGTCCTAAGATTTTAAAGAAGGGAAGAATTTTCGAAACGACCGAGGAGGAACGATTTTCCCATTTTCGACACTATTGGTATCGGATTTGCGTTTCGGAGACGTTTTTCAAAAAAAGAAATACGAATTCGGGCTTTTGCGAAAACTAGTTTCATCATCCGATGGATACGAGGTTATAAAGAATGCCGACGATCATGACGCATACCGCGGTTCCGATTTCGTTCTGGATCGCGTTCGGAAATAAATTCATTCCGATTCGTTTGGTTCTAATCGGAATCCTTTTTTCGATTCTCCCCGACGCGGACGTGATCGCGTTTAAATTCGGAATCCCCTATGAAAGTGATTGGGGCCATCGCGGATTCAGTCATTCCGTTTTGTTCGCGTTTTCTTGGAGCGTATTCGCGTGTATTCTCGTTCGTTGGTTTCAGGCGAGAATGGAAATCATACTTTCGTTTTTATTCGTTTCGATTCTTTCTCACGGAGTTCTCGACGCGATGACGAGCGGCGGACTCGGAGTCGGGTTTCTCATCCCCTATTCTTCCGAAAGATTTTTTTTCGAACAAAGACCGATCCGGGTTTCGCCCATCGGAGTCAAAAACTTCTTAACCGAACGCGGAATCGCGGTTTTAAAATCGGAACTTTCGGTCGTTTGGATTCCTCTTCTAACGATTTCTTTTTCCGTTTTTGCGGTTCGAAAAATCATCGGAAGAATTTTGAAAAGCGGAAAGAATTCTTCCCTTTCCTAAAAATTTAAAAACCAACAAAGGATCTTCGCAGTCTCAATAGAAAACTTAAAATCGAAAAATTTGCAAAAGGTTCCGACAAGATCTACGTTTTGCGATTGTAGACCGGAGATTTTTCTGATAGAGGGGAATCGGCACGAACGTTCCCACCTCCGCACCCCCCACCCAAAACTAGGGTGGGGCGCCAAAAAATTTCACGGCGGATCGTAGGAACTACGACAAGTTTGCAAATTTCATGAGCTTAGAAAATCCTGGTAATAACATGAAACAGTTTATCGTAGTTCTTCGTTATCTTACGCCGATCGAAACGGTGGATCAATACGTCGTCATACACAGGGAACATTTGTCCAAAGGGTTCGAACGAAAAATGTTGCTCGCGTCCGGGCCACAGGAACCGAGAACCGGAGGAATTCTGATCGCGAGAGCGCAGTCCCGCAAAGAACTCGAAGACTTCTGTCATCAGGATCCGTTTTATACGAACGGAGTCGCCGAATACCAAATCATAGAATGGAATCCGGTCAAACATCAAAAAGAATTCCTCGAGTTCTGGATGAACTAAATCGAAACTTAAACCTTACCCAACTCGTAGACGTCTACGGGTTGTTCCCTTCCCTTAACTTGAATGGAAGATAAATGTCTTCCCGGAACGTTCGCTTTGACCTCTTCGTAAACCGCTTGTGTTACGAGAAGTTTCGTTCCGAATTCCTTGTTTAAGGATTCGACTCTCGAAGCGAGATTGACCACGTCTCCGATGATCGTATATTCCTTTCTCGCTTCGGAACCAACGTTACCCGTCATCGCTTCGCCGGAATGCAAACCGATTCCGATCTGTGTTTCTGGAATTTTTCCTTCCTGATTCAAAAACTCGACCTTCTTCAACAGTTCCAAGGAAGCCATCACCGCGTTCTTAACGTCGTTTCCTCCGTCCGAAATCGGCGCGCCGAAGACCGCCATAAAACCGTCTCCGAGAAATTTATTGATCATACCGTTGTTCATATTCACGATATCGATCAAATGGGAAAAGATGTAGTTTAAATAATCGATCACTTCTCCCGGAGATCTTTTTTCGGAGAATCGAGTGAAGTTACGGATATCCAAGAACATCACGCATACGTGTTTGAACTCGGAAAAGTTTTCGTTCTTTTGTTCGAGAAGACGATCCACGACGTCCGGCGAAACGTATTGACCGAACATCCCGACCACCTTGTTTTTTTCCTGAACGGCTTCCATAGCGGAAATCAAGGATCTACGAAGTTGAAGTCCCACAAGACCCGCGGCCACACCTCCGAAAAAAAGCAGAATCGCCTTGGAAAAAAACGGAGCCACCGAATTGAAAAAGTGGATCGGCATCGGAATTTCATTTTTTGGAATATAAAAAAGAGCTAATGCAATCACTTCGATCCCGGCGATCAATCCCGTAAACGCGCTCAACCAGAATTCGAGACGAAGCACCGAAAGGATGATGAACACGAAAAACGTAAGAATCGCGGGAGAATACAAGGCGATCAAAGGGGATTCGAAACCTTGCGCGCTCAAATAGATCAAAAGAGCCACGGAGGAAACTTCCGCAAACGCGTTTCCGAATCTCGCAATCGGAAAAACCACTTTTCTTTTTTTCAAATAATACGTGAAGACTCGGTTCACGACAAATTCATAAATCGCGGTCGAGACGTTGATTCCCAAAACGGCCCAATACGGAAAACGCCCGCCCGTTTCCCCGTCGATAAAATCTCGAAAGAACGTAAAAAAGAGGGCCATGATGATAGACGCGACCGTAAAAAAGATACAAAGAATTTTCGTTCGAACGATCTCGCTTTTTAGAATCTCGTAGGAAAGCGGGTCCATCGTTCTGTTTTTGAACTTCTTGGTCAGTTCTTGGATAGGATTCGCCATTGGTAACTCCGAAAGTTTTTGAACCGTCGATTATAAACGAAACGGTTTAGATTGGAAATAACTTTCAGAAGCGTTTTAAAAAAGAAACTACAAATCCGGAAAGGCTCAAAAAACCTTTCAAACCATCAAACCTTTGTCCAGACTTCTTGGCTCAACAGAAATTCTTTGATACGTATCCCAAAGGAAGAATGAATCCCTTCTTGCAAAGTAGATTGCAAAAGAAAATCCCATTCTTCGTTCCAAGAATGTCTTTTGACTTTTCCCTGCCTTAAAACATTCCATTTTATAAACAGAATTTTCTGCGCGAGGATTCTTTGTTTCTCATTTGGTAAATGAGAACTTAATAATTTTAGAATGGAGTAAATTCGAAATCGATCCATCACCGGATATCGAAAGGAAAGCTGATCCTCGTGTCCGCCGTATCGAACGAGTAAGAATTCCTCCAAAAGAGAAACCGGATATCGGGAAGTGATTCTGAGCCAAAGATCGTAATCTTCGCAAGCGGGAAGTTCCTCGTCCATACCGCCCGCTTCTTGATAGAGTTCCTTTTTTAAAATCACGGAAGAAGGCGTAACGTTGCAGAACTCCAGACTTTGGCCGAAAATTTCTCCGTTCTTTTTTGCAAGATACGAAGGAGGATTGACCCTTTTCCCGTTTCGAATCCAGATCTCCTGTGATTGAAGAATTCTTATATTCGAATCCTTGCATATAACTTCCCATTGACGTTCCAATTTTTCGGGAAGCCATTCGTCGTCCGAATCCAAAAAAGCGATCCATTCTCCGCGCGCCCGTTCCACGCCTCGATTTCTCGCGCGGCTTACGCCCTTGTGTTCCAAGGGAAGAATGGAGATCAAAGCTCTCGCACATTCCTCGGCAAATTCTTCTTTGATTTTGGAAACCGTGAAATCCGTGGAACCGTCGTCTACGACGATGATTTCCAAAGGCGACTTGGTTTGCGCGAGAACCGTTCGAATCGCGCGCATCACCTTGATTTCCCGATTGTATGTGGGAATGATAACGGAAATCGGAAGCGGCTGGGCGTTCATAAAAGAAGATTCAAAATTTGGATTATAAGAATTTTTGAATACGAATTCGGGAGCAGATTTTCCGAGGTTCGGGGTCGATCGGCTCGGGCTTCCAGAACGCAAGGGTTCGAAAAAAGCTCGGTTCGTTTAACAAAAAGCAACTCGATTTCAAAAGATTCTCCCCTTCGATCGTTTGCAGGGTCAGGCTTTCGCGAGGCTCTTCGAACTTTGTGGGTTTGTATTCTTGCCAATGTCCGCCGCTTACGGAAAGAGACAAGGAACCTTTTTCCAAATTACGATCCGGCCAAACATCGTAGAAATCCGGTTTGGAAACCAGAGTCATCTTCCCTTCTCCCGCCAACACCCAGGCCTCGTATCTCGGTTTTTCCGCTCCGCTTTCCGTTTTTCCGGGCGGAAAATAAATTCCGGAAAGATAATTTTTGGTCGGAAAGAAAATCAAAGATCCGAAAAGGACGATCAAAACCAAAAAACAAGAAGTTGCCAATAGTTTAATATTCTTAAGTGATTCCCGAAGATAAACCGCAAAACGATTTTCAAAACCGGTAAAATTTCCGAAAACCAGGAACAAAACGATCCACTGAAAGTAAACCGCTCTCAGATAAAACCATTCTTGAAAAAAGGAATATACGAAGACCGCACAAATCGATCCGAAGATCAAAGAAGAATGGAGAACCGTTTCTTTTTCGTTTCGAAACCGCAAAAGTCCGTAGAACAAATCTCCCCAAAGTAACGAATAAAAAACAAGTCCCACAACGCCCAAACCGGAAACGATCTGAACCGTTTGGTTGTGCGTGGTATGATACGCGCTTTCCCGTCGGAACGGATTGAGACAACATTCGTTGTACCAGCCGAAGGATTCGAACCCTCCGCCTAACAACGGTTTTTCGGAAAAGAGTTTGAGCCCCGCGTTAAAATGAGAAAGCCGTTCCGGATCTCCCGACCCGCCGAATCCTTGTGTTCCGACGATGAGCAAAGGAAATAGAATCGCTCCTACGACAAACAAAGAGGCGAACGAAATCGAAAAAATCCGGATCCACCTTTCCTTCTTTACAAAGGAAAAATAAAACCAAGCCGACGCGGTGATCGCTAAAAAAGAAACAAAGGACAAAACGCCGCCCCGAGCTCCGATCCAAAAAAAGGTAATTCCCAAAATCACGACGGTCAACGGAATCCAAATCCATTCTTTTTGGAAGATTCTAAAATTCTGTTTTTCAGAAACGGAGCTTAAAAACGAAAATAAAAAAGGAAGACCCGAAATCAGATATATCGCGAACCAACTTCGATTCCAAAAAAGGGATTGGATCGCGTCCTTCGGCAGATATTTTTCCAAAGCGGGAATCAGAGAATGCGGCAAGGCCACGAGTTTATATCCATCCAGCCATGTATGATAAATATCTAATGTGGTTTTTACGACCGGAAAAAAATATTCCGCCCAACCTACGCAAATCGATACGAACATTCCGAAGAATATTCCGCCCGTAAACGCGAATAAAAACGCGGAGTTCGTTTCGGAGTTTTCGTTTTTTCTTTCCAGCCAATCCGCACGCGCTACAAAACCCGCGCAAAACAAAACTCCCAGAAACAAAAGTTTCAACGGATAATTCGGTTCGAGTTCCGTGGAATGCAAAAACCAAAACCATCCCTTTTGATAGAATCTTAGATCCGATAACAAATCCGGATTGGCGGCGAGGCTTAAAAAACCGGAACAACCGAACAAGATCAAAAGAATTCCGATCGGACGTTTCCAAAATGCGTCTTGTAAAAACGAATTTCCTTGAAGTCGATTCCGGACGATTCCGCGCACGCACCAAAAAATCCAAAGACAATCCTGGATTTCTAAAAATCTTCCCCCGGGATGATTTCCGAAAAAAACTCCGCTCGCCGCGATGAGAAACGTGCCGACTAACGGCGATAAGACGTCGATCGACGCGTAGAGAACAAAAAGAAGAACGAATCCGATTCTAAACTTCCAGGGATAAAAGGACAATAAGGGAAGAATCAAAAGAACGGAAAAACCGATCCAAACCGCAGACTCCAAGCGCAATGCCGCCGAGAAATTCTCAAATTGCCTTCGAATCCGTTTTTCCATTAGGATATAAAAGTTCGAAAAGCGTTTTTGCGAAACATAAAATCGGAACGAAGACTACCGTTTGTCCAATCTGCGAACCCGATCGAACGTTTTTTTTGTTTCCAGGAAAATCTCGTTCTTAAAATAGTAGTAACGGCGTTCTCTTTTATGCAACAACTGGAAGAATCCACAATTTATCCCGATAAGAATTCCTTTCGGGTCGAGTTTCGTAAGAATATCTGTTCCGTAGAAACCGAAGAAATCGAGGAAATTCTGTCCCAGATCCGCGAAATTCGTCCCAACAATGTGATTCTGGATCTTACCCCGGTTGTGGCGATTCCCTCCATGGTTTTGAACCGCATTCTAAAATTTATTTCCGAATTGAAAAAGGAACAGATTCAGATCTCGGAAGTGAAACTGAGCGAAGGGCTTCAACTGGTTCTTTCCAAGCTCAAGATCAATCTGGGATGAAATCCTTTCTTTCGTTTTTTCTTTCCGTTTCGATTCTATTCCAAGCCCTCGTTTTCTCCAGCGGTCTTTTCGGTTGTGTTCTCGCGGAAAAGGCGAAAATCTGCGAATGCAACCACGGAAGCAAAAAACAAAAACACGCGGACGAAGAGGACAAACGATTTTCCCGAAAATCCAGATCCGGAAAGGAATCTCGGGTTGCCAAAACGTTCCCGAGTTGTCATTCCGCGAAATCCGGCGAAACCCACGCTTGTTCCTGTAAAAAAACCGAAAACAAACTCTCCCAACTGAGCGCGTTTTATTCCGCGTTGTTTTCACCGGTTCAGCTTTCCGATCTAAACCACAAAACAGACGTTCTTCATATTATCACTTTAGAATATTTTAATTTAGGAATCCATTCTTCCTTTTCTCTTTTGAAACCCCCTCGATTCTCCTAACCTTTTCTCGAAAATTCTTTAAGGTCCGTCCGAACGACCGGTCATTCTTAGCGCCGCCCCGCGTCATCCGCGCGCGCTCGTGAAGTCTGTCTCCGCGTTTCGCATTGATTCGCGAGCGATTCGGACCCCGTTTTCAATACATTAGGAGATTATCATGTTTAAAAAAATATCCGTTCTTACTCTGGTCGTATCACTTTCCCTTTTTACGCTTCATTGTCCTTGGGACAAAAAAAAGGACGATTCCGATACGAATAACATCGTCGCTTTGATCGCTCTTGCCGGTACGCCCGGAATTCAATTCTCTGCGTATGCGGGAACTCAAAAGCTGGAATGCGGGGCCACTCTCAAAGGTCACGCGAGCGTTTTGGAAAACCTTCCCTTCATTCCGAACGCGCACATCGCGGAAAGCACGACGTTTCAATTACACGACTTCCGTCTTTTTATACACGACGTAAAACTCGTCAAAGACTCTGGAGAGGAAGTTACTCTCGTCCTCAATCAAGACGGCAAGTTTCAATCCGGCAATATCACCCTTCTCGATTTCGAAAACAAAACCGGCAAATGCGACGGAACTCCGGAGACCAACAATCTCGTAAGCGCTTCGATTCCTTCGGGAACGTATAAGGGAATCAAGTTCACGGTCGGAGTTCCCGAAAACAAGAATCACTTGGACGCGGACAATCAAACCGCTCCGATGAATACGACCGGTATGTTTTGGAGTTGGACCGCGGGTTATAAATTTTTAAAACTCGATTTTGAAACCGCGGAAACCGGAAGCGCGGGAACCTCGGTTCATATCGGCGCGGGAGATTGCACCGGAACCGGAGCCGCGAGCACGTGCCTACGATCGAATTTAATTCCGGTAACTCTGACTCCGGACGGAGGATTCAATCCTGCAACTCAGGAAATCAAAATCGATGTGCAAGCGCTTTTGCAAGGAATCGATCTTACTGCGAGCGCGGGCGCGGCGATGTGTATGTCCGGAACGAGCGGTATGATGAGCGTCGGTTGCCCAACGATCTTTCCGAACATCGGCTTGGTTTTAGCGACGGGCGTTCCCGCAACTCCTACAAAGACCGTTTTTACGGTAAGAATTAAGAATTAATTTCAACAAAGACGCGGGGTTTATACCGCGTCTTGGAGAAAGATTATGAAACGATTTCTTCAATGTGTATATGCGCTTTTTCTAATTCAGTGCGGATCGGGAATTCTTCCCTTCGCTCCTTTCGATAAGAAAGAATCGAATCAAAACGAAGCGCTTTTGTTTTTGCTCATTCCTCAGAATACGTATGTCTGGAATCTGCCTCCGGGTTTTCCGATTCCCGCGGTTCCGGCTTCCAATCCGATGACACAGGAGAAGGTGGATCTCGGAAGATTCTTATTTTATGATAAGAAACTTTCGGGAAACCAAACCCAGTCCTGCGGTTCCTGTCACAAACAAGCGAACGCGTTTACGGACACGCTGACCACGAGCGTCGGTTCCACGGGCGACATTCATCCGAGAAACGCACAAGGGATCATCAACGTTGCGTATAACGTGCGTCAGACCTGGGTCAATCCGAACTTAAAAAATCTGGAGGACCAGATGCTCGTTCCTATGTTCGGAGAACATCCGGTGGAACTCGGGCTCGCCAACCGCGAAAACGAAATGCTCGATCGTCTCCGAGCGGACAACCGTTATCAGACCCTGTTTCAAAAAGCGTTTCCGATCGGAGATCCGTTTACTACGTCTAACGTCGTTAAGGCGATCGCGAGTTTTGAAAGAACCTTGATTTCGGGACGTTCCGCATACGATAAATATCAATACGACGGAAACGTGGCCGCCCTCGGCAACTCCACACAAAGGGCATCGATTTTGAGAGGGGCGCAGATTTTCTTTTCCGAAAAGGGAGAATGTTTTCACTGTCACGGGGGTTTCAATCTCGCCGCGTCGAGCGTTCACGTGGGAACGATCACCGAAGAAATCACGTTTCACAACAACGGTCTTTACAATATCGGCGGAAACGGAAGTTATCCGTCGGGCAACCAAGGTTTGTACGAGTTTACGAACCTAAACTCGGATAAGGGAAAATTCCGCGCGCCGTCCATTCGAAACGTCGAATTGACCGCTCCGTATATGCACGACGGTTCGATCGACACTCTGGAGAACGTGGTCGAACACTACAACGCCGGAGGAAGAAACATCACAACGGGTCCGAATACGGGCGACGGAAGAGCGAACCCGAATAAGAACCCGTTCGTATTCGCGATCGGACTTACTGCCTCCGAAAAAACGGACCTCGTCAATTTCTTAAAAAGTTTAACGGATACGGAATTTGTAAATGATTCGAAACACAGCGATCCTTTTTAAGATCTTTCTTTATTCAATTTCTTTAATCTTCTTCGGAGCCTGCACCTTCGGTTCCGTGGGAGATTCGAGAACCGAAGAAGCGAAGATGTTGCAGAGACTCCTAACCCTTTTCAGCGAAAGACCGTCTTCGTTTCGAACCTATCTTTATTATACGGACGATCAACAGGATTCGAACATCGGAACCTTCGACGTGATTTCGGGAGCGACCACGTACAGCCTTCAACTGCAAACGGGTTCCAAGATCGGTTGGGACGGAATTTCCATCCGAGTCAATCCCAATCCGGTTCCCACAGTACCCGGTCAGACAAGAACGTTAGACGTCACCGATCCGAACGAACATTCGGCCCATTCTCACACGCCGTATACGGTTCCGCTGGATCTGCCGGAAACTTCTCCTTACGGACAAGAATACGGAACTCCCGCTTTCAATGATACGAGTTTGGATACGATCACCGAAACGATTTTGACCGGAGACGTTCATACTTCTGCGGCTCCTTTGATCGCGGGAGTTCCTTCGGGTTATCTCGCTTCGGTGAAGTATAAGATCAATTCGGTCAATCTCACCTTTCAGATCACCGCGCCCGTGGTAAGAACGGTTCGGCTTCAGATGTCCTCCTTTGTTCTGGAACTTTTTCCGAGATGCCGATTCGATATCGTCCCCGAAAAGTTGGGAAGTTTTCCGGTGACATGGAAATCCAACGGAATCTTTCAGGACCAAAGCGGGACCTCGATCCTGAATGCGATCGCTGGTTTGACGAATCCCGTGGACATCAATCCGTATCAAAACGTAAATTTATACAATCTGATTTTGGCGAACCTTCGACAACAGGACAGGGTTCTCTATCAAACCGGATGCAGTCTATTTTAATGAAACAGAATATTCTAATTTTCTACATTCTTCTTTTGTCGTTTTCTTTCGATGTCGTCGAGGCCCATCACACGGGAATGGGAGGAAGCGAACAATCCTCCACCCGTTTTGTGGACCCGTTTACCGGTAAAAGGGAAAAACCCGCCAACTACGTCGTCTTTACGCAAGACTACTACAAACAAACCAACGAGAACAGCAATATCCATACGACCACATTCTACGGTGAGATGAATCTTAAAAACGGAATGTTCGCGCTCAACTTAAGCACGCCTTACACGTATTACGAACAAAAGGATCGATCCGACGCGGCGAGAATCGGAAAGACATACATCGGAATAAAGTATCTTCCTTTGATCGACTTTCAAAAAAATTACTTCGTGGTTCTCAGCGCAAACGTGGGTTTTCCTTCGGGACCGGATACGGATAAGTTCACGGGTGGGAATTATTATTCCGGAATTCCGGGTCTTACGTTAGGCTATCTTGCGGGCAAGTTCAGTTTTGTGGGAAGAATCAGCGGAATCTTTCCTTTGTCCAGGTCTCAACCTTCCAACCTTCAGGACAACGACGGAATTCCTTATTGGTTGAGAACGCCTTCTTCCGCCGCGCCTCAAGACCCGTATCTTTTAAAAAAGACGACTCTCTTTTCGGGTTACATCACGTATCTTTGGAAACCGGGTCTTTCTTTTTTCACGGGAATCTTATATAGAACCCCGTACGAAGGCGTGGATTTAAAAAGAACGGATCAAGGTAAGGTTCCTTCCATCTTTCGGGAAGTGAGTCTCGGGTTCTCCGCGAACATTTCCGAAAAACTCAACTTCAATCTTTCGTATCGGTATCCTTTGTATCGCGGCGACGAGTATCGTTTGTATGATTACGCGCTTACGGCGGCCGTTTCGATCGAAATTTCCGAATTAGAAAATTCGAATGAAGCGGAAACCAAAAAGGAAACAAAAGCGGATTCCGATCCTAAAGAAGACGTTCCCAAAGAATCTACGGATACGGAAAAAAATTCCAAGGAAACGGGCGATCGCAACTGATTGACCGTGTATGTTCCGCGGACTTCGATCACGGGGTCGACTTCGTTTGACCTCGATCCTTCTCGTTTCCATTTCGGTTTAAATTTTACGAATCTTTTCCAAGTATCGGGCGAGATTCGCGAGGTGTTGTTTACCGCCTTCGATCGCACCGTATTTTTGGTTCACTCGTTCGAGTTCCTCTTTGCTCGGAAAGATCTGTTCCATAATCAGGTTCGTTCCTTCTCCGACTTCCTCAAAAAGAATTCTTGAATCGAAGACCACGTCATGAGCCCCTTCTCCGTCGCCCAGATGTTTATAGTGGATGTGACGCGGTTTCTGTATGTCCGTAAATCGAATCTTGTTTTTATAATCGTGTCCGTCGGGTCCGTGCATGATAAAATCCCAGATCCCGCCGTTTGAAAAATCCATACTTTTGGTCGTTAACGTAAATCCGTCCGGTCCCCACCATTCGGCAAGATGTTCCGGCATCGACCATGCTTCGAAGACGAGATCGACCGGAACGTCGAAGTATCTTTTATAAATGACCTTGTTTTCTTGAATGATCGTTTCAGCGTTGTCTTTTATCACGGCCTCTCTCCTTCTTCATCTTCAACAGATATTTTTCCAATCGATCCAAACGCTTATTCCATAAATTTCGAATGTCGGAAAGCCAATCTTCCATTTCGTGAATCCCCGTTTCGTTTAGGCTATAGATACGTTTCTGCGCGTCCTTCTTCATGGAAAGGACCTTGGCTTCCTTTAGAACCTTGAGGTGCTGGGAAATGGCGGGCGGGCTCATCTTGAAATTTTGGCCGATTTCCGTGGAGGTCAATTCTCCGTTTTTAACCACCAATCTCACGATTTCCCTTCTTGTATCGTCCGCGAGCGCGGCAAAAGCGTTCATGGTTCTATATTTAAGTATTTACTTAATTAAGTCAATTCTTAAATATAAACAAAAAAGAATCCTCGTCATTGCGCGGATTCAACTTCGAAAAAAAGTCGTCGAACCGGGTTTTTAGTCGATTCTGGGTTTTAATCTCCGACGCAGATTTTAACGTCGTAGGGATGAGGGCGGCCTTCGTCCTTTTCCAGATAGGATTTTAAGCTCAATAAAAACGTGGCCCACTTCGTGCTGCAGTGATACATAAATTCGACCGCTTCCTTCCAATCGGTATGACGAAACAACACGAACGTTTGATGATCCTTAAACTCGAGTTCGAAAGTGACTCTTGTTCCGATCCATTCTTTCGGGCCGCTGATACATTCCCATCGAACGATATTCGGATGAGATTCTAAAACTCTCATATTACAAAAACCGAAATCGATGACTTCGTTTAGGGAGGCGCTCCCTTTCGTATCGGCAACCCACCAATGACAAAGACCTTCCACCGTTGAAATCGCCTCGAAAACCCGAGCCGACGGCAAAGCCACACCTACCCGATGAAGTATATCCGGCATAAAATCCTCCGTAAGAATCGATCGAACCTCAAAGGCCGTTTCTTTTAAATTTAAAACGACTTTCGCTGTTTTGAAAACGGAGGATAGTCTATAGTGTTTTTTGAATCAATGCAAGAAACTAAATTGAATCAGGCGCGTTTCTTTTTCTTGAGAATTCCGGAATAACCGCTCGGGATTTCGAGACTCAAAGCGTCCAAAGCGTTTAAAGAATATTGAATGGATCTTCCGTACAATACGAGCGCGTAAAAATCGTTACGATCCCGATCGAACTTTTCGGCTTGATTCAATTCTTCCTTTGCCATTCGAAAATAGTTCGAGGCCTTTTCTTCCGCGCTTGCGGAAAGAGGAGTTTCTTCGGGATGATTTTTTTTCTGAAGATAACCTTCCGAATACAGAACGATCAGATTCTTAGCGGAAACCTTTCCCTCTTCCGCAAAATCCGCGGTCACCTGAGGAACCGCTCTTTCCAATAGAAGAAGGGATTCTTCCCTTTCCTGAGCCGTGCCGGAACGCGCGAAGTTTTGAAAACGATCTCTCAGAGTGGAGATACGATTCCAATTCTCTTCCTGTTTTTGAAACGGAATCGCCTTTCTGGATTCTTCCAAAATTCGGATCTTTCTTTCGATCGACTTTTTCTTTTCGCGAAACGAAAGAGTTCCCGCGTTCAGATCGAAAACGGAGAATATGAACGCAAAAGCGAGCGTCAAAGGAAGAATGGTTTTCGAAAGATTTTTCAAGACGTTCCCCGCACGCATTCGTATTTTAGAATATTCTCAATTGTTTGTTTTTGCCGGAATCGGAGGAAGGGTTTCCTTCTGAACCATATCGTCCGTGCGGATCTCGTCGTTGCTCATGTCCATCAGTGAAATTCTTCCCGAAGTGATGAAGGAATAGTTGTCGTCGTGGATCTCGAGAATGTCCAAAG
The DNA here is from genome assembly GCF_000243735.2 of Leptospira kmetyi serovar Malaysia str. Bejo-Iso9. Lineage (NCBI taxonomy): Bacteria > Pseudomonadati > Spirochaetota > Leptospiria > Leptospirales > Leptospiraceae > Leptospira > Leptospira kmetyi. The sequence continues at coordinate 102,843 of NZ_AHMP02000003.1, read as the reverse complement.
GTCTGTCCTTCGCTTCTCCCGGAGGAACGATCTTTCTTTGGATCAGATCGTTATCGATATAATTGATGAGCGTGTTTCTGATTCTTTCGTAATCGGAAATGTTTTCCTTTTCCGCGGCGGCGCGGATATCGTCCAAGTTTACGAACTGATATTCCGGTTTGTCTTCCGCTGGAGTTTTGGAGGCGATCATAGCGAGAAGCGCGAATCTTCTCGCTCTTCTTGCGATTTTGATCCCTTCGCTATGAAGCAGAAGTTTATAACGGAACTGATACGGAGCGGAGTTATACGCAGTCGTAAAATGATCCTCGGAACTTTTCAGATCCCGAAATCCCAAACGCAAAAGATGTTGTGCGATCTTATCGTTGCTTCTTACGATCAAGGGAGAAGCGTATTCCAAAAGCACTCTTGAATTCTGAAGATATTGTTCGTGAGTCGCCTGATAGAGGTCTTTCATTTCACCTTGCGCCCCGCGCAGGTTCTTAAAGGAAAGACTGTAATTGCTCTGAAAAAACCACATGTTTCCGTTAAAATCGAATTGGTTCGCTTTTTTCAAACTTGCGTAAGAAGGAAGACTTCCCAGCTTTTTATAGAGTTCTTCCTTACCCGCGGGCGGGGTTGTTCCCGTTCCGGCTTCCGCCTTTGTACTGTTAGGCGGCGTTTTATCCTGAGCGGAGGACGCGCTTTCTTCCAATATCGGAGCGAGATTACTCACGCAGATATTGATGAATTTAAGATTGGTTTTATTCTCCCCAATCAGAATCCCTAGGTTGGTCTGATCCGGGGAAACGGCCCAAAGCAGTTCTCCGGAAATAAGAATAAATGCGATCAGTGCTGTTTGAATTCTGGAAACCATGGCTTTCTCTTTATTGAATATCGGTCTTCTTCGTTTTTTCCAAGGAAAAAAAGCGTTTAAATCGGATCAAAATCGGCGACTTCGGACCCGTTCTTCCTCCAAATTTACGAAACCAAGAATTACTATTTTTCCTTTTAGGAAATAAATTTACCGCTTGTCCGCAGAAAGGATTCTTCCTATATGGAAGCGCAAGAAAGGTGCGATTAAAGTATGAAACTCGATACCACATCCTTATTCAAAATCACCGCGAGGGCCTCGTTTACCGTTTTGGTGAACACGGTTTTTTTCACTCTGATCGGATGGACCTTCAATTGGATCCTTCTCGCGTTCTTATTTCCCGAAATGAAATCGTTTACGGACGGGATCGGCGCGATGCCCGCGGCGAGAGCGGGCGGAATCGGGGCCGTGCTCGTGCTCATTCTTCTCGTCATTCAACTCTGGCCGATCACGTTGATCGTGCTCGTATTCGGGATCGTGTTTCCCTTTCTTCATTTTTTATTCGGTAAAAAATTCGCGGTCTCCAAGGCGCTCCAATTTTTAGTCGTGGACAATTCCGAAATCGTAAGCGCTTATCTTTCCGAAAAGTTGGAAGCGTCGATCCGCAAAAAGGCCGAGTCCGACGAAAACAAGGGTAAGAATTTTTCGATCTCGAAACAGATTCAAAATCTTCCCCACTATCTTTCCAAATTGGAAGACCTTCCTACTCCGATCCGATTTCTCGTTAAAAGAATCACGGGTAAACTCGGGATCGAAAATCTTGTTACCGAAGTTTCCGCGAGAATTCCGGATTCGGAAAATCCGAGCCCGGAAGATCTTCAAAAGGCGCTCAAACGTGCGATCGAATTCGTGATCCAGGAAACGTTTCTTCCTCCGAATCTGAATTGGTTTTTCATTCTGGGAGGAATCAACCTGGGCGTATTCTTAATTCTTAAGATACTTTTTTAAATTTTAAAGAATTAGAATATTCTAATATTAAAAACTACTCGCCGTGGGCCGCATAGTCTTGGACTATTTCTTTCGAATCGTCCATCCCGTCCAAGCGCAGATCAAAGAAATGATCGGACTGCAAAGATTTAAAACCGCATAGGGCAGAAACACAACCACGGGAACTCCGAGCGCGGCGGCCATAAACGAACCGCAGGTGTTCCAGGGAACCAAAGCGGACGTCATCGTTCCGGAATCCTCCAATGCTCTCGAAAGATTTTTGGAATCCAGGCCGTGTTCTTCGTACGATTTTTTGAACATCTTTCCCGGAACCAAAATGGAAAGATATTGATCCGAAGAAAGAAGATTGGCCGAAATGCTCGTGAGAATCGTTCCCGTCAAAAGGGATCGATCCGTATTCGCATATTTTAATATTCCTTTGGTGATCTTTTGGATGAACCCCGCTCCTTCCATCGCTCCCGCAAAAAACATCGCCGAAAAAATCAACCAAACCGTGGGAAGCATCGAAGCCATTCCTCCCCGAGAAAGAAGAGCGTCCGTGATCGGGTTTCCGGTTCTTGTGGAATTTCCCTTGGACGCCGAGTTCAAAACCTGTTTGTAAACTTCCTGAAAGTTCAAGTCGGGATGTTGTAAAAAAATTCCGGATAAAACACCGGTAAGAATCCCCGCGAGAATGGACGGAATCGCGGGAATCTTAAAGTAGATCAACACGAAGGTCAAGATGGGAGGAACGAGCAAGGCCGGGTGAATCCGAAACGAACCTTCGAGAAGACGGATTACTTCCTGAACCTTTTGATCTCCGATTTCCGAACCGTGATAACCGAAACCGGCCCAAGTAAAAAATACGAGCGCGATAAAAAACGCGGGCAAGGTAGTATATAACATATGTTGAATATGCGTAAACAACGGTGTTCCCGCGATCGAGGACGCGAGGTTCGTGGTTTCCGAAAAGGGAGAAAGTTTATCTCCGAAATAAGCGCCCGATACGATCGCACCCGCCGCGATTCCGGGAGAGATGTCGAGCGTCGTTCCGATTCCCATCAAAGCCACTCCGACCGTTCCAGCCGTTGACCAGGAACTTCCCGTGATCAAAGAAACCACCGAGGATAAGATACAAGCGGTCGCCAAAAAGAGGGAAGGTTTGAGAATTTTCAAACCCCAGACGATCATCGAGGGAACGATCCCGGACCAAATCCAAACTCCGATCAGAGAACCGATCAACAAAAGAATGAGCACCGGTTTTAAAACGTTCTTCAACGATTCGAGAATCTGTTCTTCCAAAAGTTCCCATTTTACTCCGAGACGAATTCCGAGCAAACTCGCGACGGTTCCCGAAAGAATCAAAAGCATCTGAGCCGGACCGTCTACGGTTCCGTTTCCGAATACGATTCCCGCGTAACCGAGTCCCATCACGAGAACGATCACGGGGATCAAGGATTCGAACAAACCCGGTGCGATCGTTCTCATAAAAAATCCTTTGGAAGAGGCGCGCTGATCCTCGTTCTTTTTTTCGTAACCGGATGCGTAAATCGTATCGAGTATGCGTGTAAGGCCTGTCTTTCCATACCGAGTCTTGCGCTTAGATCCGGATTTTTTTCATCGATGAATTCCAAAAAAACGTTTTCGTCCTTTCCGTAAAGTTTGTCGCCCCAAAGCGGAAAACCCAAACTGTAAAGGGTCGCCCGAATCTGGTGCATTCTTCCCGTAATCGGTTTGCAAAGAACGAGGGAAGAATCGTTTAATTTTATCGATTTAGTACATTCCATTTTTCTAAAATAGGTGAGACAGATTTCCTCGTCGGCTTCCGAGACCGTCGAAGTTTCCAATACGACGTTTTTTTTCAAAGTCCGAAGACTTCGGTCGACTTTGCGTTCCTCAAAGGCCCTCTTCTTTCGAATCTTGGAGGTCGCGTCGGATTTTAAAACCCCGTAGCCGATTTTTCGTTTCGGAAAATCGCCATATACTTTTGTAATATAGTATTTTTGAATATTCCCGGAACTGAATAAACCGGACAAAAACGAGGCCGTTTTCGAATCCTTGGCGAACAACACGACGCCCGAGGTCTCCCGATCGAGCCTGTGAATCGTAAACAATTCTCCGAAGTTTCCCGATTCCTGCAATAGCGTAAGAAGATTTCCCTTTCGATACACGCCCGCGGGATGCACCGGAAGATCTCCGGGTTTATCGACCGCGACGATAAAGTCGTCCTCGTAGAGAATCGTATAATCGGTTCGAACCGGCGGCTCCTCTTTTTCGATCGGTTGATAAGCGACAACTTCCCCTTCTTTGATCAGAATTCCGGGTTTTGCTTTTTTACCGGAGATCAGAATTCTTCCCTCTAAAATTTCCTTTTGCCACGCGGTTCTGGAATGATACGTGAATTTCTTGGAAAGAAAATGATCGAGTCTGGTTCCCGATTCTTCCTTGGTGATGCGGAAACTCAATCGTTCGGATGTGCGCTCCGATTCTTCCCCTTCTAAGTTCGTAAATGAATCGGTAGGATCGATCAAGACGGCGCTCAGACTCAAGCTTCCTTGGAATCGACGTAAGACTGGATCATATTCTCTTCTCTTTCGTTCAGGTTGAAGAATTCGCAACCGATTCTAAACATCTTATCGGTGTTGTTGATGTTTCGGATAACGGCTCGAAAGGTTCCCTTGTTTTCCGCGGAAAGATTCAGATCGAATAGGATCGTTTCCCCCACCGCAAAACTTCTGGAAAAGAATATGGATTGAGGATGAAAAAAACCGACCCCTTGCATGGAGATGTTGTCCACGTTGCATCGTTCCTTCGATTCCTGAAAAAAACCGGAAGCGATCACTTCCTTCGAAACCGCGTTCGCGACTATGTTCGCGGAATTAAAATCGTTCGTGGTCAGTTCCTTTTCGGCGAGAATCTGAACGTAACCGAGAGGAGTATAACCTTTGTAACGGATCATGATGGAGATTTCGGACATGATTCCGTTTTCGAGTTTGTTCACCGCGACGAGTTTTTGATATTCGGAAAAGGGAAGAAATTGAAAGCCTCCGCTTCCGTCGCTTTTCGAATGACGATCCGTAACGTAAATCGGCTGATCGAAGTTATACATCAATCGCAGACGGTTGTCCATACGATCCGAAAAGAAAATGTTGGAATGAGGATACGTTTCCTTCATTTGTTTCGCGTGTTTTTTTACGATCTCGTCTATCTTTTTATCAGCAAATCCTAATGTTTTTCTTAAGTTTCCCTGATTGATGATGTTCGTAAGAGTGACCTGCGATCCGACTTGGGAAGAATCCACATGGATCCTTTCCTCGGTTCGTTGCGCGACCGTAACCTGAATCGCGGTCGCGAGAAGAAGTTCGACGCCGTTGGCGGGGTTGTGCATCTCAACGGCGAATAACGCGGCGAATCTATGATTGTTGTGAACGAGAAAAAGTTTTCGATTCTGTTCCGGAGGAGTTCCGGGAGGAAGCGTTACGACGATTCGAACCGTATCTTTTAAGCCGACAACGCGCACCGGAAGAGGTCGGTTGTTGACCAGAATGACCACGGGAAGTCTCGTAAAAAGCGACTGAAGAATTTTGTGAATCCCTTCCGGGTCATTGATGATTTTATCCATGAGTTTGGCGAGATCCGTTTCGTTTCCGTCCGCGTCCGGCTTAGGGCCCGATTTGCGGTTTGAATATTGAATCGGAAAAGCGAACTTAGTAAAACGATTTTCTCATTCGGAAACGGAATTTTCTTCGTCTAATTTTTTTCGAAAGAGAAGATCCGTGCCGATTCCCTGCAAGGTTTCGACACCGGTGACATTCATCGATTGCAAAAGATTTTCAGTGTACTGAGAAATCAGGAACCTGACTCCGGCCACACCTCCGCCTACGGCAAAAATCGCCATCGGCCTTCCGACCAAAACCGTGTTCGCACCGAGTGCGATCATCTTGAAGATGTCCATTCCGCTTCGAACGCCGCCGTCCACCGCGATTTGGATTTTGTCTCCGACCGCTTTTCGAATTCCGGAAAGAACTCTTGCCGTTCCGGGCATATCGTCCAAAACCCTACCGCCGTGATTGGAAACGACGATACAATCCGCTCCCGCGTCGAGGGCGAGTTTCGCGTCTTCGGGAGTCATGATTCCTTTTACGATAAACGGAAGTTTGGTAAGAGATCGGATCTTTCCGAGTTTGGAAACGTCGCGTGTCACCGAGGAAATATTTTTCAACGCCATCGTTTTGAAGTTCACCGCGTCCACGTCCATTCCGATCGCGAACAATCCCGCGCTTTCGGATTCCTGAAATCGTTCCTTAAGAAGTCCTTCGTCCTCTCTCGGTTTGCAGATAAGAATCGCGTCCGCCTTCGTTTTACGGACCGCTTCGAGCATGATGAGATATTTATCAGGGCTCGCGCCGTCGCCTAACCACGCTAAGGTGCCCGACGTCTGACAACCTTCGAGCAAGGTTGCGGCGAACGTAAATTCGTCCATGGCCCCGTTCATGTTGGTTACGGCTCCCGTCATCGGTGCGGCCATCATCGGTGTTTTGATTTTTTTACCGAGAAAGCTCGTCTCGACCGAGGCTTGTGTGTGTTCCCGGATGTATTTGGGGAGAATGGAATATTCCTGAAGCGCGTTGATATTGTCTTGGAAGGTGAGCATTCTTCCCAAGCCGCCCATCCCCGGAACGCCGGAAGCGCAATCGGTTCCGTCGCAGACCTTACAGACCCAACAGACTTCCTTGCCGAAACGAGTCCTAGCGTTCTGCTGGATTTCCTTTTCGGAAATGGAATAGAGTTCATCGCAGGTAAAACGAATCGTATTCTTCACTTGGTCGAACACGGCTTCGGCTTCTTTCAAAGTATCCGCGCTGATAATGACGTGCCCCGTCTTTTCGATGTTATTGGTCGGCTCTTGGATGATATCCCCGATCTTATTCATAAAGAAAAGATCTTTGACCCCGTCGATCTTACGCGTTTCTTCGATGCCGTCGATCGCGATCAGTTTTCCCCTTGGAGCCAAAAGACTTCTTTCGATCGAAACCCTTTGTAAGGTCGGCGTGAGATTGTCGGGTTCTTCGCCGAGCGCAATCAAGATGGCCGCGCGGTTTAAGTTGATTCCGGAGGAAAGAGGAAACGTAAACGCGGACATAAAACCGCCGGAAAGTCTCGCGGCGATTTCTCCTACCTTCACTCCGTCCGGAGTCACTTTAATATCGCCCTTGCCCGCGCCGAGATTGATTCCGAGAGCCTTCATACTTCGAAACATCACGTCTTCCACTTCCTTCAAAACGGAAGGGCTCAACGCGGAAGGCATGTTGTGTCCCATCTCGATAAAGAACGGTTCTCTTTCGATGATCCGATCCGCGATTCCGGTGATCACGAAATTTCCGTTCCAAGTAAGAGCGTCCACGGAAACTTCCGGACCGGGCATGTATTCCTCGAGAATCATCTCACCCGTGGGAGAATATTTTTTTGCGTGTTTGAACGCCGCTTGTAATTCTTCTCGGTTTTCAACCTTGATGACACCGCGCGCGCCCATGTTGTCGGCGGGTTTCATCACGAGTGGAAATTTCAAAAATTCTAATGCTTCTCTCGTATCGGAAAGGCTCCAAACGGGTGCGAAACCGGGAAGAGGAATTCCCGCCTTTTTCAAACGTTCGCGCATCTTCACCTTGTTCGATGCGGCTTCTGCATCCACGTAACGAATTCCCGGAAGATCGAGCGCGTTGGCGACAGCGGCCACGGTCATACTCGCGTCCGTTCCCGCGGTGATCACTCCGTCGATCTTGATTTTGGTCGCGAGTTTTTTGGATTCGCGAACCATACCTTCGATGTCTTTCGTGCTCATCACCATCGGGACGTCGCAGATCTTCATCCCGAGCGCGTCTCCGTTCATGTCGGCGACGACGGTTGTGAGTTTCATCATTCTCGCGGTTTGAATGATCGGAACTTGAAGAAGTCCGCCGCCTACGATAAGAATCGTCTTTCCCGTAATTTTATGACTTAAAGACAAAAAGAAAATCCTATCTTAACTTTGAAGAGAAACGGCCGGTTCGGCTTCTCGGGTTTGCATTTCAATGCTCCCCTTACGGATAATTCCGCCTAACAGCAGATAATCGGAATCCAGAGGATAAAACACTGCGGATTGTCCGGGCGTCACACCGCGTACGTCTTCCAGAGGATTGACAACAAGATCGTCTCCGACTTTTGTTATGCGACAACGGATCGGAGTATGTCTGTATCGAACCTGCACGCGGCATTCGATCGATTCTCCCTCGTTCAAAGGAGAAAGTCCTTGGTAGTTCGCGTCGATGACGGAAAAAGAACCCGTATAGGTTTCATTCTCTTCTCCTAATATTACGGAACCGTCGTCTTCGATCGCGATTACGTAGAGAGGATTTTTCCACGCGATCCCGAGACCTTTTCTTTGTCCGATCGTAAAATTCTCACGGCCCTTGTGTTTGCCGATGATACGACCGTCCCTGAGTTTGAAAAAGCCGGGAGTGAACTCCACGTTTTTCTTTTCCAAAAACTTTCGATAGTCGTTTTCGGGAATAAAACAAATCTCTTGAGACTCCGCTTTTTCGGCGACGGGAAGCCCCATTCTTCTCGCGATCTCGCGCACTTCCGGTTTGGTCATTTCGCCGAGAGGGAATATTACGTTTTTTAAATTCTCTTGAGAAAGTCCGTATAAATAATAAGCCTGATTTTTTCCGACGTCGATCCCGTTCGCGATCGCGTAACGATCTCCGTTTTGAGAAATCCTCGCGTAGTGTCCCGTCGCGATCTTATCGATTCCGAGGGCCTTCGCTTTTTCGAAAAGAGCCCCGAACTTCACGAAGGTATTGCATTCCACGCAGGGGTTCGGAGTTTTTCCGTGTTGATAGTCGTCGATAAAACGATCGATCACCTTCTCTTGAAAGACCTTTTCCATCTTCACGACGTAAAAAGGAATCTTCAAAGAAAGACCCACGTCCCTCGCGTCGCGGATATCTTCGGGAGAACAACAGGATTTTTTGGTGGTGTCGCAGGCGGGGGCTTCGTATTCCCAGGTTCTGAGGTTGACGCCGATGACTTCGTAGCCTTCTTCCATGAGTAAACCCGCGGTCACCGCGCTGTCCACTCCTCCGCTCATCGCCACTATGATTTTGCCCTTGCTCATCCTACTTCCCGCCGTCTTTCCCTACTATACCTATAAGACTCCGTTTCATGTCCAAAAGAATTCTATACTCGTTCAGCCAGTTTACCCCGAGAATTCCCTGAATCCGAACCCCGGTCGGGACACCGGAAAAATCCACCGGAAGACCCGAGGGGAGAATTTCCAAATCCTTCACACAGATAGACGTGGAAATCACGCAGAGTTTACGAACAAAACGGGTTCGAATATGGGTGATCTTCCCCTGAAAATTGATCACGGGAACGGTTCGGCTCCAGATCGTTTCTTCCACGACGTCGGGAATCGGACCGGGAAGTTCCAAAACGCTCGGATCGGCCCCGGTATCCAAAACCAAAACCGCCTTATCCTTGGTTCCGTAGTTGATTTCGAGAACCGGCAAACCGGAGAAGAATAAAAGCGGTCTCGTGTTCTGCGTAAGTCCGGGAAAATCGGTCATCATGGATTCGGCGAATTCTCCTCCGGAAGTTTCCAAAAAACGGATTCGAGTCGGATATTCTAATATTAGAATTTTCTCATACAACGCGTCCATTCCTATGATACCGTCCAGCTCCAGATTTCCGGAGAACGTATGCGAATGAACGGTCATGTCCTTAAAGATCGAGTAAGCACTGTGATACAACTGAACGGTTCTGATTCTTCGATACGAATCGTCTTTGCCGCCCGGATACGTCACTGCGATTCTGCGTTTGCTGTCTTGTTCGGTAAAAAACCGTTCGTCCAAAAAGGAGAATCTCGAACCGGTATCCACCAAAAAACGAAGCGGCTTCCCGTCGGGTGTTAAGGAAAGTTGAATAAACCGAAATCCGTTTCTTTCATAAAACGGAAGAATGATTTCGACTCCCCCGGAAACCGCGGTGATCTGCGCCTTCGAGGGAATCAAAGAACAGGAGAGAAAAAGAAAAACTAAAAAAGAATAAAGGATCCTCAGATAAGTTTTTTGATACATTTCTGATTGGAACATCGTGTGTAATCAATCACGCAGTCCCTGTATTGAATTCCCGTGACCGGATCTGCGGGTTTGTATTCTATGAAACACGAATACGGAGAAAAATCAAATTTTTCTTTCCCGAGAGCGCGATCCTGGATCCGTTTTGTGAGCTCGTTTTCTTCAAGCCCGCTTAGAGGAACTTGGTACAGCAGGAGATTCTTTTCCATACCGTACCCATCGGCAGATTTTCAAAAAAGAAAAGTTTTTCTAGTTCTCTTTAAAACAAATGGTTCGGTTTTTTCCGGAATGTTTGGCCTCGTAGAGGGCCTTATCCGCTCTTTCGATCAGATCCCGGTTGTTTTTATCCTTGGACCAAAACTCGGAGACTCCGACGGAAAGGGTGACTTTTAAGTCCGGTCCTCCGTTCGGATTTTTTACCGAACTCGCTTCCACGGCCTTGCGGATCTTTTCACCCATCTCATAACCTCTTTCGAGATCCGCCCCCGGCATTACGAGGCAGAATTCTTCCCCGCCGTATCTGGCCGGAGTATCGTGTTTGCCCGCGTTGCGAATGAGTTGTCTTGCGACTTCGATCAGAACCTGATCTCCCGCTTGGTGACCGTGGGTATCGTTGAACTTCTTAAAGTTATCCACGTCCGTAAAGAGAAGAGTCAGATGAGATTTTTTCTTTCTACATCGATCCATCTCTTCTTTGAGTTTGGTTTGGAAGTAATGATGCACTTTGAGCCCGGTCATCATATCGACCGTAGCGAGTTCGTAAAGACGGGAATTCTCCACCGCGATTCCAGCGAGAGTGGAAAGAGTCGTTAAGAAGTCTCGGTCCTCTTCTTGCACTTCGTTCATCGTCATCTTTTCGCCGAGAACGAGAAGTCCGTTCACCTTTCCCTTTGCGTTTAAGGGAATGATGAGATCGGCTCCGATTCCGCGGAGGAAGTCGACTTCGTTTACCGATCTTCCCATACTTTCTTCGATCTGATTTACGGTCATCGCCTTCATTCTCGTTTCCATAAACTGAATGAGCGCGGCGTCCGTTTTGATTCGGAAAGATTTTTCGTTTTCGGAAAGATCGAATCCTTTATAACTCGGATCGAGTTCGAAAAAATCGGAATCCGCTTCGGGGCTGACGTAGATCGCGGCCTGAAGAGTTTGTAACTGAGCGAGACAAATGTTTAAAATTGCATCCATTAGATATTTGTAATCTAATGTGGAATTAAGAGCCTTGCTGATTTCTAATAATTGCTTTTGATCATAGATTTTCTTTTCCAGATACTCTATCATCAAGGGATCATTTTCTTTACTGATCAAACGGTTGGTTCTCCGGTCTCTGTAGATACTAAGGGAGTTTTTTCCAATTTATGGCCGAGTTTGATTCGACGCTCTTTTTCATTCGAACTGATTCTCTATTAAGAGGTTATCAGACCAATTTTTCTTTAAAAATCAATTCTTTTTGTCGATTTATTCTTGCTTTCGAGGGTTCTTCACAAATACTGACCTTAGACACCGCGCGGTGGAGCAGCTGGTAGCTCGTTGGGCTCATAACCCAAAGGTCATAGGTTCGAATCCTGTCCGCGCTAGTGTTTTAATCCTTCCCTCTTTCTTTTCAAGATAAATTTTAAATCCAAGAGTTGTTTTCCCATATAACTTCGTATTATAAGAAGTTTGCTATCTTTTTTATTTTTAGAACATGAATATTTACTCGCAGATTTACGTTAACCTATTCTCGTTAGGCGGACTAATCACAAAGCACTATTTCAAATCTTGATTTTAGAATCCTCTTCTATAGAAAGAGACTCCGGATTTTCTTTTTAGCCACCCAATTCTTGAGAACGTTTTGTCGCGGCCTTTACCGCTTCCAATACCGCGTTGCTAAAACCGTTCTTTTCCAATTCCGCAAGACCGGCGATGGTCGTACCACCGGGTGACGTTACCTTATTCTTCCAAACCTCCGGATGTGTGGAGGGATCCTTTTTTCTTTCTTTACGAAGAAGTTCCGCGGCTCCGATCACGGTTTGTATACTTAGATCCAAAGATTCTTGATAACCCAAACCGGAAAGAACCCCTCCTTCCGCCAAGGCTTGGATGAACTTAAATACATAAGCCGGTCCCGATCCCGAAAGACCGGTTACCGCGTCGAGAAGCGATTCCGATGCGAGTTGTACGGAATGTCCCAAGGACTGAAAAATTTCGGATACGGTTTCATACAACGCCTGATCTCCGTAATATCCGATCGCTCCTTCGGATACGAGTAAGGGAAGATTGGGCATCACACGGACGACTTGAGATCCGGAAGGAAGATCCTTTCGAATCGCCTCCGTTCCGATTCCCGCCGCAACGGAAATAATTTTTTTAGGAGTTTGAATCCGTTTCAGAAGTTCGGAAACCTTTCCGGGTTTTACGCATACGATGACGACTTCGGATTTGGAAACGAATTCCTCCCAAGAGGATACGAGTTCTATTTTTTTGTTCGAGGTCATATAGGGATCGTATCCCAGCACTTGTGTCGGATAACGTTTCTTGAGGGAAAGATAAATCGCTCCTCCCATATTTCCGCAACCCGCGATTCCGATCGTTTGTTTCATATCAATTCCTTTCTCCAAAAATAGCACTCCCCACTCGTACGAAATCACTTCCCTCTTCGACCGCGATTTTATAATCTCCGGACATACCCATGGAAAGTTTTCCCTCGGGTATAAATTCTTTTCTGATTCGGTTCAGTTCCCGAAACACGTTTCTGGTTCCGATCGGATCTCCGTCGGACGGACCCATTACCATCAAACCTTCGAGTTTACAAAATGTGTTGGATAGACTTTCTTTTTTTTCGAGCGCGGCGATCAGTTCTTTTTTTTCAAAACCGTGTTTCGTATCTTCCAGGGTCAGATTGGCCTGAAGAAAATAGCGGATTTGTTTTTGTTCTTTTTCCGCGCGAAGAAGAAGTTCGTTTATGGTCGTGATCGAACCGACTCCGTGCGCGTACGAATAACCTAAGAATAACTTGCGCAAGGTTCCGCTTTGAACCGGTCCGATATGATGCAGAACCAGGGAAGAATTTTTTTCTCCGATCCAAGACGAGAATTTTTCAAGTCCTTCCTGAATTCGATTTTCTCCGAAATGAGAAACTCCGCCTTCGATCGCTTCCCTGACTTTTTCCAGGGGTTGAAATTTGGATACTGCGATGAGAACGGGAGGGTTTGCGGGTCTGAGTTTTTTTAACTCTTCGTTGATTTCTTGATAACGTTCCCGGATTTCCATGTCATTCTTTGGTTTTTAATTTTTCCATTTCCCGTTCCAATTTTTGAACCCTTTTTTCAAGACTTCGTTTATCGGATTTCCGGGTTTTGTGTTTTTTCTTCGTATGAGAAATTCCTAATTTTCTTTCGAGCCGATTCACCCTCGTTTCCAAAGAACGGATTCTTTTTCCGGTTTTTACCGAAGAATTCTTTTTCGTTCCCGATTTTTTACCCGAACTCATTCTGTGTTTTTTGGATTTGCGATCGGCTTTGGTTTCCCAATCTTCGCGCGAATCCTCGATCTTTCTTTTTTTCGGTTCCTCATCCTTGTAGACGTTGGTTTCGTCTTTGGGGGGATTCCATTTTTCTTCGGGAGTTTTTTCCTTCGGCGTTTTTTCGACGGAACTTTGGTGTTTCTCCTCGGGCCATTCTTCCTTAAGGGATTTGTTTTCCTTGGAAGTCGGATTTTCCTTTTCGTTTGCGGAGAATTCTCCGGAAGTCGGGCCTTTTTTTTCTTCGGTCGGAAGAGAATTGAGATCGTTGGGAGAAATCGGCGGCTCCGAATTCATTTCGGGACTTAGGATGACGCGGTCCGTTTTGGAGTTGCTCGAGACTTCTTCCCCTTCCTTCTTTTTTAAGAATCGGGAAATGTCTTCTCGAAACAGATAACTGTAAACGATCAGCGATCCTAAAAGTAAAACTAAGATTCCCGAAAGGAGAATTTTCAACTGGTCTCTTCTCATGTTTGCACCCGTTTAGAATATCGGTTTTTTCCTCTGTTTTTAAGTCTCATTTTCTCCGAATAGAATCCTGTGAGAGCCTTGTTTTACGTCCGAGTTTTGTCCGCGGTTTGTGTTTTGGCTTCCGCTTGGGGCTTTGTCGGATCTACGACGAACTTAAATTCCGCTCCCGTCAAACGGGACGAGGACGAAATCAGCCGGGTTCTGATTTTAGAAAAGATACTCTCGGACTGGAAGCAATACAATCTTTTTCTTGTGGACTCGTTCGACGGAGAAAGGCCCTGGGAAATTTACAGAGGGGTTTCTTTTTTAAACGAGATTCGGTTTAACGCGCTCGTTCCCGAAAACTCCGCCTTTCAAAAGGAAAGAGAATCGTATCCGACTCTTTCCCCGGCCAACGACTATCGTTCGATGATGATCCAGACTTTTTTTGAAAATCCGAAACACGCACATATTGTGATTCGTCCCAAGGAAAAGATCCGACTTCCGATCGGAACTCCGACAAGAATCTTTTTTTGGATGAATGCTTCTTCCCAAAACGCGAGGTTGGAATTGATTCTTCACCAACATAAATCCAAGGAGATCGTTTTGGATTTGGGGGATTTGAGTTTCGACGGTTGGAAAAGAATCGAAAAGAAATTGGAGATCCCGGATAGAAACGTTCGGTTAAACCGAAGTCTTCGTTATCCGTTCGAGATCGCGGAGATTCGATTGATCCCCGGTCCGTTTCAGAAAAAGGGAGAATTCGTTTTTTATCTGGATCGGATGGGAATTCTCGTGGATACGAGGGACGAAGCGTATCCCGGCGCCGAGATCAAAGATAATTGGGGTACTGGTTTTTAAAGAATTCTCTGAGCTCCGAAGGCGTTTTCGGATTAAACTGAAACGTATCCCAACCCATATATCCCGCCGCTTCCACGTTAGACGCGTTGTCGTCGATCAATACGTATCTCATTCCGGGGAAATCGGTTTGAATCCATTGGAAATATTCTTCCGCGGGTTTGCGGGCTCCGAGTTCGCAGGAAAAATAAAGCTGATCGAAGTGAGAAAATACCTCCTGCATTTCGGGAAATTTTTGGAGCTCCTGATACCATACCGAATAGTTGCTCGCGAGTACGAGTCTGTTTCCGTTCGCCTTGAGAAGTTTTACGATTTCGACCGTTTCACCGATCAATCGAACCTTGGTAAACATGAGTTCCTTGATTTTTCTCGGATCGGGTAAATCCCCGTTTCTATATTCGGGAAGATAGAATCTTTCGAAGAATTCCTCCTCTTCGATCCGACCCTTTTCGAATTCTATAAAGGCTTCTCTTTCCCTTCCCTGGATGAATTTTTCTCTCGATTCGCTAGGAAGTATTTTATAGAGTGCAGAATGAAAGGGATCCTTGATTAAGGTGTCCATCAGATCAAAAGCAAAAAGAACTCCGCTCATAAACCTATGATTTTTCTCTACCAAATCCTGACGATCTTTCTTCTCGTCTTTATCGTTCCGTTCGCTCTCTTATTTACGTCGGTAAGGCGTTTTTTCGGAAAACGTCGGGCGGATCGGAAAAGAATTCTTTCCAAACCCTTGGATCTTTCCGGAAAATATACGGTCTGGCTCCACGCCGCTTCCGTGGGAGAATTGGATCAATGCAGAGCCTTGGCCTTGGAATTTCGTAAGAACGATCCTTCCGCTTTTTTGATCCAATCCGTTTTTTCGGAGAGCGTTCGGGATTCCCAATTGGAAGCGTTTCCGGCGGACGAAACCTTTCGTCTTCCGATCGATACTCCGTTCGCATACGATTGGATCTTTTCGCATTTTCATCCGAAGATCGTCGTTTTGATGGCTTGGGACACTTGGCCGAATCTGATTTTGGCTTCTAAAAAATTCGGCGCCAAAGTCGTGTTAGGTTCCGCCGTGATCGGAAGTCGTAAGAACGGTTTTATGGGAAGATTGACCCGATCCGTGTTTCGATTTCTGGACGGAATTTATCCTTCTCACGAATCCTTTTATGATGCGTTTCGTTCTCTTGTTCCGAACAACGTTCCCGTAAAAGTCTTGGGCGATACGAGATTCGATACGGTTCTTAAAAAGATCGAAGACAACAAAAAAGAATTCAAAAGACCGAAGAATTATCCATATTCGAAAATTATACTATTCGCATCCACTTACGAACCTTGCGAAGAATTGATCGTGTCGCTTCATGCGCTTATCCGAAAAGAAAATCCGAATTTGTTAAACGAATTCGCGTTTTGGATTTTTCCGCACAAAACTTCTCCCGATCGGATCGTTTCCATAGAACACCGTCTTCAGGACGCGAAAATTTCCTATCAAACCTGGACTTCGACTCCTTTCGACCGGATGAACGCCCAGACGATCGTCTTTGACGTGTTAGGCGTTTTAGCTTTTGCGTATCAGGCCGCGGACTTCGCCTACGTGGGAGGAGCTCTTCACAATCGGGTTCACAACGTTTTGGAACCGGCGACTTTCGGCTTGCCTTTGATGACCGGTCCTAAGATTTCGAATTCTCCCGAGGCTACGATTTTAAAAAATACCGGCGGGCTTTTTATCGTTTCCGGAGCGGAAGATATATTCAAAATTTTGAATATTCCGGAAAAGGATTTAGAAACGATTCGGAAACGAAATCGAGAATTCGTTCAATCCGGTCGCGGTGCGGCGAAGCGACTGTTTGAGGAAATCCAGGGATTGTTGTAGGTGAATTTGGTCGGAGTTCCGACGATTTTTTCGAGAAGCGACTGCCCCACCCCGATTTTGGGTGGTGGGGTGCGGTGGCGGGAAGATTTCCGAATTTTCTCCATATCAGAAAATCATACGTTTTGCAAGTAAAATCCGCGTCCCCGAAAATGTAGGAACTCCCACCTTCTAAGCAAAACAAAGGCGCTACTGAATTTGAAGTAAGCCTCCACGAAACGCAAAGAAAAGTTCCGATAATTCATCGTATGTCATATATAGTGCATACACACTATTTAGAATATTCACACATTCTTTACAAAAGAAATTTAAACTCTTACTCGACTCTGTAAACAAATTGTAATTGAAGCAGAGTAAAATTTAGCGGTTGTTCCCCTGTCAATGAAGAACAAATAAAAATATTTTCTATCTCCGAGCGAAAACAAAAAGTAACCCATAAAATATGCGGAAAAAATGTATCACTTATGATTATTTATCATTTATGGGCAAATCTAAAACCGGGAATTCGTGATATCGATTTTGTTAAAAGCACTAGGGCATATTTATACCAATTAAAAAAACAATGGCTTGTCGAATCTTATAGAATTGCACGGTTAGTACGAAGAAAATCGGGATTAGGAAATCCTAAGTTTTTTGAATTCCTTGTCACCATAGAATTTCTTTCTTTAGAACAACTGGACCAAGCCTTTGAAAAATTTGCCTCGCGCTCCAATCCTACGAATTCGATCTATTTCGTTCTGGACTCTATGTTTTCGACCGTAAAATTTTCTCTGTATCAAGATGTTCAATATAAATTACAAGAAGCAATAGACATTCAAAATTATCGCGCTATCAAAACCTATTTGCCGTATCTGAGGTGCCCCGTCTGCGGGCTCTTGTCACGTTCGAATCTTGTCGGGGATTTAGAGGAATGGTTTTCTCACTTCCCTCAATTATCAAAAGGAGAAGTTGTTCCAGTAAAGTGCTTCGACTGCTTCTCTGAAATTAAAATGGGGGATCAAGTTGTAGAGCGCGAATCTACTTCAAATTTTGAGATTCCTTCGGAGAATGAAGCGGGCGAAGTCGTTGATCTATTAAATTCCAACAACGAAACGCTATTCATAGTTCAGTTCGTCGGAAGGGTAAAGGTATTGGCACGCGCAAAGATTCGCAAGGTCTTCGGGACGCCCTAATCGTATCATTTACATTCTTTATAATCTTTTGCAAGAGACGCTTTGAAGCCGCAGTTGTCTTCAGACAATCGAAACCTCCTCCGGGTCGAGAAAAATATTCATTCTACGGACGAACTCGTGTTCCTCTCGGAAATTTGGATTCGAATTTTTTTCTAAGACTTTGAATTGATCCGAAAATCTAAAATTTATTTCCTAAATTCAGTTTTCCAGTCTAAGAAATGAAATTCAGGAATACAAAAAAATGAAGAAGTTAATCCCATTCTTAATTTTAATTAAATCATTTTCAATGTACGGGGAAACTAAAAAGGTGCGATTTTTTGGAACTGCAACGGATCTAAATTCGGGAAAAATTCTTTATTACGATCATCACGAAGAAGTTTGGGAAAATGGAAACCATTCCTATTCAATAATCCAATACAAGGACCCGAATGGAAAAGTCTTTGCAAAAAAGAAAATCGAATTTTCCAAAAATAATATGATTCCGGATTTTCAATTGGACGATCTGCGCGACGGTTACTTGGAGGGAGGCTCTTTTTTAAAAACGGGAACCGCACGACTATTTGCTCGAAGGTCCTTCGAAAAACCTTTGGAAGAAAAGTTAGTTTCATTTTCGGAGCCGGCATCGATGGACGGGGGTTTCGATTATTTTATTAAAGTCTATTGGGATGCACTTTTAGAAGGCAAAACGATTCGTTTTCGCTTTTTAGTCCCCGTAGAAAAGGACTCCTTTGCTTTTTCCGTTTCCAAAACCAAAATTGGAGATTACAAAGGCAAACCTGCCCTTTTTTTGAGGATGAAAATCGACAACGCACTCTTTTCCGTTTTCGTGAAGCCGATCGACATGGTCTACGATATGGATTCGAAAAGAATTATGGAATACAGAGGGACTTCAAACATAAACAACGAACAAGGAAAAAGTCTCAACGTGAAAATTGTATACGATTTTCGATAATGTCCACTTTCTATAAAGATTTCCTTCGGTTTCAGTCCAAAGGAATCGTTTCAGGAGGACTTCTGTTTTTTTCAGGATTCTTCTACAATCGTATTGAGAAATATTCAAAGACAAAAATCTACGATAATTTAAAAGATCTTAAGATACGTTTTCAATCCAACGCCGGTTCCCATAAATTATTACCGCTATTTTAACACGGAGAAATACGATCAGTAACAGAGGAATAAAAACCTTTCCAGGTCCCTTTTGTATTATATCTAGGATCCCGATTCCAATAAGATGCTGCGCCCAATTCAAATCGGTGCGAAGAAATTTTATCTCTTGAGACTCATTCGCTTCCCTTCCCTATTTTTAAGAGCGTATATTTCAGTCACGAAACCCGCGCAGGTTGAGCTTATCATTCAGATCAAAATCATCATTCAATCCCGTCCCCTTCAATTCTTCGTTTCAAAATTCTTAAAATGGAATTTTGAATGTCCCTCATCAAAAAATCCCCCCAAAGGGAGGCGTAAAAGTTAAAATGAGTGGAAAGACGGTATTTACTCCTCAAGTGCAAAACTACGTTTTCTTTTTTGTTATCTTTTAGAATTTTATTATATTCTAATTCGTATTCTCCCTGCAACGCGTCGAAATAAATCCCGCCGGGAACGACATGCGGATCTAAGGTTGTCAAAGGAGTCAGATTCGGATCGGCTTGGATTTCGAACTTCAGCTTGCGCCCGGGATTCCATTCGGTGATCGTTTCGTAAAAGACCAATCCTTTCTCGAACTTGGCTTCTCGAACGCCTCCGATTCCTTCGTGAGAAAGAGTCGCTTCGACCGGTCTTGGAAATCCCATCGTATAAAAAAATCCGTCTTCCGTTTTTTCGAGCTCCGGTATTCTTACGATGTTCTTCCAAATTTTTTCCGGAGTCGATTCGATCGAAATCTTTGTTTCCACAAAACGAATTTCATTCGGCAAATCCCAAAACGTTTCAAAGTAACCGGTCACAAGAGGAAGAGAAAGTATTCCGAACGCGGCGAGCAGATTCATTCTATTTTCTGGAAAGATGTAAAACCAAATCGCGACCGCGATTCCGCCTAAGCTCGATAAGACGAGATAAATCGGAAGCCCCATAATGAGACAAATCATTCCTTCGAAATTCACCAAAAGCGCAAAGAGCATAGATACGATCGTCGGCAACCAAGGAAAGAAGATATGAAAGAAAACGGAACGCGGTTTCGTCTTTTCCGCGCTATAACACGAGATTACTCCGATCAAAAAGGGAAGAATAAAAATTCCTCCGTAAGTCATTCCGAGCCCGAGTTCCTTTAAGGATTCGATTCGAAAACAATACTGCACGGCGATCGCGTACAAAACGGAAATCACGACGGGGATCAAAAAAGAACGAAGAATCATATCGTTGAAGGTGATCGTTCTTTTGGGAAACTGCAAGAAAAAAGCGTTTTCACATTTTGTCGGAGTTCCGACGAAATTTTTCGGAATCGCGCCCCACCCTGATTTCGGGTGGTGGGATGACGAGCGATCCATAGAGAGCGAGTCGCTGAGTTGAGGTGGCGGGAAAAATCACGAATTCCCTTTAACAGAAAATTCCGCTTTCGTAAACCAAAATAAATCTTCACAAATTCCGTCGGAACTCCGACAAAATTCCGATCATTGTTGCCTCGCTTACTACGAAGCGCCCGCCACGTGAGCGATCGAACGGAAATACTGCAATGCGCCATCCTTGCTTCAAAAAACGCTCCTACTTCAACAAAACAAAATGGCGCTTTGCAGATTGGAGCGAGAGCGCGACCCGGCGACAAACTCTCAAAAGCCTATCGCTTAAAAACAAGACGTTCGCTGAAACGTTCCGATCCTTCGCCGGGGCACGCCCAAATTAAAAAAGGCCCTTCCCGCGTGAGCGAAAAGAGCCTCCTTGTTTCTTACTTTATGAAGTTCTAATTTAGAAAATCTTAATGTTGAAACAATCTTATCAAAAGTCCGCCTTGTTGAACGAAAAATTCCGCAAACACGAGACTTGTAATCGCCATCAATTTGATGAGAATGTTGATCGACGGTCCGGAAGTATCCTTGAACGGATCTCCCACGGTATCGCCTACGACGGCCGCCTTGTGTTGATCCGAACCTTTTCCACCGGCTTTTTTCTCGATGTATTTCTTCGCGTTGTCCCAACCTCCGCCGGAGTTTGCCGCGGAAATCGCAAGAACAACACCCGCAACCAAAGCGCCCGCAAGAACACCCGCGAGAGTTTTCACTCCGAAAAGATATCCAACGAGGATCGGAGTCAAAAGAACCAGAAGTCCCGGAAGAATCATTTCACGAAGAGCCGCAGTCGTGGAAATATCCACACAACGTTTGTAATCCGGTTTGTTCTTTCCTTCCATGATGCCCGGGATCTCGCGGAATTGTTTACGAACCTCTTCGACCATATCCACGGCCGCCTTACCTACGGACTTCATAGTCATCGCGGTAAAGAGGAAAGGCAACATCGCTCCGAACATCAATCCACCGAACACTTCCGCGTTCAGAATTTCGAGGCTGGTCGTATGCGTTCTTGTGATAAACGCCGCAAAAAGCGCAAGAGAAGTCAGAGCCGCGGAACCGATCGCAAAACCTTTTCCGATCGCGGCGGTCGTGTTTCCCGCGGCGTCCAAAGTATCGGTTCTATCACGAACTTCTTTTCCGAGTTCCGCCATCTCAGCGATCCCGCCCGCGTTATCCGAAACAGGACCGTAGGCGTCGATCGTCAGACCGATCGCGATCGTGGAAATCATACCGAGAGCCGCGATCGCGATTCCATACATTCCCGCGAGAAGATTCGCGGTTACGATGGTTATCACAAGCAAGATCACGGGAATCACGGAAGAATGATATCCGAGAGCCAATCCGTAGATGATGTTGGTCGCCGCACCTGTGTTCGATGCTTCGGCAACTTCTCTTACGGGTTTGTAAGAATGAGAAGTATAATATTCTGTTACGATCCCGATGAACATTCCCGAGAAAAGACCAACGATCATGGAGATATAAACGTCCCATTTCGTGATCGTCTTTCCTGCGATTTCAAAGGAATCCACCATGAATGTGTTCGTTACGAAATACATGATTCCCGCAACGAGAAGAGTGGAAACCCAAAGCTGAACTTTGAGAGCGGATTCTACGTTTCCGCCTTCCTTCACTCTTGCAAGAAAGCTCGTCAAAAGAGAAGCAGGAATTCCGAACGCAGAAATGAGAAGCGGATACAAAAGAGCGTCCACGGAACCGGAAAGCGCCGATGCGGTCGCACCGATCACAAGGGCCGCGCAAGTCGCTTCCGCACAAGAACCGAAAAGATCGGCTCCCATACCGGCTACGTCGCCCACGTTGTCTCCCACGTTATCCGCGATGGTAGCGGGGTTTCTCGGATCATCTTCCGGAATTCCCTTTTCCACTTTACCGACTAAATCGGCTCCGACGTCCGCGGCCTTTGTATAAATCCCGCCGCCTACGCGACCGAAAAGAGCCACAGCGGAACCGCCCAGACCGAAACCGGCCAAGGATTCCATAAGAAAGTGTTTTTCAACGTTCGGGTGCATTCCCGTAAAAAGAAGAAAAAGAACGATCATCCCGAGAATCGCAAGACCCACGAGACCGAATCCCATCACCGCTCCGGAGTCGAACGCAACGCGGAACGCTTTCGACATGGAAGTCTTAGCGGCTTCCGCGGTTCTTACGTTTCCTGCGGTCGCAATTTTCATTCCGATAAAACCGGAAAGACAGGAGATCAAAGCTCCCGAAACGAACGCAATCGCGGTGTGAACTCCATCGTTGAACCCTTCCGATCCCGGATTGTCCAAGAGAAGAACGATCAGGACGGCCATAAAGGCGATGAAAAGGGAAATTACTTTGTATTCCCGGACGAGGAAGGCCATAGCTCCTTCGGAGATGGCGGAAGATATTTCTAAAAGTTTTTTCGTTTCTTTTTCGTTACTACCCGGGGCGCCAACTTGGATGCGGACGACCTTCAGGGTATACACTACGGCAGTAACGATCGCCAAAATAGACATGGCGATAATAATCGTAACTGAATTCATTCAGTGAAACCTCTTGTTTTTTTTCAATGTTCCGATGTTTAAAAAGATGGGAAGAATTCTACCTGACAGAGCGCCGAGGAAACTGCTATCCACTTGGTTCTTTTTTGTACTTTGCACAGGTTATTCAACGCTCTTTGGGAATTCAACCTTTTCTTACGACGAGTTGCTCCGACAGGCTCGGGAAGAATTGGAACGCCTCCGTTACGACCAAGCCCTTCAAAAACTGGAAATCGCGGATTCTCTCGGTAAAAAAAGAAACGGACTTTATTACGAAATCGAAGGAAGGGCCTGGATCGGAAAAGGAGATCTAACGACGGCGATGCAAAGTTTTGAAAAAAGCGTCGAGGTCGAACCGAGTCATCCGACGCTTTGGACCGAACTTGTGGAAGGATACGAAGAATTAAAAAAACCCGCGAAGGCCTTTCAGTTTGCAAGACTCAGTCTATCTAAGAATCACGAAAATCCTCTGCTCCGATACAAGACCTTGGTTTTGAGTTCCAGACTCGGAAACTTGGAATACTACAACGAAACTCTCCATTGGATTCGGGAGAATAATCCCTACAAAAACGATTTGCCTGCGATCGAGGCGGAGGTCAAAACCGCTCACGAATCCGGAAAGATCGACGAAACCATTTCCAAATGCAAAAAATTCCTTCTTTATTTTCCGGAAAATCCGTATCTTCACAGAATTCTTCTTTTGTCGTTGAAGAAAAAAAAATCTCCGAACTTGGAACAATCCCTTTTGAACCGGGCGGCGATCTTTCGAAACGAGCCCATCTTCGCCTACGAGTCCGCGCTGGAGTTCCTACAAAACAGAAGATTCAACGACTCGCTCGCGCTCGCAAGAAGAGCCTATTACCTAAGCCTTAAAAAAAACGGAAAAGCCGAAAAGGAGATTCTTTATCCTCTGCATAGAATCTACCGACAACAGGGTTCGACAACCGACATACAAGCGATCGAAATTCTCCAGGAAATCGTGGAAAGCGGACGCACCGTCGACGAAGAATTCTTAGACAAAAAACTCAAACAAACCGGATACAACCGGGAACTACTTCTGTTCTCACTCTTCCATCTTCAAAAAAATCCGAGCCGTACTTCCGACCTCAAAAAGGAAGAATGGACATCCGACTTTGAAAGACTTCGAAAACGACAAGAAGACGAGGACTTATCCAAGGTCGTATCTCCGTTCGCATACGATTCGGAAGAATCCACCTTTTTGTCCGAAAAATAACATTCTATTTTTTGAATTCTTGCAAACTATCGCGTTTCCATCTGTAGACAGGTTTGTCGACCGAAAACGAACCCGAATTCTCGGTTCGAAGGTCAAACTCGAACGTCGCATCCGATCTTTGAATCCGTTAGAAATAAATGATTTCATAACCTTTTTTTAAGAAAAAGCGGGATTTCGTGTCGGGAACCGATCGGCCCACGAGCTATAAGAATGTAAGCGGAGGATTTATGATTTTACAGATACGACTTCCCGATCAATTTCAAATTCCGATCGTAAGAATTTCGAAACGAATCCTGATTCTGGGTTTTCTTTGGAACCTCGTTTCCTGCACGGGGATCAACGTCCTCAATTCTCCCGTGGGACCCGAAGAGATGAACACAAATCCGACGCCCGCTTACGGAAGACCTTCCTTCGAACTTTGGTATAAGGGAGGACTTATCTATCACAACGAATCGATTCCGAATACGATTACCGGAAACGCAAAAAGTGTGGAGCGGGGAGAATCCTGTTCCCGTTCCGTTCTCGCGCTATTCGCTTGGGGAGATTCTTCGATCCAAAGCGCGGCTCAAAAATCGAATATTAAAAAAATTGCACATATAGAATACGAACATACCGCGGTTTTAGGAATCGGCTATCACAGTTTCTGCACGATCGTCAAGGGAGAATCCCAGACCGCAATCAAGGTTTCCGAAGAAGTGAGGGAGAAAAAATCGGCGGCGACGGCTCCCGTTCCTAAGCCCGTCGCGGATCAAAAGGAATCCGCGGAAGGGGAAAAAGAATGAAACGAATTTTGAATATTCTACTTTTATTATCTTTAACCTTTTCTGTCTCACGGTGCGCGGCCGGTCCGGTCGGAGGGCTTCTATTCACGCACAATAAATATCCGGGAGAAATCAATCCTACGAACGACGTCAGACAAGAGGCAGTCGCCGAAGGATGTATTCACAGCGTGCTCGGACTCATCAGTTTCGGAAACGCGGGCGCGGGCAGTGTCGCGAAAAAGAACGGAATCCAAAGAATCGCGGTCATCGACTACAGCGTCCTCCAAATTCTCGCGATCGTCTACAGAAACCATTGTGTGATCGTTTCGGGAGAAAAAGAATGAAAAGAATTTTGAATATTCAAAAATTAGCGATCGTTTTGTTTTCGTTCGCGGGAATATTTCTCACCGGATGTATTGCCACCTCGGAACCGGCGCTTTTATTCTCATACAACACGCAACATCTTCTTTCCAAAACGAACGGGAACATGATTTCTTCCGCCAAAATTTTGAGAAAGGGCGAAAGTTGCACCTATGCGATTTCCCTTTTCTATTACAACGCGACGTTTCGGGGACCCAAAAACAGCGTGGCCGATATAGCCCACGAGTTCGACATACAAAAAATCGCGGTCGTGGATTATTCTTCCTTTAGTTTTTTAGGACCCGTTTTTTATAAAAACTGCATCGTCGTTTGGGGGGAATGAAATTCGAACGTCTTCCGCGTTCGAATTAAAAATGACTTTACCGGATTCGAAACGATCACCAGACTTCAGATCCGAGTGGGTTTCATGAAATTTCGCATTCCGTTTTTACTTTGTATTTTGTTTCTTCTATTCTTCGCGAACTGTTCTTCGGATCACGTCGTCATTCAACGTCCTCTCACGGGAGAAGAAAAAACTCTCGGAAGAGTTCAAGGAAGCGCCTGCGGATTCTTAGGCGTATTGGTTCCTTGGTATTATTTTTTTCCCATCCAACAAAACTCGAAAGTGGAACGGGCGTATAACTACGCGGTTCAACAAATTCCGGGCGCGCGAGGATTGAAAAACATCACGATCGAAGAAACCTGGTTCTGGGCCGTGCTCGGAATCACGCAGTGTATGACCATTTCGGGAGACGCGATCCGATGAATCCGAAATTTTTCAGCCTCGTCCTTTTGTCGGCCTTGACCTTTTCCTGTATTTCCGATCCGATTTTTATTCCCGAGAATCCGAAAAAATTCAAACCGGATCAAAACACGATCACCTATCCCGCCTACGCGAAAGAATGCGGATTCGTTCTTCTATTTTTTATTCCGATCGGAATCAACGGTAGATTTGCAAAAGCCTACTCGAAAATTTCCGCGCAGGCAAAGGACGGAATTCTTTCGCAGATCTCCTTAGAGGAATCCTGGTACTACGGTTTTATCGGAACCGGCTACTGTACTACGATCACCGCCTTGGTCACTCGGGAGAGTTCCCCTTGAAAAAGAATCAAACATTCAAAATTTGTGATATTCTAATGTTTAAAAGAAAATCCTTAACCGAACGCCGATTCGGAGACTTTTTTCTTTCCGTTTCTATCCTTTCCCTGGTTCTTTTTTCGTTTTTGAACTGTATCTCCGTCCGCGTTTATATTCCCAAAAAAGGAACGGACGCGTTCGACGTGGGAAACTTGGATACGATTCCTCATCTTGCGGTTCCGAATCCGAATCCGCATTTTGAAATCGAAGAATCTCCGGAACTCAAATACGGCCCCTTTGCGAATCGAATTCCCTTCCTATTCTTACTTTCACCGAGGAGATTGCAGAACGAATACGGTTCCGTAGGAACGATCATCGCAAGAGAATTGGATCGAAACAGAAACGAATACAAAACGAATCAGAAATATACGATTCTGATCAATAACTTCGAATTGAAAACGGAGGATTCCTGTTTCGGCGGAAACAATACGAGCGTTAAACTCGATATCGACGTGTTGAATTTGGAAAAAAAAGAAAACCTTTTGAATTTTCATTTCGAGGATTCCATAGAATCGAACGTGACTGACTGTAATTTTGTTTTGGCAACCGGAACGATCGTGGGTTGGCTGATCTACATGCCCTATCTCGGATTTCGAGGAAACCGAGAGGATCAACTCAATCAACTCGGCAGGACGGCTTTATTAGAATTTTCTGAAAAACTAAAGTCCGCTTTGGAAAAGTCCGCCAAAACGATTTCTCCCCAAAAAAAGTAGGAAACTGATTCTTATGCATCCTTTCTTAAAATTTTTCAGCGCCTTTCTTCTTCTTTCATCCTTGTTTTTTTCCATAGGTTGCACGTATTCCGTAGAAAAAAAATACATCCACGCAAAACCGTATTATCCGAATCAAAACTACTTCGACGAAAACAATCCTCAATTCGAAGAAGGGGAACCGTATTGGTTTTTGGATTTTATGGGAAACGTCTTTGGCGTTTTAACCAAACTCATTCTCTGGAATCGGAAGATGAACAATCACCGCTTCTCCGAAGAAACGAAAAATTATCTCAAGGATTATATCCGGGAAAATAATCTCAAAGACGTAAAGGTCCGATTCAATCAATACGCGCCCATCGACGATCTCGTACAACTTTGGAGATCGGATACTGTGCATCCGATTTTGAAATACACGATCGGAATCGCGAACTGGATCGTGGGAGTGATCTTTCCGGGAAGACTTTTCGCCGGATTCTTGAACGGAGGAGATCATTACAATCCGTATTCGAACACGATCAATCTTTACAGTGATCTTCCTTCCGTGGTGTTGCACGAAGGCGGCCATTCGAAAGACTTCGCTCTTAGAAAATACAAATCCTTTTACAGCCTCGGTTATTCTTTTCCGATCGTAGGTCCGTTGTATGCGGAAGCGAGAGCGTCGGACGACGCGCTTCGATATCTCAGACATAGATGCGATCTAAAGAACGAGTTACTCGCCTATCGTACGTTATATCCCGCTTACGCGACCTACGCGACTGGACCGATCTTAAGTTCCGTGGGAGAATTGGTCGGCTTGGCCGCTTCGATTCCCGGTCATATCGTAGGTTATCGAAAAGAGAAACGAGTCGAGAAGGAAGAAATTCCAGAATGTAAACTCGTGGAAGAGATTTCGAAGTGAGATTTCTCAAGTCGAAAACCAATTGACATATTCTTCAAAATGGAAAATAATTCTCTATTCTCATTTTGGAGTTACACTGTGAAAAAAAAGATCTCATGGATCCTTTTGACGTTTTCCTGCATCACTCTGCTGAGTCCGTTATCCGCAAAGGATTACCACGTAGCGGGATGCGGCTTAGGTTCCTTATTCTTCAAAGAAAACAAGATGGTTTATCAGCTTCTTGCCGCCACGACCAACGGGACCGGACTACAAACCGTGGGAATCACGATCGGAACTTCCAATTGTGCGACCGACGGACTCGTTAAAAACGAAAAAGTTCAGGAAGTATTCGTATCGGTCAATTACTCTTCCCTTGAACAGGAAATGGTGACGGGTAAAGGAGAGAAGTTAGACGCTCTTTCCTCCTTATTCGGATGTCCGGCCGAGATGAACGAAAGATTTTCTTCCCTCGCTCAAAGCCGTTATACGAAACTGTTCGTGCCGAACGGAACTCCGGCGACCTTATTGGACGGAGTCAAAAACGAAATTCTTCAGGACGAAGTTTTAGCTTCGGCTTGTAAAATCTAAGGAGAAGGAACAGAATGAAAACGAATTATAAAATCCTAATCCTTCTTTTGGCCGTTTTTTCGCTCTCCTTTACGAAAAACGTTCAGGCCTACGGCGCCGCAGGTTGCGGTCTTGGTTCCGTAGTAATCACGGAAAACAAAGTGGTACATCAAGTGATCGCGGCGACGATCAACGATCTTTTTTCCGCGAACCAATTAACCGGAATCACCACCGGAACCCTCAACTGCAAAACGGACGGGGTCACTCAAAAATCAAAAGAACAGGAGATTTTCGTTCACCTAAATTACGATTCCTTAATCTTAGAATCGGCTCAGGGAAAGGGTGAAAAACTCGAAGCATTCGCTTCTCTTTTGGAATGTAAGGATCCAAAGGCATTCGCGGATCTTACAAGAAAGAATCATTCTTCTTTGTTTGCAAACGCGGATCCTTCCGATTTTCTGATTAAAATCAAATTGGAAATGAGCAAGGACGCGATTCTTTCCAAGAGCTGTAAAATCTGATCTTTCAAAGGCTTTCGGAATCTCCGAAAGCCTTTCTGTAAATTCTCATTCTTGAATATTCAAAAAAATAAAAGTAGAATTTTCTTTTCTATTCGTTCCGTTCTGATAAGCGCGATTTTCAACACCTTCTTTCTTTTTCCCGTCTTTGCGCAAGAAAACCCGCAACCGGAATCGTCGCTTGAATCTTATCTAAACTCCGCGGAAACACAAAAACTTTCCGAAGAGCGCTATTGGCTTTTGTTGTTGCACTATCGAAAATCGATCTTTGGAAATTCAAAAAGCGAGATCGACGGCCGGGATTTTTTTCTATCTCCGAACGGAAAGTGGAATCCGAAGGAAGAATTGAACGAAACGATCCGGGGATTTTTTAGAACTCCGAGCGAAGAGGAGATCGAAGAAAAAAAACTGCATCCTATCTGCAAGTATCCGGAACGGTTTCGTTGGTTGGATTCACAGCTTCATTTTGATAAAAATTCTTTACCGAAAATTCGGTGCGCGCGATTTGAAAATTGGATTCAGGCCCTAAACCCCACTTCGATCCAACTCATCTTCGCTTCCTTTTATCTGAACAACCCGGCTTCCTTATTCGGTCACAATCTTTTAAAGATAGGAAGCGAGAATCCGAATCGATCGGAGATATTGGATTACGCCGTAAACTTTGCGGCGAATTACTCGAAAGAAGACGGAGCCTTAACGTATGCGGTGCGCGGTTTGTTCGGCGGCTATCCGGGATCGTTCAGCATCTTTCCGTATTATTATAAAATCAACGAATACAACGATATGGAAAGCAGGGATCTCTGGGAATACGAACTGAACGTGGAACCTTCGGACGCAAAAAGAGTGACCTCTCATATCTGGGAGCTCGGTTCGACTTACTTCGATTATTATTTTTTGGATGAGAATTGTTCGTATCATCTATTGTCTCTTTTGGAAATCGCAAAAACCGATCTTCATCTTCGGGAAGAATTCAATCTTTACACGATTCCTTCGGATACGGTAAAACTCGCATTGAGTAAAGAGGGCTTGATCCGCGGGAAAACGTATCGACCTTCCCTGACTTCCAAGATGGAACAGAAGATCAAAGAGTTGTCTCCGATCGAAAGAGAAAAATTCTACGAATACCTTTCCTCCAAAATCGAATTAACGGATTTGTTAAACGAATTCAAAGGGGAACGTCTAGCGCATATTTTGGACGCGATCCTGGACGCCAAACGATTTCAAAAAACATTAGAAAAACAAAATATACAAGACGAACAAAAATATAGGAATCTGCTCGTGGAAAGAAGCAGACTCCCCTTCCCTCCGATCCTTTCCCGAGAACCGACCTCCGCCCCACCCGAGGAAGGACACGGAAGCGGTAGAATCAAGATGAATCGAGGAGCTTCCAACCTGGGCGGTTATACGGATATTTCCGTGCGCGCCGCGTACCACGACTTTATGAACTACGACAAAGGTTTTGTTCCGTTTTCGACGATCGAATATTTTTCGATGCAGCTCAGACAATACGACCTTCAAAAAAATCCGCACTTGGAAGAATCCAGTCTGATAAAAATTCTTTCCTTGGCTCCGGTGACTCCGATCCAAACGCCTCTTTCTTTTTTCGTCGATTTCGGAACCGATTCCTCGATGATAAAATCCGAGTATCCGAGTTCCAATCGACTTCTTTATCTTCCGTTCTTATCCGATCCGAATTCGGTTTCCATCCTTCATTCGATCTATGATGATAAAAAAGAAAAACGAGAAACACCGTATCGAGTATCCAATCTAAACGCGGACACTACGTTCGGTTATTCGTTATCGAATCGCGATTCGGAAAGTTCTTTCTCTTGGGTGATTTCGCTTCAAGCGGGCGCCAAGGGCCGCGGAAATTCTTATTACCGGGAAGGTCTATTGGCCGCGCCTCAAGTCGCATTATTTTCCGCTGTCGCTTATCAAAAATGGAAGTTCGGACTTTCGGCTCAGTATTTCGTTTTCTCCGTTTACGGTTACAAGGACGATTATAAAATTTCTCCGATGATCAGCGTTTCCCTTTCTCAGAATTGGGAAATACGATTGGAAGGAAAGGCACAAAGGTATTATGAAGAACTTCAATTCTCCTCTTCTTTCTTTTTTTAAGGGAAGAATTTTGCGTACGGCCTCGTGCCTTGTCGTATTATTTTTTTCGTCTTGTTCCTCACTATTTTATCAACCCACTCAGGAACGTTATTGGAAACCGGACGCGCTCGGTTTTACCTTTCGAGAGGAAGAATTTATCACTCCGGATGGAGAGACTTTGAAACTCTGGAGAATCGGTTCGAAAAATTCCAAACCGAAAGGTGTGATTCTTCAGTTTCACGGAAACGGCGAAAACAGGACTAGTCATTTTACGAGTCTGGTTTGGCTCGTAAATCACGGTTATCAACTGGTGTCTTTCGATTATAGGGGTTATCTGGATTCCAGCGGAGTCGCGGAACGAGAGGGAATTCATAAGGATTCGATCGCGCTTATCAAAAAAGAATTAGAATATTCTAAAATTCAAAACCTTCCTCTGATCGTCTACGGCCAAAGCCTAGGAGGGGCGATCGCCGCTCGGGCCGTTTCGGAGATCGGAGACAAATCGGGGATGTTGTTGGTCGTTTTGGACGGAAGTTTTTCGAGTTATCGAAAGGTTTTTAAAAGCGTTCTCAGAAATATCTTTTTTACTCCGATCGACCTTATCTTCGGAATTTTTATGGACGATTCCTTTAGTCCCGAGGAAACGATCGGAACGATTTCTCCCGTTCCGATTTTAATCATTCACGGAACCGAAGATCCGGTGGTTCATTACGAAAACGGAATGAACTTATTCAAAAACGCAAAGGAACCAAAGTGGTTCTGGGAAGTTCGTGGCGGGGGCCACGTAAACTGGATGGCGTTCGGGAATTCGAAAGAATCTAAGAATTTTCTAATATTCTTGGATTCTTTAATACGCAACTTCAATCCGTAGAATTCTCGTGACGATCCATGTGGGAAGAATCGATTAAAAATTCGATCGCGGCTTCCTTGTTCAATTCCTTAAAATGGAGCTCCGGAAACGCAAAAAAACTTTCGTTAAAAAGAAAATAATCCACGAAATAGGTTTTATTCTTCCCCAAAAAAAGAATTTTTTCCGCGTCCCTCGAATTCAAACGATAATATCCCTCTTCGAGATTCATTTGGATGTATTCTCCGTCGCCTAACACGACTTCGGCGTAAAAAAACGGAGCGGAATTTTGAAACGTTCCCGCATATTTGAATACGGAAATTTTTTGTTTCCAAAACGCCAAAGGAATCCGGGAAGGACGAAGCAGATACAGGGACGCTTGTTCCGTAGATTCTTTTTTCAATCGTATGAATTTGGATTTCGAGGCGCCGCATCCGATCCAAAAATAAAACAGAATGCAGAATGAAATTTTTTTCGCCATGTGGAATCAATGGATTCTCCTCCGAGAAAGCGATCAAGGAGATTTTCCGGATCGAGACAATTCAATAAATTCCGAGAAATAGGATTTGGCAATCCGAGCCTCTTCCCTGAAATGGGAATTGTAATGAATATCGAACTTACTCGCGAACAATACGAAGCCCTTCTTAAATCCTTGGCGATCACTCGGTTCTTATACCATTCCATTCTCGAGGAAGAGGAACCCGCGCCGGATCGATTGGATTCTTATGACGCTTACGAAGACATGGAACAACAGGTTTTATCCTATGCGAAAGCTTTGGAAGTTTCCCATCTTGTCGCGTATGATAGCGAAGAAGAACTTCATTATCTTACAAGAGAATTCGAAGAGAAAACCGATATCTCGGATCTGATCACGGAATATCAGGACAGCATCTTTTGGGACGAACTCGTTCAGAGACTCGCGGCCAGAGACTTTATGAGAACTTACAACGAGGCCGAAATCAAAGGAATGGCGATCGAAGAAAGAATCGAAAAGGAAGCTCCTTTCATTTCCAAATACGAGGAAATCTTTACCGAATCCGGCATCGAAACCTTAGAACTAAAATAATTTCCGATTTTAGGTTCCGGTCGACTCGTATCTTTTTTGACCTTTCTTCCAAAGAATCAAGGAACCTAAAAACAAAAAACATCCCACCGGAAAATTCAAGTATATAAAGAAAGGATGAAATAGGGATTCGGAATTCTTATCCAAAAAATAATGGGCCGGATAAAAATTCACGAAACCCAAAGGCAATAAAAACGTAAGAAGAATCCGAATCGATATATTGTAGATATTCATCGGATACATCATAAATTCCCGGCTCGAAAAGATCACCAAGTGGACCAGGGAATAATTCTGAACCGCGTAAAATGCGATCGAAGCGATCGCGATTCGAATTCCCGCCAAGATCATAGCGCTTCCGATGACCGCGATCAACAACATACAAATCTTCGAAAAAGTCCATTCAATATTCGTAAACTGATTTGCGACGAGAAACGTGATCACACCCAAAACGAGATGAAGAAGTCCGGATATATCGAAATGATTCATGAGCACTTGCCCGATCGGAGACAAGGGTCTTAAAAGATAACGATCGTATCCTCCGTCCCGCACGAGAGAACCGAATTCCACCATTCCCGAAAAAACGGATGCGACGATTCCCTGAGCGAATATGAGCAAACTATAAAGAAAGGCGATTTCTCCCCGAGTCCATCCGCCGATCGAACTGAACTTGGAAAGTAGAATGAAGATCGTCCCCGCCTGCGCCGAGTAAAAGACGAGTAACGTAACGAGATAGATCCAAAAACTCGCCTTGTATTCCATGTGAGATTGTACGGATGATACCGCGAGTTTGAGATACGTTTTGAACGGAAAGTCGCGCATCGATTTTATCCTCCCGCCAATTCCAATCGTTTCAGACCGGAAAGATATACGGCCGAAGCCAAACCCGTCAACACTCCGATCATCAAAAAATATCGGAGGACGAGTTCTTCGAAACTCATTCCGATTTCTCGGCCCGTGATCACTTGAGTCGGATAGTAATATAAATACGGAAACGGAAGCCAAGAAGAAACGTTTCTTAGAACTTCGGGAAAAAGATCCAAGGGGACGACCGCGCCCGAAAACAACGTGATGAGCGCGAAATACAAAAGGAAGAATGAAAAAATTTCCGTAAAATAAAAGGACAAAGATGAAATCGTAAATCCGATCAAAAAGAAAATCAAAAACGCAAGAGTATAAACGATCAGAAAAGCCGCAAAAGAATGGAGATCGGGAACGAATCGCAAATCCAAAACGAGATACGCGAGTATCAATAACGGAAGCGATCTTGAAAACAGATGATAGAGACTGACTCCGATCGTATCCGCAAAGACGATCAATGGAAATCGAACGGGCTTGAGTAGATCAAAGACGATCGTTCCATTTTTAATCTTGGACGAAACGAGCCCGTCTTGTCTTCCGAAAGACACCTTAATCAAAGTCGCAAGTACCGAATAAAGGATTAAAGAATTCTTATCTCTTCCGCTTTCAAAATCGTTTACGTTGATCGATTCCCATACCGATGTGAGGATCGCGAGATACAAAACCGCGTTTAAGATTCCGGTAAAGTATTCGAGTTTGTATGTGGAAGATCGTTGAAAGGCTTTGGAAACGACCTTTAAATAAAGTTTCAAGACCTTTCCCCATAGATCTGTTTGATTACCGCGGATAGATCCGGCTTTTTATGCACGATTTCTAATATTTCAAATCCGGAAGAACCTAAAACGGATAAAAGCCCGTTTAAGGATTGCCCTTCTCTTACGGTCACGTTTACCGAATTCGGATTCCCGTTTTGCGTCCGGTGAAACTCGGATGGAAGCGAAAGTTTTCCGTTTCCTTTATAATGAATTTCAACGATATTGTCCGTTCCTCCCAAGTTTCGAAAAGAATTCAAATCTCCGTCGAAGCGGATCTTTCCGTGGTCGATCAATACGATTCTTTTGGCGAGGGATTCTATGTCTTGAACGTCGTGAGTCGTAAGTAGAATCGTGACTTTCTCTTCTCGGTTGATCGTTCGTATAAATTCCCTTACCCTTTCCTTGACCAACACGTCGAGTCCGATCGTCGGTTCGTCTAGAAAAAGAACTTTAGGAAAGTGTAATAAACTGGCCGCGATTTCGGCCTTCATTCTTTGTCCTAAACTTAACTTTCGAACCTGCTGTCTGAAAAATTCGTTCAGTCCCAGCAGATCCTGAAACATCTCCATTCTTTTTTTGTACTCTTTCGTTTCGATTTTATAAACGGACTTCAATAAGTCGAAGGATTCTCCCACGGGAAGATCCCACCAAAGCTGCGTTTTTTGCCCGAAAACAACTCCGATCCGTTTCGAATTTTCCCGTCTGTCCTTCCAAGGATCCAATCCGAATATGGATATGTTTCCCTGATCCGGCGTTAAAACTCCGGTCAATAATTTAATGGTAGTGGATTTACCTGCTCCGTTGGGTCCGATATATCCAACGAATTCTCCGGGTCGGATCGTAAAGGAAATGTCGTCCACCGCTCGGATGGTTTCTTTTTTGGAATAGAATAAAGATCCGATTGCCCCGAGCAATCCTGGATTTCTTTTGCTGATTTGAAACGATTTTTGTAGATGTTCGACTGAGATCAAAGGTTTACCCTATAGTAGGACTCTGTCAAACCGACTTTGGGCTATTGGAAATTCAAAACAAGTCACTTAAATGAAAATTATTTCTGCCTATTGTTTTTCTCAATTTTCGCAAGCATAAAATGAATGAATACTTCGAGGGAGGCTTTATCTCTCATCAACCAAAAATAATGATCGTTTCTCCAAGCTCCGAAGTTATATGCACCTTTCATATAACTATCTCCAATCAAAGCTAAACCTTCATTAGGTCCGTAAGAAGAAAGCAAGCTTTGATAATATTCGTAAGCTCGTAACGAAACGTAACGATCCATCGGTAAACCGATGATATTAATCACGATCATCGACTCAGGAATCTCAATATCTGCAAATAAAGGTGATCCTGGATCTCTTTTTATACTCTGAAAACCGGACCAATTGAATTGTTTGAAAAAAAACGCAATTCTTGTTTCGGAAGTTTTGCGCCAACTTTGATTTACCGTATTTACAATAGGCGTCCCTTTATTAATTCCTCCAATATTAAACCAACCGAGAACCCTCTTAAAATATTTCTCCTGACCACATTTTTGAATCGCAGTTTTAACGTCTGCGCCGCCCTTACTAGTAGATACCAAAATGATGGAAAGATCAGGAGCTTCTTTCGAAATATAAGAACAAATCATCTCGCCGTTTTCTTGAATTGTCCCCGTTTCATCAACTGGCACATAATCGAATTTTAGACCGATCGATGTAATTATATGTGCAAGCCCTAGAAGATGATTGTCCTGACCAGAGTTTTTATAAAACATACCAGGAACATGGATTACTTTAATGTTTGTTGAAGTCGTTACGATCTGTGAATTTTTCGCGGAATCATTTTTTCCAAACTTGCTAACGAAAGAATGAATTTCTTCAGATTTCACATCTGAAATCAACGATTGATAATAATAAGATAACGCAAAGTCTACACCGTATTTCTTTGCTAAATTTAAAAGTATATTCGTATCCAATTGCTCGATCGAACGTTTATCTACATTTTTAAGATAATGATCCGCTAAGCTTAAGCTCTCGAATTCGTCTTCGCAGACGTCTCGTAGGAAATAAATTTGTTTTTTACATTCTTTTTCATACAAAGAGTATTCTCGAATGTTGACTCTGAAAAAAGAACAGGAAGCGAATAAGAAAAAGAGTAGAAGGATAGATTTATTTTTCACGAACAGCTAAAAGTTTCCGGGAGACATCCCCCGGAAACGAAAGTAAATTTCTATTATTTTGTTTTCGCTGGAGTAGAAGCAGATCCGCCAAGGACTACAACTTCACCAGTTGCCATAAAATACTTCAGACCTAGAGGTCCGATGAAAGGAATAAAGATTGGAATAGCGTAAGCGCCAAAGCTAACTTTAACTACAGCGTTTCCACCTCTTGCTTTTGCTTCTTTCACAAGTTCTTGTGTAAGAAGTTGCTCAACGTCACCTGCGGTTCCGTTGTTTACCCATCTGAAGGATTCGTTAGTAATTAAGTTACCGCCGCCTGCAGCAGTGATTCTTGGTCCACTTGTTGCGAATCCAACATCTTGTTTTTCAACAACGATAGTTCCTAAGCTAGTGAAAGAACCGTTTGGTTGTGCAGATGTAACTTGGATTTCCGTTGGGTGCTTAACGTAAGTAGTTTCTGTAGAGCAATTTGCTACAAATCCGATAAGGATTACAGAAAGAACTGCCAATTTAATTAGTTTCATTTGGTCTCCTGAGACATTTGATCTTTTTCAAAACATAACAATTCGGAGAGTCATCCATTAAAATGCTATGTTTGAAAAAGGTTCGATTGGAAATAATAGAAAATTTAACAAATTGGGTCAAGAGAAAGTAGAAATAAACTTATGTATTTTTTTAAAATTATTATAAAACGAATATCAAACAAAGAAAGGTTTGATAAAAATAGTATGTCCCTCGTTATATCCTTTATAAAGCCAAAGCGGACATCACTTCGCATTTTTTATCACTTTTTTGTTTTTGATCTATTTCTTATTAAAAATCTTCTATGTCAGACACAAATCCTCTCCCTCATAGACTGGACGGCATCGCTGAAGTCGAAAAAATCGGAACAAACCTCCGAGGCATTCTTACCTTTGAAAAAAACCGTATCGAAGTCCCTTATTCTCTTCCGGGCGATTCGTATAACGTCACACTGTTCAAAAAGAAACGAAGAAAACCTTCCGCAAAATTAGAATTAATTTCACAGGTTCCGAGAGCCGTCACGCCGCCTTGTCCTGCATTCACGCGATGCGGAGGCTGTTCCGCACAACATATCCCGTACGAAGAACAATTCATTTATAAAACGACCCAACTTTCCGAAAGTTACAAAAACGATTTCGGAATAGAGCCGGTTTTAATTTCGGCTCGGAAAACATTACATTACAGAAATCGAATGGACTTTGCCGTATTTCCGGGACCGATCATCGGACAAAGAGAATCCGGTTCATTCAGACATATCGTGGATTTGGAAACTTGTTTTATCCAGAGCGAAGAATCCAACGAAGAGCTAAAAAGATTCCGCAACTTGCTTTCTCAATTTCCGGATCTT
Organism: Leptospira kmetyi serovar Malaysia str. Bejo-Iso9; assembly: GCF_000243735.2. Taxonomy (NCBI): domain Bacteria; kingdom Pseudomonadati; phylum Spirochaetota; class Leptospiria; order Leptospirales; family Leptospiraceae; genus Leptospira; species Leptospira kmetyi. The sequence goes on along the minus strand of NZ_AHMP02000003.1, from coordinate 64,775 downwards.
CCCTATGATCGCAGATCGGATTCAGGATTTCTAAAGTATGTAACGCTTAGGAAAGCGAAGAACACTTCCGATTTGATGACCATTCTATCCTTTGTGGAAGAATTCAAAGATTCCAGCGAAGAAAAAGAATTTGCCGAAGCCTGTTTAAAACATCTAAAGGCGGATCATCTTCTGTTTTGTTTCAACCGAAGAAAGGGAGAAATATCGGCGATCGGAGAAGTTAAGATTCTCCGAGGAAAAGAATCTTATCAAGAACTTGTTTCCGAAAAAGAATTTCGAGTTCCTTTCGATTCTTTTTTCCAACCGAATCCGGAAGGCTTTCAGCCGATTTTGGATTTTATAGAAACGGAAATTCCGGAATCGGCGGATCATCTGATCGATCTATTTTGCGGTTCCGGTTTTTTCAGCAGAATCTTCGCGCATAAATTCAAAAAAATCACGGGAATCGATTCGATCGAAAGTTCCTTGCAGATTGCCCGCAAACAAATGGAATTCGATTTTCCGAATATTCAATTTTCTTATTTAAGAGAAGACTTATTTTCCAAAAAAGCGTCGACCGGTTTAGAAAATCTTTTTCAAGCTGAGGAGAATAACGTCTTGATCGCCGATCCTCCTCGGGCCGGACTCGGAGAATTCGTGATCGAGGCGCTGAAACATTCTAAGATTTCTTTTTTTCTTTATGTTTCCTGCAATCCGAGTTCGCAAAAAGAGGATTTGATGAAATTAAAGGATACATTTCGAATTCAAAAAATTCTAATCACAGATCCGTATCCGCAAACGCTCCACCTGGAATCGGTCGCATTTTTGAGCGCCAAAGACGCTCCATCGCTCGAGAATTCAATTCTCCGAACGTGAAGCGTCCCGGTATTCGAGGCGCATTAGAAAACTATTGATTATTTTTTAATAATATGAATCGAAGTCGGTTTTACTTCTTTCTGAGAAAACTCAAATCCGAAATCGGCCTTTCTTTCTCTCATCTTTTGGTAAAGATTGCTTCCGTTAAAAAGCGCTTCCACTTCTAAAACGATCATTTTATTCGTGTTGCCGCTACTCACTTCGGATACGCTGTTTACGCCTTTGATTCCACGAATCAAACCTTTTACGTCCTTATCCACGTAGTCGTCGTATGTAATTCCTTCCAGTTTTACGCGGATCAGATTTCCCGGTTTCCATTTCATTGAAATTTGATCGCGGATCTTTGGATAGGCCTTATCCACCGCTTTTCGAATCGCTTCTTGAGATCCGGTTTCGGGACTTACATGGGGAAAGGCTCCGTTCGTGTTATCTGCGGCGATGATTCTAGCCGTATTTACGTCAAAAATTTTAAAGCGAAGGACCGCTTGGTAGGATTTCAAACCGCTATCTTCGATATCACCCGCGTTCGTAACTTCGGCCTGACCTACCAATAAGATTTGAGCCTCCATTTCCGCGGCCGCGGAAATTGCCTTCCCTTCGGAAGATTGGTTTCCGTAAACTCCGACGGTTTTTCCGCCCTCTTTTGCAAGAATCCTGCTGAACTGATTCTTATCTAAAAAATCGAACTCGACAAATTTTTTGACGATCGCGTTTTCGGAAATAGAAACGGACGAACCTGCATTCGATTTTCCTAATATTTTCTCGTCGATAATCATGAGAAACTTAGGTTTGCCCAAATCGCGATATCGTTCCTTCAGCGCGTCCTCTACCGCTTTGCGACTCACCTTCCCTTTTGCGTCCCCTTCGAATAGATTCCCTTTTTTACGAAGAGAGCCGATGCGAGAAAATTCAGTCACAAATCCCTCGGTCGAAGAATTCACGATCATTTCTTTTAGCTGTCCGTCGATCGCTTGCGACCCGCCTTCGATCAATTCTCCGAGACCGTTTTCCAAAATTTTTCTTTTTGCGTTGAGTTCGAAATCGTCTTCGTTGATTCCCTGAACGTTGTTGACATAGACAAATTTATCTTGTTTTCCGGAACCGTCCTGCGTGGAGGAACAAGCGTTCATCAGCCAAAAAACGGCTATTACAAACGACAAAACCCATATTCTCGCGAAATATAGTTTAGAACGGGAGTTAGAAATATTCTGCATGTAAAAATCCTCGATTCAATATTACTTAAATTAAAACAAGAAGATCGCTTTCGATCGGAATGCGAGTAAGGTCGGCAAAAACTATATTAACTTTTCTTTTTGCCCGATTTTAACTTATTGGCCAGCTGAAGAAACTCGATAGCCTTTTTCTTTTCACCTAATTCAGATAAGACGACGGCTAAATTGTTTAAGGTCGCGATATATCCGTCCGATTTTCCCAAACCGAGTTTATCTTGAATGGATTTATCTTGGATGAATTTTTTTAGAGCTTCTTTATATTCTTTTTTTGCCAGATGTAAAAGCCCCTGATTGGTCAGCAAAGCCGCGTAAGAACTTGTGGAAGAAAGTCCGATCTCTTGATAGATGTTTTCCGCATCCTTATAAAGTCCGCCCGCAAATTCGGGTTCTCCGTTCTGCTTGTAAGCCGATCCGAGAGAAGTTAAAAGATCCGCGTAATCAAAAGTTTTATCCAATCCCAATGTAGTCAGTAAGGTTCTCGCGGATTCGAATAATCGGATTCCTTCTTTATACTGACCGAGATAAACGTGAAAAGAGGCGATTGTTTGAAGCGTATTCGCATACAGTTTCGTTTTCTTCAGTTTCAAGGATTCTTTCAATTCCTTGTCTTGAAGACACAACTGCATCGCCTTTTCCTTTTCTCCTAAGGAAAAATAGACGACACCTAAGTTGCAGAGAGTGTTTGCGTAATCCACCGTATTTTGAAGTTGTTTACGTTCGAGGACCTCTTTTTTTCTTACGAGGAACTCCATAGATTTTTTCGTTTCCCCGATTTGAAAAAGAGTATTGGCAAGATCTTCGAGAGCGTCCAAGTATTCGGGATCATTCTTCAAAGCGCTGATCAATAGGATCGCGGCCTTCTGCGGCTCGGAATAAAGAATATCGGAGGCCTGGGCATAAAACGAAAACGCAGATTCATTTTTAGTGGATGAATTGCTTACAAGAGCCGTATTTGCTTCGGCGTCGTCACTGTCTATGTTGGAAAGAAGATTCCCAACGATCTTTTCCTGCAGAGTAATCGGTTTTTCTAAACTGCCTCTCGTAGATGAACTTAAAACAAGCGAACCCTTTTGAGCGTCTGAAATTCTTACATTGACAAGGGCTACGCTTTGCTCGGCTTGAATGTCCCCGTTGCAGAAGTAATCGGCGGCGGTAATCTTACTGAGAAATTCCGCAGGATCGACTTCCTCTCCGTAGAGTTGTTTTTCCTTAATGAGTTTTAAAGCGTTGGCTTTTTCGGAAGGTCCCACAACTTCTAAAGTCGGAATTCTCGACAAACCGTTGGTCAAAGTGCTCGTCAAACCCGCGGCCATAGGCTTCAGTTTTTTGTTTTCTAAGTAATCAAATCTATCGATCAACAGACGTTTCTTTTGACCGTCGCTGGAAAGAAGATTCGCCTTTGTGGTCGAACAGGAAACAAAAAAAATTAAAAATAAAATCCGAATCAACACAAGATCACCGTTTCTTAAAATCTTAAACCCGACACTTGAGACTCAGAGAAGTGCAACTCGCCTTGCGGAGTTTTAACGTTATAGTTGCTGCCGGTCTGATAAATAATTCCGGTCACGTTTTGGCCGTTCTTTAAAACCAAGGTTTCGGCGCCTTTTCCAAGGACCTTACCCATGGTCGACAATAGAACCGCGTTATTTTCCTTGAGAGCGCTATCGATTTCCTTTTTCAATTCTTGTCCGGTCTTTTGATTGTTATCCGAAACACTCACGATCTCAGACGACTCTTTTTGAAGATCTTTTAAAGTATTTCCCGCCAAACCTTGAGAAGTTTTGATTTCTCCTACCGCAATGCTCTCCGGTAGTTTGGATTCCAATGCCGCGAGTTGTTTTTTAAGTTCCGCGTTTTCGGCCGGCTCGGTCGGCGTTTTGATATTTTTTAATTCCGGGCTTTCCAATAATTTCAAAAGTTCCGGATCTTTGAGTGCTTCTTTGATTTTTCCGTTCGTAACCGTTGTTTCCTTTCCGGATTCAAGAACCTGTCCTTGTCCAAAGGCCGCGTTGATTTTTTCCTTAGTCTTAGAATCCGTTTCTTCGGAGTTCATAAGAAGTTCCAACGTAGGATCGGAAGGCCGAACATCCACGCTTCCGTCGGCGACCTTAATGTTTGTTGTGGCGTCTTCTTTTACTACGACCTTAAACTGAGTTCCGACTACCATTGCCTTCATAGAAGGTGTGAAAATGAGAACGCTTTCGTCTTTTTGAAGTTTTTTTACCGAAAAAAGCAAATCCCCTCTTTTTAGAAAAACGATTAAAGTTCTTTTATCGTCTTTCACTCGAGAATAAAGATTCAGTTCCGTTTGCGTTTTCGCTCTAAAAGTAATTTGAGATTGGAAGCCACGAATCTGGATATCAGCAAGAGATCCGCTTCCGATTCGAATCGTTTGATCTCCTTCAATGATGTCCCCTGAATTGCTCGCTTTTTGATTAATTTCCACCGAGCCGACGATGAATGTGGGGATACTTGAAAAGTAACTTTTTTTCGAACCCGAATTCGAACTCCCTTGTTCTTTTGCACAACTTGCAATAAAAAAGATCAGCGTTACATAAATGATTAAGATTTTTTTCATCGTTGGAGTCCTTTTAATATATTATAATTTCCTAAAACTAGATTATCCTTGAAGGCGGATAACTTCTTCAAGGATAATCGTTAAATTCAATCTGATTTTTAATCAGAGAGCGTATTTAATTCTTCTTAATTCCAGAGACTTCTCTTTTCCTATAAACCGAAACTTTACCGTCCTTTGTTGTGACTACAACGGAATCCCCTGTCACTGCGGTTTTTACCCCGGTAATAATTTCTCCATTCTTGAGCGAAATAATATCGTTAAAATTGCCAGAATCTAAACTGGTAGTTGTTCCATATTCAGCGCATATAGAAGTACTTTTTCGAACGTTAACAAATAGCGGTAATATTCCATATATTTCCATTATCCACGCGGCCCAAAACGGACGCTCAAACTGAACTTCCTGTAAACCACCTTCGCATATCATATTTGGGCTATTCGCTCTAACGCCAAAAAGAGTAAGGGTCATACGTTCTTCAGGGATGCCGTTAGCCATTTTTTTAGTCGGATCGATAATTCTCATCGATATACAATTCGCAAACAAGAGAATTATTAAAGAGACACACTTAATAATATATAATTTCATTAATCTTTTCCTTTATTTAGCGCAAGTTACTTCAAGCTGAATGGGAACTACAATACCCCAAGTCGCAATTAAGGCCATATATCCTACAAATGAATGATAATACCGGGCTTCAATGAGGGAGTGGCCTTCGGGACAAATTTTACTTACATCGACAGTATGGGTTGGTGTAGAGCCCCAAAACCAGTATAAATACGTACTCGTATATCTATTGGTTTCAATTAAAGAATTAGATCGAGCTTTTATATACGCTTGACCACAAAAAGAAAGACTCAAAATGATCAAACACAAAGAAATGATTCTCATAAATCTTCACTTGCTCCTGAATTCTAATTTTAATATTTTAAGGAGAAAATACAATTCTCATTAAATTTAGCGGGATTCTTAAATTGCTCGAATCACATGAAATCAAACACTTTCATCTATATTTTGTAAATGAACGGTATTACTTCCAAAAATAGCTTTTTTATTAGTTTATTCAAATGAAAGGAAAAAATAATCTTTTTATTCAAAAAAAGACATTCATTTCATCTGCTTAAATTTTGGGCTTACGGCCTCCGTATAAAGGGCATCATTCCGATCTCGTACATGTCCATTTAAAGAAGAACTCCACCTTACCGGCCTTCGATTCGCTCTCGGCATAGAATCCATGCCGTTTCTCCGCCATATCTAACCCTCCCAAACCCTAAAAATCTCTGCAGGGATTTTCGGTTCTCTACGATATTCAAGAAGAGAGATAGACGTATCTCCGGGAATTCTTATGATCAGAAAACTAGTTTTACTTTTGATTCTTTTCTTTATACTTTTGGAAACGGGTTGTAATACCGTCATCATTCGACCTTGGACGCCTCCTTATAAAAGCCGTTCGGTTCACGAGGTTCGAGTGCTTCTTGGCAAAACCGAAGGCGATCTTCAAATCCGCGGAGAAGGAATCATTTCCGTGTACGACGCGAACGATCTTCTTATTAAAAAAGGAATCGATATCATCTCGTTGGATTCTTCCCGTTTAAAAGCGCCGATTCGTTTTGTGGGTGAGAATGCGGGACTTGAATACAAATCCTTAAAGGTCAGAGGTGCCATCCATCTCATTCCTCAAAGCCAAGGACCAGCGCTGATCGTAAACGTTCTTCCCTTGGAAGAATATCTGTACGCCGTGGTTCCTTCCGAGGTTCCCTACGGTTGGCCGATGGAAGCTTTAAAAGCTCAGGCAATTTGTGCGAGAACGTATGCAGTTCGTGAAATATTAAATAAAAAGAATGCGCTCTACGACGTCGAAGCCACCGTAAATTCTCAAGTGTATGGCGGTATCGAAAAGGAACATCCTTCCACAACGAAAGCGGTTCAAGACACCACCGGAGTCTTGGCGGTCTTCGAGGAAAATCCGATCCAAGCTTTTTTTCATTCGAACAGCGGCGGTAAAACGGAAACTCCCGAAAACGTATGGGGCGGAAAAAGAATTCCTTATCTTTCCACGGTCGCTTCGGAATTCGATCGCGCCGGAGATAATTTTTATTGGAAAGAAACGATTTCCCAAGAACTGATCAATTCTAAATTTTCAAACTTAAAACTGGGCGAGATTCAATCGATCCAAGTTCTATCCAGAACCGCTTCGGGGCGTGTGGATCTTATGGAGTTAAGCGGCTCGGAGGGTTCTTCTCGAATTCGCGGAAAAGAATTCAGACAAACGTTAGGCGCTCCCGTTCGTTCCTTGAGATTCGGAATTCAAAAAGAAGGAAACGGCTATCTTGTAAAAGGAATGGGTTCGGGTCACGGAGTCGGATTGAGCCAATGGGGAAGTTTCGGAATGGCGAAGGAGAATTACAATTACGTTGAAATTCTCAGACACTATTATCCGGGAACCGATCTCGCAAGAATCACACGCTAAAAATTTAAGATCCTAAAATCCAAAAAGCCTTCGAAAGAAAATTCTATCGGAGGCTTTTTTAATTTTTCGCAAGCCCAATTTCGGGAAAGAATTGTCGTACCTCCGACGATTTTTAGTGAAACGGCGCGCCCCAACCCGCATCTGCGGTGGAGAATGAGGAGCGATCCGTAGAGAACGAATCGCTGCGTTCAACCGGCGGAAAAATCCCGAATAAACTTCCCTTAACTGAAAATCCTCGTCCCGTAAACCAAAAAATACCCAATTTCCCGTTGTCGTACCTCCGACAAAATAAACCGACCTCGACGCATTCTTGTCGGTCCATTTTTCACTTTTCACGAATTTGAATCCGAATTCTCCTGTTCCCTCAAAACCAAATGACAAACTCGAACGCGACCGACTCAAAAAGAATCCGAATTTCCGGACTTAGAAAATCCTATCAAAGCGGAAAACTTCAAACGGAAGTTCTCAAAGGATTGGAACTCGACATACCGAGCGCGTCGATCGTCACGCTCATGGGCCCTTCGGGTTCGGGTAAATCAACTTTTTTGAATATACTTTCCGGCATAGACGTGCCCGATTCGGGTGAAATCCGAGTGAACGGACATTCTTTGCATTCGATGAACGAAAAAGAACTCACGAAATATCGAAGAGAGGAAACAGGAATCATATTCCAATTCTTTCATCTACTTCCCTATCTAAACGCACTTGAAAACGTGGCGGTTCCTCTTTACATCTCCGGCGTCGGCAAGGCGCGAGCGCGCAAACTCGCAGAGGAAGCCCTCGAAAAGGTCGGACTTTCCTCCAGACAAAACCACAAACCGGACGAACTCTCCGGAGGAGAACAACAAAGAGTAGCGATCGCAAGAGCGGTTTGCAAACGTCCTTCCCTGATTCTCGCGGACGAACCCACTGGAAACCTGGATACGAAGAATGCAGAAAACGTAATACGTCTTTTGATGGATCTTCAGAAACAACACGGCTTCACTCTTTTTATAGTAACCCACGATCAGAAGCTCGGATCCTTGGGAGAATTCCGTTTAAAAATGGCGGACGGAATTCTGGTGGATTGAAGATTCATGTCCTATCGAATTTACGTTCTATTTCTTTTCGAATACTTCCGAAGCCATAAGGTCGCCGCATTCTTCGCGTTAGCCGGAATTTCTCTTGGGGTCGGTCTTTTTATATCGACGACCGCAAACGGAATGAAGGCGGAAAAAAGTCTGACCGATTTTGCGATGGGATATTTTCAGGGAGAATATAAGATCAAAATCTCGTCGGCATCGGGAGAACAAAACGTTCCCGTCGAATTGATCAAAACCTTATCCGATGATTCTTCCCTTTCCTGGATCGTAAAAATTTCTCCCCGTTTTCAAAAAGAAGTCATAGTAAACGATTCGATCCGAGCCGTGTATCTCGGTTTGGATTTTTTAAAAGAATTCGAAACGTTTCGAGCGGCCGAAAACGAAAAATCAAAAAAACGTGTCCCTCAAGAAGAAACATCCGATCGAACGTCGCAAAACGAAAACGATCCGGCAAACTCGGTTTTTATCAGCCGATCCTTATCCGAGAAGATAGGAAATTCAAAGGCCGATATTAAAACGAATTCTAAAAGTTTCAACCTATCTAGGCTCGAAGTATTCGATACGGAAGGCGGAAGTATTCTGATGGAAGACATAGAATCCGCGATGGAACGATTCGAAACGGGAGATTACGTTAGTTTTCTTCTCATCCAACCCGACCGATTCCGATCGGAACAGAAAAGAATTCTCGAACAAAAACTCGGCTCGGACTATCGGATCGAAACCGTAGAGGACATACGGGAAAAATCCGGAAACGCGTTACGCTCCTTTCAACTCAATCTTCTCGTCATATCGTTTATATCTCTCATCATCGCTTTCTTTATGGTTTCCAACACGATGTCCGGTTTATACGTAAGCCGCGAAAAAGAATTGGGAATTTTAAAAACGATGGGACTCGGCGCCGGTCATACGTTCGCGCTTTTCGTTTCCCAAGCTTTGCTTCTTGGAATCACGGGAAGTTTTTTGGGACTCGGGCTCGGTTTTCTTTTTTCGAGAATGGATTTTTTCAGCCCGGAAGCCGCCTCCGCCGATTTATCTTATCTCAAAACATACAAGTCCATCCCTTCATCCACTTGGATCATAGGACTCGGAATCGGAATCGTAGGATCGTTTTTTTCCGCTGCGTTTCCGTCGTTTCGCGCGGGAAGAGTTTCGCCGGTTTCGATCTTACGGGATTCTTCTTCGGGAACCAATCGAATCGACGAACGTAAAACGTTCTTCTTCGGTCTTTTGCTCGTTTGTATTTTCGCGTCGATCGCGTTCGTTCCGTTACGATGGAAACTTCCGATCACCGGGCTTTTAGGAATCGGAGGAATCGTAATCGGCGTTACCCTTTGTTTCCCTTGGGTATTTAAGACGATTACGATATTCTTTTTTAGTCTTTCCGAAAGATCGGATCGATCCTTCGTATTTATGAAAGTCGGTCTGGAAGAAACGAGAAACCAACCTCTCCGAAACACTCTCACATCCGCGACCTTGATGCTCGCGACCTCTCTCGTGGTTTGTCTTTCGGTTTTGACGGACAGTTATCGAAGATCCTTAAACGATTGGGTGGATTCGGAGTTTCCCGCCGAGTTGACCGTTATCAACACGTCGAATCTTGCCGCGGGAATTCACGGAGGAGTTCCCCTTTCTTTGTTAAGCGAACTCTCAAAACTTCCCGAGGTGAAGTCCTTGGACGGATTCTGCGTAAACACGAGGGTTGAAACGGAAAAAGGGAACTTTACGATTCATGCATATACCTTCGGGGCATACAACCGGAAGGATTCTCCCGAAAGTTCGGCGAAAATGGAAAACGAAATTCTAATCTCCTCCAATATGGCTTATCTGCAGAACTTCAAGGTCGGAGATACGATTCTTCTCGGAACCAAACTCGGAAAAAAGGAATTCAAAATCAAAGGAATCAAGGAACATTTTTTTTCGGAACGCGGAACGATCATGATGGATATCAAAAATTACGAAACCTTTTTCGGACTTCAGGGATACAATTCGATTAAGATATTCTTAAATAAGGAAGAAGATCTTCCGGCCGCGGAGCAATCCATCTCTCGTATTTTAAGACAAAATTCTTCCCTGAAATTGTTAAACGGAAAGGAACTGAGGGCTCTTTATACGGAAGGAGTGGATAAGGTTTTCGGAGTTTTAGGAACCTTGAAAACCACGGCGTTTATCATCGCGATGATTTCGCTCGTTTCCTCCCTGCTTCACAATCTCATCTCCAAAAAAACTACGTTAGGAATTTTGAAATATTTGGGCGCGGATCACGGACAACTGAGTTCGATTCTTTTAACGGAAAGCGTTTTTATCACGGTGGTCGCGACCTGTTTCGGAATCGTTCTCGCCTTCGTTCTTTCTCCTGTCGTTTTATACGTCATCAACAAGAACGCGTTCGGATGGACTTTAAAGTTCACCGTATCGCCCGAAGTTCCGATATTTTTTCTGATTCTCTCACCCGTCTTGGGAATTCTTTCCTGTTTGGTTCCCTTGTATACTTTGAGAAAATTAGGATTTCGGATCAGCCAAGAATGAAGAGACATTCCCCTCTTTTCAAAACGAAAACCAACTTGATCGCCCACGCAGTTTCTCTTAGGATGTTATCATTCGTATGAGCGCCTTGAGTGAAGTAGCACTGGAAATCGCCGGAGAGATCCGAAAGGTCAATCTTCGGGAAGACGAAAAAATTCCCACGTCCGACACTTTTATCAAGGAGTTGATGTCCCTTTTTTCGAGAGAACCGGACGATATTCGAAACATCCTCGAGGTTCTTCGCGAAGCGAAGATCATATTCGTAATCAAAATCGTATTGCCCGAAGAAAAGGCGACGAAGATGAACGATCCCGGCGTGGACGCATACGCGTACGCCGATCTGAAAATTCTCCAGGATCTGAAATACTACGCCGAAAAAAAATTGGAACGTCTTTACGAGGCGACCTATTACAAAAAGAAATCCCCTTCTCTCATCACAAGAGAACTTTTTCCGAAGATCCGAGAACTGAACAACACTCCGATCGGAAGAATCGTAAACATCGCGGTTATGCTCGAAGAATTCATTCGGATGATGAACAACAATCCGAACGACTTTCAGGAAGAATTCCGCGTGCAGGCGATGGAGGAAATTTTAGTTTCCAAAGGCGACACTCCCGCGGAAGGAAAGGACATCGACGAACCATCGCGCGCGATGAATTCTTTTTCGAATTCCTTCGGACCGGTTCCTTCTCAAAGAGCGGCGGATCGGATCGAAGAACAGGCGCAAGCCGCCAATCTCAATCCGAACAGCCCTTGGGGGAGAATGGTTTCCAAATTCTCGATCGAGTTTTTACTCCGAGTCCATCTTAGAAAATGCGAATTCGAGACGATTCGTAAACTGATCATTTCCGGTAAGGTTACGAACGAAGAGAATCTTCGTTTGGTGCGGGACAATCTTTTGAAAATGGAAAAGAATATCAACGTGGACAAGGTTCTCGCCTCGTATCTCGAAGAGATGATCGAACTCAGAAGATTGACCCAAAGAAAACTCAACCTGCTCGCTAAGCCGAGAATGTAGAACCTCAAGAGCGCCCACTCGAAAGCGAAGCGCCGCGCAACGGACGCGGCGTTTCTACGATACGAAATAGATTACAAAACCTTTAAGTAAATCAGACACTGCGCGATCAAAAGCGCGCCCAAAAGAAAAATCCATCTTCGTTTCGCGGAATAAACGAGTTTGACCTTGTCTTCGGGAAAATAGACGGCCACGAGCAAGGCGTTTACGTTCGCGATCAAATAAAAGGATTCCATCTTCAAAGGAAACGGACCGAACATCACGGCCGCGAACATCGCAAACGAAGGAATAAAATACAAAAGGGTTTTCGGATGAAGAAATCCCGTTTTTTTTTCCTGAACGAGCGTCTTCTTTCCCGAATGTTTTTCCAATTCTTCCTGAAAACGATCCGGCTCGGAAAGATTCAAAACGGGAATCATATCCTCCTTGGTCGCGATCAAAAATCGAACATAAGAACGGAACACGTCCCGTTCGATCGAAACGATGGACTTGAGTTTGGTTTCGAGGGATTGTCCTTTCGAGTTGAACAACTTTAAGGAATTTGAATTCAATTCCACCTTCGCGCCTTTGAGTACGCGGATCTGTCTGGAAAAATTCCGATAGAGTAAGAAACCGAGAACGAGAGAAAGAAGACCGAAAATTCTCACGAAGTCCGTTCTGCTTTCTTCGGGAACCTTCAAAAAATTCCAGACGATAAACGCCAGATACAAAGCGATCACCGCGACCGATCTGAGGATCAGATTGTTTCTAAACTTACCGAAGTCGTACGGAAACTCACTCATGCTCCAAATTCCCAAAATCACTTTTTTTGAATATAGGAAACATCTGAACCCCTTCCGAAAGAATCGCGTCCTTGCCGCCTTCTTCGCGATCCAAGATGCAGATTCCTTGAGAGACTTCGATTCCGGAATCGCGCAGACTTTTGATCGCCTGAATCGTGGAACCTCCGGTGGTAATCACGTCGTCCACGATGATACAACTTTTTACGGCGTGAACCGCTCCTTCTACGAGCTTTTTCGTTCCGTGATCCTTGGAAAGTTTACGAACGATCAAAGGAAAAACGTTCTTTTTCTGTTTTCTAAATTCTAAACTGATTCCGTAGCAGATCGGATCGGCGCCCATCGTAAGACCGCCGAAAGCCTCGGGTTTTAAAATGCCGGACTCGCCTAAATGTTGTTCAACGATAAATCGGCAAAGAAGTTCCAGACGATCGGGAACGAGCGTGATCTCCTTACAATTGAAATAATGTCTGGATTGTTTTCCCGAAGCGAGGGTGAAAGGTTGTTCCGAATAGCGATACGCATGAGAACGAATGAGTTCGAGCAGTTCTTGTTTCATAAACGTTGTGATTTCCGATTTGCGTTTGATTTTAACCAGTGAATTTCCCGGAAAGAATCTGGAAACCGTTTTCGATTTCGAAAAAAATTCTCAAAAAAATTCCCGATTTTTGCAACCAGCATTCCTCTTTTTGCTCATAACTAACAGAGTTAATTAAATGGGCCAAAACAGGACGAACGTCCCGATCGGCCTTTTAGGAATTGAATATGCAAAAAGAAAAATCAATCAATTGGGTGACCACGATCTTCTTAATCGTAACTCCGATCGTCGGAGTTACTGGAACCGTTTGGCTGGAGGTTACGAGAGGAATTCCGTATCAGACCTGGCTCTTGTTTTTGTTTATGATGTTTGCGACCGGAATCGGAATCACCGCGGGCTATCATAGACTCTTCTCCCATCGGGCGTATAAGGCCGCGCTTCCGGTAAGAATTTTTTTCCTGCTCTTCGGCGGAGCCGCGTTTCAAAGTACGGTTTTGGAATGGTGCGCGGATCATAGAATTCATCACAGACACGTGGACAAGGACGAGGACCCGTATGCGATCACGAAAGGATTTTGGCACGCTCACATCCTTTGGTTGTTTCAAAAAAGAGAATATTCTTTGACGAACATCCCCGATCTTTGGGAAGACAAGTGGATCGTATGGCAACACGAATATTACTATTCGATTTCGATCTTTATGTGTTTTCTCTTTCCCGGTTTGATCGGTCTTCTTTGGGGAGATTTTTTAGGCGGGGTTTTAGTCGCGGGGTTCTTAAGACTTTTTATCAATCATCACTTTACGTTCTTCATCAACTCGCTTTGTCATTTCCGAGGAACCCAACCGTTTTCGGACAAACATACCGCAAAGGACAACTGGATCTTAGCGTTATTCACTTACGGAGAAGGATATCATAACTTTCATCACGAGTTCCAAGCGGATTATAGAAACGGAATCCGTTTTTTCGACTACGATCCGAGCAAGTGGCTCATCAAAGGTTTGTATCATCTGGGTCTTGCGTCCGATTTAAAACAAATTCCGGAAGAACAGATTTTCCGCAAAAAAGTGCAGATGGATGAAAAACGTTTTTTGAAAAGAATGGAAACGTTGCAGATTCCATTCTCCGCCGATCTGGAAACAAAACTGCAATCGTATAAACAATCCTTGATCGATCGTCAGGCGGATCTCGTTTCCAAAAAAGAATCTTCCGGAGATAAGAATCAGGTTCGCGTCGCCAAGGGAGAATTCAGGTCCGCTCTCAAAACTTGGAAACAAATCGTTTCCGGTGATCTGCAAACCCTTTCTTAAAATTCGATCCGATTTTCTCGAAGAAGGTTCGGCGCCGGTTGTAGACCGGATGACCGGACCTTTTCGAATTAAAAAACACTTTCAAAACGGATTCGAACCTGAATCCTGTACAACATGCAGTCTGTGCGACTTACTTCGGTTTCTCTCAAAACGAGAGTGTTCGATTTTCAAGGGAACCTGGATAAAATCAAAAAGGTTCTTTCTCAGGAAAAAAATTCCGATCTGATTCTTTTTCCCGAACTTTGTATTTCCGGTTACGGATGCGAGGATTCTTTTTTCTTTCCTCGGATCTGGAAAGAATCCTGGAATTCTTTGACGCAGATTCTTCCTCTTACGAAAAACAGAATCGTCGTAGTCGGTTTACCTATATTCCAAAATCCTTATCTATTCAATTGCGCCGCCGTTCTATGCAACGGGGCCATCGCGGGGATCGTTCCCAAATCCAATCTCGCAACCACGGGAGTTCATTACGAAAACCGTTGGTTTGCCAGAGGGGAAGAAGCGCAGGAGAATTGGATCGCGCCGGACGGCTCGGCGATTCCGTTCGGTTCCCTCGTGTTTGAAACCGATCATTTTTCGTTCGGTGTGGAAATCTGCGAGGATTCCTGGGTTCTGCAAAAACCTTCCATTCCTCTTGCGGAAGCGGGAACTGATCTGATTCTTTCTCCGGGCGCTTCTCATTTCGCGTTCGGCAAACAAAGAACGCGCAGACAGATCTTTAAGGAAAGCTCGAGAAGAGAGTCTAACGTGTATCTGTTTTCCAATCTCTGCGGAAACGAATCGGGACGATTGATCTTCGAAGGCGGTTCCATGGTCGTTCAAAACGGAAAACTGATCGCAGAATCCGAACGTCTTTTTTTCGGAGATTTCAATCTTTGTTCAAGCGAAATCGACTTCGACGCTTCCAGAGCCGATCGCGCCAAAAACTTTCGTCCTTCGGGAAACCGTTTCTCGAAAAAAAAATCCTCGGAAGAAAATCGAATCTATCTCGGTATCGAATTTCCAAAACGAACTCCGATCGTAAACCGTCCCGTTCCCGAACCTTCCCTTTCCAAAGAAGAGGAATCGTATCGGGATTTCACACGCGCGGTAGCATTAGGACTTTTTGATTATCTAATACAGTCTAAGACGAAGGGTTATACGTTATCCCTTTCGGGAGGCGCGGACAGTTCCACCTGCGCGCTTCTCGTTACCGCGATGAAAAAAATCGCCCAAGAAGAATTGGGGAAAAACTTTTTTTCTTCGGTTGGAATCGACGAGGATAAAATTCTTTATACGTTGTATCAGGCCACCGAGAACAATTCAGATCGTACGAGATCCCTCGCCAAAGCATTGGCCGAAGACGTGAAGTCAATTCACGGAGATCTTACGATCGGTTCCGAAGTGCAAAGTATTACGGATAAGATTTCCAAGATGACCGGCATTTCTTTGGATTGGGAACATCACAACCTGGTTCTACAAAACATTCAGGCGAGGGTTCGTTCTCCGATCATCTGGATGCTCGCCAATTTAAACGGACATCTTCTTCTTTCCACGGGAAACCGTAGCGAAGCCGGCGCGGGTTATACGACGATGGACGGGGATTCTTCCGGATCGGTGGCCCCTCTTACCGGAGTTAGTAAAGAATTTATTTTGAAGTGGATGCAATTCGTCGCGGACGGAAAGGATCCGATTCTTCCCGCGTATGTTTCGGTGAAGGAAATCGTTCTTTCTCCTCCGAGCGCGGAATTAAAACCTCTCGAAGACAAACAAGAAGACGAAAAGGATCTGATGCCCTATCCTCTTCTGCAAAAGATCGAAGAGTTGTTCGTGGTTCGAGGCGCGGGTTTTTCCGAGATCGTTCAGCTTCTTGGCGGAGATCCGGACGTTCAAAAATTAGCACCGGGATTTTTGGAAGAATCGGTTCGGAAATATATTTCACTCTTTCACAGAAATCAATGGAAACGGGAAAGGTTGCCGCCTTCGTTTCATCTGGACGACTACGGTTTGGATCCGAAGTCTAGCTTTAGATTCCCGATCCTTTCCGAAGAAAAAGGCTCGGGAATTTAGAATCGAATTTTTTAAAAACGAAACATCGATCGTTGAATGATCCCTTGCGGATTACGGAAACGGTCGAACCGATCTTACAACCCGGCTTGTTTAAACGCATTCTCCTTATCGCGTTGAACTTGCTGGAGTTGGTTTTTGATGGAATCCTGGATGTTCTGAAGTTTCTTTTCGGTTTCTTCTTCGCCGGAACCTTTTTGCAAATCCACGAGATAGTTGATGATGTCCATTCTATCCTGGGTTTGTTTTTCCATATGATTGTAATAAGAACGGATCTGAACCGGAGTCGCTGTTCTCGCATAAACGTTTCGAGCGGCTTCCGCGATTTGATTTTCTTCCTGTTTCTTCGCTTCCTTTTCGGAAGGACTTAACTTTTTAGGAATGAGAGAATTGTTCGGAAAACGTTCCCGTAATTGACTGAAACGTTCCATCTCCTCGTTCGTATAAGGTTTATTGGATTGAGGATTGATCGGGTTGTCCGCGTCGGCCGCGTTCGGATCGGCTTCTTTGGTTTCTCCCGAATTCGATTCGATGTATTCTCCCTTACCCGCTTTGTAAAAGGAAGAATCGAAAATGGATTCGTTCGTTCTGCCTCCGGACGATCCCGATGAAGAAGAGGAAGAACTTCCTCCACCGCCCAGAAGAAGGGCTACGCTATCCGCTTCCCTTTTTTTACGATCCGCTTCGCCCGGATCTTCGGAAGAAAAAAGAATCCAAACAAGCGCAACAAGTGCGATGGAAATGCCGGAATAAATGACGAGTTTACGAATGCTGACCACTGGAATGCTCCGGAATAAATCTGGAAATTTTGATTGTAAGACCGCCGAACTAGGAAATTCTATCCTGAATAGCGGATCCGTCTTCTAATATTTGAGAATTTGAATCCCACGCAAGATAAAAATGTCTTTTAGAATTCTTCATCCAACGATTCTTCCCACCCTTTCCTTGATCTGGATTCTTTTCGGTTGTGGTATGAACACGGACGTAGCGCAATCCCCTTTCGTATTTATTTCTCCGGTCGGAGTTCCTCAGTTTTTAAGCGTGGTCGCGGTCAACGAAGGAATCACGAACAACGCAACGAAGGACGTGGACTTCGTATCCGAACCGAATTCTTACAAACCAGAATTTTTGATCCGGTATTTCGTTACCAACGCGGAGCCGCAATTCGTAGGTTATAATCTTTACATCACGACCGCGGCGCCTTCGGTTGCGGAAACTCTCGCAGGCGGAAACGTTTATCTGGAGAATGGGGTTCAACCTTCTTTCCCGCATCTCGCATCGGAAGCGTCCACGAGTTCCGCGAGACTGCAAACGCATCGGGTTCTCAATCAGATTCCTCCTCCCGGCGTGTTTCCGTTTATCAAATGCGAGATTTATACGTTCACGTTAAGAGCTCTTTTGAACAGCGGTATCTTTTCGAACCCTTCCACGCCGGTGAGAATGTGTTCCTCTTCCCGTCCTTATCTTTGTCCCGTAGGTTCGAGTTGTAATCCATCGGAGTGCAACAACGCGGCTTGCAATACTACCGTAAAACAAAACTGTCCCGTAGGAACGCTTTGTAATCCTTGTTTGATTGCGGGCGCCGAAGAAACGGGTTGTGTTTGTCCTTCGGGAGTTTCACCTTCGGGCTGTAATCTATGAGTTTAGAGGAAGAATCCTCTTCTCTAGAAACCTCCTCCGAAATTCCACTCGAACCAGGAACACTTTACGTCGTCTCCACACCGATCGGAAACTTGGAAGACCTTACCTTTCGCGCGCTTCGAATTCTAAAAAACACGGACCGAATTCTTTGCGAGAACGCGGGACATTCGAGAAGATTGTTACAGCACTATGCAATTTCGACTCCCGCTTCCACGCTCTACAGGGATCAATCTCCAACTCCCTATGCGGGTATATTAGAAGATTTGAAAGCGGGGAAAACCTTCGCGCTTGTTTCGGACGCGGGAACTCCCGGCGTTTCCGATCCGGGTTCTCATCTGATCCGAGTGATCCGGGAAGCCGGTTTTAAAATCTCCCCCGTTCCCGGAGCGAGCGCATTGACCGCGTTACTCGGAATCTCCGGTTGGCAGGCCAATCCGTTTTTGTTTCTTGGATTCTTGTCCGAAAAAAAAGGCAAAAAAAGAAATCAATTGGGAGAATGGAAAGAATTCGAAGGACTGATCATGATCTTCGAATCCGTCCACAGAATCGGAGATACGCTCGACGCCGTGAAAGAAATTTTCCCCGATTCCGAATATCTGATGGGCCGGGAAATGACCAAAATTCACGAGGAAATTCTCCTTTTTTCGCCCATTCTCCCCGGAAAACCGAAGGAATTTGCCCACAAGGGTGAATTTGTGGTTTTAATCAATACGAATCGGAAAAAAATGCTTAAAGGCTCTCTTGGATCGGCCGATAGAATTCAGTAGAGGTAACAAATCATGACTATCGATAAAATCGGTGGGATCGGTGGAAGCGGGTACGAACCGAAAAGAACCGCTCCGGTTAAAAAGGCGGAATCAAAAGAAGCTTTTGATAACGTTTCTATTTCCGATACCGCAAAACAAAAAGCATCCGAAGCAAGACTGCAAGCGGAAGTTCAAACTATAACTCGCAAAATTCTTTCTACTCCGGACGACCAAGACCGTTCCGTAAAACTCAAAGAAGTTAAGGAAAAGTTGAAAAACGGAGACTATGATAATCTGAGCGGCGACGTTTTGAATACGATCGCGGATAGAATCTCAGAAACGATGTTAGGTCAATAAAGAACGTTACGGATAAACTGATTTTTACCTCTATTTAAATTAGAAATATTCCGATTCACCAGATAACTCTGGGGGACGACGACGATGCCGATACTCCCCGATTGGGTTAACTACACATTTCCTCCAAAAATCCACTTTGAAGCCGATTGCGGATACAAGGTGGGTAACTTCGTCAAAAACATAGGCTCGAGAACCGTGATATTCTCCACTCAACAGGAGCTGGAGAATATGGACGAACTTTCCATCATCAAAACCAGTTTGGAAAAACATATCGACGGAGTGATTCTCTACGACGATATCGTCAAGGAGCCGACTCCGGAAGAATTGGACACGGCCGCCTACTTCGCCAAGATCGCTAACGCGGATTGTATCATCGGTTACGGTTCTTACGAATCGATCAGCATGGCCAAGATCATCGCCCTTCTCGTTACGAACGACATCTTCGCCGAAGAAATGTTAAGCGAACGGAAGGCGAAACTCAAAAAACCGCTTCCTTTGATTTTGATCCCAACTCATCCCGTTTTCGGTTTGGAATGTTCTCCCATTTCCACGATTCTTCTCGGAGAAGAAAGAATTACGAAATACTTTTCGCACGAACTTTTATTTCCCGAGTTGATCATCGCCGATCCGAAGATTTCTTCCTTTATGAGTTCCACAGACATTTCCAAGGTCGGCGTGGGAATTTTGGCCGCCGCGGTGGACACGATTCTTTCCAAGTTTTCATCGGAACTTACGATCTCTTCCGCGTTACGCGCGATCGAACTTTTACAAAAAAACCTGATTCCTTCCATCCGCGATCCGAAGAACATCAACTATAAAAACGGTTTGTATGCGGCCAGTCTTTTGACGGGAATCGCCCAGTCCTCCAGTTCTTTGGGGCTTTGTTTCGCGCTTTCATTAGCAAGTGCGAATATTACAAATTTGGATATCTTTCAGTCCATGTCCATCCTTCTCCCCCACGTCATGGAATACAACCTGACTTCCTCCGCCGGTAAATACGTGATGATCGCGAGAGCCTTGGACGAGGACATCACGAATATCTCCGTGATCGAGGCCGCGATTAAGGCGGTGGAAGGGATTCGTAAGATTTTTATCGAATTGAAGATTCCGCAGAGACTTTCGGAATACGAGGTGAGAAAGATCGATCTTCCTATGATCGCAAATCTTGCGGCTTCGTTTCCGTTTTTGGATTCTCTTCCGAGGGAGCTTCCGAAGAACGAGATCGAAACCATTTTGGTCGCGGCGTTCTAAGGGAGAATCGAGAATTCCGGAAAGTGTGGGAACTCATACGGGTTCGCGCCGTTGGGAATGTTGGGAGCTGATTCTGATTTTTACGAAATTGTAGGAACTCATACAATATCGCGTGGCGTTGTCAGGTTCCATTCTTTCTTAAAATGTAGGAACTCACACGGGTTCGGTAAAGTTTTTTCTAAAATGTAGGATCTCATACAAAAAACGGGCCGTCATGAAATCCAAAAAATTCTTCGCTTTTCTATTCTTACTTTTACTCTTTTTGAGCGGCCTTGGATTGTATGAGGCTTTGGACCAGGGTTGGATCTGGTTCGTTTCGCCTTCCCGTTCCCAATATCCGATCCGAGGAATCGACGTTTCCAATCATCAGGGAAGAATCGACTGGACAAACGTTCCGAAGTCGGAAGTTTCTTTCGTTTTTATCAAAGCGAGCGAAGGCGGAGATTTCCAAGACAAATCCTTTACCTATAACTGGAAACTGGCAAAAGCGAACGGCTTTTCCGTCGGAGCTTATCACTTCTTTACCCTTTGCAAATCCGGAAAAGAACAAGCCGAGAATTTTATCTCCACCGTTCCCAAGGAAGCCGATTCTCTACCTCCCGTCGTCGATTTGGAATTTGTCGGTAATTGTAAAGAAAGACCCTCGATCGAAAACGTTTCCCAGGAAATCCGAGATTTTTTAAATCGGGTCGATTCTTACTACGGTAAAAAAACGATTCTTTATCTTACGTATGAGTTCATCGATCGATACATAGGCGAAGATTTTCAGGATCATGGCGTTTGGATCCGCGATATATTCAAACATCCGAATACGTTTTCGGATCAAAGATGGATTTTTTGGCAGTATCACAGCAGGGCGCGTTTGCCGGGAATTTCCGGTCCTGTAGATCTCAACGTTTGGTACGGAAGTCCGGAAGATCTGAATTCTTTGTAGGAATTCATACAAAGCCGCACAAGTCACGATCAAACCTCCATTCTTCAAAATGTAGGAACTCATACAAAGCCGCACAAATCACGATCAAGTCCCTCGTTCTCCCCAAATGTAGGAACTCATACAAACCCACCGCGCACTACAAATGCACCCGAGAATTCCGGCCAAGCCCCGCATTCTCCCGAAAAAAACATTTGAAACTGCCTCTCCGACCTTAAAACTTGGAGCCAGAATGAGCGACGAACACATCGATACAATCATCGGAGACGATATTCATTTCCGCGGAAAACTGAAATTCAGCAATTCCCTGAAAATCAAGGGCAACTTCAAAGGAACGATCGAAACCACAGGAAAACTCGTGGTCGGAGACACCGGAGAAGTGGAAGCGGACATCCAAACCGGAACCTTGGAAGTGGAAGGAAATCTGAAAGGAAACGTTTCCGCGAACGAAAAAGTATCCATTCGCAAAACAGGCAAAGTAATCGGCGATATCCGCACACCCGACTTGGAAATCGAATCCGGAGCGAGATTTAGCGGAAACAGCGCTATGTAAGAATGCCCAAACTCTCCCCTTTTTCACACGGCCCGGGTTTAAAGGAATTACATCCTTCCGGGTTCCGTCAACATCTCAGTCCGCTTCAACATCGATTTTACGAAACACATCTTCGGGAAAAATCCCATCCGGAACATCTTCTCTATCACGGACTGAGAGAACTACCGTCTCCGTTTTTATTGCCGGATCTCGAACCGGCCTTGGAACTTTTAAAAGAATACGTTCGCGCGGAAAAGAAAATTCTTCTCTTCGGAGATCGGGACTGCGACGGGGTTTCCTCCACGAGTTTACTCGGAGCCTTCTTAAAAAAAATTCACAAGGGAGAGTTGATCCTCAAAACCTCGAACGAAGAAGACTACGGACTTTGTCCCGCCGCACTTGACTTCGTAAAAAAACACAAACCCGATCTTCTCATCACGCTCGACTTCGGAACGACCAATCACGTTCAGATCGACGAACTCGCATCTCTCGGAATCAAAGTGATCGTTCTCGATCACCACGAAATCCCGGAACGAATTCCGGATTGTTATCTCGTATCTCCGAAACGACAGGATTCGCAATACCCGAACGAAAAGATCTGCACTTCGGTTTTGGCGATGAAGTTCATTCAAGCGTATCTGTATTCCTCTTTGGAAGAATACAACCGCGCGACTTGGATTCCGGACGGGAATTCTCTATTTTCAGGTTTTCTAATATACCGCGGCAAACTTCTTTTTCAGGGGGACCGACAGGAAGCGGAATCCAAATTCGCTCTGCCCGTCGTCGACGAAACGTTTTCGTTCAAATCCTCTTATCCCGAAAGAGAATGGTTCTATCATGAATTTCTAAAATACCCCGCGATCCACGAACAATATCTTCAGAACTTCGATCTCGCCGCGATCGGAACGGTTTCTGATATGATGCCCCTCTACGGAGAAAACAGAATCGTCGTACGGGAAGGCTGTAAGATTCTTTTCAAACTCTACCGCAAAGAAACCAAACATAGGGAAGGACTTTTCCAACTTTTACAACTCGTCGAACTCGCGGACAAACACGTCACTTCCAAAGACTTGGGTTGGGGACTCGGTCCTATGATCAACTCCGCGGGAAGAATGAACGCAACCGAAGTCGCATTAAATTTACTCCTGGAAGAAAATCCCGAACGCGCGCAAGCCGGAGCCAAAGAACTTCAAAAACTCAACGAGGAAAGAAGGGAAAGAACCAAAAGAAATCTTTTCAAGGTCGACGGCTTCTTAAAACGCAAAAAGGAAAGAACGGAAAAAGCGGTTCTTTTCTGCTACGAACCCGACTTCGAACCGGGAGTTTCCGGAATCGTAGCGACAAGACTCGTGGAAGAATACAAAAGACCGGTGATCTTCATCACACCCGATCACGGTCACGCAAAGGGCAGCATTCGTTCTTACGGAAAAGAAAACGTTTTGAACCTTCTCAAAAAAGCGGCGCCTCTCTTTTTTCAATTCGGAGGTCACAAGGAAGCCGGAGGTTTTTCTCTCGAGATCGATAAGATTCCCGAGCTCGCAAAGGTGATCTTCGAACACGCGGATTCTTGGCTGGAAGAAGAACAAAAACAATCTTCCCTCGATCAAACGCCGAGTCTCATCAGCCTTCAGCCGGAAGAATTGAACGCAAAAATCTTTCAGGAACTTTCGATCTTCGAACCCTTCGGGCATGAGAATCCGGTTCCCTTGTATTCGATCAAAAACGCGAAGGTCTATCATACCAAACCGATGACCGACGGAAAACACGTTCGTTTTAGAATCTTAGGCGCGCCGGAATCGATCCAGTGTCTGATCTGGAACCGGGGGAAAGACTTTTTGGATTTGCTCAGTAAAACGAGAAGTTTGGATCTTTGGGGTTCTTTGGAAGAATCCACGTTCCGATCCAAAACTTCTCTTCAGTTCGTCGTGAACTACTTTCAGGAATCGGGGAATTGAATAAAAAAAACCGATCACAAGGATCGGTTTTTCGTTTCCGCTTGGATTGAGAAATCGCGGTTCTTTTTCATTCGTTCCCGGGATTTTCAGTTTCACCGGAACGAGCGTCTCCATAATTTTCGTTGGATCCGCGGCCTTGGTTTGGAGATTCGGAAGAACCGGAAGAATTCTGATTTCCTTCCCTTCTGTTCCTCGGATCGCCGCCTCCGCGTTGCTGACCTGAACCGCCTTCTTCCCGATTTCGATTTCGGGAATTCTTATTGCGGTTTTTATTTTGTCGTTGGCCGCCTTGTGGTTGGCCTCCGCCGCCTCCGGCTCCACCACCGCCGCCGTTGAATTTCTTAACGGGGATCGGTCTTTTTCGCACGGAAATTTCCCAGAAGAACGCGCTCTGAATCGATTGTTCGTCGTTTTCGGCGATCGCTCCGATTTTAAAAACCATAAACGCGTCGTAGAAATAATCCTTCATACGGAAGAAATTATTCTGAGACGATTTTTCGTCTTCGGTGCTCAAGAATCTTTGCTGACTCGCGAAAATCTTAATCAAACGATCCTTATCCTTCTTAGGGGTTTCGAGTCGTTTGAAAATCGGTTCGAGACTGTTTTTGATCGCGGGGACCAAATTCATATTCTCTTTTTGTAATGCGTCCGAAGCGAGATCCGAAAAGATCAAAGAATAGAAAATATGAGGAGTCATCTCCTCTCTTTCCGTCAGAAGTTTGTCCGCGATCGCGAGACGTTTTCCGATATTGGTTTCGAGGAATTTATCTCCGAAACTGGAATTCTTCTTTCTTTCCTTTTCAAACGCTTCTTTAAAAAGCACTTCGAGAAGTCCGTGTTCCGCCATTCCTTGAAAGATCAAAGATGTTTTCCACGTACGGAAGATCTTATTGTATTCTTCCAACATTCTTGAGCTGGAAGCTTTTTCCAATTCGATCTTGTGTTTGCGGATCGCTTTCGCGGTGGTCTTCTCGATGTTCAGTCCGAGAATCTCGGCGAACTTAACGGCGCGCAACATTCTGACCGGATCCTCGCGAAAGGAAATATCCGGATCTCCGATCACACGCAGAACCTTGTTCTGTATGTCTTCAAAACCGCCGACGTAGTCTATGATGGAATCGTTTCTTACGTCATAATATAAGGAATTGATCGTGAAGTCTCTGCGTGCGGCGTCTTCTTGAGGCGTGCCGAACTTGTTGTCTCTCTTGATGAGGTAATCTTGATCTTCCACGGCTTTCCCAAGTCTGTAATCAGGCAGGGAACGAAAGGTGCTGACTTCGATCACTTTTCCGCGGAAAAGTATATGCACAATTTTGAATCTTCTTCCGATGATACGGCAGTTATTAAAGATCTTTTTGATCTGATTCGGGGTCGCGTTAGTTACAACGTCGAAGTCTTTCGGCTTTCTTCCGAGAAGGAGATCGCGCACTCCTCCTCCGACAATATAAGCCTTGAAGCCGAATTTATTCAGCCTATGGATGATTTTGACCGCGTCCTCATCTATCATGTTTTTGCGGATCAGGTGGGCATCCCGGTAGTAGCGTTTGCCGTCCGGGTGAGAGAGAATATCCTCAACTGATCCTATTTTTTTCTTGAACAGATTGGACAGGAATTTCATATAAAGAATGGGTCTATAATCCCGTCGATCCCCCTACCTGCAAGTAAAAATCTATGACAAGCCCTGCAAAGTACGATCTCAAATTGACTCATTCCGAGCGTCTGCAGGTCCGAATTCTCAAGTTCAAAAACTGGTTCAAAAAGTTCAAAGAAGCCGGATCGAAAAAGATCTCCTTTTTGCTCGTTCCGCACAGCCACGAGAACGTGATCAGAATCGAACTCAACGTCTTTATGGCCTGGTTCCTGGGGATTCTCTCCGGATTGATTCTCACCTTGGCTTTTGTGTTTCTTTCTTACCTGAATTTTTTCTATCGGCCCGACGAGGATCTGTTTCAGAAAAGCGACGAAAACGTCAGTCAATATCTTTACTATGATATGCTTCTCCAGGACGCGAAAAAGGAAATCCGCGGTTTGGAAAGAAAGACGGAACAGCTCAATCTCGTGGCCTGGGACGAGGTTCCTTGGAAAAGAATTCTTACCTACGAAGTGATCCCCGAGTTTCGTCTGAAAAAGGAAATTCCAGATTCCGAAACCAACCTCGAACTTTATAAAAACACGGTCGAAGGTTTTGCGGCGCAGAACATAGAACTCTTTCGGATTCGTCAGGCGTTTGAAAACGCGTTCGATTATCTGGAAGAACGAGAGTCCATTCTCTACGCCCTTCCCCGAGGTCGTCCGCTCAAACCCGGAGTCGGTTTCGTTTCCTCCACGTTCGGAGGAAGGGTCGATCCGTTCGGACTTGTGGTCTTGGGAGAACATCACTCCGGTGTGGACTTCGCTTCTTCGGAAGGAACTCCGATCTACGCGACCGCTCCCGGAATCGTTGTCGAGTCCGGTCAATCTTCGGGCGGCTTAGGGAAGAATATAAAAATCAATCACTTGAACGGAATCTTTACCGTCTACGGTCACTGCTCTCAGATTCTCGTGGAAAAAAATCAAATCGTAAAACGCGGGGATCTCATCGGGCTCGTGGGTTCCACCGGAAAAGCGACCGGACCTCACGTTCACTACGAGGTTCATATCGGACAAGATCCACCTTTGGATCCGGCCGAGTTTATCAACATCGAATAAACGAGAATAGACGACCTCGACATCGTTTCGATCGTTCCTTGATTTCTTTAAAAAGAATTCTCATTTTCGAATCTTGAAACTCGCTTTGTCTTTTCTAAAAAAAGGATAATGGGTTGCTTCCTTCCTCCGATCGAGAGAATTGGTTACACTATGATCGATAGAATTCCAGTGCCGTTTCTCAAACAATTCTTCAACTGGGACGGACCGTCCACTTTCAGCATCCTGATGATGTTGGGTTTTTTAGCCGCTTCTTATCTTCTTCCTAAAGAATTAAAACGAAGAGGACTTGTGCCGGAAGATTCCGATTGGCTTCTTCTTTTGGGAATCCTCGGAACTCTCGTCGGCGCGAAAATCTTTTTCGTCTTCGAGATCTGGGATCAGATCTTTGTGGAAACTCCCGGGTTCGACGGAAAGTATCTATATCCGCTCACACATTGGTACGGTTTTCCCGGAAGAATGGCTCTTTGGGACAATCTGTTTTCGGGAAGCGGTCTTGTCTTCTACGGAGGATTTCTTTTCGGAATTCTTTTTATCGTTCTTTATATGAAGTATTTCAACCGCGACATCCCTTCGTATCTCGACGCAGCGGTTCCGAGTATGGCGATCGGTTATGCGATCGGAAGATTGGGTTGTTGGGTTTCCGGAGACGGTTGTTACGGTTTTGCGACCGACATGAGAATTCCTCTTTTGGTTTTCGATTATCACGGCGCTCATCCTTCCGGTGTTCCCGTCTGGAACACTCCCCTCATCGAATCCATCGTTTCGTTTTTATTCTTTCTTTACTTTCAATATTGGGCTAAGGATCAGAACTTTAAAAAGTTCTCCATCGGCGCTCAGTATCTGGTTCTTCACGGTTTTGCGAGACTGATGGTGGAATTTCTAAGAGTCAACAAGGCGGTATTTCCGTTTATCGATCCTCCTTCGATCGTAAACATTCCGAACGCGGAGCAGAATCCAGCTTTCTTAAATCAGTATTACTGGCACGGTTTTTCCCAATCGCAATGGGTTTCCATTGCGATCATTCTGATCGGAGTTTTCTTTTTGGTCAAGGGAAGACTTTGGGAAAAAGAAACTTCAAGTTCCGTAGCTTAAACTAAAAAACGAAGATCTAAAAAGGGAAGAACCGAACCGTCGAACGAATCGTCAAACGGCACCGGGAAGAATATTAGAAAATCATTGTTTAAGAATGCGGACCATCGTGGCTGTATCCTGATAATCCGTATTCTTATAAAGAAGATTTCCTTCCGCGTCGAGGATCACAAAAAAAGGAAGACCGATCTTGAGTTCTTCGAAACGCGGATCTCTCGCGTAGGTCTCGAAGATCGGATCGTGATCCTTGACCTTTAAAAGGACCGCACCTTTCAAAGCCTCGTTCAAAGCGGAGTCGTTTTGAGTGAGGTCCTCGAAAGCCTTGCAGTTCGTGCACCAATCCGCATAAAAATCGATAAAAACTTTTTTGCCCGTGTCCTGACCTTCCGTGTAGGCCTTGCTGGGAGTTCTAAACCAGGAAAGATTTCCTTTCGTTTCGGTTTCCGCGGCCGAAGAAGAATGAACGCCGCCAACGTTCGGAGCCAGAAGAATCACAAGCGCCGTCGCGGACAAAACGACTCCGCCGAGAAACAAAGCCTTTTGCATTCTTACGTAACGGTTCCATTCTTCCGGAAGAAAAAAATACAAACAAAGAATCA
Organism: Leptospira kmetyi serovar Malaysia str. Bejo-Iso9; assembly: GCF_000243735.2. Classification (NCBI taxonomy): domain Bacteria; kingdom Pseudomonadati; phylum Spirochaetota; class Leptospiria; order Leptospirales; family Leptospiraceae; genus Leptospira; species Leptospira kmetyi. The sequence goes on along the minus strand of NZ_AHMP02000003.1, from coordinate 36,566 downwards.
GAAACAGAATTCCGAAAGCCGCCCAAGGAATCGAAGAATCGGAGATTCCCCAGCCCGAAAGGGACTTCTGAAAATACGTATAAGAAAAATATAATACGAAAACTCCGAGCGCCCATTGAATCCAACGCATCCATTTGCCGGACTTTGGCAGACTCAAACCGAAAACTCCGATCATCAAAAACGGAAAACCCAAACCCACTCCGAATAAAAACATCTTAAAGGAAGCGAGAAGCACGGAGCCGACCGTGATCGCACCCGAACCCGCGGTGATCTGCAAAAGAATCGCGACCACAACCGGTCCGACGCAAGGAGAAGAAAGAAGTCCGGCGCCCATTCCCAAAAGAAAGGTTCCGCCGCAACCTTGCGCCGTTCTGACTTCTTTGGATTGGAAAAAAGGAAGATGAATGAGATCGAGAGAAGCGAGGGCCAATAAAAAGATAAGAATGGAAAGTCCGAAATTTACGATCGGATAACGGAGAATCACGTTAAACGCTCCGCCTGAAAAACCGGCGATCAATCCGAACGAGGCGTAGACGGCCACCAAACCGAGATAATAAATCGCAGGATGGAGAATTTTAGGAGAACCCTCTCCTCTCGCTCTTACGATTCCGACCGTGATCGGATACAAAGGATAAACACAGGGTAAAAGACTCGCAAGTATTCCGCCCGTGATGAGAACGAAACCTGTCGTCCAATCGAAGGCTCCGCTGGAAACCCCTTCGCTTACGGATTTTTGAATTTCGGAAAACCAAGAACCGGATAACGTTTCGGCGGAAAGGGAAAGATTCAAACCCAAAAAAGAAAGAAGAATCCATACGCCAAAACGGCCTTTGTTGAAATTGTTCTGAACGGCTCTAAATAACACGATCCATTGACCAAAGAAAATAGGAACTTCGTTCCGAGAACAATGCTTTTGTTAAAAAATCAGGGGTCAACCCGATTCCCGATCAGCCGGTTCCCGAACTCGTAGTTTAGACTGGAAGCGATTTCAAAAGATTCTTTTTTTAAGGAAAGTGGAGCGCCGAAGGGCGCAGAATCCCGGTCGATCGTCCGAATTTAGGGGATTCTCCCTTACGCAATTGGACGGAATTGCCGAAAATCATTCTGAATGCGGATAAGAATTCTCACACTGATCGGCTGTATCCTTTTAGGGATACTTTTGCACGCGGAGACCGGCCCGGTTTCCGCAGAGATCGATCTGGATTACAATTACGAATACGAGAAGAACGGTCCTTATACGAAATTCTCGGATTGGGTTCCCTACAAACTCCACAAATGGGAACCGAAATTCCTCGAGGATTATTATCAACTCTACGGTCTCAAACTTCACTATAGGGAAAACGAACTCAGAAGGGATATTTATTTTCTAAAGATCGGACTCAGGAAACGTTTCCGCCATCCTAAGAACGCCCTTTGCCCGATCCAGGACGAGGACGAATATTACAAATATCGCAACCTTCTTTTTATGCATATCAATCTTCAGATCATGCGTTCCTATATGAGAATCGCGTCCCAATTTGATAAGCGACATCTTTACTTTTACAATCTGGATTTTGCATACGACCTAAATCGTTCCTTCGAGGTCGCGGACGGATTTTATAAGGAAGCGATTCCCTATTGGAAAGAGGCGCAGAGATACGCGGATCGTTCTTCGGAGATCGATTCCGATCTGGATCTGGGTACGATGGAAACGGAACGTTACGAGATCATTACGGGGAAGCTGGATTTCGGAAAGATCATAGACGATCATCTTTCCCGTTTGGAAAAGAAACGAAACACCGTCAAAGAATACTTAGCAAAACATCCCGACGCGAACAAACCGCTTTTGGAACAGTAAAATTCACCGCAACCCGCGGGTCCGCGCACGATCACTTTACTACGGAGAATGGTGGGAGTTCCTACGATCAAAATTCTTATTGAAATTATAAAGTTTTTCTGATAGAGAAAAATCCGGCGATTTTCTCCCACAAGGCCCGCCACCTCCACCCTAACTCGGGTGGGGGCGATTTTACGAAAAAGTTGTAGGAGGATCTACGTAAAGCGACTAGTTCTCTGCGGATCGCATGTCACTTACATCTTCCCTCTCTCCCCCAAAAAAACAAAAAAGCCCGAGTAAAAACCCGGGCTTTCATCCGATTCAAACCGGCGCCGTATCTGCGACGACGCCCCATTCGATTAGCAGGAATAAGTCGTAAGAAATTCGAACGGGTGAGGTCTTCCTTCCCAAGGCCAAATTTCAGTTTCAAACTTATACGCTTTGTAAGTTTGGATAAAGTCTTCGGTGAACACGTCGCCTTTTTTGAGGAATTCTCTGTCGACGAGCATGTGCTCCACGGCTTCTCTCAAAGTGTGAGGCATCTGCTGAATTCCTTTTTCACGGATTTCATCCAAAGAAAGTTCGAAAAGATCTTCTTCCCGAGGCGGACCCGGATCGATTTTCTTTTGAACTCCGTCGATACCCGCCATCAACATCGCTGCGAAAGCGAGATAAGGGTTCGCGGAAGAATCAGGGAAACGGAACTCAACTCTTCTTGCTTTGTCTCCGTTCACGAAAGGAATACGGCAAGAAGCGGAACGGTTCTGCGCGGAATACGCTAAGATCGAAGGAGCTTCGAAACCGGGAAGAAGTCTCTTGTAAGAGTTTGTGGAAGCGTTTGTGAAAGCTGCACAAGCTTTTGCGTGAGAAAGAACTCCACCGATGTAATTCATAGCGGTGTCGCTCAGGTTTTGATATCCTTTACCCGCGAAAAGGTTCACGCCGTTTTTCCAGATGGATTGGTGGCAGTGCATACCGTTTCCGTTGTCACCGTAAAGAGGCTTCGGCATAAACGTAGCGGTTTTACCGTAGTTATGAGCAACCATCTTCACGACATATTTTAATTTTTGAACGTTGTCCGCAGCTTCAATCAGAGTTCCGAACTTAACGCCGATCTCACCTTGACCTTGCGCAACCTCGTGGTGAACCACAAAAGTTTCCATTCCGATCTGGTGAAGAGTCTTAACGATCGCGGCTCTTAAATCCACTTGAGAATCCACAGGAGCTACCGGAAAGTAACCGCCTTTGGTTCCGGGACGGTGACCGGTGTTTGTGGAGCCCGGGAAATCCGTGTGAGAATTCCAGATCCCTTCCGAAGAATCGATTTCATAGTATTGAACGTTGATCGCGTCTCTTACTTTGATGTTGTCAAAGATAAAGAATTCGTTTTCAGGACCGAAATAAGCCGTGTCCGCAAGTCCGGAAGACTCGAGATACTTCAGAGCTTTTTTCGCGATGGAACGAGGACATTTTTCGTAGAGAGCGCCTTTGTAGATGTCGAATACGTCACAGAAAACAACAAGAGTCGGATCCGCAGTGAAAGGGTCTAAGAAAATCGCATCGGTATCCGGAATCAATTGCATATCGGATCTGTCGATCGGTTGCCAAGCTGGGATGGAACTTCCGTCAAACGGTAAACCTTTGAAGGAATCTTCAGTGATGGCGACCGTGTGATAAGATACGTGGTGCCATGCTCCTTTGATATCCGTAAAACGGAAATCGTAGAAAAGAACGTTATTCGCCTTGGCGTATGCGATAACTTCACTAGCTGTTCTGGACATTCTATTCTCCTATTTGTCTTCGAGTATTAATAACTAATCTCTAATTCACGCGTAGCGTGCGTCTGTAAATACGATGCAAGTATCGTACCATTGGGTTGAAATCCTATGATTTCCGAAAAAAAGAAACAGACGCTCTTTTCTTCTCCGAATTCGGAACGAATCCGGAATCAAAGTAAAATTCCTTGAAAGGCAGGCAAGCCCTAAAATACACTGCGGTTGCAGATTTTATCTTTTTTCCAATCGGATTGGCAACTAGCTTAAATTTCGTACAACTCCAGTACCGAGAATTTACATTCTGCATAAATATTATTCAGCGATTGAGAAACCGATGAGACAAATTCATTTTCTTACCGAAGCGGAATTGAAGCGAAGACTGGACCGAGAAACGTTCTCTTCCCTTTTTGAAGAATCGAACCCGAGCGAATCCGCTCTGAAAGAATTTTTTGCCCAACTGAAAGTATGGGCCGAAGAACAGAACGCAAAGTATCGAATCACATTCCCGGATTCTCTTTTTGAAGAGTTCGAACTTTCCGGCTCGGAAGAATCCTCATCCCGTTCCATCTCCGTTCTTACGGAATCGTCCGGTCTCGGCTCGGCAGGAGTTCCGTCCAAATTCTTCCCTGCGTATGTTTGGGGAGAATCCCTTTACTTCCCTTTTGCCTCGGAGACGAAAACGATTTCATCCAAGATCGTTTCGATCGAAGAAAAAATAAAAAACGAATTCTTTCACAAAACGAAAAAGGGTTTCGAAACTTCCCTCTTCCAACTCGAGTTTCAAATTCTTTCCGCGGCGCCGATCGACTTGGAGAAAATTTTGGAGCTTCCGATCCCCGGAAGTTTTGTGGAAAAAATTTCGGAGAAACAGGGAGAATTCTTTTTAATCACACCGAAATTAAACGGAACTCAAAGTCTTTTTGCGATTTATCTTCTTTCTTCGATCTCCGAAAAAATCGAATTCAATTTTTGTAAACTAAGAATCGATCTTTCCCGTTGCGGGGATTTTCTTTCGGTTTGGTTTGCGCGTTCCGGTTCGATTCTTTCCGGGATGGACGAGGAAAATTCTCCCGTCTATAAAAAAGATAAGAACGGAAACGTTTCCTCTTTGGAGATCGCGGTTTCTCCTTGGCTCAGCGCTTCGTTTTTGTTTTTGATTTTACATTCTTCGCTTTTGGACGCTTTGGAAAATCGGGAAGGTTCGTCGCCGGAAACGAAGACTCAGGATTCGTTTCCGAATTCTTTCCCGAGATTTTCAAAAAACGAATCTTGGAGGGATTTGACCGAACATAGATTCGCTTCCAGAGTTTCGCGTCATGCAGACGAGGAAGAATCCTTTTATCATTCTCTGCTTCAAAACGAATACGAGGTTTCCAAAGACGTTCTCGAATCGACTTTAAAAAATCGAATCGAAGAATTGGAAGAGTTCGAAATTCCGGAACTTTTGAATCGTTTGAAAACGGTTCAGGATTCTTCCTCCGCGACTTCTTGGGACGATTCTTCCCGAGAAGAATGGAAATCATTGCAGTCCGAAATTTCAAACTCGGTTTTAAATCTTTGGAAAGAAAGAAAGGAACTGACGACGAAAAAAATGGAGGAAAATTCTTCCTCTTCCGCGTGGAAAATTCTGATCGAAATCTGGAAGTCCTAACACGTAAGGAAACCTTGACAGGGCAATTCCCCTGAAAAAAATAGCACTGGAACCGATTTTATCGGGTCCAAACAAAGCGGCGACGTAGCTCAGCTGGTTAGAGCAACGGAATCATAATCCGCAGGTCCGGGGTTCGAATCCCTGCGTCGCTAATCGTTTCAAAGGAGAAGACGTTGAAACATCTCTTTCTATTGATTCTTTCTTTCCTGATTCTGACCGGCTCCGTGTCGGCTCAATCTGCGGCTTGTAATGAAATCTGCGGTTTTTACTTCGGTTGTGTGGAACAAAACGCTCCGAGAAAACTCAGCGCGGACGAAAAGACCAAGGTGAAGGCGGGTTGTTTAAATTCCTGCAAGAAACACACCGCTGCGGTTGCGGCTTGTTTTGAAAATCACAAGTCTCAGTGTAAACCGTTTAACGATTGTATCGTAAACACTTACAACGCGACTAAAAAATAAGTTTAGACGAGTTTCCTTCGAACGACGAAAGTCGATTTCGAATCCGAAAGAGCAACGAGAACCGTTGCTCTTTTTTTATGTTTAGAGGCGGAGCGAGTGGAAACTTCCAGCCTGGCCGCAGGCCAGGCGAACTCTCTAACGAGCGAGCGAGCGTTTCTAACGCAGAAGTGCGCGATCAAAATCCTTAAAGACCGGATCAAGTCCCAGGTTTTTCAAAACGGAAACAAGCTCTGGAATCGGTCGGTTGTCTTCGATCTCGAATTGTTTGAGCGCTCCCGAATCGGAATAACCTCCCGGCTCCGTTTTGGATTCCACGGACATGTGCGTAATTCCGAGGGTCGCGAGATTGTTTCGCAACGTTTTCGATTCTCTTGTGGAAAGAACAAGCCCTACGTCCGGAAACGAAATCCGAAGCGCGAACAGATATTGTACGAATTCCTTGTCGCTTACGGGAACGATCTTCTGAAAATCGCCGGCCGCAGGCCGCATCCTCGGAAGAGAAATCTGGAAAGAGGTTCTCCAGTATTCTTTCATTAGATATTTTGCATGTTCTCCGAGTTTGTATAATTCTCCGAGAGGATCGGAAAGTCCGAGAAGCGCCCCGAGTCCGATGGTTCTAAAACCCGCACGACCTCCCCGATCGGGCGCGTCGAGTCTGTAACGCATATTCTTTTTGATTCCTCGGTAATGATTTTCTGCGTAGACTTCCGGGTCGTATGTTTCCTGATAAACCACAAGCGCCGAGGTTCCGGATTCGATCATGGTTTGATACGGTTCCACATCCAAGGGATAGATTTCGATCGCGACAGAATCGAAACTTTCTCTCAGAATGCGGACCGCGTTGCCGATGTATTCTAGATTCGTTTTGCTATAATCCTCTCCGGTCAATACGACGAGATGTCGGATTCCCTTTTCTTTGAGAACGGAAGCCTCACGTCGAATCTCCTCTTCGTTTAACGTTTTACGGGGAATCTTATTCTCGTAACTGAATCCGCAGTAAAGACAAGAGGATCTGCATTCGTTGGAAAGATACAAGGGCATGTAGAGTTGGATCGTGTTTCCGAATCTTTCCTTTTTGATTTCCTTGGAAAGGTGCGCCATCCGTTCGAGATAGGAAGACGCGGAAGGGGATATGAGAGAAACATAATCTTCGAATGCAAGAGGAAGTCCGGACGCCGATTTATGAAGTGCGGTTTCGACTTCGTTTTTCGTTTTCGAATGAACGATCCTGACAGCGTCTTGAAACGAAACTCCTTCAAAAATCTCGGAATACATTTCTTTCCTCTTCGTTCAAAAAACCCGTGAGAGGACTGGATGCGGACGCTTCCAATTTCGATTTTACGCCGCTTCCTCCGTGGAGTCTCGCCAATCTTCCGGCGATAGTCGCGAGTCGAAACGCCCTTGCGACTTCGGCCGGGTTTTTTGCGATTGCGATCGCCGTATTGACGAGGACCGCGTCCGCTCCGAGTTCCATGGCTTCCGCGGCGTGAGAAGGCAAACCGAGTCCCGCGTCGACGACGACCGGAATTTTCGATTGAGCGATGATGATTTCCAGATTCGCTTTCGTGCGGATTCCGAGATTGGAACCGATCGGAGAACCGAGAGGCATCACGGTCGCACATCCCGCTTCTTCAAGATGTTTGCAAAGAATCGGGTCGGCGTTGATATAGGGAAGAACCTTGAATCCTTCCTTCACAAGAACCTCGGCGGCCTTTAAGGTTTCAATCGGATCGGGAAGAAGATACACCGGATCGGGAGTCACTTCCAACTTCAACCAATCGCCCGCACCGAGTTCGCGTGCGAATCTTGCGAGACGAATCGCCTCTTCCGCGTTTCTCGCCCCGCTTGTGTTCGCCAAAAGAAGAATTTTTTTTCGATCGATATGATTTAAAATATCGTCTTCGGGTGATTCGAGATCGACTCTTCGAAGAGCGACCGTGACCACTTCCGTTTCGGAAGCTTCGATCGCTTCTTGCATGATTTGTCCGGACGAGAATTTTCCGGTTCCAAGAAAGAGTCTGGATTGAAACGTTTTTCCGGCGATGATAAGAGGATCCGAATTCTTGTCGGGAGATGAGAACATTCTTCTGTAGAAATCTTCAGGAATCCTCCCGCCGTCAAGATCCTTCCCGCGTGTTCGACTGGTTTTCTTTTTTTGTTAGAATTTCGAACGGGAACCCGAACGCGGCGAATGTTCTCGGAACCGTATCGGATATGGCGACGATTTATCTCGATATCGATCAAAGAATTCAATCGGCTCTGGTTCCAAACCACTCCGGACGTTCGAGCGTGGAAACGATTCTTTTCCCGGAAAGTTATCTCCGGCGTTTAACGCCGGAAAAACGGAAACAGCTTCCGAAAAGAATTCTTCCTCTTTTGCGGAGATACCAAAAGTTTTTGATTTCTAAAAGAAGAATCAATCAAAACGCGCAGAAAACTTTATATCAGAGAAACATGGGGAAACTGGTTCGTCAGAATCTGAGAATTGATTCCGGAGTTTGGGCGATTTTAGGTGTGATTGCCGCCGCGCACGGAGTTTCACGCTGTTTTTTAGTGAACTATATGATTTGGCTCGATGAATCCGGCGTCGGAGATTCTATCGATGAAAAAGTAAATGTAGGATCTCCCACCTTCCAAGATTCTTACAGCTATCTCTGGAACTTAGATCTTGTCCAAAACCGCATTACAAAAACGCTCGAATTTACACCAAACCCGATTCGATTCTTAACCGCGGAAGATATACTACATCACTATCGAGAATAAACCGGGCAAACATCGCGTCGTCGCGAAACAAAAACAACCGACAACTGAGAACCAACGACAACCGAACGACTTAAACCGCCGCTTCCGTAACTTTTTCGGCGACCCGAGTCGCTTCGTCCAACTTCAAGGAAAGAATTCTCGAAATCCCGGGTTCTTCGTTCGTAACACCGAACAGAGAATTTGCTCGATTGATGGTCGATTGCGCGTGCGTAATCACGATGAACTGCGACTTATCCTTAAACTTATCCAGGATCTGACAGAAACGAAGTTTGTTCGCTTCGTCCAAGGCCGCGTCGATCTCGTCCAAAAAGCAGAACGGAGAAGGTTTAACCATATAAATCGCAAACAACAAAGCGATCGCAGTCATGGACTTTTCACCGCCCGACAAAAGACGCAAGTTCTGAACGTGTTTACCGGGAGGTTCCGCCATAATTTCGATACCGGCGTTTAAACTGTCTTCGCTTTCGGTCAACTCGAGCATCGCACGGCCGCCGTTGAACAAAGTGGAAAAGGTTTCCTGAAAATTCTCGCGGATCTTTTCAAAGGTTTCGCGGAATAATTTTTCCGATTCTTCGTTGATCCGGCTGAGAACGTCTTCGACGTCCGCTTTGGATTTTTCGATGTCTTCCTTTTGAACACGATGGTGTTCGTAAATTTCCTTAACGCTTCTGTATTCTTCGATGGAAAGAGGATTGATCGAACCGAGCATCTGAATATCGGACTTGAGCCGTTTCAGTTTCACTTCTTCCTTGGTTCTTTCGAGATTGCGGTTCTGAAACTCGACAACGAGTTCCTGTTCGGAAATCGAATAGTCGTTGTAAAGTTCTTCCGTGAAAGAATCGATCTGAACCTTCAAACCCGAAACGGTTCTTTCTTTTTCCGTCAAAACAGGAATCAGATTTTTAAAATCGTCCTGATTCTTTTGAATGTCGTGTTTTAGATTTTGAATCTCTTTCAGAATGTTCCGCAACGATTCCTTTTCGGATTCAAGCGCGCGGCTCATATCCAAGAATTCGTTGTAACTCGATTCGATCTGTTGTTCGAGTTCGGAAACTTCGCGTTCGAATTCCTGTTTTTTGGAAATGACGTTTTGGATGGAATCCTTCGCGTTTTGAATTCTTTTTTCGATTTCTTCTTTGCGAAGACCGATCGCCTTACCCGCTTCGATTCGGGAATTTCTTTCGGAACCGAGTTCCAAAACTTTTTTTTCCAAGAAGACGGTTTGTTCTTTGTTTGCTTCGAGACTTTCGCGAAGGGATTCGATTCTTAAACCGGAATCCTTGATGCTTCTCGTAAGATTTTCGTTATCCAAGATGAGGTCTTCGATCTGTTGATCCAAGGTTTCCTTTCTGGATAAGAATCCGTCCCGATCGAAAAGAATATTGCGGATCATATCCTCGAGATGAACGAACTCCTCGAGTTTGGATTGAACCTCGCCGAGATGCAGCGTTTCGAGAACGCTTGCGATTTTCGATTTTTCGGAAAGATCCAAGTTGGCGCGCAGATCCGCGATCTCGCGTGCGTATTCGGACATTTTGGAAAGAAGGAATTCTTTCAGTTCCTTTCTGCGGTTTTCCGTGTCGATCGCTTCTTTCTTTCTGGATTCGAGTTGGCTGATGAGTTCGAAGATGACTTCTTTGAGTTTTTCGCGGAGTTCGTTGTGCGCCTTATCGTTGGAAGCGATCTTGGATTCTTTTTCCAAAACGGCCGCGTTCTCGTCTTCGATTTGTTTTTCGAGAACGAGTTTGGAATCCTTCAGCTTTTGAATTTCTTCCTGAAGAAGTTCGATCTCACCTTCGAGTTCCGAAACTTCCTTCTGAATTCTTTCCAAGTCGATGACGAGCAAACTCAAGGAAGATTCTTCCCCGTTCAGAGTTTCCGTCATCTCGGAGATTCTTTCCTCGTATTCGAGAATGATCTGTTTGTTTTTTTCGATCTTCTCTTTTTGGATTTTCGTCTGGGAAAGATGATCGTATAATTTTTTGTCGATTTCGGAAACGCGTTTTTCGATTTCCGATTTATCTTTTTCTAATATTTCGATTCGTCCGGTTTCTTCGCTGATCGTATCGAGTAAGGTTTGATTCTTATCCTTGATCCCTTGCAGTTCCTCTTCGGAGGCTTTGAGTTTTTTGGTGAGAGTGGAGAATTTCAGATAACGTATGATTTTGTCGGTTTCGTCCAACTCCGCCTTGAGTTTGAAATAAGCTTCGGCTTTCTCGGCTTGTTTCTCCTTGACTTCCATTTCTTTTTTCATGGAGTTCATGATGTCTTGGATGCGGAGAAGATTTTGTTTCGTATCGTCCAGACGTTTGAGAGCTTCCTGACGTTCCAATTTGAATCTGGAAATCCCGGCGGCTTCTTCAAAGATCAGTCTTCTTTCTTCCGGTTTGGAATGAAGAATACGATCCACCTTTCCCTGTTCCATGATCGAATAAGAAGACTTACCGATTCCCGTATCCATCAGAAGTTTTTCCACGTCCTTTCTTTGAACGCGAGAATCGTTGATGCAGTATTCGTTGTTGCCGTCCATATAAAGACGACGAGTCATCTTGACGGTTGGATAATCCATCTTGATGAGCCGGGAAGAATTATCGAAGATCACGGAAACTTCCGCGTAACCCGCGGGCTTGCGAGCCTCGGAGCCGTGAAAGATCACGTCGTCCATCTTGTCGCCGCGAAGACCCTTCGCGGACTTTTCACCGAAGACCCATTTAACTGCGTCTACGATATTCGACTTACCGCTACCATTCGGTCCTACAACGGCGGTAAATCCGGGATCGAGAAGAATTTCCGTCTCGTCCGCGAACGTTTTGAATCCAACAATATTCAGACTTTTTAAATACATAGTTTTTGTGTTTTTCGTTTCCGATTGTTCCGGAAAGATGTTTCCAATTGACCAGATTTGGGCAGGGATTAGAATGCACCTGGGTTATTATGTCTCACAATCTCTCTGAAAAGACAAGAGAAATATTCGGGAAAAAGCCGTACTTATCCCTCTATTTCCAAAGACCCGAAGATCCCAATCTTGTCTTCGCTCTGAAGCCCGCAAAAAATCCGGAAGAATGGTTTTTGGAACTCAACGGTCGCGCCCTTTCCAGCGCGGTCGCCCCCCGCACGCAGGCGCAGAGAATTCTTCAGACACAAAAAATTTCCGCGACGGATTTGGTCGCGGTGATCGGTCTCGGAAATCCGCATCTCATCTTCGAAGTTCATAAAAATTTGGAGCCTGGACAAATTCTTCTCTTAGTGGACGAACATCCCGAACTTCTTTTCCCTCTTTGGGACGGAGTTTTGGAACCCGTAATGGACGTTCCTGGAAGACATTTGTTTTTGGGACATTCCGCTCTCAATCTTCTTTGGAATTATTTGGAATCTCTTCCCGTAGAAAGAGTTTCCGGAATTCGAATTTTTAGAAACGCCGCGAGCACTTCTCTCAACGAAGCGTATTACGGAGAATTGGAAATCAAGATTCGGAAAATTCTTTCCTCGAAGATGAGCGATCTTTTGACCAAGTTCGAGTTCGAAAGAATTTGGGTCCGCAATACGTTCGTAAACGCGGCGAACTTTCCCGATTCCAAAAATCCGCGCACTCGCGTAGAATTTTTAAAAGAAAAATTTGCGAACACTCCCGCGATGCTCGTGTCCGCCGGACCTTCGCTTCGGAGTCAGTGCGAGTGGATTCGAAAGATCCGCGACAAAGTGTTTTTATTCTCCTGCGATACTTCTTTGAAAGCGCTTTTGAAATTCGGAATCGTTCCGGACGGGGTCATCACTCTCGACGCGCAGACTCATTCTTTCTTTCATTTTATGGGCGCGGAATCGTCTAACGTGCCCTTGTTTGCGGACTTGGTAAGTTCTCCCTCGATTTTAAGATCGCAAAAATTTACGAAGGTGGTTCATTCTTTGACCGCAAAATACGTGGTCGAAGCGAGCGGAGAATTGAAGCGCGAAGTGACCGCGGGTTCGACCACCGCCGAAAAACTTTTAGGTCCGATCGGTGACATTCAATCGGGCGGAAGCGTCGCGACGACCGCGTTCGATCTGCTTCGCAATCTCGGTTGCAAACCGATCTTTTTAGTCGGTCAAGATCTTGCGTATTCGGGAAGGGAAATCCATTCCACGGGGACCCATCACAACGAAAAATGGCTGACTCTTCTAAAAAGAACGCAAAGCCTCGAAAAGATCAACGAGATGATCATCCGCAAACGGGACACTCGTTTTGTTCCTTCCGCCGGCGGCGGAGAAGTCCTCACCGATTACGTTTTGGATTTATACAGACATTGGTTCGAAGAATCGTTTAAAACTCTGGACTTCCCCGTTTACAACGTAAATTCTCGCGGAGCCAAAATCGAAAATTGCGAAAACGTTTCCTTGGAAAAGGCGGATCGAATTCTTTCCGAATTTCCGGATCACGGTTATTACTGGAAAGAATTCGGCGCTTGGAAGAACGAGGAACGGTTCGAGATTTCGAAAAAAGACGCGGAAAACTTTCGCTCCGATCTTTTACAGAAAATCCAAACCATTCTCGAGATTTTTTCGAATCCGTCCATTCGGGAAGAATCGTACGAGTTCGTTCTTTCCCGATTTAGAAACGAGATTCAAACCTGGGAAGACTTGAATTATCTCGTTCGCAAAACCGAAATTTATATTCTCCGCCACAAAGACACGTTAGACGAAACCAGAAAGAAAAATCTTTTTTTGGGTGCGGTTCTGAAGGAATTTACCGGTCTCAAACGCAAACTTCTCGCGGGAATCGAAACGGTTTAACGTTTTAAAACGCGGCTTTGCCTTCCGATTTTTTTGAAATCGACTTCGTCGACTCGTCTTTTTTCAATCGTGGAAGAAGAACGGTTCCGCTCTTCGGGTTATAGATTTCCAAGGAAGAAGTTGATCGTATAAAAGGGCAAAAGGATCGATCCCAAAAGAACCCCGATGGAACCCATCAAAAGAAAACCGCATCCGATCAGCCTTGCGATGGGTTTCGGAACCGGAGTAGAAACGAAAATATGCGATATTTCTAATTCTCCCGAACGGATCAGATTGATTCCCAAGGTCGTGGATAAAAAAAGACTTCCGAAAAATATAAAAGAAAGCCCCAACATGGGGAGTGCGTATTTTTCAAGCCAACCGCCTTTCAGACCCGGGATATATATAGAAAGGATGAGAAGCGCCATTTGTACCAGGGCGATGTAACTGGAAATAGTTCCTATTTTTTCAAGGCGTTGGTAGTTCAAGAGAAGAACCTCGGTTTATCAATCATTCGATTGGATAACCGAGGACCCGGTTTTTTTTGCGCGAAAGCGGATACTGCGTTTCGAATTTTGCGAAGGCTTTTGTTAAGCGACTTACGCGTTTAAGTCGATCAGGTAACCGCGTCGAACGGCTTGATCGTCCGTGTTGACTCCGACCTTGGCGATATTTCTCGCGCCTGAGTTCACACTTTCCAAATCAGAAAGAGGATGAAGACGATCGGGCATATTACGAATCGTAAATTCCGACTTGGAGAATTGTCTGGCTCCCGTCGAACTTTGAAGTGCGAAATTTATTTCTTTCATCATGACTGCGAATTTCCTTTTTGTTCAATCGGACACGAAATTAGAACTTTGTAAAGCAGAATACGAGACCGTTTTTACCGAGCAACCCGGCTCAGAACTCCGATCCAAACGCGATCCGTTGAACGCGTTTTTGACGAGTGAAACGCGATTTTTAAAGTCCGTCGAAATTAAAATTCTCCGTTGTTCCCTCTTCCAGTTCGGTCTCTTGGATTTCCTTCAAGAAACTCGAGCCCGACGGAGACGAAGAAGATTCTCCGCCGGACGAACTCGATTGTTTCGGAAGTTCCAACTCCGGTTCCCCTTCTTCTTTCATTTTCATCAAAAGGGAGAATCCCCTCGGCTCTCGCACGAACTCTGGAAAGTATTCGTAAAACAACTTCGCCGATACGACTCGAAAGCTCGAAGGATATGCGCTCTTGTATGTGGCCGAAAGGTCCACGTCGGGAAGTTGTTGGAATCCGATTCGGTCCTCGAAATCGTTGAACTCTTGTTTGGTGTAAACCGGCATTCTCTCCGTGATGAGATCCTTGAGAATGATCCAATCCAACTTAAAACGCATTCTATATCCCTGAAACGCGGACGACCTTTGAATGAGATTGACCAATCGTTTCAACGGATAATCCCTCTTCGCATAGGGAGTGAGATAGATGAGAAGATATCTTTGGGAAAAACCAAGAGGTTCCCAAACTCTTTCGGGATAGGGTTTGCCTTCTTCGGCCTTAAGATCGTCGAGGATGGATTGAAGTTCGGGAACGATCTCCGTATGATCGGAATAAAATTCCTGCTTTTCGATTTCGCCGAATTCTCCGTAATAAAGCCACTTGTAAAGATCGGCGATTTCGAAGACGGGATGATAGTTCAGATATTGTTCGAGAAATTCTATCTTTTCTTCGCGGGTTTTGTTATCGTCGATTTCTCTCTGAATCATCGCTTGAATCCTCGTCTTTGACCGCGAACAACTCGGACTGATTTAAAATCCGTAGAATATTCTCCCTGTGGGTAAGAATGATTCCGATCGAGATGAAAACCATGGTTCCCAAAACCCAATAGGAAACTTCTTCGTGTAAAAGAAGAATCGAGGAAAAAGCATAAACGAGCGGAAGAGTAAGGGAAGCAAAAATTGATCCCAAAGAGACGAATTTAAAAAATTTATAAACCGCTAAAAAGACGAAGACCGCGCCCAAACAGGCGATCGGAGTCAGAACCAAAAATACGCCTAACGTGGTCGCGACGCCCTTTCCTCCCCGAAAACCCAGGAAGGGAGAAAACATATGACCGAGAACCGCAAGAACTCCGCAAGCCAACTGAAACGGAACTCCACCCTCGGGAACAAAATGTCCGGAAAGATAAACGGGCAACATTCCCTTGGCGACGTCGAGAATCAAAACAGGAAATCCGAACTTCCATCCGATCAAACGACCGACGTTCGTCGCGCCTATGTTCTTACTTCCGAAATTGCGGATGTCCATTCCCGCAAAACGAAGAGCGATCCAATAACCGAACGGGATGGAACCCGCCACAAAACTGATACAAGCAAAAAGCGCGAAGTTCATTTTCGATCCGATCGAAACTCCAATCGAACCGGAATTCCCTGAAGCTCGTAGGTTTCGGTGAGTTTCTTTTTGAGAAAGGAAACAAGATTCGATTTAAAGTATTCCACGTGGTTTACGAATAGAATCAGATGGAACGGAGAAGTCGAAACCTGCGTGCAATACAACATCTTGGGCGGTTGGTGCGCCGAAAAGGATCTTCCCGCCTGCCCCATCCATAATTTTAGATTTTTATTGAGTTCGGAAGTGCTCACCTTTCTTTTCGAACGCGAAGCGAGATCGAAGGAAAGATCCATGAGTTTTTGAACCCGAAGTTTTTCCGTGGCGCTGATCGTGATGATCGGCACTTCGTTTAACAACGGAAAACGGCTGTAGAGTTTTTCCTTGTATTCCTTGAAGGTTTTGTCGGTTTTATCCTCGATCGAATCCCATTTGTTTACGGCGATCAAAAAGGGTTTTCCCTTTTCCTGGAGAAGAGATGTGATCTTTTTGTCGAAGTCTCCGAATCCTTTTTTCGCGTCCAAAAGATGGATGACGAGATCGCTCGATTCGATGGCCTTTAACGTCCTTTGATAGGAATAAAATTCCAAGGCTTCGGCGGACTTACTTCCTCTTCGAATCCCAGCCGTGTCCGTCAAAAGAAGACGTCTATCGCCGAATTCCAATAGAGTGTCCACGGAATCGCGCGTGGTACCCGCCACTTCGCTGACCACGGCCCTTTCGTAACCGCAGATCGCGTTCAACAGACTGGACTTACCCGAATTCGGTTTGCCCACGATCGCAAGACGAAATTCGTAGTCTTCTTCCGCGAGAGGCAGAGGAGTCGAATCCTTCTTTTTGGAAGCGGAGATTTTTTCGATCCAAACTTTTCCCGGTTTATCACTTAAGAAAAACTTAATTTTCTCAAGTAGAAGTCCGAGATTCTTTCTTCCGATCGCGGAAATGGGAAGGACTTCGGCCAAACCCATTCTATAGAATTCTTCGAGATCGAACTCGTCGAGTTCCTTGTCCGCTTTGTTTACGCAGTAGATGATCGGTTTGTTCGCTACCTGGGGTTCCCTTCTCAAATAACCGAGAAGACTGTGGTCGGCCGGAGTGATCTGATTCTTATCGAGTAAAAAGATGATGACGTCCGATTCCTTCAATTGTCTATAAGCGGCTTCTAATATGGATTGCGAAAGAGAATCGGGGTTTTCGATGTCGAGTCCCGGAGTGTCGCAGAGATAAAAATCGAGGTCCTTATCTTCCTGATAAATTCTCGCGGAAAGAACGTCGCGCGTTACGCCGGGATAATCCTCGGTGATCGCCAATTTTTTCTTCAAGAGAGAATTGAAGAGCGTGGACTTGCCCACGTTCTGACGGCCCACGATCGAAACGACGGGAATTTTTTCTCCGGGTTCTTTGCGGGGAGCTTTGACCGGAATTGTTACTTCCGATTCTGCGGTTGGTTTTTTTCCGGCTTTAGCCATAGATTCCTTGATTCAGTGCGCCACTCATTCGTAGCGATTGGAAGATTTTAACGCGCGCGCGATCTCTTGTTGCGCGTCTTTTTTCTGCATGTCGTCCCGTTTATCGTGGAGCTTTTTCGGTTTGCCCACGGCGATCTCCACTTTGACTCGGAGATTATTCTTAAAATAAACCTTGGTCGCGATGAGAACGAATCCCTTTTCTTTTACCTGACGATCCAACTTTTCGATTTCCTTCTTATGAAGAAGAAGTTTGCGGGGACGGATTTCCGGATGATTGGCATAACCTCCGTTTTTATACGGGGTGATGGAGAAGTTTTCCAAAAAGACTTCTCCGTTTTTGATCTTGGCGAACGCGTCGGTGAGATTTCCTTTTTTTTCGCGGAGGCTTTTGACTTCGGAACCGGACAAAACGATCCCCGCTTCGATGAATGAAATCAATTCGAAGTTGAACTTGGCCTTTTTATTGACCAGGGGAGAATGCCCGGATTCTTCTTTTTTGTTTGCCATCTTACTTTTTTAAACCGACTTCGTGGACGGTTTTATCTTGGGTCGATCTTTCCGATATACGACCCGTTCGATCATTGCCGTTTTTCGTTCCGACCCGATCGTCCGCAACCGCAATCGGCAGAAACGATCGATGTCCGATTAATTTCTCATGCTGTGATTCGTAAGAATCAGTCTGCCCAGTTCGGTTCCGATCAGGTTTGGCATATTGTAAAAATTGTCCGAAGTGATCTGAATGGAATCCTGGAACAGATGTTCCGCAATGTATCTTCGACCGAGTCCGACCCCGAGGAAGACGTAGTTCCGATTTTGGTTCTTTAGAATTTCGGCGTGAAGTTTGCGGTTGTCCCGAGAATTGATCTCGTCGGAAACTTCCGCTTTTCCTCTTTGCCCCCGAAAATCGGAGATCATTACCACAATTTTCGTCTGTGCCTCCGGCGAAAAGTACGATTCTACTTTTTCGAGAAGCTGATATTCTTCCACGGAATCGCCTTGCCAATCGGTTCGAAGATAATTGAACATTTCCTCTTCTTTGGCCTCGTCGTATTCCTCTTCCAGACGTTTGATCGGAACGAGATCGATTCTATCCTTTCGATTGTTTCGGTCCGAATACGCGTGGATCGAAAAATCCACCTCGTGTTCGTTGAGAATATAGGCCGATGAAAGCATCGCGGAGATCACCGCGACCGCGTATTCGAAGTTGAAGATCCTTCTCGACTTGGAAACGAGAAACGCGACTTCCACACCTTTGAGTTTTTCCTCGTTCTTATCGATGATCGTACGATCGAAAACTTTCGAGTCCCCTCTTCCGGATAAGAATGAAATGTATTTCCGAGTATCGATACGATTTCCTTCGTTTCGATACATTCTCGTGATGTCGATTTCGGGATCGAACAGACGATCCAAATTGAGTTCGATATCTTCGAGGCTTTGACCGAAAACCTCTTTGAATTCCTTTAAGGAAACTTGGATCGTGTAATCCCAGAGAATCTTGCGTTTGGCAAGAAATTGTTTATAAAGTTCTTCGGTGCGATAACCCCAAGCGCCGCCTCCGCCCGCGGGTTCGCCTTGTCCCTTGTTGCCGCGCGTGTCCTGACCGTACCAAGCGTCCGCGCCTTCCTTCATCTGACCTCCGGTTTCCGGAGTGTCGATTTCGATTCCTCGTTTGAGAGGGTTGCCCGAGTTGAGAAGTTTGGCCTTACCGGTTAACGCTTCCCGTTTATGAAGTTCGGGATTCCACCAGCGTTTCTTCTCAATGTCGGTGGCCGTTGTCAGAGTTTTTTTTTTCTTATCCTCAAGAATCTTGAAGAAATCGGATTCGACTTCGATGCCGGACATTTGGAAATCCAGGATTTTTTCGAGTTCCATTCTCTCTTTCGGGTCGGCGATCTGGTTCGTATAAGCGATCTTGCCGCCCCGAACCGCGGTTTCCTTCAGACCGGCCTCTCCGGCGCCCGCGTCCGCATAACGCAGAATATGATCCTTCCAAAAAAGAATATTAGAAAGTCCGAATAGATACGGAAGAAGATTCGCGGAACCGATCGTCCTTTTTTTCGCGAGATCTCGGATCTTCAGATGAAAGTTCACCATCTTCAGGATCAAACTGTTGCCCGGAAGATAAAAGGAAAGAATTTCGGTTAACGTGGATTCGTCTTCGAGATCGGGGAACAACACGCTGGTAAAACGGTTTCGGAACGCTCTGGAAATCGTCGCAGTCGATTTGGATTTACGGAAAAGTTTCAGAGCGAAAATTCTCGAGTCGCCCGTCAGCTGAACCGGCTCGTTGTTACCGCTTTCGGGAGGAAGCGTAAGAGAACGAGCGTCGTCGGTAAGCATATTCAATTTTTCCACGAGCTCCGCGCCCGCGGCTTCGAGGTTCGTGATGAGAATGTTACCGCCTTCGCGGATTCCTCTCGTCAAAGGACCGTCGACCCAATCCACTTTGGAACCGTCGATCGGTTTCAAAGCACCGATGATATCGGAAGTATGAATTCCCTTACAAAGACTGACCGTTTCCAAAGGAAGACCGGACATCTCCGTAAACAAAGGAAGAAGAATCTGAGGATCTTGTTCCTCGGAATATTCGATGAGAACGTTTTCCTGAAACTGAACCGCGGTGAAAATTTTCTCAGAGAACTCGCGGAGTTTTAGAGGAAGAGGCACTTCGCTTAACAATTGTTTGGCGCGGTTTTCGTCCCGGACCGGAATCGCCTTATCGTTGCAGTACAGAAATCCTTTGTGAACCTGAAAGCTCGGTTCGGGAAGCGAAGGAGTTACGGACAAACCCGATTCGCTTAACAAAAGTTCCGTTTGTAAATCCCGGTCCTCTTTTTTGCGGAACGGTTCCACGTAGAAGTTCCAGAATTCGCGGAACTGAAGTTCGCTCGTGTCCGCTTTCAAACCGAGAATCCGATTGCAGAGTTTTTTCAAGTTGCGGATATTGAAGTGATATTTTTCGAGATCGCCCTTGCCGAGTTTACCGGTGACGACCCGATTCTCCGTTTCCAAAGAAATACGAATGCAGGATTGCAGTAAGGATTCGCTCAACGCGGGATATAATTTTTTTAAGATAAAGAGAATCTCGTCCGGAGAATGAGGATCGATAAAAACCACGGAGAAAAAACGGGTGATGTCGAAGGGCAAAGGTTTTCTTCCTTCGAAACCTTCGGAAGGGTTTTGAGTTCCGATAAAGTTAAAACCTTCTCCGCAGGAAATCCGAGAACCGTCCCCTTCGATTAACTCCAAATAGGCGGACTCGTAAACGGTGGAGAATCGTTTGATGATATGCGGTGGACAAAGATTCATCTCGTCCGCCACAAAACTATGACCCGAACGGATCGCGGAAGTCAGAGGCCCGTCCGACCAAGCAAAACCCCGACCGTCCATCAGAATCCGATACGAACCGATCAAGTCCTCGGGAAGAGTGTCCTCGTTAAAACTGAATCTCGCAGTCGGATGTTTTCTCTTATGATTGATGTAATAGATGAGAGCGTTTTTACCGACACCGGCGTCTCCGACGAGAAGCACGGGTTTTCCTTCGAGCAAAGGATAAAGAATGTTGGATAAATTGCGAACTGTCGAATCGGTCTCGACGAGATCGGACCCGAGACTTCCTGTGTTGATTCCAGATTTAGAAACTGGAACATTTAGACCGGCGATTTTTACGGTTTCCATGACTCAACCTTTCTCCCCTAGAATCCTCTGGCAACCTCAATTCTGCCAAACTGTAATTTGAATGGTTTGACACTCAAATTAACTTTTCGAAAAGATTCTTTTTAGAAAGAAGTTTTGCAGTGGTTCTCCAGCATCAGAATTTCAAAAAGGAATAAGTATGAGTCAGAGTACGTTAGAATATGTTTTAGCCAATCGTATCCAAGGCCTGGATACTTCCGCCATCCGCAAAGCCTTCGAACTTGCAGGCACGTTGAAAAACCCGATCAATCTTTCCATCGGACAACCTCATTTTCCTTGTCCTCCCAATATCATCGAGGCCGGTTGTAAAGCATTGAAGGACGGTAAAACCGCTTACACTCTTACGGGAGGAATTCCCGAGCTTCGAAGCGCGCTGGCCGAGAAATATAAAAACGTAAACGGAATTTCCTATGCGACCCCGGAAAGAATTCTCGTCACGTCCGGAATCAGCTCCGCATTCTTACTTCTTTTTAACGCGTTGTTAAACGAAGGCGACGAATGTTTGGTCGTAACTCCGCACTTCCTGATGTATCCGGCCTACATCAAAATTTACGGAGGAAAGATGAATTCGGTTCACGAGTCTTTCGAACCGGAGGATCTGAAAGAATTCTCGAACAAAAAACTCAAGATCATCATCTATTCTTCCCCTTCCAATCCTACGGGGAAAATTCTTTCCAGAAAACAACTCGAAGCGTTAGCCGATCTCGCGGAAAAAACGGGAGCGTATCTGATCTCCGACGAAATCTACGAACTCTTCGACTACGATAAGAAATTCATTTCGGCTGGATCGTTCTACGATAAGGCGATCACACTTTCGGGTTTTTCCAAAACATACAGTATGACCGGACTTCGTTTGTCTTCGATTTTGGCTCCCGAACCCATTACAAAAGCGTTGACTACTTTGCAACAATACACGTTGGTCTGCGCTCCTTCCGTAACTCAGTGGATGGGATTGGAAGCTCTGAAAACGGACATGAGTTCTTACATCGCGGATTATAAGGAGAAGCGGGATTTCGTCTACGAATCCTTAAAGGATCGTTACGAAATTTCGAAAAGCGAAGGCGCGTTCTACTTCTTCATCAAGATCAAGGAAAAGGACGACGACTTTATTCTAAGAGCGATCAAAGAAAAAGAATTGATCCTTGTTCCGGGTTATATCTTCGCCGATTCCAAAAATTACATTCGAATCAGCTTCGCGTCCGAATGGGAGAATCTGAAACGGGGAATCTCCGCGCTTGCAGAGCTTGCCTGAATCCTTTCCTTTTTGGTTGTTCTTAAGTTTCGGAAGTTTAGGCGCGGCTTCCTTGGGAAGTTTTTACGTGACCCTAGGCTTTCGAATCTTGGACGTCTACTACGGCAAACATAGAAAATCGCTTTCCGTTTTTCAAAAATGGAAACGGATCTTTACACATCCGAGTTCCTGCGATCATTGCGACTCGGAGATACGTTATCCGGAATTGCTTCCAGTTATCGGTTTTTTGATCTCGAAAGGTATATGCAAATTCTGTAAAGGAAGAATCAATCCTCTGTTTCCCCTGATCGAATTCGCCTTCGTCTGCGTTTTTGTGTTTTGTTTTTCGTTAACGAAAAATCCGGCATTCAGTTTTGTTTTTCTTTTTTTGTGCGGCCATCTTTTGATTTCCTGCATCACCGACGCGTTTCATTTTTCTTTGGATTATGAGAATCTTCCCTGGATCCTTTTGTTCGGCCTGGGTTCCGTTTATCTTTTAAACGGAAAACTTCCGGGTCTGAACGAATTGTTCGTGTTCGGCGGTTTTTTCTCCGCGTTTTTGGTTTTGTATTTTTTCTTTCCGGGTGGAATCGGCTTCGGAGACGTTTTGTTCGCTCCCGTTTATGCGATGATCGCGGGTCATCCTTGGTGGATGTTTTTTCTAAACGCTTCTTATATCCCGGCGGTTCTTTTTACGATCGTTTTGCGAGAAAAAGGAAAAAGTATCCGAAAAACTCCGATTCCGATGGGTTTGTATTTCGGGATCGGTTTGATCCTTACGTTTTTGAGCAGGGTCCTTTTTGATTCCGGGGTTTTGCCGTTTACCATATTTTCCGAATATTCAAATTCCGAGTGATACGTTCGTTTGATAAGAAGCGCAGGAAACGGGTTTTCTTTTCAAGGAAGAATGGAACTTGCGAAACAAACTTCCTCGTGAAATCTCAAATTCATGGATCAAGAATTTTTTTTTGATTGTTCCGACAAACGATCGCCTTCGAAAAAAGATCGACACGAATGAGAGAAAAGATCCGCCGTTTTCCATTCTCCCTCAAACCGGATAAAACAAAAGAGCCGCAAAAAAAAGGATCAACCAAAAACCGGTTTCGATCGTTTCGCTGAGCGGTTGAATTTTTCGGATTCCGCCATAGGCGTGAACGACGATCATCAACCCGAAACAACCGAGAAGTATGTTGAAATAAAAGGGTTGTACCGTAGGATTTCCGGCCGCGACAAAACCCATATAACACAAAACGGCCATTACGCTCGCAAGACAACGTCCGTAATAAATCGACAGATGATTCTGCCCCGGAATTTCCCAACCCAAGGTCGCGGCCCAACGCAGAGGAACTAAAAACATAGGAAGCGCAAACACGAAAAAAGTTCCCGCCACAAGAACATACAAAAACAAACTCGATTGAGATCCCCAAACTCCGAACATAAACTTCACTCTCCAAAAATAAGTTAGGACACGATCTATAACTCGACAATGGATCGGGTCTTTGATTTTCTCTTCGCCTCGAGTTTTAAAAGGTTACTGCATCGGAATTTTATTTTTTCAAAGAGTTAAAACGGGGCTTCGAATCGTTCGAAAAGAATCGAATCCAATTCGTTTTTTTGAATGTAATTTTTGGAGAATGAAGTGTAACCTTTTTCAGTGCGATTCGAAGAAACGAAAAGCGCGGACAAAGTTTCGACTCACTCAATGGCCGATGCGAATTCTCCGCTTCAAAAATAAACCACTCTCAAATCCGTACCACCGTGCGTGACGTGGATCGTGTCGGTTTTGATACCTAAATTGCGGATCAGAACGGACCAAGAATCCTCGTCCGGACAAAGGATCAAACCGCTGATCTCACAGGGAAGTTCCCACCAATGTTTCAATCTTTCCCCGAGCTTTTTATAAAAACCGGCGGAAGAACCCGTTTCCAAACGAAGACCATAAGGCGGATTGAGAGGCATCCAAATCCGTTTCGGTTTTCCGGAAGATTCCCAAATTTCCTTCGGAGAAAGTCCGAAAAAATCCCCCGCGTTGTGTACAAATCGAATCGATTCCGAAAGGCCGCTTTGTTTTAGAAAATCTTGATATACGTTCATTCGATTTTCAGCATATTCAAAAGTTTCGGAGTTCAGTTCGTTCCACCAGATCCCGATCGAAGCGTCCTTGGTTTCTTTTAGGATTTTTTTTCTGAGAAACTCCCAAGTCGTTTCGGGAAATTCCTTCATGTCCTGAAAAAGATATTGTCTGGAATAATGAGGAAAACCGATTCCCAATATGGAATCCACGGATTCCCGAATCAAGGTTCCCGTTCCGGCAAACGGAACAAAAACCGCGTCGGGGTTCGGAAGTATTTTATGCATTCTTTGTATTAGAAATCTTGCAAGGTCTTCCCGGATCGGCGCGGACTTGGAAAGGGGTTTAAAACTTCCTCGTTGATTGAGAGGTTCTCCGCCGAGTCCAACGTTCAGAATGATCTCGTCTTCGACAAGAAGCGCGCTGAGTTCCGTGATTTTGTTTCCCTTCTTCCCCGATGTCTTGGAAGAGGAATCGTTTCTTGTTTCCCAAAGTCGGTTTAAATCCTCGTTGCTCCAATCGGTTTGTCCTTTCACCTGCGGACGGAACTGAAGAGTCCAATCTTCGGGAAGAATTTCGGATTTGCGGAGCGCGGTTTCGAACTCGTCGAAGGAAAAGGATTTTTTAAACGGAAACATTCCCAGATTCAATCGGAAGTCCCGAACCCAGGGAATTCTTACCAAAAGTTCGAGCGCTTGTCTGAAGTTCGCGTTTTCGAGAAGAATTTTTCCCGGAATAATTTTCAAAAACGGAACCTGTGTTTTGGGAAGATAAGAATCAGTGAGAATCTTCTTTGCGATCTGTTCGGTTTCTTTGGAAGATCCCGTGGGCAATAGATATTCCCATCTTCTCGTCTGGCCCGATTTAAACTTTGGAAACTTCCATTGCATAAAACGTAGAATCGAAGACGGGACTTTTAAAGCCTATCTGAAAATTTTTTATTCCGAATATTAAAGCGACCTTTAACCTTTCGATTTCTTTTTCTGAGCTTCGAATTCCTTCAAAGGAACCACAGTTCCGTCGACGAGATGAATCTGTCTTTTGGTTTTAGACGCGAAATCGGAGTCGTGAGTGACCACGAGAATGGTGGTTTTGGTTTCGCGGTTCACCTTTTCCAGAATGTTCATCACGACTTTGGTGTTTGCGGAATCCAATGCTCCGGTGGGTTCGTCAGCGAATATGTATTTCGGATTCATCACGAGCGCCCGAGCGATCGCAACGCGCTGCGCCTGACCGCCCGAAAGACGATTGATCCGATAATCCATTCTATCCCGAAGATCGAATTCCTCCAAAAGATGTTCCGCGTAACTTTGGCATTCCTTCAAAAGTCCGGCCTTTCTTGCCGGCATCAACACGTTTTCCAGGGCGGTGAACTCGGGCAACAAATAATGAAATTGAAAGATAAAACCCATTCTTTTGTTTCTGAACTCGTGGATTTCCTCTTCGTCCATCTTATAAATATTCTTTCCCCCGATTTCGATCGTTCCCGAAGTCGGCGGATCCAAAGAACTGATCATATAAAGAAGAGTACTTTTACCGGAACCCGACTTTCCCGTTAAGGAAACGTAGTCCCCGTCTTCGATCTCGAGACTGACTCCCTTGATGATCTCGGAATTTCCGAACGTCTTTCTCAGATTGTTTACGGAGATTCCGATATGATTTGCGATTTGCATCGGCATCCTATTCTCCTCGTATGATTTCGATCGGAGAAAGTTTTCCCGCCGATCTTGCGGGAATCCAACTCGCGATCAAAGTGGCGACCATGGATTGGAGGAACGCCTGTAAGTAAATGGTGGGCGCGAAGGAAATCACCATCGTTCCCGCTCCGGCCGAAAAAAGAGGATTGGTAAACGGAAGAGATTCGATTCTTAAACAGATCAAAAAACCTATGAGAAGTCCGATCAAACCTCCGGAGATTCCTAATATCAAACCCTGGAGCAAAAAGATCATCAAAACCTCGTTCGGCCTGTAACCAATGGAACGGAGAATCGCGATCTCCCTTTTTTTCTGATTGATAATTACATTCAAAATATTGTATATTCCAAATCCGGCAACCGTAAGAATGGCGGCCGTCATCGAATACCGGATCGCGTCCTGGAGTTTAAAGATCGCGAAAAAACTCGAGTTCGCCTCCTGCCAACTCAAAACCTTCTCGTCGCCGAGACCTCTCCATTCCTCCGCTTTCGCCAAGGAACGGTTTACGTCCTTGAGTCGTACGGCGATATCGGTGATCATACCCGATTGTGCGGTCAACAGCTGAATTTCGGATAACAACCCGTAGGCGACGCTATCGTCGAGCGCCTTGTTCCCGGAACGAAAGATCCCAGAAATTCGAAACGGAGTTTTCTCCTGAAGTCCCGAAGTCACCCAAACCGTTTTGTCCAAACCGAGTCCGAGAAGTTTGGCGAGACCGTCTCCGAGTATGATTCTATTTCCTGCGGAAAGAGATTCGACGCTTCCTTCCGTGATATAATCCGCAAGAGGGGTGATCAAAATCTGTTTCGAAGGAATGATTCCTATGATCTTTCCCGCTTCCTGATTCGCTCCCGAAAAAAGGAAAATTCTTCCGCTGACTTGCGGAGAATACGCCTGAACCTCCTTGTCCTGTTCCAATCTTTCATACCAAAGACTTGCGTTGTTCAAATGAGTGGAACCGCGTTTGCCCGAAGGAGGTGAAAGCCAGAACACATTCTCGTCCGGAAACAGATCGTCCATGGAATTGGGAAGAATGATTTCCTGTCTCGGGCTGATTCGAACGTGACAATCGGCGTTGATCAACTGATCGATGAGATAACCCCTGAATCCGAGAAGAACTCCGGAGATGATGATAAACGCCGCGGTTCCCAAAACGATTCCCGAAAGTGTGGTGATCGTTTGTTTGCCCCGCACGAGCATCTGTCTGACCGCGATGAATAACATTACGGAACCTCTGCGAGTTTATCTCCGGCTTGAATATCGCCTTCCTTAACCTCGATAAACTGTTCGGATTTCAACCCCGGAACGAACGGAACCGCGACCGATTTACCGTTTCTGAATATTAGAATTTTCTGTTTCTTTTCGTATTTTCTCGGAACCAAAATCGCGCTGTCTCTTTTGCCGACCTCGATCGCTACGTCCGCGGTCATACCGGGAAGAACACCTTCCGGAAAACTGGCCGCTTCGATTCTCGCGTAGAATTGTCCGCCATGCGAGAACGTTCCTTGAACCTTACCTTGGACCACCTCGTTCGGCTTCCCTTCAAATCGAATCAAAGCCTTTTGTCCTTTTCGGATCGAAAGAAGAATCTGTTCGTCCAATGCTACGATCAAATATTTGGAACCTACGCCTAACACTTCTATGGCGAGAATATTCTGAAACGCAACCTCTCCTTCGTGATAACCCACGTCGGAAACGATTCCGTGAATCGGAGATCGAACCACTGTCATCCCTTCGAGTTGAAGAAGGGACTGACCGGCAAAAACCTCGTCCCCTTCCAACACGAACACCTTCGTAATTTTGGTCGGGACTCCGACTCGGAATCGAAACGTATCCAAAGAATGAACGGTTCCGAGTCCGTAAGCCTTTTCGACGATCGGTCCGAGGACCGCGACGTCTTCGGTTTGTTTTTTACCTCGAGTCGAAAACAATACGATCAACAAGACGACCGGAATCGCCGGAATCAAAATCCGAAACGGAAATCGAAGCGATCGATAAACCGCGATCAAAGTTTTGATTTTATCAATGACAACATTCATACAAACTCCTGATAAGAATCGCTTTCGATTCTAAGATTTCTTTTTTTTCTTCTTAGGTTTTGCTTGTGGTTTTGCGGGTTTTGTTTTACGGATCGGCGCCTTTTTTTTGGGTGCGGGTTTGGAAGGAGCCGCCTCTTTCTTGTTAGGCGATAATCCTTTCGCGATAAATTCGATCGTTCTTCTCATCTCCGCTTCCCTGTCCCAGCCGTCCTCAACCTTCGGTTGATAAAAAATTTCCGTGATCATCATATAACCCGCGAGATTCGTTGCGACCAATCGAAACGCGCTTGATGTGGGCATCTCCGAGATCAATCCCTGTTCCTGAAATTTTTTAAGCCGTTGCAGAATCAAAGGCGCGAGGTTCATTTTAAACACTCTTTCGAGCATCGCTTGTATGTCGGAATTGACAAAGGCCTCTTGTAGAATGATTCGAAGAAGATTTCTGTTCTTAGTGACGAACGCGATTCTCTCTTCGAAAACCGCGGTCAAAAATTCTTCCAAGGAGGAGAATTCCTTTGAGAAAACTGCCTGAAGTCGTCTCAAAGTGATCGGTGCGATAAAACCTTCCATAATCGGAAGCGCCAAACGAAGAAGAAGTTCCTTCTTGCTTTTGAAATGTTTGAAAATCAGCCCTTCGGCGACGCCGGCCTTTTTGGCGATTTCCATCGTCGTAGCCGCGGAAAAACCCTTTTGCGCGAATATGTCTATCGCGGCCAAAAATATCTTTTTTTGACCTTCCGGCCACTGCGGATCGACTTCGATATTGTCCTTCATTTCTTCCATGATAAACCTTTCGGTGAGTGATTACTCACTCATTATGGTAAAAAAGACGAAATCTGTCAAGGTTCTAATACGGTTTTTATTTCGATTTTTCCGGATTTTAAAATTTTTTTAGGAAATAAATTTATAAACCAAACGATTCACGAACAAATCAAAACGACTTCGAAACGAATTTTCAGACCTTTTTCCGCAAAAGAATCCGTATCGAATTCGTTCCGATTTTGTAATTTCGAATCCGAGGCAGTCTTTGAATTTCGGGCATTTTTGACTTGAGCCTCTGCTCCTCTTTTAGCCTACTATAGATTTGAGAATCCGATTCGGAATTTCCAATTCATACCAACACAAAGAGTCAGAATGTTTCAACGTATACCCACACACTTAAAACTTATCTTAGGTTATGTTCTCTACTTCGCTCTCATCCTCTTGTTATACAAGATCGCTTTTTTATCGGTCTATTCGTATCGTCTTCGGGAAGTTCCCGTGGAAGAAGTCGCTCTCGCGTTTCTTTTGGGTTTTCGATTCGATCTCGTCGTGATCGGAATGACGTTGGGCTTGTTCGCATTCTTATCCGTTTTGCCTTACTTCAATCGATTCAAAGCGTATCGTTTTTTCTGGGGATACACTCCGATTCTTTTGGGAGTTTGGATGATAGCGCACTTGATCGCGGACATCATCTACTTTGAAAACGCGAACAAACATATCGGTTACGAGGGTTTCGTTTTTATCGGAAAGGACTTGGGTGTGATTCTCCGTTCCGCCTTGGAACAAAACACGGTCACGTTTCTCATAGGAATCGTTTTTCTATTGGTGTTTCTTCCGGTTTCCACATGGCTCTTCCTCAAATACAATCCGTATCAATACAAGAAAGAATCCTGGAAGTCGACCGCGATTCAAATCTCGATCGTTTTGATCGTGACGATCGTCGCGGTCCGCGGAGGAATCCAAGAATCTCCGATAAGAGCGACTAACGCGATCGTATCGGGAAACAACTTCGTAAATAATATCGCGTTAAACGGCGTCTTCACTTCCATCATGGATTTAAAAAGCCAATCCATTCCTAAATTCCTAAAACTCGAAACCGACGAAGCAGTTTCGATCGTTCGAAAGGAAATTTCTTATCCAGGCGCGGAATTCATCAGCGACAAATATCCGATCCTAAGAGTTCAAAAGGAAACCAACGCGGGAACGCCGCCTAACGTCGTTTTGATCATGCTCGAAAACTGGACGGGCAAATTCATCCGGCCGATTTCGAACGGTCTTGTGGAAGGGAAGGAAGTCACTCCTTACTTCAATCAACTTTTGAAAAAGGGAAGATTCTACAATCGATTCATCGCTTCGGGAGGAAGAACGACCAACGGAATGATGTCCATTCTTACCGGAATTCCGGATCGCCCCGGTTTAACGGTGGTGAGAACGCATCAGGTTCTCGGAAACTTTTCGGGGATCGGAAATATTTTTAAAAGAATGGGCTACGATACTTTTTTCGTCACAGGCGGGGATCTGAGCTTCGACAACAAAAGCACGTTGATGCCGCACTGGGGTTTTGACACCGTTCTCGGCGAAAAGGAAATCGCAAAACTCGGAAGATTCAAACTCGGGGCCTGGGGTTACGACGACGCGGACGTATTACAATTATTGCATGAAAGAATCTCATCTTCCAAAAAACCGATTCTCGGTTTGGCGCTCACTCTAACCACACACTATCCGTATAGAACTCCTTCCGAAAAATTCCGGATCTTCGATCCTTCCACGAGAGACTACGATTTTCTAAACGTCTATAACTACGCGGATTGGGCCGTTCACAACTTTATCGCACAGGCCGAAAAGTCCGGTTATTTTAAGAATACGATCTTCGTGTTCGTGGCCGATCACACGCACCATCGATATCTGGATTACTACGAGGACAGAAACGTTCCGTTTTTGATCTACGCTCCGGGAAGAGTCGCACCTGCGTTAGACGAAACCATCGCGTCTCAGCTGGACGTGATTCCCACCATACTCGGACTCGTGGGCAAAAAAGCGGTATTCTCGTCGATGGGAAGAAATCTTCTCGCCCCGGGCAGAACACAAACCGCGTATTTCGCGTACGGAAACCTTTTCGGCTGGATCGAAAACGATCATTTTTATCTGAGATTTTTCGACGGAAAAGAGGATCTTTCGTATAACATACAACCTCCTCGTCAAAAGAATAATTTCTGTGAAAAGGATCCCGTCGTATGCGACGATATGAGTAAAAAAGCGAAGGCGTATCTCAATCTAAGTTACGAACTGCTCAATAAGAATATCGTGTTTCCTTCCGACGCGGAGCTACAAAAGGAAATCGATTCAAAGAAGTAATCGTTACGATTTAAGAAGAAAGATTCAAAAACGATACGACATACAACACAACGAACGGAACGCGGATCTATCGAACGCGGGGATCGAACTTCAAGGAACTTTTTTCGAAAGACTTACAGTTTGATTCCCGATGCGGAATACAGATCCTGACAAAGACCGCAAGCGTCCAATTCCTTGCGGATTTCTTTTTTCTGTTCCAGGTTCATCGTGGGCCAAAGATTCTTTTTTTCGATCGGATCGGCTTGGATATCATACGCTTCTTCGTCCGGCGGAAAGGAATTCAGACGAAGCATATAATGAAGATTCCCTTTGATATAACTCATCCCGACCCGATACAAGGAAGTCTCGTTGTTGTTCGCGATAAAAATTCTTCTGTCGTTCGCAAGATTGGAAAGAAGGGATCTGCCTTCCAGTTGGGATAAATATCCTTTCACCTCCGATTGAGTCGAAACTCCCAGAATATCCGCGATGGTGGGAATGAGATCGGTGTTAGAAACGTTTCGATCCGCGTTCTTTCTAAGACGATCTTCGAACTTACGATCCTTTAAGGAATTAGGCAAAAAGAACAACATAGGAATCGCGACGGTTTCGATATGATTGCTTTCGATATGACCGATGTAGTCGTGTTCGAAAAGTGCTTCTCCGTGATCGGAGGTGAAGATTACGAGAGTGTCCTCGGATAATTTTTCTTCATTCAAAAAGTTGAATACTTCTTCCAAAAGACCGTCGAGATAACGGACCGAATTGTCGTAAGGCGCGTACGTATCCTTTCCGATCGGAAAGTAAACGGATTCTTCGGGAATGATATACGGAAAGTGATTGGTGTTGAGATGAAGAACGCCCGCAAAATTCTCCCCTTTCCCTTTGAGAAGTTTTACGCGGTTTTTAAACTCGGCTACCGTCTTACGATCGTCGATCCCGATATCGTTGAAAACTCCGAGACCGCTGATCTCCTTATTCCACAAAAAATCGATTCCCGCGTTTTTAAAAAAACCGGAAAAATTATTCCAACGAAAACTATGACTCGAAATGTAAAACGTCGAAAGACCGGCCGCCTTTCCATATTCCCAAAACAAAGGAGAACTGTGAGTCATCGAAACCGGTTGAATCGGAGAAACCCCGGACAACAAACTCGGAACCGAAATCAAAGTGGAACTCGAATTCGAAAACGCGTTTTGAAAAACCACAACCGATCCGTCTTGAGGATTTTTTGTCCAACGGTTTAAGAACGGAGTCGTCTCCTTGTTGTAACCGTAAAGAGCCATGCTCTTTCTGCGAAGACTTTCGCTCAGAACGATCAGGATGTTTTTTCGAAACGGATTCGGACTTTCTTTTAGGATCGGTTTGTTTCTGGATTGCAAACCCGCAGAACCGAGACGATCTCCGGTGAGAAGATTATAAATGTTGCGATTGATAAACGAAATCGAATTCGTATCGGCTACGTAGATCTGATCGTTGAAGCGCGTGTTGTTGTGAAAGAACGCTGTGAGAGCCAAAAACCCGAGAATCAAAACCGCAAGAATACTTCTTTGAAAACGCGCCGGTCTGAAGTTCGACGACGCGATTCGGAGACTTAAGAAAAGCAGAATGAACAAAAAGAAAAATCCGATCAAACTCCAAACGGTAAGACCGCCCTTAAAGATCGTCCAGCTGTTGAAGGGTTCCTGAAAGATATAAGAGAACACGAAAAAATTCGGCATGATTCCCGCGTATAAAAAATATCCGTAAGAACCTATTACACAAATCGAATATGCAAAAGCCGCAAAACCCAAAACGGTCCAATACGATCGGATCCTCGAAACGGAAAACAAAAGAAACAAGGAAAACAAAAGCAAGGCGTAGATCAGGGAAGAATATAAAAACGACAAAAGATAATAAGCCCATTGAAGGCTTTCCATTTGGCTGAGAATTTTCCAGCGAAGTCCCAGATCGGCGAAAAGAATCAAGGCCGGTACGAGAAATACGAATACAAACCGAAACTTGGATTTGGATATGGAAGAATTAAAATTGTTTAATTTTTGTATAAAGAGAGAAAACAAAAATCACCCCGTTCTGTTCGAAATAAACCATTTCCCCCGAATACGGCGTTTTTGTTTTTCTTTCAGGCGTAACTCGAAAGGAACGTATCGGGTTTTATATAGTAAGCGAATGCTTACATGTTTATTTTTAGAATACCCCCAGAGTATCAAGTTTTTTTCGAACGAATCTAGGTCGATTTTTGAAAAATAACCCTCAAAACGAAGGATTTCCGATGGTGTCCAAACTATAATTCGATTCTCATTTTTTCCTTTTTTGGAAGGAAGACATATTCGAAGTTACGAACCAGCACGAACGCCTAACTCGAATTACACGGAATCAAAATCAATGGACAAAATCGGGGTCCGAACAAACCTGAGTTCGTGTTTTTAGAATCGCTTTCCAATCCAGGAATCCTAACCGGAATGATCACTCCCGCCGTGATGATCACGGCCTGTGCGAGTTTGATTTTTTCCACGGCCAATCGTCTGGGGAGAATTTTCGATCGCGTCAATCTTCTCAAAGCGGAAGTGGAAGGAGTTCTCGCGGGCAAACTTCCGTTTCCTTCGGAAAGAATGGAAAGTCTTGAAAAACAACTTCAGATCCAAAGAATCCGAGCAATTCTGATCCAAAGATCCATGGCCTTTCTTTATACGGCCACTTCCCTTTTCGTTCTATCCAGTTTGGGTTTTGCTTTTTCCAAGGCTTTGTATCAGGATTATTCCTGGATCGCGACTTTGACCGCGCTTTTGGGCGGGGTTTTTCTTTTTATGGCGAGCATCTTTTTGTTGTATGAAAGCCGATACAATCTCAAGTTCATCAAGGGCCTGATCGATCTCACCGAATTTTTAGGTTCTCAAATTCAAAAATAAACGTTTCGAATTCGGAGCGACGCGCGTTCCCGAAGGACGTTACGATCTCAAAGCGCGCCGCTTTTGCAGCGATCGTAACGTTTCATTCTCCTTGGCCGCTTGTCGAGTTCTTGGCCACGTTATTCTCCATTGAATTCGAATTTCAGTTTGAATCCGGCCCGTTTTTTTCGATTTTTTCTCCGCCCCACCTTTTCAAAAAAATCGAACTTTTGAAAATCCAGAGGTCTAAATGTATGTAAGCAGTTACTTACTTTTAAATGAATCGACTTTTAAAATCTATCGTTTCCGTCCCTATTCTTTTGATCGTTTTCGATTTTTGGCCCTCGTTTTCTCCTTTGGAAGCCTTTGGTCCCGCCGGATCCTTCAATCATATAAGAATCTTAAAAGAATCCTTCCGCGAATTCACCGAAGAAACCGGTTACGAAATTCGAGCCGATTGTCAGGAGTGGATCGTTCAAGGAAATCTTCATTCCGATTCGGAGTTGATGAACGCGGAATCGTTTCACTGCGATAACAACAATATCTTCGGATGTGGAATCGAACTCAGAGATCTTAAATCGAAATCCGAAAAAGCGATTTTCTTCTCCGATTCGATGAAACAGATAGGTCACGCGACGCATATCATCCAGGATTTTTATTCGCACAGCAACTGGGTCGAAAATCATCCGAACCAAATCAAAATCGCTCCGATCGAAGAACCTTGGCAACTTCTTTCCATGCCTCAGATTCAAACGGGCTATTACGATCTTTCTCCCGTTGTTCATCACGAAGAAGAAGCGATCGAATGTTTGAATCTTTCCCAAAACGAAATGAAACTCTATCAACCGTACGCGACTCATATTTGTCTGAACAAGGATTCGGAAAAATCCTTACGGGGCGGCGGAGAGATCGACAACAATCCCAACTTAAATTTTCACGAATGGGCCGGTTTGCACGCGGTGGAACACACGAAACAATTCTTATTGAACGCGTATCGGAGCAATCATAAGAATTTGGATCTTTGTCTGATTCCTAAGAAGGTGAGTTTCTCCTGCAACAACGCGGTTTTCAAAATGAGAAGCGACTGATAAGGGCGGCTTGGTACGACTCGTAACCGCTTGGAAAACGAAAAAAAATCGGATCTCCATTCTCCGTAAAACTACGCACATACGATCCGGAACTACGTAGTTCCCGACGTTGTTTTTATACGGATTCTATTCTACTCTTAGCTCGTGATCCTTATTCTTTTTTCGAGGTCACTTAGGAGCCGTTTAAAATGAAAAGTCTGATTGCATTCGTTTCCACGATGCTGATTTTGTTTTCCTTCGCGAATTGTAAAAAAGGGGGTTCGGACGACGATACCCTAACGTTCTTGCTTTTATACAATGTGATCAACGCAGAAACCGTCGCCGATATTTATCCGGATCGCGGTTTTCCCGGTAGCACGACGAATCTTACGGGCGGCAGTTTTCCGGGAATCGCTTCCGAATATTCGATTACCATCGGTGGAACCTCCGCCACGGGAATCAATCTGACGAGCGCAACCGCTCTTTCGTTTACGATGCCTACCGTTCCGAACGTTACGGTGAATTCCACTCTTCCGATCGTGATTCAAAGATCCGGCAGTTCCGTTCTTTCCAAAACGATTCGTTATAGACCGCTTCAGAGTATCGCGCTCAATCAACCGAATTCTCTTACGGGAAGAGTTTCTTCGGTCGACGTAAGCACGTTCTATTCGTTTACCGCGACGACCAATACTCCTCATGTCGCAAACGTCTTCGGTTATGCGGGAAGCAATTTGGATTTGTATTATTATTCTTCTCCGACTTCGGCGGCGACCGCGCTTGCAACCGGAGCGTCTCAAACATCCGAGTTCGATAAGGCCACTTTAGCCGCGGGAAATTATATTCTCGAAGTAAAACACGCGGGAGGTCTTGTCGCGAATTTTAAAACCAATATCTCGGACGGCGCCATCGTTCCTACTTCTACGTCCAACGAAGCGAATTCTTTTCGAAGATGTTATGATTTCTTGGGTTCGAATCCAACTCCGAACGTTGCAAACGGTTGCGAGTCTCTCAATCCGCCGGCAAATGCGAACATGCTTCGAACCGGACGTTGCACTTATCCGGGAGAATCCGGGCTTACCACGAGAAGTTATTATATCAGTCTGGACGGTTACGGGTTTACTACGGGTTATGCGCAAACCACTTGTCTGCAACCCGGTTATGATTCACCAAACCCGGATAAGGCGATCTTTATTCCGAATTAAAATTTTCGTAACACTGAAGGCGGGAAATTTTAAATTCCTGCCTTCGTTCTTTCTTTTCTACTTTGGAATTCCTGCGCTTTCTTCTCCAACCTCGGCTACATTCCGGAAACTCATTTTTAAATTCAGAATGGATCGAACGCGGATCGCGTCTTGGTCTTGAAACGAAAAAAGCCCGGCTTGTTTGCCGAGCTTTTTGTTAGATATTGACAACAGAAAAAGTAGCGTGACCTAACACCCCGGATCCTCCCTTGCGAAAGGATCCGGTTTTTGTCGTGGCTCCGAAGAGCCTTTGATTCTCCTTAAAAAGGAGGTGATCCAGCCGCACCTTCCGATACGGCTACCTTGTTACGACTTCACCCCCTTNACGAGTTTCACCTTAGCAGTCTGCTTCCTTACGGTTGGCCCAACCGTAAGGAAGCAGACTACTAAGGTGAAACTCGTGAAGGGGGTGAAGTCGTAACAAGGTAGCCGTATCGGAAGGTGCGGCTGGATCACCTCCTTTTTAAGGAGAATCAAAGGCTCTTCGGAGCCACGACAAAAACCG